>JBGPFC010000001.1:0-228382 GCA_041483195.1 Candidatus Eiseniibacteriota bacterium
CGATGTCGGCCCGAGCCCGGTGACCGCCGGCGCGACGATGAGCCCCGCGGTGCGGGTAAAGGTTGCGGACGCGTTCGGCAATGGCGTCGCGGGTGAGCCGGTCGCGCTCGCCCTGGTCGGCACCGGCGCACTCACCGGCGGTGGTGCGGTGAACTCCGACGCCAGCGGCATCGCCGAGTTCGCCGCGCTCTCGATCGATCTCGCGGGCAGCAAGCAGCTCACTGCATCGAGCGGCGCACTGACGCCGGTGGCCAGCGCGAGCTTCAACGTCACCGCGGCGACGGCGACGACGCTTACGTTCGATGTCGGCCCGAGCCCCGTGACCGCCGGAGCGACGATGAGCCCCGCGGTGCGAGTGAAAGTCTCCGACGCCTTCGGCAACGACGTCGCGGGTGAGTCGGTCGCGCTCGCCCTGGTCGGCACCGGCGCACTCACCGGCGGTGGCGCAGTGAACTCCGACGCCAGCGGCATCGCCGAGTTCGCCGCGCTCTCGATCGATCTCGCCGGCAGCAAGCAGCTCACCGCCTCGAGCGGCGCGCTGACGCCGGTGACCAGCGCGAGCTTCAACGTGACGGCATCCGCTCCCGCGATCCTCTCGTTCGAGGTCGGCCCGAGCGCGGCACTGGTGGGCGCGGTGATCGCGCCGTCGGTCGAGCTCAAGGTCACGGATGCGTCGTCGAATCCGCTTTCGGGCGTGAGCGTCTCGCTTTCGCTGGTGGGTACCGGCACGCTGAGCGGCGGCGGTCCGGTGCTGACCAACCCTTCCGGCATCGCCACGTTCGCGGGACTCAGCGTGGATCGCGCCGGCTCGAAGCAGTTGAGCGCCACGACCGCGACCCTCGGGCCGGTCTCGAGCGCCGCATTCGCGATCTCGTGCCCGACCTCGAGTCTCTCGCCCCCGACCCTTCCCGCGGGGACCGTCGGCGTGGCGTACAGCCAGCTGGTCTCGGCGAGCGGCGGCACGGGGCCTTACACGTTCGCGGTGACGGCGGGCGCGCCGCCTTCCGGGCTGACGCTCGATTCGGGCAGCGGCGTGCTCGCCGGCACTCCGACCTCGAGCGGAACGTTCAACTTCACGGTCACGGCGACCGACGCGAACGCCTGCTCGGGGATCCTCGCCTACTCGCTCGGGATCTGCCCGGTGATCGCGGTGCTCCCCTCCTCGCTGCCCCCGGTCACGGTCGGGACGGCTTACTCGCAAACGCTGAGCGCCGGCGCCGGCACGGCGCCCTTCACCTTCACGATCGTTGCGGGCGCGCTGCCCGCGGGGCTCACGCTCTCGTCCGCCGGCCTGCTGTCGGGAACGCCCGGCGTGAGCGGCTCGTTCCCCTTCATGGTCGGCGTGTCCGACGCCGGCGGGTGCGGCGGAAGCCGGGCCTACACGCTCGAGGTGCCGGGTTTTCCCGCGGCGATCGCGAATCTGGCGGCGCCGCGGCGCACCAGCGGCAACGATGCGGACGGCACGGTGAAGATCGACATCACGTTCACGAACCCCGCATTCGCCGTGAGCGCCGAGATCTATCGCGCGCCGTTCGGTCACTACCCGCAGTACGACGACGCGGGCGGAGTGGTGCCTCCGATGCCGAGCTATCCGCCGGGGCCGCCCTGGACGCTGACGGGCGTCGCCGCGAGCGGTCAGTACGACGAGCCCGCGTCGCGCGACTTCTACTATTACGTCGCGTTCACGAAGAACGCGGCGGGCGCGACCTCGCCGGTGTCCAACCGCACCAGCGGGACCGCGAACTACCACCTCGGCGATGTCTCGAACGGAGTGACGGCGGGCGCCGGTGACAACCAGGTCGGTCCCGCGGACGTCTCGCTGCTCGGCGCGCACTACGGCATCAGCGGCTCGGCGATCACTAGCGCCGGGGTGGAGTACCTCGACGTCGGTCCGACCACCGACCTCCAGCTCACCTCACGCCCATTCACCGACCGGCGCATCAACTTCGAGGACCTGATCGTCTTCGCGAGCAACTACGGCGTCGTGTCGACGCCGCTCGCCGCGGCGCGCGCCGCCGACAATGCGGCCAACGCCAGCGGGTCGCCGGAGCGTCTCGCCGTCGAATCCCCATCGCTCGTCGAGGCGGGCGCCACGCTGACGGCGGCGCTCACCCTCGAAGGCGCGGGCCGGGTGCAGGGTCTGTCGGTCGCGCTCGAGTGGGATCGCACCGTGGTCGAGCCGATCGGCGTGACCGGCGGCGGCCTGATCGAGGGACAGGGCGGTGTCGTGCTCTCGTCCGCGCCGGGCACCGTGGACGGCGCCCTGCTGGGCGTGCGCGAACGCGGCATCACCGGCAGTGGACAACTCGCGACCTTCAGGTTCCGCGCGCTGCGCCAGGGCGATCCCGCCATACGCATCGCGAGCGTATCCGCGCGCGACGCGGCCAATCGCCCGCTCGCGGAAGGCGCGCTGGTGGCGGGCTCGAACCGCGACTTGCCGGCGCGCACGCTGTTGCTCGCGCCCTTCCCGAATCCCTCGCGCTTCGGCGCGCGCATCGAGTTCGCGCTGGCGCGCGCGGCCCAGGTCGATCTGTCCATCTACTCGGTCGACGGCCGGCGCGTCCGCACGATCGTGAGAGGCCCGCGTGCCGCGGGGGCCTATCGATTCCAGTGGGCGGGAGATGACGACCAGCGGCGTGCCGTGCCGCCGGGCGTCTACTACGTGCACCTCTCGACCGGCGCCGAACGCTTTACGCGCGCCCTGGTCCAGCTGCGATGAGCGAGGTCCCGGGCATGAGACCGTCGAACGCGCTCCGCCTCGCGATGCCGGCCCTGCTCGTCGGACTCCTCCTGCTCTCCGCCCCGGCTCCCGCGCGCGCGCAAGGCGTGCACGCCGCCTTGCTGCCCGCCCTCCAGAACGTGGAGCCCGGGAACGAGTTCGAGATCACGATCGATGTCTCGCAGTCCGGCTCGCAGTTCAACGGATTCGAAGCGGTCGTCCAGTACGACCCGGCGGCGCTCACCTTCCTGCAGCAGTCTCCGGTGTCGGTGCAACAGGGCTGCCTGATGACGGGCGCGTGCAGCGCGGCATGCGGGAACACGTTCCATCTCTTCTCGGCGGCTGGTGACAGCGTGGCCGTGAACGACCTGCTGCTCTGCAATCAGATCACGCTCACCGGACCGGGCCATCTCTACGTGCTCCGCTTCCGCGCCTCCAGCACGTCCCAGATCACGTTCCTCACGTTTCACCGGACGAGGTTCTACAACGGCGGCCTGTTCGTGAATCCGGTCACCGCCGTCGGCTGTCGCGTGGATATCGGGTCGAACCTGGACGTCGGCGGGCCCGATCCCGTCGCCGGCCTGCGGCTCCGCGCCGCGCCCAACCCGGCGTTCGGCCGGATCACGCTCGGGATCCGCTCCGATGCTCCCGGCCTCCTGCGGGTGGACGTGCTCGACATCTCGGGGCGCACCGTGCGGCATCTCTCGCAGGAGTGGACGGCGGGCGAATCGCGGCTCGAATGGAACGGCCGCGACGACGCGGGGAACCGGATGGCCGCGGGCGTGTACCTGATTCGCGCGCGGCTCGGCGCCCGCTCCCGTCAGACCCGCGTCACCCTGCTGCAGTGAGACCCGACCTCGATGTCCACGCCCCGCCCGGGACCTAGCGTCTCCCGCCTCGCGCCGATGGCCCTCGCGGCGCTGGCGCTGGTCGCGTTCACACCCGTCGCGCTCATCGCGCAGACGGTTCGCGGCGACTTCTACATCACCAACGGGCAGGTCAACGCGGAGGTGGTGCGCGGCAACACCCTCTACGCCGGCGGCGCGTTCACGCTCGTGGGCCCCGTCACCGGCGCGGGGGTGCCGGTCGACGCGACCACCGGATTGGCGGTGGTGGGATTCCCGCAGATCAGCGGCAGCGTGTTCGCGGTGGCCTCCGACGGCGCGGGCGGCTGGTTCGTGGGCGGGCTGTTCACCGCTGTCGACGGCGTCGCGCGCACCAATCTCGCGCACGTCCTCGCGAATCACAGCGTCTCCTCGTGGAATCCCGCCCCCAACGGCGCGGTGCGCGCGCTGGTGCTCGACGGCAGCACGCTGTTCGTCGCCGGCGACTTCACGACGCTCGCGGCGACGACCCGCAACCGCATCGGCGCGGTGGACGCCATCACCGGAACCCTCTCGGCGTGGAACCCCAACGCGAATTCCAGCGTGCGCGCCCTCGCGCTCTCGGGCTCGACGCTGTTCGTCGGGGGCCAGTTCACCAGCATCGGCGGACAGAATCGCAACCGAATCGCCGCGCTCGATACCGGCAC
This sequence comes from Candidatus Eiseniibacteriota bacterium, assembly GCA_041483195.1. Lineage (GTDB taxonomy): Bacteria > Eisenbacteria > RBG-16-71-46 > RBG-16-71-46 > RBG-16-71-46 > WS-2. Next base: position 4,251 of record JBGPFC010000001.1, read on the forward strand.
CGGGCTCGCCTACCCGGGCTGGAATCCCAACGCGAACAGCCAGGTGCTGACGCTGTGGACCGACGAAACATCGCTGCTGGCGGGCGGCCAGTTCACCAACATCGGCGGACAGACGCGCAATCGAATCGCCTCGCTCAGCCTCGCCACCGGCCTCGCGAACTCCTGGAATCCGAACGCCAACAACCAGGTGCTCTCGATCGCGTCGGACGGCATGGTGGTTTACGCGGGCGGCCAGTTCACCACCATCGGCGGGCAGGCGCGCAACCGGATCGCCGCCCTTGGCACGACCACCGGCCTGGCCACCGCGTGGAATCCCAATGCCGGAAATCTCGTGCAGGCGATGACGCTCGACGACGGCACGCTGTACGCGGGCGGCGACTTTCTCACGATCGGCGGCCAGACCCGCGGGCGCATCGCGGCGCTCTCCACCGCCACCGGTCTCGCGAGCGGCTGGAATCCGAATGCGTTCAGCACCGTGTCGGCGGTGGCGGCGGCGGGCACGGAGGTGTTCCTGGGCGGGTCCTTCAGCGCGGTCGGCGGCGTGCCGCGCAACAACCTCGCCGCGTTCGACGTGACCACCGGCGCGCCGACCGCATGGGACCCGAACGCCAACAACCAGGTGCAGGCCCTGCTCGCCACTCCCGACGCGATCTATGCGGGCGGCAATTTCTCGCAGATCGGCGGCAAGATCCGCAACAGCATCGCCGCGCTCGATCTCACCAACGGGCTGGCCACCTCGTGGGATCCGAATTTCGATGGGCAGGTCTCCGCGCTCGCGTCGGCGAACGGCGTGATCTACGCGGGCGGATTGTTCAGCATGATCGGCGAGGAGCCCCGTCAGAATCTCGCGGCGCTCGATCCGGTCACCGGGCTCCCGACCCCCTGGGACCCTGGCACCGACGACCAGGTGTTCGCGCTCGCCGCGGGCGCATCCGTCCTCTACGTGGGCGGCAACTTCAGCGCCGCCGGCGGCCAGGCCCGCAACTTCATCGCAGCGATCGACCCCGCCACCGGGGCGGCCACCGCGTGGGACCCGGATGCGAGTGGAACGGTGCGCACCATCGTTCCGACCTGTGATCGGGTCTACGTCGGCGGCTTCTTCACCGACATCGGCATGGTGCCACGCGGCAGGCTCGCGAGCCTCGATCCGGTCACCGGCCAGCCGCTCGCATGGAATCCCGACGCGAACGGACCGGTATTCGCGCTCGTGCCCTCCTCCGGCGTGATCTACGTGGGCGGCGTGATGAACATGTTGGGCAGCACGACGCGCAACCGGATCGCCGCGCTCGACCCTCAGACCGGAGCCGCGACGGCGTGGGATCCGAACTCGGGCGGAACGGTGCGCTCGATCGCGGTCGGGAGCGGCGAGGTCTACATCGGCGGCAATTTCACAGGCGTCGACGGCGTCGCCTCCGGCAACCTCGCCGCGATCTCGTCAGACGCCTCGTCGCCCTGCCCCGCGATCGCGCTCACGCCGCCGCCGCTCGCGGCCGGCGTGGTCGGCACCGCATACTCCTTCACGCCGAGCGCCTCGGGCGGAACGGGCCCCTACTGCTGGTCGGTGTCCGCCGGCGCGCCGCCGCCGGGGATCTCGCTCGGCGCCTCGAGCGGACAGCTCTCGGGCACGCCGAGCGCATCCGGCGTTTACGTCTTCACGCTGGTCGCGACCGACGTCCGCGGCTGCCGCGGAAGCGCGGACTATGCGCTCACCATCACCCCCGTGCCGGCCGTCACGCAGATCGCGGCGAGCGGCGCCGGGCTCTGCATCAACCCCGCGCGCGCCTGCGTGTCGCTGCCGTTCGTGTTCACGCGCGGCGAGTCAACGGGGCTGCGCGCGGTGAGCGTCACCTTCCAGCTCGAAGCGGCGAAGCTCGTGCGCTGCGGGGCCACCGCCGCAGCGAGCATTCATCCCGGCGACTGGGCCGCAGCCTTCCCGAATCTCGCGTTCGAAGTGATCGACAACGGCGGCGGCTCGTACACCGTCGATCAGGTCGTGCTCGGGCAACCGTGCGGCATCGAAGGCGGCGGCACACTGTTCACGATGGATCTCGCAGCAGCGGGGCCGGACGGCGCGGGAACGGTGAGCGTGACCTCGGTCACCGCTCGCGACTGCGGCAACGCGCCGGTCGGCGTGCTGGCGGGCGCGCCGGCTTCGATCCTGATCTCGAGCACGCCGATCGTCGTGCTGCCCGCTTCGCTCCCCGCCGCCACCATCGGCGCAGCGTACAGCCAGACTTTCGCGACGACCTCCGGAACGCTGCCCATCACGTTCGCGAAGACCGCCGGCGCGCTGCCCGCGGGGCTCGCGCTGACGCAGGCCGGGCTGCTGGCTGGCGTCCCGGCTCAGACCGGCACGTTCGCGTTCACGGTCACCGCGACCGACGCGGGCGGCTGCACCGGCGCGCGCGCCTGCACGCTCGCGGTGAGCTGTCCCGCGATCGCGATCGCACCCGCCCTGCTGCCGGATGGCGCGGTGGACACCGAATACGCACAGACCTTCACGGCTTCGGCGGGGCTCGCGCCCGTCGCCTTCACGGTCTCGGCGGGAAGCCTGCCGGCGGGTCTGACGCTCTCGGCCGGCGGCCTGCTCTCGGGCACGCCCACCACCTCTGGCACTTCGGTCTTCACCATCCACGTGGCGGATTCTGCCGGTTGCGCAGCGGAGAACAGCTACACGCTCGACATCTTCGCCACCCCGCCGCTGTCGAGCGTCGCGGCGAACACCGCCGGGCTCGCGATCTCGTCGGCGAACCCGTGCGTGAGCGTGCCGTTCGAGTTCACGCGCGGGGAGTCGGCGCTCGCGCTCGGCGTGAGCGTGACCTTCCAGATCGACGCGGCGATGCTGTCGCTGTGCACCCCGCTCCAGCCCACATCGAGCGTGCACCTCGGTCCGTGGTTCGCGGGCTACACCAACGCGGGCGTCCAGGTCGTCGATCTGGGCGGCGGCGCATACACGGTGGACGCTGTGCTGCTCGGCTCGCCGTGCGGCATCACCGGATCGGGCGCGCCGTTCATCGTGGACCTGCGCTCGGTGGCGGGCGACGGCCTGGGCGCCATCACCGTGACGCGCGTGCACGTTCGCGACTGCGGCAATCAGCCGATCCCGGTGCTGGCCGGCGCGCCGGCGCAATTGCGCATCCTCAACACGCCGATCGCCCTCACTCCGCCCACGCTGCCCAACGGCTTCATCGCTCAGGCCTACTCGCAGACGATCGCCGCCGAAGCGGGCGCCGCGCCGTTCACGTTCTCGATCTCCGCCGGGGCGCTGCCGCCCGGACTCACGCTCTCGCCGGCGGGAGTCCTCGCGGGCACGCCGGGCGCGACCGGCACCTTCCCGTTCACGGTGCACGTCGCCGACGTGGCGGGCTGCCCGGGCAGCCGGAGCTATTCGCTCAGCGTCTCGTGCTCGCCGTTCGCGGTGCAGCCCGCCACGCTGCCCGACGCGCAGGTCGGCGTTGCGTACAAGCAGCTCCTCAACACGACCGGCGGGCTCACGCCGATCGCGTGGAGCATCTCCGCCGGAGCGCTGCCCGCGGGGCTCACGCTCTCGGCGATCACCGGCGAGATCACGGGGACCCCTTCGGCGCCGGGCGTCGGCGTGTTCACGGTCACCGCGACCGACTCGGCCGGCTGCGCGGCGAGCGAGCCCTACACGCTGCCGGCCTTCACCGACCCGTTCGTGTCGAGCGTGACCGCGAGCACCGCGGGGCTCTGCCTCTCCGCCACGCGCGCCTGCGTCAGCGTTCCGTTCGTCTACGCGCGCGGCGAATCGGCGGCGGCGCGCGGCGCGACCGTCACCTTCCACATCGACACCGCGCGCTTCGCGCTCTGCACACCGGGCTCGCCCGCCTCGAGCATTCACTCCGGCGGCTGGCTCGCGTCCTACTCCAACCCCACCTTCCAGATCAACGACCTCGGCGGCGGCTCATACACCGTCGATCTCGCGCTGCTCGGCTCGCCCTGCGGGCCGACGCAGGGCGGCGTGCTGTTCACGGCCGACGTGCAGGCGGTGGGCGGCGATGGGCTCGGCAACATCGACGTGACCGAGGTCCACGTGCGCGATTGCTCGAACGCGCCGCTGCCGGGCGTGCCCGGACCCTCGGCGCAGCTGGTGGTGAGCCACCTCGCGCCGCCCGCGATCTCCGATCTCGACGCCGCGCAGGTGCTCGCGGGCAACAGCGGCTCGACCACCGGGATCACGGTGACCTGGACCGCGCCGGCGCCCGGGATCGTCAGCCTCTATCGCGCGCCGTTCGGCAGCTACCCGGAATACGACGACCTCGGCGGCGGCGCGCCGGATTCGGCGCTGGCACCCGGCGCGCCGTGGACGCTGGCGAGCGCCGACGCGCAGCCGGGTCTCGTCGATCACCCGGACACGCGCGGGTTCTGGCACTACGTCGCGTTCATCACCGACTCGTGCGGCAATCGCTCGGCGGTCTCGAACCGCTCGCGCGGCGCGCTCGATTACCACCTCGGCGACGTGAGCGACGGCGTCACGATCGGAACCGGCGACGATCGCGTCGCGCTCGAGGACATCTCGCTGCTCGGCGCGCACTACGGCATCTCGGGCGCCGCGCTGATCACCGACGGGGTCGCCTACCTCGACGTCGGCCCCACCACCGACGGGCAGACTACCTCGCGCCCCGTCACCGACGACGCGATCGGCTTCGAGGACCTGATGGTGTTCGCCGCCAACTTCACGGTGGGCTCGGCGCCGCAGGCGGCGTTGCGCCAGGTCGATGCGCCGCGGGGCGCTGGCGAGGCGTTCGAGGTCGAGGCGCCCTCGCTGGTCGAGCCCGGCGATGGCGTGACCGCGCACCTCCGGCTCATCGCCGGCGGCCGCATGCAGGGATTCTCCGCGGCGCTCGAGTGGGACGCCTCGGTGGTCACGCCGATCGCGACCGCGAGCGCCGGCTGGATCGAGGCCCAGGGCGGCGTGGTGCTGAGCCCGAAGCAGGGCGGCATCGACGCGGCGCTGCTCGGGTCGCGCGGCAGCGGCATCGCCGGCTCCGGCGAATTCGCGAGCGTGACTTTCCGCGTGCTGCGCGAGGGCGACGCCGCGATCCGGCTGCGCCCGGTCGTGGCGCGCGACATCGCCAATCGCACGCTCGATCTCACCTCGCTCACGCGCTCGACCCGCGAGGCCGCGCCCTCGCACACCACGCTCCTCATGCCGTGGCCCAATCCCGCGCGCGGGGTCGCCACGATCGCGTTCGCGCTCGCGCGCGCGGGCGCCGCCGAGTTGACGCTCTACTCGGTGGATGGGCGCCGGGTGCGCACGCTGGCGAGCGGCCCGCGCGCGCCGGGGATCCACCGCATCGCGTGGAACGGCGACGACGACGCCCGCCGCCCGCTGGCGCCGGGCGTGTACTGGGCGCGGCTCGAGGCGGACGGCCTGCGCTTCACGCGCCGCGTCGTCCTGCTGCGGTAGCCTCCACGCATGAATCCGCCCGCATCGGCTTCAGTGCCTCGCGCCGCAGCGCTGACGCTCGGCTTCCTCGTGACGCTCGTGACGACGCTCGCCGCGCTGCCGCCGCGGCCGGCGCCGGCCGCCGAGCCGCAACCGAATCTCACCGACTTCATCGCGCCCCCGGGCTCGAAACAGACCTTCCGGCCCTTCATGCTCCACGCCGACCTGTGGGTGGGCATCGACCCGCGCGCGCGGCTCGACTCCACCGTCTACGCGCTCGAGAAGGGCGCGCGCTGCTGCCGCGTCCTCAGCGCCGACAGCCTGTGGGCCGTTGACTACACCTGGCTCTACCCGCACGGCGTGCTGCCGCCCCGCTGGTACGACGCCGACGCGCTGATGCGCGTGAGCGACTCGCTCAAGGTCGGCGACGACGCGCTGATCACCTTCACCTTCGGGACCTGCCGCATCGGGGTGAGGGCGAAGAACTTCGAGCAGGCGCACGCCGAGGCGCTGCGCCTGTGGCCGGCGGAGATGCCGGTCCGCCTGCGCGGCCGGCTCAAGCTCAAGCTCGAGCGCGCCGAGAAGGCGCTGCACGGCGGCAGCAACGACGACGCGACGCGCTAGGCTACACTGCCCCGCATGAGAACCGTCGCCGCCACCCGCTACGTGACGCCGCTTCGCGAAGGCGGCTCGCTGCCCGCGATCGTCGAGGCCGACGACTCCGGGCTCTACGTCGTGAAGTTTCGCGCGGCGGGCCACGGTGTGAAGGCGCTGGTCGCGGAGCTGGTGAGCGGCGAGCTGGCGCGCGCCGCCGGGCTGCGCGTTCCCGAGATCGTTCGCATCGAGGTGGACGCGGCGCTCGGACGCAACGAGCCCGACCCGGAGATCCGCGACCTGCTGCGCGGCAGCGTGGGCTTGAACGCCGGCATCGACTATCTGCCCGGGAGCATCACGTTCGATCCGGTGGCGGGGCCGCCCCCCTCGGCCGACGAGGCCTCCGCGATCGTGTGGTTCGACGCGTTCGTGACCAACGTCGATCGCACGCCACGCAATCCGAATCTCCTGTGCTGGCACCGCCAGCTCTGGCTCATCGACCACGGCTCGACGCTCTACTTCCACCACGCGTGGGACGACGAGACCGCGCGCGGCCAGACCGCGTTCGCCGCGGTGAAGGAGCACGTGCTGCTCCCGTGGGCCACGCGGCTCACAGCCGCGGGCGAACGGCTCGCGGCGCTTCTCGGCCGCGAAACGATTCGGCGCGTGCTGGCGGAGGTGCCCGATTCGTGGCTCGCCTTCGAGCCACGCTTCGCGTCGCCGAACGAACACCGCGAGGCCTACGCGCGCTACCTGGAGCGGCGGCTCGCCGCAGCACCCATCTTCCTCGAGGAGGCCGAGCGTGCCCGCCATGCTTTCGTTTGACTACGCGGTGTTGAGGATCGTCCCGCGGGTCGAACGCGAGGAGTTCGTGAACGCGGGCGTGATCCTGTTCTGCCTGGAGCAGGGATTTCTCGAGGCGCGGGTCGATTTCGATCGCGCCCGCGTCCTCGCGCTCTTCCCCGGCGCGGACCTCGCGTTCATCGAGGAGCACCTGCTCGTCGTGCCGCGGATCTGCGGCGGCGCGGCGGACAGCGGCCCGATCGGAAAGCTGTCGCAGCGCGAGCGCTTTCACTGGCTGGTCGCGCCCCGCAGCACCGTGATCCAGACCTCGCCGGTTCACTCGGGGCTCTGCGAAGACCCCGCGAAGGAGATCGAGCAGTTGATGGGCGCGATGGTGCGGGGGGGCTAACCCGCGCGTGCGATCGCGAGCGCGGCCGTGCACGGCCGGCCCTCGCCCGCGAGGTTCTCGAGCTTCAGCGTCGCCTTCCATGGCTTGCCGTCGGTTCCGGTGAATCGCCAGGTGCTGGTGTGCGAGCCGGGACTCGGGCTCGACGCGCTCACCTTCGTCCACTTGCCGCTCGCGAGCGCCTCCTCCACGTGGCTCACCAGCTCGGTCGCCGCGAGATTCGTCGTGCCCTTCACGACCAGGTCCCAGTGCCGCGTGTCGCCCTCGGTGCGCACCATGTCCCACTTGCCCCAGTCGTCCAGCTTGATCTGCGGGATCTGGTGGTCGGCGAGCGCCGCGCGCGCGAAGCCGGCGTCCGGCTTCCAGTCGTACTCCTCGCTGAGCGCGACGCTCTGCGCGTAGCCGATGCCGAACAGCTTCCCGATGACGTGGAACGCGCCGTCCATGCCGGCGGAGAGCCCCGCAGTCGTGATGATTTTGCCGTTGTCCACGTAGCGCTGGTCCTCGACGACCTTGATATTCGGGTACTGGCTCGCGAGCTTCGGAATGTTGTGATAGGTCGTGGTCGCGCTGAGCCCGTCGAGCAGCCCGGCCGCGGCGAGGATGAAGGCGCCGTTGCACACCGACATCGTGTGGGTCGCGCGCGCGGTCACGCCCCGGACGTATGCGAGCGTCGGCTCGCTGTGCGCCGCGCCGTACACGCCGCCGCCCGGGACCACGAGCACGTCCGGCTGCGGCGCTTCGGCGAACGAGTACTTGGGAACGACGGTCAGGCCCATGGCGCTGGTCACCGGGTCCTTCGTCGCGGCGACCGTGTAGACGTCGCAGCCGGCCGCGCCGAACATCTCGTAGGGGCCCATCGAATCCACGATCTCGACGCCGTTGAAGACGAGGATGGCGACCTTCTTGACGGCGGGATCCGCCGCGGGGGTCGCCGCGGCGGCGCTGACCTCGACCAGCGTCATGCCGCAGGCCGGGCAGACGCCGGGCGCCGTGAACGTCATCGTGTCGCACGAGCTGGCGCAGGGCGGGCACACGTAGCGCGTTTCCGCAGCGGCGGGCCATGCGAACGCCGCGGCGGCGGCGAGCAGCAGGAAAGCGAACAGCAGCGGCGCTCCGGGGCTGGGCTGCGTCTTCACGAGGATCTCCCGAGTTGGGGCGAATCGCGGGTGGGCGATTTCGCGGGTGACTGCGAGCGGTTGAATCGCTCGCGGTACTGGCCGGGCGAGATGCCGACCGTTCGCAGGAATGCGCGGCGCATGGATTCGGTGGTCCCGAGGCCGCTCATCGCGCATACGGCCTCGAGCGGCTCCGAGGTTTCTTCGAGCAGCCGGCGCGCGGTCTCGGCGCGCACCGATGCGACGAAGCGGGCCGGCGTCATGCCCACCTCGCGCGTGAAGACGCGCGCGAAATTGCGCGGGCTCATCACCACGCGGCGCGCGAGCCGCTCGACCGAGAGATCGGCGTCGGGATGCTCCAGGATGTAGGCCTGCAGCTCGCGCAGCGGCTCGTGCTCGGCGAGCTGCACCGAGAGCTGCGCGCTGAACTGCGCCTGGCCGCCGGGGCGTTTCAGGAACATCACCAGCTCGCGAGCCGCCGCCAGCGCGACCTCGCGCCCGAAATCCTCCTCGACCAGCGCCAGCGCGAGGTCCATCCCCGCCGTGACTCCGGCCGAGGTGTAGAGCGAGCCCTCGCGAACGAAGATGGTGTCGGGCTCGACCTTGACATCGGGGAAGTCGCGCGCGAAATTCGCGCAGTGGTTCCAGTGCGTGGTCGCGCGCCGCCCCTCGAGCAGCCCGGCCTCCGCCAGCAGGAAGGCGCCCGTGCAGATCGATGCGAGCCGGCGCACCTGCCCCGACTGGCGGCGGATCCACCGCAACAGGGGCGCGTTCGAGCGATACCGCTCGACGCCGAGGCCGCCCGCGATCATCAGCGTGTCGATCCCGCGGCCCACGTCGGCGATGCCGCGATCGGCGTGGAGGCGGAGCCCCGACGAGGCGCGGAACGAGCCGCGCTTGAGCCCGACGATCTCGACCTCGTAGACGTGAGCGGCGCGCTTGCCGTGATCGCGCAGCCAGCGCGAGGTGCGAGAGAACACCTCGAGCGGCCCCATGACGTCGAGCACCTGGACGTCCGGGAAGGCGAGCATCACGATTCGCATCGGAGCCAGGCGGGCGGGACGAACGGCGCGCGGCGCTCGTGACGGCGAGGAGGTCTTCATGGGAGGACAGCATGGCAGCGGGGCGGTCTGGCAACAATGACAATATGCCCACGTTTTCTGCCATCGCGCGATCGCCCCCGGGCGGGGTATCTTCCCCGGCGTCTCACCCGGCGCGGCGCTCCACGCCGCGCGGGCGGAGCGGAGGAGTGACGAACATGCGATCACGTCTCATCGGTGCGGGCATCATGGCTGCCATACTGATTCTGCTGGCGCCCTTCTACGCGAGCGCCGAGGAGGCCGCGCAGGACGGGCCGCAGCACATCTTCAGGGATCCGTTCATCGAGAATCTGGCCGGGCGATGGCGGATCTCGCGCAAGGTCCACGGCACCGTGGCGGAGAACACGCTGCGGGCGGAGTGGGTGCTCAACCACCAGTTCCTCCAGCTCCACATGAAGGACGTCGCCCGCCCGCCCGCGTACGAGGCGATCGTGCTCATCGGGTACTCCAACGAGGACCACCGCTACGTGGCCCACTGGTGCGACACGTACGGCGGAAAGTTCTCGGCGGTCGGATATGGGACGCGGTCCGGGGACAGCATCGAATTCGAGTTCCGCTACCCCGATGGACCGTTCTTCAATACGTTCACCTGGAACGCGGCGACCCGGGCGTGGACGTTCCGACTGGAGAACACGGACAAGGATGGACGCCGGGTGCTGTTCGCCGAGGACACGCTGCGCCGACCCTAGAGCGCCTGCCGCCGGCTGGCTCTTCTCACCGCGCCCAACTCGGCGAGAAAAGTCGAGTAGCCCTCGAGATGCCCCTCTCCGCGACTCCAGCTGCGCACTTTCCCGAGACCCACCCGGTTCCGCAGGACGATCGCCACCGCCGCCTTGAGGCTCTGCCGGTCGTTCCAATGGTAGAACGCGGCGAGTCGATCCCGGCATGCGTCGGTTGCCGAGAGCGCCAGGGCCTTCGGCGCGCGGCGGCTCGTCCAAACCGGTCGGATTCGGAAATCCTCGCCAATTCCCAGCGGCCCACGCGGGAATTCTACGAAGAAGGGCACGACCCGGTGGACGTAACGATCGCGATCGCGCTTGAAGCCGAGCGGTTCGAGAGCGCGGTCGAGGCCCTCCGTCGTGCATGGCCCGGTGAGCACGAAGTCCGCGTCGAGCGACTGATAGGAGCCACCCGAATAGAGGCTCGCGCACGCGCCACCGGTGAGAACCGCGCGAATCCCGCGGCGCCGCAATGCGTCACCGACCGCGATCGCCACTTCGGCAAGCGAAGCACGCTTGCCGAGCCTCACAGCGGCTTACCGGTTCGGCGAGGGCGACGTCGCAATCGTGCTGCGCGAGCGCGGAGATCACCTTCGGACTCCAGGAGCCGCTCAAGGTAGCTTTCGAGTTCGCGGCGCGCGGGCGCTCGGGGATTCAGCCGGAAGAGCCGCGTCCGACCAACCGCGCGGCCCGAGACCAATCCGTCTCGCTCCAGCGACCGGAGCGCCTTCTGCACCCCGGAAAGACTCGAGTCGAGGAACCGCTCCAGCTCGCGCGCGTAGGATTCGGCCAGCAACCCGAGCGCCAGCAACACGCGGGTTCGGGCGCGGCTTCCGAAGGGGCTCGAGGTGGTTATGACCTTCATAGGCGGTCATATGACCATACAACGCGGTCGACATTCAAGCGGACCCCGCGTCGCCGGGCCCGCCTCCCTCGGGGCGTGTGGCCCACCGCGGCGAATTCTTCCTCGAGCCCAACTCTCCGGGCGACGCCGCTCCCCCAATGCATTGTCTCCCCCATCTCCGCCCCGCGTTCTGGCATCATCCGCGATCTTCATCTCGTCCTCCCGAACCACCACGAAGGAGCACGTGGCGCCCTTGAATGTGCGGAGCCGCGAGAGCATGGGTTCGACGCCCCGGGCGCGACTCCGCCCGCGCTCGATCCGCGCCACGTTGGAGCGCTCCGGCATTCGCCGCCGTGGCGGCCCGCGCAACGGCTTCCATTACCGCTGCGCCGATGGCGCCGCGCCCTCGCGCGCCCAGCTCGCGCGCATCGAGCGCATGAGCATCCCGCCCGCGTGGCGCAGCGTGCTCATCGCCGCGAGCCCTCGCGCAAGAGTGCAGGCCATCGGGCTCGATGCCGCAGGCCGCAGTCAATACCTCTATCGCGCCTCGCACACGCGGCGTCGCTCGCGCGCGAAGTTCGCCAGGCTCGTGGCATTCGGCAGGGCGCTGCCCTGCCTCCGCCGCGCGTTCCATCGCGACCTCTCGCGCGCGGGACTCCCACGCGAGAAGTCGGTGGCCGCGGCGCTGCTGCTCCTCACCGCCTCCGCGATGCGTCCGGGATCGGAGGCGTACGCCGCGGAGAACCGCACGTTCGGCCTCGCCACGCTGCGCGACTCGCACGTGGAGATCGCGGGCGCGCGCATCCGGCTGCGCTTCCGCGGCAAGCGCGGCGTGCTGCACCGGCAGGAGTTCACCGATCGCCGGCTCGCGCGGCTGCTCGCGGCGATGAAGGCGCTGCCCGGGCGCGAGCTGATCGCCTACGTCGATGGCGACGGCCGCGCCCGCGACATCCGCCGCCGCGATCTCAACGACTACGTGAAGCGCGAGATGGGCGCCGCATTCTCGGCGCGCGACTTTCGCACCTGGCGGGCGACGCTGGTGTGTGCCGCGGCGCTCCATGCCGAGCGCGGGGTGGCGCCGGCGGAGCGCGAGCGCGCCATCGCGCGCGCGGTGGGTGTCACGGCCGCGTGGCTCGGCAACACCCCGGCGGTCGCGCGCGAAGCTTACATCCACCCGGCGTTGATCGCGGCGTTTCGCGCGGGGCGCGTGGTCGCCCGCCCGCTCGCGCACCCCGCGGCACTCATCGAGCGACGACCCACCACGCTCGATCCGTCGGAACGCGCGCTGCTGACATTGCTGAGGCGGGCGCGGTAAGGCGCGGGCGGACGCTGGGCGTCATCAACAGCCTGGTCATGAATCGGGCGACGAGCACGTTCGACGCGTGCTCATGCCCTCAGGCCGAGCGCAACTCCCACTTCTCATCGCGGGACTCGACTTCCAGTCGAGTAATCGCTGCCTTCTTCGGGTTGATCCTGGCCAGGCGTTCGGTCGGGTAGCTGATCGTCATCCGCCCCTGAGCGACCATCAGGCGCAGCAGACGGTCAGCCTGCGGACCGATTGGCACCGCGTCATTCTCCCAGCGCGAGACGGTTTCCTCGGTGACGCCCATGTGCTTCGCGAAGTCGGAGCCGGACCAGCCCAAGCGCTTCCGGAGAAAACGGACTTCTCCACCCGTGAATCGGGTCACCTTCTCAATCAGGACGCGGGAGATAAGGCGGTGTAGCCCCTCAATGTGTGGGATCGAAATCTCGTAGTTGCCACAGCGCGGGCAGCGGCTCACCTCCACGCCGACAAGCGTGACGTACTTGAGGCCACACTCGTCGTAGCGGTAATTCTCTTTCCGCGTTCTCATCTCGGTTCCGCACTCAGTGCACTTCATTTGTTCGCTCCCATCAGCTCGGCGCGGGCCTAGCGCCCTGCCCTCCAAGCCGTCACGAAGACGAGTTCGTGCTCGGATCGAAAGGCCACCACGACGGTGACACGGCTCGTCTCGACACGGTACCGCCAGGTCCCGTGCTCGTACTCGGCGGGACGAACGACTCCGCCTCGGAGCACGTTTTCGCAGTCGACCATGGTCAGGTCGTCCGCGAGCATTTCTTCCTTCGAGTGCCTTGTGTAGGTGAACCGCCCAACCTGGAGGATCTCCCGGATCAGCTTCTTCGCCTGATCCGGTGCAGGCGGCTCATCCATGACGACTCGAAGGTTATGTCGGGGCTTGATTATTTGTCAACTCCGCCCAGGATCGCGTTCTGGTGTCGGATGCCTCGCCGTCTGGCCCGTGGGCCGCTCGCCCGCCCCGGCCTCCCCCCTTTCGCCTCCCACCTCCGCCCCGCATTCTGGCATCATGCCCGCTCTTCATCTCGCTTCCGTAACCCACACGGAGCCCCCATGCCCTCGCCTCCCGAGCGCCGCGCGCTCGCCATCGTCCTCACCGCGCTGCTGATCGACACGATCGGCTTCGGCATCATCATGCCGGTGATGCCCGATCTGATCGTGGACCTCACGCACACCTCGCTCTCCGAGGCCGCGCGGCTGTCGGGCTGGCTGCTCGGCGTGTTCGCCGCGATGCAGTTCCTGTTCGGCCCGGTGATGGGCGGGCTCGGCGACCACTTCGGCCGGCGCCCCGTGATCCTGCTCTCGATGGCGGCGTTCGGACTCGATTACCTGGTGATGGGCCTCGCGCCCACCTACACGTGGTTGCTGGTCAGCCGAGCGATCGCGGGCATCGCGGGCGCGATCTTCGTGCCGGCGAGCGCCTACATCGCCGACATCACGCCGCCCGAGCGCCGCGCGCAGAACTTCGCGCTGATCGGCGCCGCTTTCGGAACCGGCTTCATCATCGGGCCGGCGATCGGCGGCCTGCTGGGGTCGCTGGGCCCCCGCGCGCCGTTCTTCGTCGCCGCAGCGCTCGCGCTGCTCAATTGCGCGGCCGGGTTCTTCATGCTGCCCGAGTCGCTGCCGCGCGAGCGGCGCCGGCCGTTCTCGATCGCGCGCGCCAATCCGTTCGGCACGTTCAAATCGATCGCGCGTCACCGGGGCGCGATCGTGCTGTTCGTCGCGTGGTTCCCGTGGATCCTCGCGCACCAGTCGTATCCATCGACCTGGGCGTTCTACACCAAGCTCAAGTTCGCATGGAGCGACCAGGCGATCGGCGCATCGCTCGCCTACACTGGGCTCGTCATGGCGCTCGCGCAGGTGTTCGCGACGCCGCGCGTGATCCCGGTGCTGGGCGAGCGCCGCGCCATCCTGCTCGGGCTCACGTCGGGCCTGATCGGCTTCGTTGGCAACGCGCTCGTGCCCCAGGGCTGGATGGTGTTCGTCGTGATGACGTTCGCCGGATTTCAGGGGCTCGTCTACCCCTCGATGAACTCCACGCTCTCGAAGGCCGTGCCCGCGAACGAGCAGGGCGAGCTGCAGGGCGGCGTCGCCACGATGCTGAGCGTGAGCGCGATCATCGGCCCGCTGCTGATGACGCACGCCCTCGCGTTCTTCACGGGCGCGAGCGCGCCGGTGCATTTCCCGGGCGCGGCGTTCGCGCTGGCGGGCGCGCTGACGATCGTGTCCATGCTGATCGTGGCGTTCGCGACGCGGCGCAGCTTCGCGCGGTGGGCTCCGTGACGCTCGCACAGACGCTCGAGTGAGTGCGGGGCATCGCGTGGCCCCTGGCCCGATCGCTGCTCGCGACGCGGCCCCTTCATGTGATCGAAGCCGCACCCACCCGCCGCCGCCGTACGATCACCCAGGTCGCGACCGCTCCGAGCACCACCGTCACACCGGCGATGGCCCACGGCGTGGCGGCTGGAATCGTGGTGAACGCCACATTGACGGACGCGCCCGCAATCGTCAGAACAGTCGTGTGTGACGGGTCATCCTCCATGTAGAACGCGACCGGCCCGTTCTGCATGGTGTAGGTCGTGCCTTGAGGGGGAATGCTGTTGATTTGGCCCTGGATGCGCACGGGATTTGTGGAGATCAGCGTTCCCAGCGAGGGCACGTTCATCTTGAAGAGGAAATCGATGGTGTTGGTCGCAGGAAACGGCCGCAAGCCCACCGGCTGAATCGTTCCGGTCGATGCCCGTGCGGAATCCAGCCCCACGGTCACCGTTCCAAGAACCGAGTCCACAGTGCTCATGTCGAATGTGAGCCAGGTCATGTGGCGCACGCCTTCGGGATCGGCCGACCCGATTTCCGCGACTGCGCCCGATCCGTGGAAACTGAGCGATGCGGTGTCCGGAGGACCGAGCGTGATGTGACACTTCTGATCGGGTGGATGGCAGACGATCGTGATCGCATCGGCCGGGACCACGAAAACGATCGAGAGCAGAAGCACGAGCAGGGTGACCCACCGCCCGGAATTCATGTTGACCTCCTCGCTCCCGGAACCAGGTCCGGGGAGCAGCGCCAAAGGTACGACCGCTGGCGCAAGGCGGGTCGTGACATCCGTCGCTCAGTGCTTCACAACTCGCACGATGGCTATCACGACCCTGCCCGCGCCTCGCGGTGCTCCCAGTTCCTCCCTACGATCTATGCGGCTTCTCTCTGGCGTCGCACAAACAACGCGCCCGTGACGATCAGCGCCAGGACAAGTGCAATCTCTTGCCACGGCGAAACCAAAGGCATCTCGGTGATCCGCATCACTCTGAGCCCATCCCCGTTGCGTCCGAAGCCGGTGGTCGACCACGTGCTGCACCCGACCAGGTTTCGGCCGATTGACGATGCTGGCAGGACTTCCACCACCGTGCCTCCTGCGGGCACCGGCACCAGCGTCTGCGCGGCACTCATCGGAAGCGGAATCACGCTCCTGCAGGAATCGGTAAAAGCAATCACGATCGCAGTATCAAGTGACGAGCCGGTATTATTGATTGAAAGTTCCCGTGTTGCCTCGTTCCAGCCTAAGGCCCACGAATGCCCAGGTGCGGACGCGGCAGCATTCTCGAAGATCGCCAGCTCCACGGATTGACCGCCGGCTGCTGCCTGTGCGGCGGCGGCCGCCCAGTGCGATTGCTCCGTGACCGCTGCGACGGTGGCAGCGCCCCACGGTTGCCTGAGGCAATTGAGCCATGCCAGGCAAGGAATGATCGTCTCCGGCGCAGCTCCGCAGGCCGCGCATTCTAAAATGCAGATCAGGAAATCGCCACCGTCAGGGGCTTGGAGCGAGACAGGATGCGCGGCGACCGGCTGGGGACTGGCGGCCGATTGGGGACTGGCAACCGATGAACCGGACACGAGCATCGGCAGAACAACAAGGATGAGGTATCGCAGAGCCTTCATCAGGGTCCTCCTTCGCCGTGGCGCGCCAGGCGACGGCGGATCCGTCGCGGGCCATGGTGCAACTCCCTCTCCTCGCATCGATCGCGCCACAGCCAATGATGATGGGACGTCGCTCGAATTCTATCGAGCGAATGGGGTTGACGTGTGCGGTGCTCCGGCAGCAGCGGCGGGCAATGCAGATCATGCTGCAGCACTTTGCCGCAGACTATGCGGGGGGCTCGCTTGACGCCGCCGCAACGATCGGGTGGAAGCGGGCTTGAGCGTCGTGACAGGGGACTGCTGCAGAATGGCGCAGCACAGCAGCCCGTGACGCTTGCTTGCGTGCACCCCACCCCGATCTGAAGTATTGTCCACCCAGGTCTCGACCCCCCGGCCGCAGACCCGGAACTACTTCATGAACGCGAGCACAGCCACACCCCCCGCCATCATCCAGGGCGGGATGGGCATCGGAGTCTCGGACTGGAAGCTGGCCCGCGCGGTGTCGCGGTGCGGCCAGCTGGGCGTGGTCTCGGGCACCGCGATCGACAGCGTGCTCGCGCGCCGGCTGCAGGACGGCGACCTGGGCGGCCACATGCGCCGCGCGATGGAGCGCTTCCCGTTGCCCAAGGCCGCGGCCGAGATGCTGCGCCGCCACTTCAAGCCCGGCGGACGCGCGCCCGGCGCGCCCTACTCCCTGCTCCCGATGCACCAGCAGGTCGTCGACCGCGCCCGCCAGCAGATCACCATGCTGGCCTCGTTCGTCGAGGTTCATCTCGCGAAGCACGGGCACCGGGGACCGGTCGGCATCAACCTGCTCACCAAGGTGCAGATGCCGAACCTCGCATCGCTCTACGGCGCGATGCTGGCCGGCGTGGACTACGTGCTGATGGGCGCGGGCATCCCGCGCGAGATCCCGGGCGCGCTCGATGCGCTCGCCGAGCACCGGGCCGCGTCGCTCAGGCTCGAGGTCGAGGGCGATGCGCCCGGCGCGGCGGAACACCTGACGCTCGACCCCGGCGATCACTTCGTGCGGAAGCCCGCGGCGCTCAAGCGCCCGCGCTTCCTCCCCATCATCGCCAGCAACTCGCTCGCGACGCTGCTCGCGCGCAAGGGCACGGGGCGCATCGATGGATTCGTCATCGAGGGCCCGACCGCGGGCGGGCACAACGCGCCGCCGCGCGGCGCGGCGGTGCTGAACGCGCGCGGCGAGCCGCTCTACGGCGAGCGCGACGTGGTGGACCTGCCGAAGCTCCGCGAGCTCGGCCTGCCGTTCTGGCTCGCGGGCGGCACCGGATCCCCGGCGCGCTGCCGCGAGGCGCGCGAGGCGGGCGCGGCGGGCGTTCAGGTGGGCACGCTGTTCGCGTACTGCGATGAATCGGGAATCACCGAGCCGCTCAAGCGATCGGTGCTCGAGCACGCCGCGCGCGGCGAGGTGGACGTGCGCACCGACGCGGTCGCCTCTCCCACCGGCTACCCGTTCAAGGTGGTGGAGCGGCTCGACGATCTGGCGCAGGGCAAGCCGCGCGAGCGGGTGTGCGACCTCGGTTACCTGCGCACCGCCTATCGCCGGCCCGACGGCCGCCTCGGCTACCGCTGCCCGAGCGAGCCGGTGGATCAGTACGTCGAGAAGGGCGGCGACGCGCGGAGTACCGAGGGGCGGCGCTGCCTGTGCAACGCGCTGTTCGCGAACATCGGCCTCGGTCAGACGCGCGAGGACGGCCGCGTGGAGCCGCCGCTGCTCACGAGCGGGGATGATCTCATGTCGATCGGGGCGTTTCTGGCGGGGCGGACGCGGTATACGGCGGCGGATGTGGTGCGCTATCTGCTTGGGGATCGCGGCGCCGTGGCGTGCGGGGCTTGAGGGGGGTGGGTGGCGGATCAGCCCAAAGCGCGTTGCTACTGGGCTTGTTTCCGAGTTCGGGAGCAGGCCGCACACCCTATCGCTTGAACCTCTCCGCAAGATGCCACTCGAGCCCCGCTTCGCTCGGGCGATCCTCGGCACGCCGGGGCAAGTGAATCTCTCGACCGTGAAGTGGATAGTAGCTCCGACCGTTCGAGAATTCGTCCTTCAGCCGTTTGCTCACGACGAAGCGATGGTCGGGAGTCACACCCACGTAGCCCTTGTCGAAGAGCTTGTGAATATCGCTGCGGAGTAGCAGTCCGTTGGACACCTCATGCTGGCCCCCGTCACCGTACGGTCGAATGTGCGCTGCCTCGAGCGCCGGCAAGGAGTGCTCCTCGGTCACGGCACAGGCACGCCCGTAGGCACTCGTGACACAGAGTCGAAAGATGCCCTGACCAAGGCGGGGTCGCGTGAGGGCTTGCTTTCCGTACCGGCTTCCGCCGCGAGCGGCGGTCTGTGGCCGATCAATGACCATCCCGTGGCCGGCCCCGCGCGCCTGGCACTCTCGCCACACGCGCGCCCCTTCACCGGAGTCGAGATCGTACCCCTTGCCCTGAACGACGTTCTCCGGCCAATCGATTGGCGGCTTCACCCAAGCCTCGGGGGGCAGGAAGACCGGCTGCGCCAGCATCAGACAGCCGATGCTGTACTCGGTGCCGCCCTTGACTCCGGCCGACCGATCGCGCCGAAGGCGGTCGATGCGGAGGCGCATCTCCGCGAAATTCGCCGCACCATTCTTGGTCTCGAATGCGTCCCATGCGAGCCACGCCGGCAGCACGTCATGCTTCGCGAACAAGCCCCATCCCACGATCCAGCCGCCGTATCGCTTTCGCAACTTGAAGAGGACTGGAGTGCCGACCACGAGTTGCTGAGGCGTTCGCTTGTCGCGGGGCCTCCAGAAGTTGACCTCATCGAGGTCTGGCTGGCGGCTCAGGAACTGAAACCAGTCGTGGTCGGTGACGAGGATGTCTCCGCGCATGATGGCGGGATAGTAGCGCAGAGCGGGGCGTGGGCGCTTCGGGGCAGATCAGCAGGTGGACTTGAGAGTGCCACGTTGCTCCAGCGTCGGGTCGCTGATCACAGCTGACGGGGACAGATCACCGGTAGCGGCGCTTCAACGCCCCCCATGAGCGATCTTGCGCCGGCACAGGTTGATCGGAATACACTTTGAGCTCGAACCACGCGATCCACGAGGGCGAGGACGTGGTGGTCACGCGCACGTACCGTACGGCATGGGAAGGATCGCAAGGGATGGACAGCCACTGATTCCGAACCGATGATCCCGCGTAGCTTCCGATGACGTACGTGGTGCCGAAGCTGCTTCGCCCTTCGACGATGTGGGTCACCTGTCCATTGGGAGTGATGTCGGCGCAGCCATCAAATTCGGTAATAGGGAAGTCGGCGCCGAGATCGACTTCAATCCACTGGGGGGCATGGTTGCCCGAGTTCCACGCGGTTGCGGTGTCACCATCGAACGCGCTGTCAGGGAGGCTCGACAGGTAGCTCCCGCTGGCGGTAGCGGGTCGACCGTGGGCAATCTCTGTCCCGGCTCCCGAACCGAGAGAGGCGAGGATGGTCACTAGCAGCAAGCAACCGAGCGGGATCAGCGGCCGAGCTTCCATTGCAGGATTTCAGCCCCTCCTCACTCCGGTGTCACCCGCCCATGGCGCCGTACTCAATGTGTTCGACTCGAGGGTGTGGCTGCACTGCGCCGGCGACCAAGCTGCGAGACCCGATTGGAGAACGCTCGCAAGACCCGAGCAGTAACCACCAGCAGAACAGCTAGCCAAAGTACATACGCCGCCGACCTTACCAAGCCAGGGAGATGCCACCAATTCCAATAGCACGACCAAGCAACTCTTTCAGTTCGATGATCCGCTACCCGACGCTGGAGCATTCGGGCTCGCTCAAAGCGACCTGCTCGGGGGCCTCGGCTGCTTCGACCTCGGCACGATACTCGGCCGGGGTTCTCTGCCCCAAACTCCCGTGGGGCCGGCGGTTGTTGTACTCCTCCCGCCACGCGTCGAGCACCAGCTTCATGACCCGCGAGAATCCAGGCGCGCACGTGCGCCACAGAGCCACGCTGGCCGGAAGCGTCGCCCCCCTGTCATCCCGGCCATCCCACGTCATGCTCCGCTCTCCGGAAATCTGCGAGCCATTCACCAGCGTGCGCACCAAATACCCGCCGACGTTGCAGACCCCAGCTTCACCCGCTCTCCCGCGGCGGGGATGTCGTGGCGCACAACCGCCTTGACCCGGCCCCGCCGCTTCAGGTAGAACCCGACCCTGCGTTCGGCACGGACGCGGGCCGCGATCATCCGTGCAGACGTAACGGCCCGACCCACGCTGTTCGAAGTCACCCGGCCCCACAGGAGACCCCTCATGCTGCTCATCCGCGAGATCATGTACTGCAAGCCCGGCAAGGTGCGCCCGCTGGTCGAGAAGTTCGTCGCCATGTCCAAGCTCAGCGAGAAGTCGGGCATGGGCAAGATGCGCGTCATGACCGACGTGAGCGCCGATCGCTACTGGACCGTCATCGGCGAGATGGAGGTCGCGAGCCTCGATGCGTTCGACAAGATGATGTCGGGCGCGGGCCAGGACGAAGCGTCCATGAAGGAGATGGGGAAGATCATGGAGGGCTACCACGAGCTGGTCGAATCCGGCCGGCGCGAGATCTACAAGATCGAGGCGTAGCTCTTCAGCTCGCGCCCTCACTGCCCTCCCGCCAGCCGCCTCACCACGATCGGCTCCGGATACCGGATCGGCCCGATCGAGGTCTCGATCGTCGGCACCAGCTCGAGGCGCAGGTCCTTCTTGATCGTTCCCTGCCCCGCGATCGCGAGCGCCAGGTCGAAGAAGTCGTGCGCCCCGCCGGCTCCGAGCTGAAGCAGGTCGACGCGCACCGCGAGCGGCACGTCGGCCGTGCGGCCCGGCGCGATCTCGATTGGGCTGCCCAGCTGCCCAGCCAGCACCTGATGGTCCTCGATGAAGAACTTCCAGCGCATGTCGACCATGCGCGCCGTAACCTTGTTCTCGCGTGGATTGGTGGCGCTCACGAAGGCGACCAGTTCGAGCGGCATCTCCTTCGCGATGATGGCGGCGCTGATGCGCGCCGCGTCGGCGAGGCCGAGCGAAGCGGAGCTCGAATTCGCGCCGATCCGGATGCCGACGAGGCGCACGTCGGACACGCCGGCGAACGCGAACGTCACGGTGCGCAGCGCGGCGAGCTGCTGAACCGCGGTACAACTCGGGAGCGCGAGCATCGCGATGAGCACGAGCGGCGCGACCAAACGGCAAGCACGAAACATGGGGACCTCACGGGGGGAGGGTCGAACGTCGGCCGGCGATGGCGTGGCGGGCGTGGCGCGGTGGAGCCGGCACCCCCAATATCCCGCATCGCCATGCCCGACAGCCAGCGATACCTTGGTTTGCCGCTGCTCGCGAGCGCCCGAACAAACGACGCCGGGACCGATCAAGCTCCTCGGTCCCGGCGTCTTGCTTCCAACGACTCAGCAGCTCAGCGCAGCTACGGCGTCACCACCACTCGCCGGATCAAGCTCCCCGCCGGCGTCTGGTAGCGCACGAAGTAAACGCCGCCGCGCGCCGCAGCGCCCTCGCGGGTTCCGTCCCACGTGATCGGGAAGCGCCCGGGGCGATAGATTCCATCCGCGAGCACCGCGACTTCACGGCCCTGCACGTCCACCACGCTCACCTTCACGTGTGACTCGCGCGGCACCGAGAACTCGAGCTGGATCGGGCCCTGGCTCGGGTTCGGCGTCAGCCGCGAGATCGAGAACTTCCCGTTCGCATCGGCCATGGTTCCGTTCACCGGCCCGAACGTGAGCCTCTCCCCCGTCTTGGTCTGCACCACCAGCCGGTAGAAGTAGCTCCGTCCCGCCCCAACGCCGCGATCGAGCGCCACCGTCACGCCGCCCTCGGTGTGAACGTCGGCCGCGACGATCTCGTAGGGACCGGTCACGCGATCGGCCCGCTCGAGATTCACGCTCGCGATGTCGCTCGCGTCGCCGAACTGCCAGCGCAGCTTGAGCGCCTCTCCAGCCGGCTCGGCCGTGAACAGCGACAGCTCGGTGGCGGTGATGACTCCCGCGCACGGCACCTCGACGTCGCCCATCTCGGTCTTCTCGGACGACGCCACGCTGCCGTCGAAGTCCACCCAGGCGCTCACGGCCGGCGTGCCGCCGCCGGGAGGAAGTCCCTGGATTCCGTACACCGTCAGGCTCCCGTTGATCGCATCCGAGGTGCCCCACACGCGGCCGAATGGAGTCGCGGGCGAGAAGGGGTCGAAGTCGCAGTCGACGCCGCCCGCCGAGTTGGTGCCGTTGCCCGCGATGCCCGAGCAGCAGCAGGTCGCGGAGACGCCCAGCACGTAGGCGTTCAGGTTCGGCAGCAGCCAGCCGCCGACCGCGGGTGAGCAGACGTACTCGAGCATGCGCGACTCGTGCGCGGCCGGGCTGCTCGGCCCGCTCATGCTGCGCTCGGCGAGCAGCATCGAGCCCTTGGGGCTGAACGTGATGTCCGAGACCGGATGCGAGTAGTTGAGCACGTGCGCCGGCAGCACGATCTCGAGCTGATCGGTGGGGGGATCGAACGCCGCGCCGAGGAGCCCGACCGAGCGGATCGAATTGGGCGGCCCGCTGGTCTCGTTGCAGTTCTGGCTCCACACCGCGTAGTACACGCGGCCCGCGTGCCACTGAACGCCCCACAGCCGCTCGCCGAGCGGCGCGAAGCCGGTGGCGCCGTTGTCGGGCAGCATCGGATCGAACGATTCCTGGATGGCGGCGGTCGGTGCGTTGGTGGTCGCGGTCTTGATCCGATAGATCTTGCCGTCCTCGTGATCGGTCACGAAGAACTGATCGTGGTCGCAGTCGTAGCTGATGTTGCCGAGGCCAACGCCGGAGCTGTTGGGCAGCGTGATGAACGTGTTGATCGCCCCGGTTCCGTTGGCGATGCGGTACACCGCGCCGTCCCCGCCCGGGCCCACGAAGTCGGCCGAGTAGCACGAGGTCGCGCACACGAAGATGTTGCCGTACTTGTCCATCGTGAGGCCGAATACCGAACCCAGGTTGGTGACGTTCCAGCTGTCGCCGGGCCCGTGGTAGCGAAGCACCGCCGCGAAGTTCACGCCGTTGCCCGGGTAGGGCTGCGTGATGTCGAAGATCGTGACGCACGCGTTGGTGCCGGCCTCGACCTCGCGCGTGCCCACCAGGATGTCGCCGCCGAACGTGTAGTTCGGGTCGGTGTAGGTGGGCCTGCCCGCGCAGCAGGGGTCGACCACGGCGCACGGCAGCCCGACCTGCGCGATTGCGCTTCGTGGCACGGCACCGACGAGACACGCGGCGGTCGCGATGCTGAGCGTGATGGTGGTCCAGAGTCTCATGTTGCGCATGCTGGTCCTCCTGGGGCTGGGGGGCGACTGGTCCGACGCGAACGGCGTGCATCCGACGCGGGTACGCGAGGAGTAGGGCGAGCCCGCTAAGCGCGGAGGATGCGGGTGCGGCCCGACTCTGCGATTCCGCGCGGAGGAGGGCGGAGTATCGCAGCGGGGCGGGGCGAGTGAAAGCGGAAAGTGGCCGGTTGGCCCGGCGGCCCCGTTTCCGGTCGAACACCACCCGGCGTTCGGCGATAGCGCCCGCCGCGGTCACCCGTGCGAATGCATCGAGGCTTCGCCAGCTCGGGTCATTGCGCCAACGTATCGCCCGCCACTCGCTCGCCTCGATTCTTGCCGGCTATTAAGCGTTCTTTACTAGA
The DNA here is from genome assembly GCA_041483195.1 of Candidatus Eiseniibacteriota bacterium. Lineage (GTDB taxonomy): Bacteria > Eisenbacteria > RBG-16-71-46 > RBG-16-71-46 > RBG-16-71-46 > WS-2. The sequence continues at coordinate 28,148 of JBGPFC010000001.1, forward strand.
ACCGCGGCTTATTAAGGGATGGGCAGTTTGCCGTCATCGCGGCGGCGGGAGTTTCCTCAAAGCAGTCAGCACGATCCGGCACGCCTTGACCAGATCCGTCAGGGCTTCAAGCGGCGAGCTCATGTTCGTCGCCGATCAGCCAAAACTTGGGCTGGGCCAGCACGCGCACCACGAACGCGTTCTTGCGTCTTGCCCGCTCGGCGAATTCCTTCGACGAATAGATCGTTGGAGCGACCTTCCGCCCGAGTCGTGCCGACGCGCCTTCCAGTGCGGCGAACAGCTCCGCGTACGCCAGGGTGTCGCTGATCACGAGAACGTCGATGTCGCTTGCGGCGGTATCCTTGCCCTTCGCGATCGAGCCGTACACGAAAGCGGCGCGGATCTCTTTGGAGACCGGCTCGAGCGCCGCGCGTAAGACGTCCGTCAGTGCGAACGTCTTGAGCGCCAGCCCTCGAAGCTCCTCGAACAGCGGAGAACTGGCGTTGGCCTGGTAGTGCTTCTGCTGGCCCAAGCGTGTGACGCTCACCAGACCGGACGCCTCGAGCCGGCCAAGCTCTCGTTGCACGGCGCCCGTGCCGGAGTGTGCCAGGCCGATGATCTCGTTGGCGTAATAGCTTCGGCCGGCGTTGCCGAACAGGACCGCGAGAACGCGCTGCTGCACCTTCGAGAACAGCGCGTCGGCCAGGCCGGCCGCTGGACGCTTGAGAGGCGCCTTCCGAGCCCTTCGCTTCATTCCCATAGTGGGTACGATAAAACCCAATCTGGGTATGGTCAAGGGAAGACCTCGCCGCGGACGCACGCTCCCCGCCGCTGATCGAGCGCAACGAACTCGGCGCGGGTCGCCGCCGGTCACTTGCTCTTGTACACCTCGGTGCTCAGGTACTTCATCCCGGAGTCGATCATCAGCGTGGCCACCCGGGCATCGGGCCCCAGTCGCTCCGCCACTCGAATCGAGGCGACGACGTTTGCGCCGGAAGACGTTCCCGCGAACAGGCCCTCCTCGCGCGCGAGGCGCCTCGCCATCTCCTCCGCCTCGTCCGTGCTGACCGGAAGGATGTCGTCGACGAGCGCCGGCTCCCAGAGTGGAGGCGTGCGGCCGATCCCGATTCCTTCGATCCGGTGCCCCCCCGGCTGACCTCCCTGCAACACCGAGGACTCTGCGGGCTCGACGACGACGATCTTGATGCCCGGATGGTGGCGCCTCAGCACGGTCGCGACCCCGCGCGATGAGGCCGCCGTGCCCACGCAGTGAACGAAGGCGTCGAGCTTCCCCTCGGTCTGGCTCCAGATCTCCTCGCCCAGCGGGAAGTAGCCCGCGATGCTGTCCTGGTTGTTGAGCTGATCGATCCAGTAGGTGTGAGGCTCCCGGCTCATTCCGCGGGCGACCTCGATCAGGTCCAGGATCAGCTTCCTGGTGGTGAGCCCTCCCTCGCTCGGGACGACCGTCAGCTCAGCGCCCAGCGCCGCCATGTGATCCCGCTTCTCCTGGCTGAACGCATCGGAGGTCGCGATCCTGAGACGGTACCCTTTGGCGGCACAGACCAGCGCGAGCGATGTCCCGGTGCTGCCGCCCGTGTACTCGATGACGGTGTCTCCGCGCTTGAGGCGACCGTCCTCCTCGGCCCGCGCGATCACGGCCTGCGCCATCCGGTCCTTCATGCTGCCGGTGGGATTCTCCCACTCGAGCTTCGCGAAGATGCCCGCGCCGTTCGCGGGGACGACCTTGCGGAGCCGGACGATCGACGTGTTGCCGACGGCATCGAGAATGTCCATGCGTTGAGCCCTTCCTCGCGCTACGGCCGGTGGACGCGGTTCACGTTCGCCAAGCGACGTTCAGAGTTTCATGCGGCATCATACGCTGCCGCCATCGCGCGCGTTGAGGACGCGTCCGAACACGTCTCGATCCACGTTGCTCCCGGACATCACGAGTCCGACTCGCTTGCCCGCCATTCGCGCGCGCTCCTGGAGCAGCGCCGCGAGCGGCGCGGCGGCCGCGCCTTCGGCCACGTTGTGGGTGTCCGTGAAATAGTGCCGCATGGCGGCCTCGAGCTCCGCCAGGTCGGGCACGGTGAAGACCGGTTCGGTGGCGAGATTCGGAGTCATGATGCTCCCTCGTGCGTGGGCGCGGGATCGCCGGTGGGCACTATGCCCGCGTTTTCGACCATGAGCACGAGGGTGCGACGCGGGGCGCGCGGCCGATGCGGAACGCCCTTCGGCACCACGAACCCCTGCCCGGCTTCGAGTGTGACCGTGCGGCCCTCGAGGTCGATGAGGAACCGGCCTTCCACCACGTAGAAGAACTCGTCCTCGTCGTCGTGCTGGTGCCAGTGGTACTCGCCCTCCACGACGCCGAGGCGAACGACCGAGTCGTTCACCCGGCACAGCGTCTGGTTGTACCACTTGTGCGTGCACGCCGCGGCGAGCGCCCCGACGTCCACCAGCTCCAGGGGTCCATGGAGGATGTCGAGTCGGGTCTCGTACGGGTACGCGGGCTGCGAAGCCTTGGGCTCGCTCATGGTGTGCTTTCTCCGGGAATGGGAACCCGATCGCCGTGGCTCGGCAGCTGGCTCACGACGAGGACGATCGGGTCATCGGGGTCCTCGTGGCGGGGGTCGTGCGAACGCGTGAAGCACCATCGCAGAACGCTCGCGGAATGCACAGATACAGTTCACGGCAATTGTGACCGGCACAGTTGCGAGACCGTGTCATCTGCTAGAATTCCGCGAATGCGATCCGCCGCGAGCGACGCGCGCCCGCTCTACCAGAAGGTGGCCGAGAGCATCCGGCAGCAGGTGCAGGGCGGCAGCCTGCGCGTGGGCGATCGCGCGCCTTCCCTGAGACGGCTCCAGCGCCAGCACCGCGTCAGCATGTCCACCACGATCCAGGCCTATCACTGGCTCGAGGCGCAGGGCTTCCTCGAGGCACGGGCCAAGTCGGGATTCTTCGTGCGCGCGCCGCGCCCCGACCTCATCCCCGAGCCGCGGTTCGACGCGCAGAAGATCGTGCCGCGCTCGCGCAGCACGCGCGACATCTTCGTGCAGGTCATGCGGGCCGTCGACGATCCGGCCAACGTTCCGTTCGGGGCCGGCAGCATCGGCCCCGAGGTGCTGCCCAACCCGCAGCTCAACCGGATCTGCGCAGGATCGTCGCGCGCGATCCGCTCCACAGCGCGACCTACTCCATGCCCCCGGGGCTGCGGGCGCTGCGCCGGCAGATCGCGCGCCGCAGCGGCGACATGGGCTGCTCGCTCTCGCCCGACGACATCATCATCACCAGCGGGGCGCTCGAGGCGGTGCAGCTCGCGCTGCGGGCGACGGTGCAGCCGGGACAGGTGCTCGCGGTCGAGAGCCCGACCTACTACGGCGTCCTCGAGTGCGCGAACTCGCTGGGGCTCGAGGTGGTCGAGATTCCCACGCACCCGCAGGGCGGGATGGATCTGGATGAGCTGGGGCGCACCATCCGCAGGCGCAAGGTTCGCGCGTGCTTCGTGATGACGAACGGTCACAACCCGCTCGGCTACGTCCTATCGGATGCTTACAAGAAGGCGCTCGTCGACCTGACCGCGAAACACGGCGTCCCGCTCATCGACGACGACATCCACGGCGACCTCACCTTCGGCGAGGGCCGGCCGACCACGACCAAGACCTTCGATCGCAGCGGGCTCGTGATCCTGTGCTCGTCGTTCTCCAAGCTCCTCTCGCCCGGATACCGCGTCGGCTGGATCGCCGCCGGGCGCTTCGCCGCGAAGATCGAGCGGCTCAAGATGCTCGCGAGCGTGGCCGTCGCGTCCCTGCCCCAGATGGTGATCGCGGAGTTCCTCGAGTCGGGCGGGTACGATCGCCACGTGAGGCAGCTGCGCTCGAACCTCGCGAATCAGGTGGATCAGGTCCGCCAGGGCGTGGCGCGCTACTTCCCAGCGGGAACCCGGGTCAGTCGCCCGGCGGGCGGATACATGCTCTGGGTCGAGCTGCCGAAGCGCACCGACGCGATCCAGCTCCATCACGCGGCGCTCTCCCGCCGGATCAGCGTGCTCCCGGGCCCGATGTGCACCACCACGCGGCGCTACCAGAATTTCATGCGACTCAGTTGCGGACACGTGTGGACCGAGGCGCACGAGCGGGCGCTCATCGCGCTCGGCCGTCTGTGCGAGCGAACCCGCTGAGGTGCGGCTACTGCCTCACGCGTCGCGACGGAAGCGGAACGACTGTCACGTCGCTGAGCGTCTTGGTGTTCAGCAGCATGTCAGCGGCGGCCGTGGCACGCTCATAGGATCGGTAGGCGCCGAGCACGATGCGGTACGTATTGCCCCCGTCATCGGCGGCGGTAACGACCCAGCCTTCGATCCCGGTCAGAGTGTGCATCCGATCCCGCTGTTCGAGCGCGCTCTCGAGGTCGAGGTAACCGCCGACGTCCAGCGTGTAGGCCCGATTGGACCTCGTCGTCGAACCATCCAAGGAGTTTTCGTCGACGCGTGCCAAGGGAGATGGCCCCGCGATACGAGAATCAGCCCGGGGAACACCGGACGATGACGCGTTGTCGGCGTCTGGTGGCGTGGAGGAGAGCGCGTTGTCGGCGTTCGGTGGCGCCGTGGTTGGCGCCTTGTCGGCGACCTGTTGCGCGGTGGATGACGCCTTGTGCGCAACCTTCGGTGCGGCGGCGGTCGTCATGACTCTGGCGACTCGCCCGGCGCGACCGCGCGCGAGGCCGCCCGCCCGCATCACCAGCACGACCGCGGTGACCACCACCATCGCCGCGAGCAATGCGGTCGTCGCGAAGCGCAGGCCGCCGCGGCGTCTCGAGCGGGTTCGTGGCCGCGCGCGGTTCTGAGGGCGTCGGGGCGGTGGAGGCGTCTCCTCCGCGCCCTGCGTTCCCGCGTCGCTCGCATCGGACGGTTCCGCCGCCCAGGATGATTGAGCGAGCGCCTGCGATGAGAGTTGCAGCGGCCCCTTGTCTCCGACGAAGCGCGCCACCCATTCGCGCGCATCCTGTTTCGCCGGCGGCGTGAATGCCGGCGTGGCGTCTGCTTCGACGCGCGCCGCGCTCGCACTCTTGACCGCAGGGCTGGTGCCGGCCGGTGTTGCCGAGGGCGCCGGCGCGCGAACGGCCGCCTCCGCTTTCGGCGAAGGCTGAGGCTTGGGGGCCGGGGCCGGCGCGACGGCCGGAGCGGAAGTCGGTCGCACGACCGCGACCGGAGCCGGCGCGACAACCGGCGCCGGAGTCGGTCGCGCGACAGCGGCCGGGGCCGGCGCGACAACCGGAGCCGGTGTCGGCGCGACAACCGGCACCTTCGCCGGTGCGACAGCGCGCGGCGAAGTAATCGGCGCCGGTGAGTCCTCAGGGCCGGCATCGTCCGAGTCATCGAAGTTGCCCGTCGGAACGAGGAGCCCCAGCGCCGCCGCCGCGGTCTGCACGTGCTCCGCCCCCACCGTCTGGTCGCCCCACGCGCGCGCGACGCGCAGCGCCTCGGCGGCGAGCGCGTTGATCTGGCGCGGCACGCCGCCGGTGCGCGCCGCGATGTCGCGGCAGGTCTTGCGCGAGAACAGGCCCGGCCCATCGCCCGAGGCGGCGGTGACCCGATGATGGAGGTATCGCCGAGTCTCCGCGGCCGGCAGCGGCTCGAGCTTCGCGTGCACCGAGACGCGCTGGCGGAGTGCGACGAGCGCCGGCTCGTTGAGCTTCGCTTCGAGCGTCGGCAGGCCGATGAGCATGACCTCGAGCGGCCGGCGAACCTGCTGCGCGGCGTTGACCAAGAGGCGCAGCACCTCGAGCAGCTCCGGCGACAGGCCGTGCGCGTCGTCGACGATCAGCGTCGCGACCTGGCCGCGACTCGTGATCTCCCCGAGCGCCCGCTCGACGCATGCGACGAGCTTCGACCGGCTGGCGCCGTCCGGAGGCTCGGCGCCGAAGCGCCGAATGATCTCTTCGAGGAACTCGGCGACCGTCAGCGCGGGGTACGCGATGAATGCCGCCGTCACGCGCGAGCCCCAGCGCGCGACCGCCTCGTACGCGAGCGTGGTCTTGCCGGTCCCGGGACCGCCGGTGACGAGCAGGAACGGTTCGCGCGCTCCGAGTCCATCGTCCAGCCGGCGCAGCGCTTCCCCACCGCCGGGGGTCTCGAGGAAAGATTCGCGCGAGTAGACCGGGGTGAATGGGTGATCGGGAGTCACGTCGGGCACTCGAGGGTTCGTGGCCGGCCGGGATGGCGGGTCTCAGTAGTTTTCGGCGGGCGGGCCCGCCAACCTGAGGGCGTTGTCCGGGCCGCGGCCGGCGCCGGCCACGGGGGTTCAGCCCGCCGCCCTCCCCGCCACCGTCCCGCTGATCCCCGCCCATTGGAAATTGAACGCCATCAATCCCTGGCTGGTTCGTGAGGCGTGGGAGTGACCTGCCGGCGTTTCCGATGTGTCAGCGCGTACAACGTCGGCAGCACCAGGAGCGTGAGCAGAGTCGAAGAGATGATGCCGCCTATCACCACGGTCGCGAGCGGCCGCTGAACCTCTGCGCCGGTCCCGGTGGCGAGCGCCATGGGCACGAAGCCGAACGCGGCAACCAGGGCGGTCATGAGAATGGGCCTCAGCCGTCGCGTGCAGCCATCCAGGATCGCGAGATCGACGTCCAGACCGTCCATGACCCGCTGGCGGACGAAGGAGAGCAGCACGAGACCATTGAGGACGGCAACGCCCGAGAGCGCGATGAAACCGATTCCCGCCGTGATCGAGAACGGCATGTGGCGCGTCGCGAGCGCGAGGACGCCTCCGGTCAGCGCCAGAGGCACGCCGCTGAAGACCACGAGCGCATCGCGTAATGAGCCGAAGGCGAGGACGAGGGAAACCAGCACCAGCACGAGCGCCATCGGCACGACGATCGCGAGCCGGTTGCGGGCCGTCACCAGATTCTCGAACTGCCCGCCCCATCCCAGCCAGTAGCCGGCCGGAATCGAAACTCTCTCGTCGACGCCCCGCCGAACGTCGGCCACGAATGAGGCGAGATCCCGACCCCGGACGTTCGCTTGCACCACGACGCGTCGCTTGCCGTTCTCGCGACTGACCTGATTCGGCCCTTCCTCGAGCCGGATGTGCGCCACGGTGCTCAAGGGCACGAACTCGATGCGCGATGCACCCGGCGCGGCTGAACCGTCATGGCCATGCCCCGCGATTGGGATCGGCAGCAGTTCGAGCGCCGCCACATCACGCCTCGATGGCTCGGGCAGGCGGACCACGATGGGAAACCGCCGATCTCCCGCGAACAACTCCCCGGCCTGCGTGCCACCGAGTGCCGTCCTCACCACGTTCTGGACGTCGGCGAGGTCGAGCCCGAAGCGGGCCACCGCACGGCGGTCGATGTCGATCGCGAGTGAAGGCAGCCCCGTCACCTGCTCGACCTTGACGTCGGTGGCGCCCGGCACGGCTCGCACGATGCGCGCGATACGATTCGCGGTGGTGAGCATCGTGTCGAGATCGTCCCCGAACACCTTGATCGCAAGATCGCTTCGCACCCCGGCGATGAGCTCGTTGAAGCGCATCTGGATGGGCTGGGTGAACTCGTATGCGTTTCCCGGGAGCACCGAAAGCCGCCGCTCCATCTCCTCCACCACTTCGGCCTTCGGCCGCCTGGGGTCCGGCCATTGCCGACGGGGCTTCATGATCACGTAAGTGTCGCCGGTGCTGATCGGCATCGGGTCGTTCGCGACTTCGGCGGTGCCCAGGCGCGCGAAGACTTCCCGCACCTCGGGCATGGTGGCGATCACCGCTTCGACCCGGTGTTGCATGATCACGGCCTGATCGACGCTGATGCCGGGCATGCGCACCGGTTGAATCAGGATGTCCTGCTCATCGAGCGTCGGCACGAACTCGCCGCCGAGACGCGTCGCGAGCACCGTGCACGCCACCAGCAGCACGCCGGTGCCGGTCAGCACGACCGCTCGGTGCGCCAGCGACCACCGCAGCACCGGCACGTACGCGTGGCGGACGCGGCGCACGACCGGGCTCTCCGTTTCGGCGAGGCGCCCGCGCAGCAGCAGCGCGGTCATGGCGGGCACGAACGTGAAGGCGAGCAGCAGCGCCCCGGTGAGCGCCAGGAGCACGACCTCGGCGAGCGGGCGGAACATCTTCCCCTCGATGCCGGCGAGCGTCAGGATCGGCAGATAGACGATCAGGATGATCCCGGTCCCGAACAGCGTCGGGCGCGCGACTTCCCGCGCGCTGGAGTAGCTCAGGACGAGCCGCTCGGGGAGGGTGAGCACGCGCCCGACTTCCTGCTGGCGCTGGCTCAGCCGACGCAGGATGTTCTCGACCATCACCACCGCGCCATCGACGATGATGCCGAAATCGATCGCTCCGAGACTGAGCAGGTTGGCGCTGACGCGACCCTGCACCATTCCGGTCACCGCGAAGAGCATCGAGAGCGGAATGACCAACGCCACGATCAGGGCGCCGACCCAGTTCCCGAGCAGCGCGAACAGCACCGCGATCACGAGGATGGCGCCCTCGAGCAGATTCTTGCGCACCGTGTCGAGCGTGGCGTCGACGAGCCGCGTGCGATCGTAGACGGGCCTCGCCACGACCCCGGGCGGCAACGAGCGACCGACCTCCTTCAGGCGTTCTCCGACCCGCTTCGCGACCGCGCGGCTGTTCTCGCCGAACAGCATGATGGCCGTGCCGATGACCGTCTCCGCCCCGCGGCTGGTCGCCGCGCCGGTGCGCAGCTCCTGTCCAAGCCCGACCGTGGCGACATCACCGACATGGATCGGCACACCGCTGCGCGTGGCGACTACGATCCGCTCGATGTCGTCGGGAGACGACAATCGCCCGTCGGTATGGACGAGGTACTGCTCGCCCTTGTGCGGCAGGAAGCCTGCCCCGACCGCCTGGTTGTTGTGTTCCAGCGCGAGCAGCACGTCGTCCAGCGTGAGGCCGTACGCCCGCAGCTGAGCGGGATCGGGTTGCACGTCGTACTGCTTCCGGAACCCGCCGATGGTGTTGACCTCGGTCACGCCGGGAACGGTCCGGATCTGCGGCTTGATGATCCAGTCCTGGATCTCGCGAAGGTCGGTGGCGGTGTAAATCGTGCCGTCCGCCTTGCGCGCATCCGGCCGCGCTTCGACCTCCCAGTGGAAGATCTCGCCCAGCCCGGTCGCGATCGGGCCCATCATGGGTTCGGCGATGCCGCGCGGAAGGCTTTCCCGCGCCTCTTGCATGCGCTCGTTGACGAGTTGCCGGGCGAAGTAGATGTCGGTGCCGTCGCGAAACACCACCGTGACCTGCGAGAGTCCGTAGCGCGACAGCGATCGGGTCTCCGCCAGGCCGGGCAGGCCCGACATCGCGGTCTCGATCGGAAACGTGACCCGCCGCTCGATCTCCAGAGGCGGCAGGCCCTCGACGATCGTGTTGACCTGGACCTGCACGTTGGTGATGTCCGGCACGGCGTCGATGGGAAGACGGCGGAGATTGAAAATCCCAAGACCCGCAACAGCCGCGGTCACGGCCACCACCGCCCAGCGATGTGCGACCGAGAAGTGGAGTGTGCGTTCGAGCAGCGTGCGGGCCTCCGGCAGGTCCGAGTCAGTCTTCATCGCCGCCCGCTTCCTTCTCGAGTTCCGCCTTCAGCCAGAACGCGTTCCGGGTGACGATGCGCGCGCCGCGTTCGAGTCCCGTGACGATCTCGGTCATCGTTCCGTCGCTTCGGCCCAGCGTCACGGGTTGTACCTCGAACCCGGACGAGTCGGCGCGGAATACGGCGGCGCCCGTGCCCACGCGGACGATCGCGTCCTCCGGCACCGCCACCGGCACCGTGACGCGCTCGAGCACCACGACCGCGGTCACGAGGCGTCCGGGCTGCCAGCGGCCATCGGGGTTCGGAAGCACGACGCGCGCGTAGGTGGTGCGCGTATCCACGTCGAGCACCGGCCCGACGTAGCTGATCGTGCCGGACGCCGAGGTCGCCGGCCCCCCCGCCGCCCGCACGTGGACGCGTTGCCCACTTCGAATCCTGCCGAGTTGCTCCACGTAGATCGGAACGTCGAGCCATACGCTGGACAGATCCGAGACCGTGTACAGGACCGACCCCAGGTCCACCGCCGCTCCAGGGCTAGCCGGGCGAGCGACGATCGTCCCGCCCATCGGGGCGGACACGACGTAGCCGCTGAGGCTCTCATTGCTCAGGATCTCGGCCAACGGCTGCCCGCGGGAGACGCGGCTCCCCAGCTCCGCGAGCAACGTCGTCACGCGACCCGGGTAGGTCGGCCGCACATCGACGCTGCGCTCGGCGTTCAACTTGATCTCGCCCGGCAGCTCGAGGGTGACGTCGGTCGGCTGGGCCCCGGACCTGCCGACGGCGATCCCGGCGCCGCGGACCGCCTCGGGCGACAGAGTCACGAGGGCCCCGCCATGCGATCCGGTGCGCGGCGCTGCCTCGTGCTCGGCGACCTCGGGCGGCTGCTTCGCGCAGCCGGAAACGGCCATTGCGTGCGCCAGCAGGACGGCCGTCAGCAGAGTTGCTGTTCGCCATGGGCGGTTCATCGCGCCTCCTTCGGGGTGAGAAGCCCGGTGCCCGCCAGGAACTCGAGCCGCAAGTGCGCGCGCCAGAGCTCGGCCTGTGCGTCGATGAGCGCGAGCTCGGTGTCGAGCAGGTTGGATTGCTCGGCAACGAGATCGAGGTAGCTCGACCGACCCATTCGATAGCCGCGGAGCAACTCGTCGACGATCTGCTCACGGGCCGGACGCACGCGAAGACGGAGGGTGTCGTAGACGGCAGCGGCGGCCTTGATACGCTCCGCGGCGACCACGAACGAAATCTGAAGTCGCTGCTCCGTCGCTCGTCGTTCGGTTGTGGCCGCCTCGAGCTCGCGATGCGCCGCGGTGACGCCGCCACCCCCTCGGTTCCAAAGGGGCAGCGGCACTTCAGCCCCGACCAGGAATCCGCTGCCCTGCACTTCTTCGAGGCGTCTCACACCGCCAGACAACGTGAGGTCTGGACTCCGGGCCGCGGCCGCCGCCTGCACGCGGGCGGAAGCGATGGCTTCGGTTGCCGCGGCGCGAGTCAGCTCGGGATGCGCCGAGAGCCGGGGCCACCATCCCGCGGTGTCGCTCGGCAGCACCTGCTCGGGGGCGACCAGGGAGTCGAACGTGGCCGTCACCGCGCCCCAGCTCAGGGCGAGCTCCCGGCGAGCAACAGTCAGATCCGACTCGGTGCGCTGACGCTCCACCGCTTGCGTCGTCGCCCGACTCTGCGCGCGCAGAATTTCCAGACGTGGTGACGCGCCGGCCTGAAATCGTTGCGTCGCCGCACGGATGGCTTGCTCGGTGAGCGCCTCGCCTTCCCGCAACCGTCCGAGTCGGGCCTGAAGCGACCACGCCGCAATGAATCGGTCCGCGGCCTGAGCCAGCGCGTCGCGACCGATCGTGCCCGCCTCGGCACTCGCGAGCCTGGACTCCGCCTCGGCAAGCCCCAGGCGCGCGCTTCGGTCGCCTCCGATCTCGAAGACCTGGCTGATGGCCATTGTGGCCTCTCGATGGCTCGCACCGAGTTGCCCGCCGAAGTTTTCCTCGGTCGCGTTCAGAGTCGGGTTCGGACGACGGCCGGCATCCCCGACCCGTGCGCGTGCGGCCTGAGCCCGCAGACCGGTCACCTGAAGCGTCGGTCCGTATCGGCTCGTGAGCGTGAGCGCACGTTCGAGGGTCAGGGGACCGGAAATGGCGGCGATGGTGTCCGGCGGCATGGGTGCCGCGATCGCCGTGGCCCGCGATGACACGAGAGCCACGAGCATGATCGCGCAGCGGCAGCCGGCTCTCACGATTGAGAGCACGGAATGATCTCCTTCGAGCTAGAGGGTCCGACCGTGGGTGCACGAATTCGTGCGCCGTCTCAGATTCGGGCAGCTCGAGAGATCAACAGCGGAGGATGGGAAAGTGCTTTCCGGGAGGTTCGCCGGCCCAGAAGCGACGGGCCCCGACAAGAGGCGCGGCGACGGCAGCTACATATGGTGTGACGAGCGGCAGAGCCGTCGTCAGCGCGCCGCGAGCCGCCGGCGCGATGCTCCTCAAGGCGGTGAACACCTCGTCCCGACACGGCCCACACTCCGCCGTTCCGGTCGCGCCGATCGTCGCCTCAGAATCACAGGTGGGCAACACCATGCATGCGCAGAATCCCGGCTCCAGCTTCTCGACCCCGTCTGCGGAGATGCAGACGGAACCGCTCGCCAGCGGAGGCATGACGATGAGCAGTTGGAGGAGCGCGAGCATTCGGGTGGGCCACTTCGGTGCGCGCATGGGTTCTCGACATTCGTGGAAATGCCGGCGCCGGTCAAGCTCGGGGCCGTCGCGGCAATCGTCGCTCGTGGGTCGATCAGTCTCCCTCGACGACAGGCAGCCCCTGGTCGATCCAGTCGTGCTGGAGGTTCTTGGCGATGTTGAGAACCCGGACGTCCGTGAATCCTATCTTGCGCGCGGCCCGAAACGCCGGGCGTACGTTGGGACAGTCGGCCCAGGGGCAGCAGCCGCAATACAACACCACCGCCTGCTCTCGCGGAATCTTCCGCAGTTCCTGCTGCAAGGCCGCCAATCCCTCCGGCTTCGAGGCGGGCCCAATGAACCGTGACCCCGGAATGTGTCCGGCTCGGAACAACACCTTGAACCCGACCTGCAGCACCACCGGTCGCTTTGCTGTCGTGTCGGCGAGGGCTCGCGCGAGGGCTTCGGGTTGGATCAGCTGCCCGGGCTGCGGCGGATCGGTGAGGCTCGACGCCAGGCGCAGCGAGTCCTCACCGCCCCGGGCTCGCGGGCCGGGTTCGCCGAAGACGGGGCGGTTGATCAGGGCGGGCAGGGCTATGGCGACAGCGGCCAGAGCCCCGAGCAAGACCGCGTGCAGGCGTGCGCGGAAGGATCGCGCGGACTCGAGGGCCGTCACATCCAGCCTCGGAGCCAGGATTGCTCCAGCAGCACCTTGCCGAGGTGCCATCGGCGGGATGGCTTGTCCAAGGACACGGCAGGCAACGGCTCGGCGTAGAAATTGCCCTTGCCGAAGCCGGCCTTGCCGTCTCCCGTTTCGACGAAACACTCGCCGAAGCCGGTGAAGCGAGCCTCTTCTCCTCGGCCGGTGATGGCTCGCGCGATGTTTTTCGCAACCACCTGGGCCGCGAAGTGAGCGAAGACACCCGCCTTGGGCAGTGGCTTGCCCAGCTTGAGCGGGACCGAGTTGACGTCCCCGATGGCGTAGACGTTCGGAACGCGCGTCACGAACGTGTTGCGATCCACCTCGATCCAGCTCCCTTCCGCGCACAGTCCCGAGTCGCTCACCACGGAAGGCACGTGGTGCGGTGGAACGAATCCGAGCATGCCGTAGGACGCGGCCGCGCCGTTGGAGAAGTGGATGCTGCGCGCGGCCGGGTCGACACGAGTCACCTGATGCTCGGGTCGATAGTTGATTCCCTTGCCCTCGACCATCTGACGAACGGCCGCAGAGACGTGGGCCCCCGCCACGCCCATCGGGCCGGGCTCCGCGGTGAACATGTCGACCTGGACATGCTCGCGCACACGCCGCGCACGGCAGGCGGCCTCGACCAGCATCGCGGCCTCATACGGCGCGGCCGGGCAGCGATAGGCCGGCGCCGCGGTGAGGATCACGACACGGCCACTGCGCAGCGAGGCAAGCTGGTCGCGGAAGGCACTCGCTCCTGCGAGGGAGTACAGATCGTGGCCGCCGTCGACCAGACCGGGGATCGCGCTCGCGGCCGTGGCGGCGCCAAGCGCGATCACGATGTGGTCGGCACTCGAGGTTCGGCCCGCCACCACGACCTCGCGTCGGGCGGCATCGATCCGTTCGATCTCGCCCGTCGTCACCGTCACGCCGCGGTGGACCAGCCGCCGCAGCGGCCGTGAGATCTGCTCCGGACGGCGCGCCCCGACCAACAGCCAGAGCAGCGACGGCGCGAAGAGGAACGTCTCCTCACGGTTGACGAGGACAAGCTCGTGGGTCGCGGGGAGGCGCTTGCGAAGGTCGTTGGCGACCACGATCCCGCCGACTCCACCACCCAGCACGAGAACGCGCTGCGTTCCTCCCACGTCTCCTCCCTCGATCAGAAAACGAGCACCTGTTCGCTCGTCGCCGTCCACTCGGTGAGCTCGTCCATCGAGCCTCGGTGCGCGCCCTCGACCAGTTCTTCCGTCGCGATCCCGCGCGCGTCCATGCAGCTGCCGCAGACCCCGACTGCACCGCCGCGCTTCGTCACGGCGGAGAGCATGTGCTGCACGTTGTAGTAGCCGGCCGGAACCCGCTGGTTGGCCTTCGCGGCGGAGGCGCCATCACCCAGCAGGAACACCTTGACGCTGACGTTGTCCCGGCGGGCGAGCGACCCGGCGAGCCGAAGCCCGTTGTACACCCGCTCGCTGCCATAGGGAGCGTCGTTGAGTACGATCAGAAAGCTCGATGCGCTCATTCATGCACCTCGTGAAGGGCCCGACTCGGTCGGGAGTCCGGCCCCCCGCCATTCGGGAAAGCCCTCGGCCAGCCGCCGCGCGCGAAAGCCCCGCGCCCGCAGCAACTCCACCGCGTGCACCGACAGCACACAATAGGGACCGCGGCAATACGCCACGATCTCCTTCCGCCTGGGCAGCTTGGCCAGACGTCGCTTGAGGTCTTTGAGCGGGACCGACACGGCCCCGCGGATATGTCCCGCCGCGTACTCCTCCGGCGGTCGGACATCGAGGATGAGCACGCTCTCCTCGCGCACACGCTTGACCAACTCGCGGCGGGAGACCGGCTCCAACTGCTCGGGAGAGATGAAGAAGGTGTGGATCAGGTCGTCGACCTCGTCGATCCGTGCTTTCGCCACGCGCCTGAGGATGTGGAGGAGATCGACGACCTCGGGCCCGGCAAGCCGGTAGAAGACCCGCGTCCCCTGCCTACGCACGTCGACGAGACGAGCGGCTCGAAGTGCCTGGAGGTGGTGCGAGGTGTTTGCCGTGGGCAGCCGGGCTTCCGCCGCGAGCACGTCGACGCTGCGCTCACCCTGGGCGAGCAGCTCGAGCAGCTGAATCCGCTGGGCGCTCGAGACCGCCTTCCCAATGTGAGCGAAGTGCTCGAAGAGCCGCTGGGTAGCTTCCGTTCGATCCATGGCTCTACTCCGGCTTGAGCGCGGTCATCATGACGGCCTTGACCCCATACGCTTCAGCTGAGTTCTGCGTCGACTCCTTGCGGAACCGAAACCGCGGGACGACCGCGGATCGGACACGCGTGAAACCGGACTCCTCGAGCAGCCGGAACAGCTCTCCCTCCGGGAGAGCGCCGCCGATTCAGCTGGCCCAGAGTTTGGGATCGTTGACGATCGATTGGGAAAGCTGCTTGGCGCTCACGATGTCGGTGATCGAAATGCGACCGCCCGGCCGGAGCACGCGAAAGATCTCCTCGACGACCCGGCGCTTACGGAACGAGAGGTTGATCACTCCATTGGAGATGACGACATCCACCGAGGCCGCGGGCACCGGGATGTCCTCCATGCGCCCGACCTTGCATTCCATCCGGGTCCCGTTCTCTGCCGCGTGCGCCTGGACCTTGAGGCACATCGCGGGGTTGAGATCGACACCGATGACCCTGCCGCTTGGGCCAACGCTCCAGGAGGCGATGATCGCGTCGAGGCCAGCCCCGCTCCCGAGATCGAGCACCGTCTCTCCCGGCTGCAGGTTGCTTCGCTCGTGCGGATTGCCGACGCCGGCGAACGAGTCGACGGCGCTCGCGGGCGCGCGATCGAGCCACTCTGGCGAGTAGCCGAACAATTCCGCCGCCTCGCGGCCGTGGAAGAAGTGGAAGGTGCCCTTCGGGTTGTCGGCGACTTCCTGATACATGCGGACGATCTCGTCCTTGAGCACCGCCTCCAGAGAGGCCTGCGCGTCGACGGAATCAGTCATGTCGTGACTCCCCCCGTTCGTGTCCACGAGATCGGCGTGAGATTCGCGCCGCGGCATGGCGATCGAGCCCAGGCCGTTCGATCCCTGCTCCTCAAGTATTCAAACGTGTACTTGAATACCATGCGGACGACGGGTGAGTCAAGCGAGCCGGCTAGAACATCGGGGTCGGCACGCGCCCCCACCCGGTGCCCGGACCCAGAGGATGGATGTCCAGCAGCACGAGGTTGTGGATGTCCACGTCCGCGAAGAACTGCGGCTCGCGGGTCGTGTTGATGCCGAAGAGTTGCGCGGGGGTATCGGCCGGCCCGGCGGAATCGATGCGCAGGAAGATCAGCCGGCGGACGACGTCCCCCGGGGGAGCATTCGGGGCCGACATGCCCGCCATGTCGTGGTGCATCATCGTGTGGCCGCCCTGCAGGTGCCGGAACGGGTGAAAGATCCAATCGGAGATCATCGCCAGCGTCTGGTGGTGCTGGTAGAGCCGCCACTGCGGCCCGATGTCTGCGATCATCCCCTGCATCACGTACTGCGGGGGCATGAGGTAGACGAGGATGGGCCCGGTCGTTTGCGAGAGGCGCGACTTCACTTCCGGCAGCTCGAGAACGTCGGCCATCCGGTGCTCGAGCATCATCGCGTCGCCCGGCAGGATGGTCATGGCCGTGACCCTTCCCTCCGACCACAGTGGCAATCGCGCGATCGTGAATGCGCGCAGGGCGAACGCGCTCCCGACGGCGACCGCGATCAGCAGGATGAAGCCGACCAGGGGCCGCAGCGCCGGGAAACCCGGCAGCGGCACGCGATCCACGGCCTGCTCCAGCGCGCGCGGGCAGAACCGGCCCGTCCGCTCCATGTAGTCGCGATACTGGTCGCCGAACTGGTTCAGCATCCGCCGCTCCTCGTCCATCGCCAGCAGGTAGTAGAGCCCGACCATGACGGTCCAGAGGACGACGGTGAGAAATCGCGGCCACAGGATGGCCAGCCCGATTCCGGTGAGCGCGAGCGCGACGTATTGCGGATGGCGAATCCAGCGGTAGAGGCCGCCCAGCGCGGGGCCGCGACGCAGGAACTGGTGGAAGTAGACCTGCGCCGCGCACGCGAGGAACACGACCGTTCCGCCCACGAAGAGCACCGAGCCCGCGACCCGGACGGCCTTGAGCACGATCCCCGGGGGAAGCACCATGTGCGGCATGAAGAACGACGCGAGCCAGCGCGTTGCCGGCGAGTGGGCGAGGAAGAGCAGGAACGGGTTGAAGGCCGCGTAGAAGAACGCAGCGAACGGGCTGATCATGATCAGCACCTCGAGCGCGATGATGAAGTACAGGACGATGACGCCGCCGAACAGCGGGCGCGACTTGTTCAAGGATCTCCTCCTTCGGAACTGATCCGCTCCTACTTCGACTTTCTTCGCCGGCCGTTCTGGAGCCTCGCGAGCGCGTGCACGTGCCTGCGAATCGGGGCCTGCTGCCCCCAGCTTTCGAGCAACCGGGCAGGCCTGCCTCTCGGCGTGCGCGCGAGCCTCGCATCCCACTCCCCGAGCATCGTGCGCATCTGATCGCGCAGCAGCGCGAGGTCCCGGAGCTGGGCTTCGATGGATTCGAGCTTGGCGGCGGCCAGGGCTCGCACCTCGCGGCAGGGCGTTCCACCACGGTCCCTGATGCGCATGAGCCGCGCGAGCTCGTCGAGCGTGAATCCAACCGCGAGAGCGCGCTGTACGAGGTGGACGCGCCCGGGCGCCTGCGCGTCGTACTCGCGGTAGCCGTTCGGCGAGCGGCGCGACGCGAGCAGCCCCTTGCGCTCGTAGTGGCGCAGGGTGTCCTTGCTGAGCCCGGTCTTGCGGGCCAGCTCCCCCGCGCGCAACGGACCGGGCGGTCCATCTTCGCTCATGGGCCGGACTCTAGACCATGGAACTCATTCCATGGTCAAGGGCTCAGATCCGCGCTGGCGCTGAGCTGATCTACCTGGCTACGACGAGCTTCTGTATCCGCGAGACGTCCCTTGCCTGCATCCGGACGAAGTACACGCCCGACTTCAGGGGGCGACCGTCCGAATCCCTGCCATCCCACGCGAGCACATGCTCACCGGCTGACTCGGCCCGATCCTGCAGCCGGATCACTTCGCGCCCCGCGATGTCCACCACCGCCAATCGCGCACGGCCCGCGCCGGGCAGCGCGTAGCGCAACGTCGCGCCGGCGTACGTCGGATTGGGCTCGGGCGCGCGCAACTCGAAGCCGCGCGCCGGGGCGAGCGCCTGCTCCACCGCGGTCACAGGCGCGGGCGTCAGCACCATGGCCCGAGTGAAGGTCGTACGGAGCGCATCGCCCACGATCTGGCCCGCGTCGTTGATCTCGTCGGCATACGTGAGGACGTACCCGGTGCCCGGGGCGATCAGGGAGTTGAGATCCTGCGGCGGGCCGCTCGCCGAGAACAGCGTCGCGCGCGATGCGTCGCCGGGGAGCGTGGAGTACCCCACGATTTCACCCGACCCATTGATTCCGAGCGCCTAGCTGCTCAGTGCACCGTCGAGCATTCCCAGATCGGTTGCCGAAAGTCCCACCCAGAGAGTCGCCCGCGACTCGCTCCCCGACTTGGAATAGCCGACGACATCGCCCTGGTTGTCGACGCCGATCGCGTCGGATTCCGAGAATCCTGCCAGTGGTGGAAGCTCGTCGATACTCGTCCCATGCAGCCTGAACCCACGAATCTGCCCCAGCATGTTGGCTCCGTAGCCGCAAATCTCGGAGCCGTCGTTGGAGATTGCGCTGGCCACGCTGAAGTAGCCCCCCAGGTTGGGCAGGAACGCGCTCGACCCTTCGCTCCATTTCATGGCGTGCCCCGGGCTGCTGACACACTGGGGGTAGCCGCAACCGCTCGTGAGATTGGTCCAGCCCACGACCACTCCCGAGTCCGAGATGCTGTAACCGTACGAGTCGCCCGCACCGGCCGGCTTGGGAAGGTCGAGGAGAGCCCCGCCGGGCGCCTGATGGGCGGCCGTGGCGAATCCGTTGGACTGCGTCAGCCCGAAACCGCACAAGGCCCCGTCGCTGTTCACGTCGGTCGCGGCACTGAGGAGCGAAACCACGAGCGCGCCCTCGTCGGTCATGCCGCCGGAGCTGGTCCAGCGGAAGACATGGCCTGCCGAACCATCGGTGGCGGCCCAGCCGACCACCAATCCGGCATTGTTGATTCCGGTCGCTTCAGACGTGCCGGTCGTGTCGGTTCGTAGCGTGCCGAGAACAGTGAGGTCGTACGACGAGGCTTCTGCCCTCGCTGCCGACAAGGCAAGCAGGCATATCATCGGGCAAAGAACTCGGGTGGATTTGTTCGGAGCGGGCTGTGAACCCGGGCTCAAGCCTCGAGCGATCATTGGGGGCGGCCTCCTCGTGGCGATGGCGCGAGTGACGCGGGTGACGATCATATCAGTGGTGCCCGCGGGCATTGATGAGAAAATGTCGGCGCCCTGGCCCAATCCGCTCGAGATCGAAGCGGAACACGTGCGGCGAAGGAGGAGCCAGGCGGCGCGCAAGTCGATGCGCTTGTGAATCACTGCCCCGCGGCCCGCCCCGCCTGCGTCCCGCTCGACCACGCCCACTGGAAGTTGAATGCTGGCCAAACTCCGAGACTACGTGTCGCAATCGGGCACAAGGTGCTGCTATCGGAGACCTTGACCGCAAGGGCGTGCGACCGATCGCGACCCACGATGGTCGTTGTTGCCCGATGGTTCTCGCACAATTCTGGCACAGCCCAAAGCTGCGTCCTCGGCCATCGGGGACTGCGCCCGGCTCGTCCTGCACCTAGAAGGATCTGCCCCGGCCGACCATGTGATGCAGAGTTCACGGTCGGTCCTGCGGCTCCTCCTCCCTCAGGGAGCTACCATGAGAACGTCTTGAATCTTGCGCACCCGGATACCAGAATCCGATCGCCTTCCTGTCCGGACATCGACAACGGCAAGCGCACCTTGTTCGAGGATCAGCACCCGATCGCGATCGAGCCAGCCGACGAACTCGGCATGCTCCGCGCGCCACAAGGTGGACGGGATCGGATCCAGGGCATCCACTTCCGCCACGGGAAGTTCGGCGAGACTCGCCTTGACCCGCCGCAGCTCGAGGCTATCCGGAGGCTCGTCGGCCGATGCATGCAGCGTTCCGTCACCACGGATCGTGAAACCGATCGCCCGCCGGTCGGGAGCGGGGGCGAGATTGTCGGTGAAGAAGCTCACGTCGCTGTGCTCGTTGTGATAGCGGGGCCACTCGTCGAAGAACACGACTTGGACGCCTTGGCGGACGATCCACGACTGGTTGGAGTTCTCGTTCGACCACCCACAGCATGCGAAGTCTCCGATCGAACCGATCTGGGTCTCGCCTCGATCGAAGTAGAGCTGCGCTGAGCGCTCCCCTCTTGATCGCCAGCCCGCTTGAGTTCGGACGAACAGAGTGTTGGCGCCCTCGGCTTGCGCGACGGAGCCTTCGGATCGAGTCGCGCGTGGGACCATTCGATCAAGCACGAAGAAGCTGTCCACGACTCCGTTCGATGCCACGACCCCGGCCTCTTCGCACGGTTCGGTCAATGCGGCGACAGGGGACGGATTGTCCTCGCAGCGCTCGTAGGGCAGGTCGAAAATAGCGTGACGCGGCTTTAGGTCGAAGTCCGTCTCCTCGAAGCGTGCCGCGTTGTAGGCGCTGTCGACGTCCAGTGCGCCCTGCCAGGAGATCGTCGAGGTCTCCAGCAGGAACGCGCTGCTATCGGCGGCGCCCAGGTACCACTTGCGATCGCATGAGCCGCGCAAGAGGTATGAAGCGTTGGGAGATCGTGTGCGCTGTCTCCAGCTCGCGCCGTCCCAGATCCACACGCTGTCCCGGGTGACGGGGATGAGCAGCTGTCCGCGCCGATTCACGAGAATTCGAGCCGGATCTACGAAGGCGAAGTCAGGTATTCCCACGCCGCCGAGGCGCTCGAGGGCGGCTGAGTACGCGACAAGGTGATTCGGCGCCTCCGCCACCCAGAGGCGAGCCTCGGTCGCTCGCGAGCCAACACCGACTTCATTGAACGAGTAGCCGACGCGCTGCAGAGTCGGCGGGGTCGCGTACCATTTGTGATTTCCGATCCGGACTCCGTACCGGAATAGGTGCGGCCTGAGGCCTCCGTCTGGTTCGGCTATGGCCTGACTAACAACGGAGACGATCACCACGCGCTTGTTCGGCCCGACACGGATGGTCGAGGGCTTGGTCGAAGCGGCCTTCGGGTAGAGCGCGAGCGGTTCCGGACCTGAGCGAGGTCGACCATCGCAAGCCTCAGGGCCGATCGCAGCGACCTCTCGCTCGATCAAGGCCCATTCGCGCACGCCCTGAGGAACTGCGGGTTCGAATTTGATCGCCCCGTTCCGGATACGTGGTTCCAGAGTCGCCGGGTACTCGATGCAGTCCACTCTCGAGGTCCCCTCGACGAATTGAGACTTCGAAGGATCCCAATCCAGAACCACCCAACCACTGCTGGCGATGGAATGCGGCGAAGCGAAATGGATGTACTGCCTTCTTTCGCAGGCGGCGGTTGACGCGCATGGCACCAGTTGTGCGGTCACGATCAGCATGAGACCGTCGCGCCATGGCGCGCTATCCACATGCAGGCGGGTGCATCGCAGGCCGAGGTTCGCGTCATACCAAGCGACTCCGCCCTGCGAGTTTGGAATCGAGATTCCCCGGTATTGACGGGGTTGCGCCTCGTCCTTCGCGCCTTCGCCACATGAGTCTCTGGTCCAAACGGCGCGAACGATCACCGAGTCCCCGCGGAACACGCCTCGCCAGATCGACCCGACCGCCTCTTCGGGCTCACCGGCCCAGCGCGTAGCGGAGGCAGGTGCGATGAACGCCGACAGCGCAAGCAGACCGATCGCGACCCTCGTCCAGCGGACGAGTGGATCGAGAGAGGCGGATGAAGCGAATCGAAGTGGATCCACCCTCACAGTATCGTCCGCAGGCCCGCTCCAGCTGAGTGCGGTGCTCGGCCCGCTGGTCCCGCCCTCATTTGTGGCCGCACCTTCGCAGGCCGGCGGGAACAGGTTCTCGGACCCCGGTTCCCCATGGCTCGCGATCGCGCCTCACCGCCCCGCCGCCCTCCCCGCGACCGTTCCGCTCGACCAGCTCCACTGGAAGTTGAACCCCCCGAGCCGTCCCTCCACGTCGAGGATCTCCCCGCACAGGAACACGCCGCTCGCCTTGCGCGACTCGAGCGTGCTCGGATTCACTTCGTCCAGCGCGACGCCGCCCGCGGTCACCTCGGCCTTCTCGTAGCCGAGCGTTCCCGTCACCTGCATGGGACGCGCGATCACGAGCCGCAGCAGCGCCGCGCGCCGCGCGCGCTCCACCTGCGCGAGCGCCGCGGCCGGGGTCACGCCGGCCTCCGAGCACAGCTCGCCCGCGAGCCGGTCGGGCAGCGCGCGTCCGAGGTAGCGCCGCACGCTCGCGCGCGGATCGCGCGAGGCCTCGAGCCACGATGCGAGCAGCGTCGCCTCGGTCTCATCCGGCAGGAAGCTCGTGCTCACGAGCCGCTCGCCCTCGCCCTCCGCGCGATGCCAGTGCCGCGACAGATCGAGCGCGGCGGGCCCGGAGTATCCGAAGTGGGTGAACAGGAACGAGCCGCGCGTCGCCGCGAGCTTGTGTCCCCCGGCACGCAGCGTGAGCGCGACCTCGAGCGTGACGCCCTGCAACTTCTCGCACAGCGGATCGCTCGAGGTGAGCGGCGTGAGCGCCGGCACCGGCGGCACCAGCGTGTGGCCGAGCGACTCGGCGAGCGCGTAGCCGGTGCCGTCGCTCCCGGTGCGCGGAAACGAGAGCCCGCCGGTCGCGAGCACGATCGCGTCGGCCTCGATCCATTCGTCGGGCTCGATCGCGGGCAGCGGCCAGTGGGTCGCGCCCTGCGCCGCGACCGCCGCGCCGAACGCCGCGGCATCGCGCACGTTCTGGATGCCGATCCGCCAGCGCGGCGGCACGATGCGCGGCGCCCGCTCGATCCGCACCGCGCGCGCGCCGCACCGGATCGTCACGCCCGCGCGCTCGCACGCCGCGAGCAACGCGTCGAGCACAGTGCGTGCTTCGTCGGTCTCTGGGAAGTACTTTCCGGTGGGCTCGAGCTTGAGCGCGACGCCCAGCGACTCGAGCCACGCGCGCGACGCCTCCGCGGGAAACGCCGCGAGGATGCGCCGCACCACCGCGCGCGAGCCGCCGTGGAAGTCGCGCTCGTCGACGCTCGCGTGCGTCACGTTGCAGCGGGTGCCGCCCGACATCAGGATCTTGAGCCCGGGCCTGGGGTGCGCGTTGAGCAGCGTGACGCGCGCGCCGGCCT
This sequence comes from Candidatus Eiseniibacteriota bacterium, assembly GCA_041483195.1. GTDB lineage: Bacteria > Eisenbacteria > RBG-16-71-46 > RBG-16-71-46 > RBG-16-71-46 > WS-2. The sequence goes on from JBGPFC010000001.1 coordinate 51,379, forward strand.
CCGCCGCGCGCAAAGCTGCGGTGAATCCCGCGGCGCCCGCGCCCACCACGCATACCTCGCGGTTCAATGCCGCGCCCTCATCCGAGCGAGATGCACACGATGCTCGCGGCCGCGAGCGCGAGCCCGGCCTGCTGCGGCCTGCTCCAGCGTTCGCCGAACACCGCGCGCGCGAGCAGCGTGGTGGTGGCGGGCGACAGCGAGATGATGGTGCCGATCAGCGCCAGCGATCCGCGGTGGACGGCGATGAAGTAGGCGACGTTCGCGAGCGAATCGAGCAGTCCCGACACCAGCGTGGATCGCCGCGCGCCGGGCGGCGGCCACCACGCGCCACGCCGCGCCGCGATCAGCGCGGCGAACAGCGCGATGGTCGAGAGCCGCGCCACGACCAGCGGCGCGAACCCGGCTCCGGGCGCGATGCGCCTGACCATGACCAGAAACCCGCCCAGCAGCACGCCCGAGGCGAGCGACACGCCGAGCACGCTGCGCGAAGCGGGGCTCGCGCCGCGCTCCGCGGCGGCCCCCGTGATGAGCAGCAGCGCGGGCGCGGCGAGCGCGATGCCGAGCAGCGCGAGCGCGGAGGGCCGCTCGCCGAACGCGAGGCCGAACACCAGCGGCACGGCGAGCATGCTCACCGAGATCACCGGGGCCGCGACGCTCACCGGGCCGATCGCGAGCGCGCGGTAGAGCAGCGCGACGCCGGTGCCGCCCGACAGACCGGCGGCCGCGCCCCAGAGGAGATCGGTCCGGCTCGCGGTGCCGGGGATGAACGCGGTCGCGATCGCGAGCGTGACCAGCCCGGCCAGGGCCGACACCAGCGTCACCGTGAAGGCGGATGCCCGCCGCGCGGCGAGCCCACCGAGAAAATCCGCGCCGCCGAACGCGACCGATGTGAGCGCGGCGAGCGCGTAGACCGGGTTCATGCGTTCGCGGGCCCGCCGCCGTGCGCCCCGCCACCGTGCGCCGCTCCCGTATCGCCATGCGCCGCGCGCCAGCCCCCGCCCTCGAGCGTGGCCTTCCCCTCGCGCTCGAGCTTCAGGAGATGCGCGAGCAGCGAGCGCTCGGCGTACGGCCACAGCTCGCGCGCCGTGTCGGCGTACGCGCGCTCGACCAGCGTCGCGATCTCCCGCGCCTCGGGCTCGAGCGCCGCGAGCACCTTCGCCTCGCGCTCGAGCCGATGGTGAATGAGCCAGCGGATGCGCCGCATCGCGCCGCCCTGCGGCGAGCCGTGGCCCGGGAACAGCGTCTCGACCGGCTCGGCGAGCAGGCGCTCGAGCGATGCGACGTAGTCGCGCATGTCGCCATCGGGCGGATCGATCATCACGGTGCCGCGCCCGCCGATGATGTGATCGCCGCTGAACAGCGAACGCGTGCGCGGATGAAGAAAGCAAAGTTGCCCGCGCGCGTGGCCGGGGGTGTGGAGCGCGCGCAGGCTCCAGTCGCCATCGCCCGGCGTGAGCGGAATCCAGTCGCCGTCGGCGAGCGTGAAGTCCAGCCTCAGGTGCTTCGCGGTCTCGGCGTGCGCCGCGACCTTCACGCGATAGCGCGCGCGCACGGCTTCGACCCCCGCGACGTGATCGGAGTGGTGATGCGTGAGCAGCACCAGCGCGAGCTTGCGGCGATCGCTCGCGAGCGAATCGATCAGGCCGAACAGCGCATCGAGCTCGGCGGGATCGTCGCTGCCGGGATCGATGAGCGCCATCTCCCGCTCGCCGACGAGATAGGCGTTGGTGTGGGTCGCGGGCGGCAGCGGCCGGGTGTGCATGGGGTGGAGCACGATCCCCCACTTCAGCTCGATGCGGCGCCCCGGGCCCGCCGCGTTCGCCGGCGCCGAGGCGAGGCACTCGCCGAGCGAGGCGAGCCCCGCGTCATCGAGCACGTGCGCCGCGCCCGCCGCGTGGGCGAGCGCGAGCAAGGTGTGCAGGATCGGCGCGGCGAACGACGCCTCGCCCCGCTTCCAGCGCGCGATCGCCTCGCCGGGAGCGATCCACTCGCCGGAGGCGAGCTCGCCGGGGATGATCGATGGGCTCTGATCTCCGGGCACGCGCGCGAGGTAAAACGACGTGTCGAAGCGCTGGATCGCGAACGGCGGCGTCATCCAGCGCCCGGCGAACACCAGCCGGCGGGCGTCGAAGCGCCAGCCGTTCTCGCACGCGAGCGCATCGAACGTCGCCTCGCCCGCGAGCAGGCGATCGCGCGCCTCGGGCAGCGCGGCGAGCGATGCCGGCGCATCGAGCGCGAGCAGCACGCCGACCTCTTCGAACGCCTCGCGCACCGCGCACGCGCGCAGCAATCGTTCTTCTTCGGAGGCCGCGCCCCCGATCGCGAGCGCCCGATCCTCGGCGTTCACCTTGCCGCCCACGAACGCGTGGAAGCCCGGCATGTAGCCCACCGCGTCGCCGCGCTTGACCCAGAACGTCTCGAGGCCTAAGCCGGCGCCGCGAATCAGGACGATCGCGGCGGAGTCTTGAAAGCGGGGCTTGGTGTGCGGGGTCATGAGAACGCGCAGCGTACCTTCTCACGGCGATCTGCGTGAAGGCGCCTTTCGAACCCCGTTCGAACGCGGGGGTGCGGCCGCATCCTCGCCGGGAGTAACATCAATGTGGCCCGGTGTCCTCCCCCGGTCGGTCCGGTGCCCCTGCCACCTCTCGGAGAGCCGCCATGCCACGCCATCGCCCGCACCCGCATCCTCCGATCCTCGCCATCGCGTTGCTCGCGCTGATTCCGGCCATGGGGCGCTCCGCTTCCGCACCGGGCCCATCGACCGATCTGTCGCGCGCCGCCGCGCAGATCCCCGCGCCTCGCCCGCATTTCATTCCGGTCTCCGCCGCGGGGGCCGAGCTGATGCGTGCGGTTTGGGAAGCCGGCGGGCTGCGCGACAACCCGCATGCGCGCGCGGTGGTCGAGCGGATGCAGGCCGAGGACAAGTCGGCGCTCTACCAGGAGGCGGCGGAGCCCGCGGCGATCGCGCCGCAGCCGATGCTGACCCCGTCGCTCGGGCCCGACGCGATCGCGAACAATCGCGCGCTCGCGATCTGCACGTGCTCCGGCCGGCCGATCAGCGAGGCCGAGCCGTCGATCGCGGCATGGGGGCCGTACGTGCTCGCGAGCTGGAACGACCGCCGCAGCGTCTGCTTCCCGCTCGGCACTCCGTCCCAGAGTCATGCCTACTCCCGCGACTATGGCGCGACCTTCCGCGAAGGCTCGCTGCTCTGGGGACCGGGACCCACCGACGCGTTTCATGGCGATCCGACCGTGGCGGTCAACCGCAAGACCGGGGACTTCTACATCTCGGGCATCCTGCGCCGCGGCTCGACGTTCGTCGGCGTCACCGCGCTCCGCGGGCACTTCGGCCCGGACTCGTTCGTGATCGACACGCGCCGGGTGATCGCGATCGCCGCGGGCGGCGACTTTCTCGACAAGCCGTGGATGGCGGTGGATTCGCTCACCGGCCACGTGTACATCACGTGGACCAACTTCCCCGCCGACTTCACCACCCAGATCGAGCTGCAGCGCCTGGACGCGGATCTGAATCCGCTCGGGCCGCTCCAGGTGGTGCGCCACGAGCCGTATGGCTACTACGGCGTCCAGGGGAGCAACCCGACCGTGGGCCCCGACGGCATCCTGTACGTTCCGTACTCGGTGCTCTACGCCGACACGCTGGCGGCGGTGTGGAACGCCCCGAGCCACTTCGAGGTGGTGCGGTCCGACGATGGGGGCGCGACCTTCGGTCCGCCCCACGTCATCGCGAACGCCTTCTACCATCCGGTCACCATCCCGCCCGGCTCGCAACGTGGATTCTGGGCGCAGCTGCTCGCGGTGGACGTGGATCGCACCAACGGGGCGCACCGCGGGCGGATGTATGCGGTCTGGAGCGAGAGCCGCCCGCTCGGCGGCATGGTGGTCGGCCCCACGTCGGTGGTCGAGAAGGAGAACAACGGCTTCTTCGCATCCGCAACGCCCTTCACGCCGGGCCAGATGCTCCGCGGCACCATCAACAACGTGGAGAAGGACTTCTACAAGTTCACCGGAGTGCGCGGCCAGATCTTCTGGTGCTCGAGCGACTCGATCCAGCTGCTCTCGCTCCGCGTCCGCCTGATCTGCTCGGCCGACACCTCGACGCTCGCGAACTGGCACCTGCTGTACACGCGCGCGCCCAACGCGGGCGGCGGCGCCGTTTTCGCGTGCGGGCTGCCCTACAATGGCACCTACTACCTGCTGATCGAATCGCCGTTCGCGAACACCGGAGGCTATCGCTTCGGGACCGCCCTGGTGCCGGCCTCGCTCGGCGATCGCGCGCGCGGCATCAAGGACGAGTTCGTCTGCTACTCGGACGACGGCACGACGTGGAGCACGCCCGCGCGCCTCAACGACAACGACGGGTATTCCGACGGCTCGGAGCCGCAGGTGGTCGTGGACGGCCGCGGCCGCGTGCACACCTGCTGGCTCGACTGGCGCGACGATACGCAATGCGGCACCAGCTCCGGCGACTACGGGGCATCTTCCGGAGACGGCGGCGTCACGTGGGGCGCGAACCGGCGGCTGAGCGACGCCCCTTCGTTCTGGGGCGCGCTCGCGTCGTGCTCGGACAACGACCAGGGCGACTTCATGCAGATGGCCGCCTCGGGCGATCACGTGTACTCGGCGTTTCCCGACAGCCGGCTCGGCGATCCCGACGTGTTCGTCGATGCATCGACCTACGCGTCGACCGGCGCCTGCCCGGCGAACCAGCTGCTGGTCTCCGGCGACGACACCGTGCTCCAGTTCTCGCTATCGAACGGCGGCAACTTCGCGACGCCGCTCGCGTGGACGCTGAGCGACGACCGCGGCTGGCTCACCGGCGCCTCTCCAGCGACCTCGGGCTCTGCCGCGCTCGCGGCGAACGGCGGCACGATCATCATCTCGGCCACGTTCCATCCGCCCGGCGGGTGCAGCGGCGATTCGAGCGTCGTGCGATTCGTGACGAGCGATCCCTACATCCCGGGCCACGAGGAAGAGTGCAGCACGGTGCTGCGCTGCGGCACCATCGTGCCGGCGCTGCTCGCGCTGGTCAGCCAGAAGGTCGCGGGCGATCGCGTCTCGCTGCTCTGGCACTCCGCGGACGGCGCGGGTACGCGCGCCACGATCGAGCGCCGGGGCGCGAGCGAGGACTGGCTGGCGCGCGGGACCATCGCGGCCGATGCCGGCGGCAATTTCAGTTTCGAGGAAAGCGGCGTGCCGCCCGGCCGATATACCTATCGGATCCGGCCCGATGGCGCGGCGCTCGGCTCGTCGCCGAGCGAGGTGTGGGTCGAGGTGCCGGCGCTGGCGCTCGCGCTGCGCGGCACGCGGCCCAATCCCGCGGGCGGGGGGCCGTTCATCGTCTCGTTCACGCTGCCCAGCGACGCGCCGGCGGTGCTCGACGTGCTGGATCTGGCGGGACGAAGGCTCGCCTCGCGCGCGGTCGGCGTGCTGGGCCCCGGCCCGCACGAGCTGCGCCTCTCGGAAGCCGAAACGCTCCCGGGCGGCGTTTACGTCATGCGGCTGCGGCAGAGCGCGATAGAAGTCGTGAGCAAGGCGGTAGTGGTGCGATAATCGATTTATCTTCGCCGAAGATCCCGCGCGTGGCTCGCACGAGCGACACGCGGGACCCGGTCGCCCTTCCCTCGGAGGTATCCGTGCTCTCGCCTCACGGCTTGACCCGACCGGCTCTCGCGGTCGCACTCAACGCACTGCTGGTCGCAGCGGTCTGCGCGATCGGTCCCACCGATTCGCTGGCCGCGCCGAAGTCCGCCGCGGCCGTTCGCTCGTCCGTGCCCGCGGGCACGGTGCTGATCGGAACCCCGCTCGCCCCGACCACGACGGCGGTGGTGAACTTCGCAGAGCTGGCGCGCCGGGAGGCGCTCGGCGTGAAGCCGATAGTCCCGGAACGGGTTCTCATCCGGGATGAAGACGAAAACGAGATGGATCGGGAACCGGGCGCGGACGTGGTCGGCCAGATCCCGCCCCAGGGTTTCCTCAGGTCGCAACCGTTCGCTCCGTTCGTGGCGTCCCCGTCCCCCACCACGAACTTCATGGGACTGGACGACGTCCCGATGGTGGATTCGAGCTACATCGTCATTCCCCCCGACGTGGGCGGCGCGGTCGGTCTCACCAAGATCCTGACCGGGCTCAACAACAACTACCGCATCCTCGACAAGGCGACGGGCGCGGTGCTCAGCACCGTGGGCACCGCGACCTTCTGGGCGGCCGCGACCGGCGGCGCTCATCTCAACGAGCTGACCGATCCACGCACCCTCTACGACCCGTACAACAATCGCTGGATCGTGGAGATGCAGACCGTGACGACCGGAGCCGGCCTGCTCCTGGTCGGGGTCTCGCAGACCAGCGATCCGAGCGGAACCTGGTTCCTCTACTCGTTCGCCACCGGCGCGACGCTCGACTTCCCGGTCGTAGGCTTCAACAAGAACTGGATCTCGGTCTCGATCAATCGGTACAGCAACACCGGCACGTTCCAGCGCGGGATCAACCTGATCGTCAACTACCCGCTCGCTCGAACCGGCGCCGGGAGCGCGACGCTCGTCACGCTTCCGGCCGGCGGCAATTTCTGCAGCGCGCCATGCGCCACCTATTCCTCGACATCGGATACCCTCTACGTGGTCACGCATCTGGGCAGCGCCGCCGCGACGTATGTGATCGAGACCATCACCGGCACGTCTGCCGCGCCGGTCTACACCACCGGCCCCGCCCTCACCCGGCCGGGCGGAGGCTGGGTGCAGCCGAGCGGCCAGATCCTCCCGCAATCGGCGCCCATCTCCGGGGCGAGCGCCTGCGCCGGGACGCCGTGCCCGGTCGAATCGCAGGACGCGCAAATCCGATCGGCGCCGGTCTACCGTAAGGGCTCGATCTTCTACACGCAGACGGTGGGCCTTCCCTCGGGCGGCCTCACCCACACCGGCGTCCAGTGGACCAGGATCGTCGCGCCGGGCGGCGCGTTCGTGGACGGCGGCCGCATCGAGGACCCGACCGCGACCGCGACCAACGGCGGAAAGTGGTACGCGTATCCGCACATCGGCGTGAACGCGCTCGGTGACTTCATGGTGGGCTACAGCCAGTTCTCGTCGGCCCAGCACCCGTCGGCGGGATACTCCGTGCACCTCGCGGGCGACGCGGCGGCCTCGATTCGCGACCCGGTGATCTACCACGCGGGCGCGGACTACTATCACAAGACCTTCACGACCGCGACCGGCCGCAATCGCTGGGGCGACTTCAGCCAGGCCCAGGTGGATCCCAGCGACGACCAGACCCTGTGGGTGGTCCAGGAGTACGCGAAGGTGCGCGCGACCACCGACGACGGGAACACGGGTTCCAACGCGAGCAAGTGGAGCACCTGGTGGGCGGGCCTCGCGCCGCCGTCGGTCACGATCGACGCCGGGCCCAGCCAGAGCGAGGGCAACAGCGGAACCACCGCCTTCAACTTCACCGCGCGACTCTCCTATGCCTATGGGCTCCCGGTCACGGTGAACTACCAGACGTCGGACGGCACCGCGACCGTTGCCGACAACGACTACCAGGCCGCGACCTCGTCCGTCGTCATCGCGGCCGGCAGCACCACCACTCCCCTCACGGTGAACGTGGTGGGCGACGCCAAGTGCGAGGCCAACGAGACGTTCGGCGTCACGCTCACCTCCACGGTGACCGGCGGCGTCACCAACGCCATCCCGCTCGGGGCCCAGAACGCATCGACCGGCACGATCCAGAACGACGAGACCAACAAGACCATCACCGCGACCGCGGGGGCGGGAGGCACGATCGCCCCGAGCGGGCCCGTGAGCGTCGCGTGCTTCGGCAGCCAGGCGTTCCACATCGAGCCCTCCGACAAGTGCCACGTGATCCTCGACGTCAAGGTGGATGGAATTTCGGTCGGGGCACTCAGCGACACCACGCTCAGCAACGTGATCCTCGACCACACGATCGCGGCAACGTTCGCAGCGCTCGGGGCCGACAGCATCACCGCCAGCGCAGGGCCGGGCGGCACCATCACGCCGAACGGTCTGACGTTGGTGGCATGCGGCGGCAGCCAGTCGTACACGATCGCGCCGTCCGACAGCTGCCACGTGATCCTGGACGTCAAGCTGGACGGCGTCTCGGCGGGGGCGATCGCGTCCCACACGTTCAACGATGTGCAGGCCAACCACACCATCGCGGCGACCTTCAACGCCATCGTCCTGGTGCTGAGCGAGACCCACGTCAACGCGAGCTGCTCCGACAGCGCGAACGGCTCGATCGATCTATCGGTGGCGGGCGGCGACTCGCCATACACCTACGCGTGGAGCACCGGGCCCACCACCCAGGACATCTCGGGGCTCGCGCCCGGCGCGTACTCGGTGACGGTCACCGGCGCTTCGGGCTGCACAGCATTCCTCGGCGTCGTGATCGGAGCGCCTCAGTACAACATCGTCTCCAGCGCGGGAGCGAACGGCTCGATCGCGCCGCTGGGCACCGTGGTGGTGGATTGCGGAGACGACACGATGTTCGTCATCAGCCCGGATACCGGGTTCACGTTCGACCAGCTGCTCGTCGACAGCGCGCCGGCGACGCCCGCGGCCAGCTTCCCCTTCACGCACGTGACCGGGAGCCACACGATCCACGCGACGTTCAAGGCCGAGGTGACAGCGGTCGAGGAGGCGATCCCGACGGACTTCGGCCTGGGCCGCGTCTCGCCGAACCCCGCCACCGGAACCATGTGGCTGAAGTTCGCGGTCCCGCGCGAGAGCGCGGTGCGGGTGAGCGTCGTCGATCTGCAGGGACGCGAGGTGGCGATGCTGGCCTCGGGCAGTTACCCCGCGGGCTGGCACGAGCTGCTGTGGAATGGCAGGACGGGACGCGGCCCCGCCCCCACCGGGATGTACATCGTGCGGTTCCAGGCGGCGGGGAGGAATCTCCTCCGCCGGTTCGTGCTGACGAGGTAGCGACAACCGGGGGCGGCGGCCTCCCGGGCGAACGCGCCCGATCCGAGGCGCCGCCCCCGAGCCCCGATAAATCCACGTTGCCCTGCCGCGGCCCGTGGTGCTAGTGTATCAGCACAGTGCTGATGCATCAGCATCACGACCCCGGCAAAGGAGCGACGATGGCAAGTCTCTACGCGGAACTCGGCCGGCGTGAGCGGCAGATCATGGACGTGCTCTTCCGCCACGGCCGCGCGTCGGCGTCCGAAGTCCTGAAGGAGTTGCCCGACCCCCCCAGCTACTCATCCGTGCGCAGCATGCTTCGGCTGCTCGAGTCGAAGGGGCACGCCCGGCACGAGTGGGACGGGCCGCGGCACGTGTACCTGCCCACCGGACGGCGCGAGAACGTCCAGCGGTCGGCGGCGCGGCACGTCCTGCGCACGTTCTTCAACAACTCGATGGAGACCGCGGTCGCCGCCATGCTCGGCGCCTCGGAGAAGCCGATCTCCTCAGACGAGTTCAAGCGCCTCGCGCGTCTGGTGGAGCGCGCGCGCCGCAGCGGAGGTCGGTCATGAGCGGATCGTTCGCCTCACTCTTCGCGGCGCCCGCCCTGCTCTGGGGGCTCGGCCTCGTCCTCAAGGTGACGGTGATCCTCGCCGCCGGTGCGATCGTCGCCGGCCTCCTGCGCGGCGCGTCAGCTGCGGTGCGGCACTTCGTGTGGTTGCTCACGCTCGGCGGCGCTCTGGCGCTGGTCGTCGCGTCGCCGCTCGTGCCCGCGGTCGCGATCCCGGTGGGGATGCTGCCCGCGATCGCATCGCCGGAGCGTCTCCCCGCGCGCGCGGCCGCGCCGGTCGGCGCCGTCGCCGCGAGCCCCGATCTCGCGGGCCCAACCGCGGGCTCGGATCGCATCGTGCGCGCCGCGCGCGCGGCCACTCTTTCGTTCGCGTCCGCCGCGTGGCGTCGCGCCGGCGATTGGCTCATCGGATCGTGGCTGCTCGGCGCGCTCGCGGTGGCGGCGTGGTGCGCGCTCGGCCATGCGGGCCTGGCGCGCCTCGCACGCCGCGCAACGCCGCTCGATGGCGTTGAGTGGCGGTCGCTCCTCGAGAGCGTCGCCGCGCGCAGCGGCGTGTCCGCGCCCGTGCGCCTCCTGCGCGCCAGGGCCGCGCGATCTCCGCTGACGTGGGGCGCTCGCCGGCCGATCGTGCTGCTTCCGGATGACGCGGACACGTGGCCCACCGAGCGGCGCCGGGTCGTGCTCGCGCACGAGCTGGCGCACGCGGCGCGTGGCGATTACCTGGTGCAGCTCGTCGCCTGCGCGGCCTGCGCGCTCTACTGGTTTCACCCGCTGGTCTGGATCGCCGCCCGCCGGCTTCACCTCGAGAGCGAGCGCGCCTGCGACGATCACGTCCTGGTTCGCGGCGCGTCGGGGCCTGAATACGCCACCCACCTGCTCGACGTCGCGCGCCGATACCGGGCGCTCGGGGCGGGCGGAATGCTCGCGATCGGGATGGCGCAGTCGTCGCAGCTCGAAGGGCGGTTGCTCGCGGTGCTCGACGAGTCGCGTTCGCGCGAGGTGCCGAGGCGCCGCGCGTTCGGGTGGGTAGCGCTCGGGCTCATCGTGCTGCCGCTCGCCACACTCCGATTCTCCGCGCGCCCCGCGGCCGCCGCGCCGCGGCCGGAACATTACGCGACGGACGCGAGATCGGGCAGCGCCAACCTGGAGAGCGCGGTCGGTGCCTCGCCCGGTGAACGACTGGTGATCGATCTGGAGACCGGCGGGTACGTGGATGTTCACGGCTGGGATCAGCCGATGGTGCGGGTTCGCTCTCAGCTGAGGGGGCGGGATTGGCGTTCCAGCCGCGTGTCGCTCGAGCGCACCGATCGCGGCGCACGGTTACACGCGTGGCAGGCGGACGACCTCCACTCCTCCTCCACCTCGCACCATTTCGAAATCCTGGTGCCGAAACGCTTCGATGTCCGGATCAGCTCCGCCGGGGGAACCCTGCTGCTGACCGATCTCGATGGAGAGTTCACGGGCAACACCGGCGGTGGCGGGTTCGTGATCAACCACGTGCGCGGAAAGGCGTCGCTCAGCACCGGCGGCGGAGACATCGACGTGGACGACGTCGATCTGAGCGGCTCCCTCGACACCGGGGGCGGACACGTCAGGCTGTCGAGGACGCGCGGCGATTTGAAGAGCTGGTCGGGGAGCGGGCCCACCATCGAGGAGGACCGGGGCGAGAAAGAGTCCGGGGATCTGCGTCACGTCACGATCGACGACGCGGGCATCCACGTCGGGAAGGGCGCCGATGGCTCGGACGCCCGGGGCAAGCTCCACATCAACCAGGGGGGCGGCGACGTCGTACTCGACCGCGCCCCCGACGGAGCCCAGATCCTGACCGGCGGCGGGACGATCCGCGTCGGCGAGGCCGGGAACGACGTGAGCGCGACCACCGGCGGTGGTGACATCGAGATCGGACCGGTCTCGGGCTCGGTGCGCGCGAGCACCGGAGCGGGCGACGTCACCGTGACGATCGTCGGCGCGGATGGGGTCGAGCGCTCCGTCGACATCGGCTCGGGAACGGGATCCGTGGTGCTCGAGCTGCCCCCGGTCTGTCGGCGCGCTTCGATCTCGAAACGGCCTACACGAACAACTTCGAGCGTCGCACGCGGATCACGAGCGACTGGAATCTGGAACAATCCGAGACCCGGCAGTGGGACGGCTCCCACGGCACGCCGCGCAAGTACGTGCGCGCGCGCGGATCGGTCGGCGGGGGCGGCGGGTACATCCGCGTGCGGATCGTGAACGGCGATATCACGGTGAGGCGCGGACGGACCTGAGCGGACCGGGGCATTCGCCGAGTCGCGCGCTCCCCTACGCCGTCTTCGCGCTCGCCCGCTCCACCGCGCGCTTCAGGATGTCGAGCGCCTCGTCCAGCTCGGCGGTCGTCACGTCGAGCGGCGGGCGGAAGCGCAGGCTGCGCGTGCCGCACCCGAGAATGATCATGCCCAGCTCGTAGGCGCGCTCGGCGGCCGCGTCGCGCACCGCACCGTCGGGTAGATCGATCGCGCACATCAGGCCGCGGCCGCGCGCGTTGCTCAGGATTTCGGGGCGCTCGGCCGCGAGTGCCTCGAGCCCGCGCTTCAAGTGCGCGCCGGTGGACTGCGCGCGCTCGATCAGCCGCTCGGATTCCATGATCTCGAGGTAGCGCTGGCAGCGCACCATGTCCACCAGGTTGCCGCCCCATGTGGAGTTGATGCGGCTCGACACGCGGAACACGTTGTCGGGCTCGACGTCGAGCATCGGGCCGCCGAGCATGCCGCACACCTGCGTCTTCTTGCCGAACGCGAGCAGGTCGGGGCGGACGTCGTCGTGCTGGTGGTTCCACATGCGGCCGGTCAGGCCCATGCCGGTCTGCACCTCGTCGAACACCAGCAGCGCGTGGTTCTCGTGCGCGACGTCGCGCAGCGCGCGCAGGAACTCGGGGCGGAAGTGGCGATCGCCACCCTCGGCCTGGATCGGCTCGATCAGGATGCAGGCGATGTCGTCCTTGCGCTGCGCGAACGCGTTCTTGATGGCGGCGAGCGATTCGTTCTCGGCGCGCCGCACGCGCTCGATCTCGGCGGCATCGAGCGGGAAGCGCAGATGCGGCGCATCGACCCGCGGCCAGTCGAAGCGCGGGTAGTACTGGTACTTCTTCGGATCGGCGGTGTTGGTGAGCGACAGGGTGTAGCCGGAGCGCCCATGGAACGCGCCCCGGAAGTGCAGCACCTGTTGGCCCTTCTCCTCGCGATAGCCCTTGCGGAAGTTCTGGCGCACCTTCCAGTCGAACGCCGCCTTGAGCGCGTTCTCCACCCCGAGCGTTCCGCCCGCGACGAAGAACGCGTGCGGCAGGTAGTCGGGCATCGCGAGCCGGCCGAAGGTGGCGACGAACTCGCCCATCTCGACGGTGTAGATGTCGGAGTTGGTCGGGTTCGAGACCGCGGCGCGCGTGAGGCGCGCGAGGAATGCCGGCTCCTTCATCATCGGGTGGTTCATCCCGACCGGCGCGGTCGCGAAGAACGAGAACATGTCGAGGTAGAAGCGCTCGCCGCGCGCGTCGTAGAGCCGCCGCCCCTGCGACTTCTCGAGGTCGAGCACGATGTCGTAGCCGTCGGCCAGCATGTGGCGCGCGAGCGCGCCGTGCACCTCGGCGGGCGCGAGCGCCTTCCCGGTCTGCGTGGTGGTCTTCATGGGGTGTCCCCTTTCGCGTTCGCCGTGACGAAGCTCTCTTCCTTCACGGTCGAGAGCACGATCACGGTGCGGGTCTGGCGCACGCCCTCGTGGGCGTTGAGCTTGTGGATCAGCAGATTTTGCAGTGCTTCCATATCGGCCACGCGCACCTTCAGCATCAGCGAGAATTCCCCGGTGATGTGATGGCACTCCTGCACCTCGTCCATCTTCAGCACCTTCTCGATGAACGCCGGCTCGCTGCGCGGGTGCTCGATGAACACTTCCACGAACGCCGCGATCGCCGCGCCCACCGCGCGCGGGTCCACGATCGCCGCGTAGTGACGGATCGCCCCCGAGGCCTCGAGCTTGCGTAGCCGCTCGTTGACCGCTGCGGCCGAGAGCCCGACCCGCTTCGCGACCTCGGCCTGCGGCAGCTTGGCGTCGCGCTGCACCAGCTCCAAGATGCGGCGGTCCTTCTCGTCGAGAGACTGGGATATGTTCAGCTTCTTGCGCATGGGACGAGTATATATTCGGCAGGATCGACTTTCAATCGTAGATAATTCGGAAGTAGCCAGTTAGCGCACGAATCTCATTTGGCAGAGGCACAGACCATGCCCTTCATGGTGACGCTGACCTAACCCTTGGGCCGCTTCGGCTTGCGGCGTTTCTTCGCGTACTTGCGCTTCGGACGATCCGGCCAGCCTCCGGCGGGTTTCTTCTTCGCCATGGCCTTCGCTGCAGCGGACTCCCAATCGCCTTCGACCTGAAGCGTCGAAGATTGTCTAGGCTCTTTTCGCGCGCTCAATCGGCCTCCGAATCGCTGCACATTCACGAATGCCGCGTGAAAGGATGACCAAATGCCCCTTGACAGACGACAGGCCGTTGACCTTCAACGCGATCCATTGACGGATGCAGGCCATCCGTGCGATAGTGCGCTCCGTCGGCGTCTAGCCCATCATGGAGGGGGAAGTGAAACCCGATATCAAAGACTTTGACTCGCTGCGTCGGAAACTTCTCGTCGAACAGATCAACGCGTACAAGGGCCAGATCCAGAGGCTCCAGCGCCGCGTTGATGAACTTGAATCGTTCCGCGGCTGGCTCGACTCGACCGCGAAAGCGATCGCTGAAGGTGCTTCCACTCCGCCCTCCAAGAACGGCGGCAAGACGCTTGCGGGATACATCGCACAGGTCCTCACGGCGGCGATCCCCAAGGCTCTTGCGGCGCCCGAAATCGGAAAGCGGGTCGAGAGTCTCGGCTACTCGACGAGCGCGAAGACCGCCCTTCCGCAGAAGATCCGCGCCGAGCTGCTGAGGCAGATCAAGAAGGGCGGGCTTGGAATCGTTCGGACCGGCCGCGGCAAGTACACGATCCGGGACAGGCACTGACGGTGCCATGTCGCTGACAGGGAGGTGAGCATGCAAACGAGAGAGGCCGACTGGGCGGCCGAGTAAACGAGAAGGGGAGCGGCGGCTCTTGCTTGGTCGGCCGAGCGCCACTCCCCACCCAGGCAGTTCTTCTGGTCCGGATTCCCCGGCTAGCCCAACAGGAAGAGGCGCACGCTTTGGAAGCGTGGCAGTAGGGGTCCGAATCCCCTGCCGGGGATTTCCATGACGCTGACATGGAGCGGGGCTTGCTGTCAAGCCCCCCAATTTCGCAAGGAGTTACCATGCCGTTTCCTGAGCAGAAAGCGAGGCCGTTCACGAAGGATGCGAGCTTCGCGCTCAACCCGAACCAGCTTGGATGCTACGGACTGTTTGTGGCTAACGGTCCGTGGGTCTATGTCGGCAAGGGCGACATTCGCCAGAGATTGCTCGATCACTTCAACGGCGACAACGGCTGCATCACCGGGCAGCACCCGACTCACTGGAAAGATGTCGTGACGGCTGATGCGGACGCCGTCGAGAAGCAACTGATCGTGGAACTCAAGCCGCATTGCAACCTCAGGGTGGGCTAGGAACATCCTGAGCCGGTTCCATCGAACCGTCCAGATAAGCGGTGAAAGAAGAAGTCGCGCCCGTTCACGGTGACGATAGTGAACAATGCCGTGGACTTCACGCTGATCGAGTGCCCGGAAGTCTCGTCTTGGATCTCAACGTCCTTGATGAAGCCGGGCGCTCGCAGCTTGCGAAGCATGGTGCCCACGATCTGCGTGCCGCGGATCGTAATCCGGTCCCATGCGCTGCCGCTCATTTGCTAGACTCGGCGCTTCATGATCTTCGCGATCGACCTCGAGGGCGTGCTCGCCCCGGAAATCTGGCCCATCCTCGGGGCCGAGTTCGAGTTGCCCGATCTGCAGCTCACGACCCGCGACATGGCGGACTTCTCGGAGCTGATGCACCGCCGGGTCGCGGCCACGCGCTCGCGCGGGCTCAAGCTCACCGACCTCCAGCGCGTGGCGCACGCGCTCGAGCCCTACCTCGGCGCTCGCGAGTTCCTCGCGCGGCTGCGCTCGCTCGGGCAGGTGATCGTGATCTCCGACACCTTCCACGAGTTCTCGGACCCGCTGGTGCAGAAGCTCGGCGGGCACAACCTGTTCGCGAACCGCTTCGTGCTCGACGCGGAGGGCATGCTGCAGGGCTTCGAGCTGCGGATCCGCGGGCAGAAGGAGCGCATCGTGTCGGGCTTCCACGCGGCGGGCTTTCGGGTCGCGGCGGTGGGCGACAGCCTGAACGACCTCTCGATCCTCAAGACCTGCGACTTCCCGGTGCTCTATCGTCCGGTCGATGCGCTGCGCCGCGAGTTCCCGAACGCCGCCACCGTGCAGAACCTCGACGACGCGCTGGCCGCGCTCGAGCGCGCGGCGCGCGAGCTGGAGAACGGCGGGGCGTAGCGGGCGTGCGGGCGGCGGCGGCGCGCGCTTCACTCCCCCGCCGAGATCCCCCTCGCCCACGCGACGATCGCCTCCGGATCGGTGAGATCGTCGAGCGCGAGGTCCGGCGCGTGCGCCGCGAGCGCATCGCGCGACTGCCCGCCGGTCGCGACCGCGATCACGCGCGCACCGGCGGCTCGCGCGCACGCCACGTCGTGCTCGGTGTCGCCCACCACCACGCAACGCGCGGGCGGGATGCCCCAGCGCCCGGCGACGCGCGCCACCGCGACCCGCGCGAGCGCGTCGCGATCGGCGGCCTCCTCACCGAACGCTCCGAACGCGAAACGCGGCTGAAGGCCGAAGCGATCGAGCTTGATGCGCGCCATCTCGGTCATGTTGCCGGTGAGCAGTCCCATCACCCAGCCGCGCTCGCGCTCGATCCGGTCGAGCAGCGCGGGCACGCCCGGCATCAGGCGGCCGCGCGGCGGAACCAGCGCGGCGCGCATCGCGTCGAACACCGCGTGCCAGAAGCGCGCCTCGTCGCCGTCTGTGAAGCGGCGGGCGTGCTTGGCGAGGATGTCGCGCAGGATCAGCGGTTCGGTCCGGCCGGCGAACGCGATGTCGGCGAGATCGTCGCTCACGCCCAGCCGCTCGCGCACCGCTTGCGCGAAGGCCTGCCGTGCGGCGCCCTCGGTGGTGAGCAGCGTGCCGTCGACGTCGAACAGCCAGGCGAGCGTGGGCGGAGGGTTCATGGGGACGGGCATTCGAAGCGCCCGGCATGCTAGCATAGTCACGCTCGAACGCCTTCCGCTCCCCGCTCCGGAGACCCCCGTGACCCGCCAATCGCTTCGCCGCAACGCGCGATCCGCCGCGGCGCTCGCTGTCATCTTCGCGTGCGCCACCGCGCCGATCGTGGCCGCCGCCGCCGACTCGCCCGCGCCACGACTCGTCGCCGCGCCGCAGGTCGACGCCTCCGTCGAGCTGACCTGGGACGTGGTGTTCACGATTTTCAATCCGCTCGGGGTGGGGATCTATCCCGATAGCCTGACTTTGGTAGTCGAGGACCTCGACCCGGGCGAGACCCGCGCGCCACGCACGTCCTCACTCGATCTCGCGCCGCTGCTCCGGGCGGTGGAATCGGTGGGCGCTGGCGACAGCGCCACGTTCCAATCCAGCGTGCCCGCGACCGCCGAGCACGCGCGGCTCACGTTCAAGCTCGGCGTCCGTCAGGGCGACCGCGTCACCTACGCCTCGACCGCCACGGTCGAGGCGATGCCCGGCCCCTTCTCGCTCGAACATCCGTCGCAGTTCCTGGAGGTCGGCGGCAAGAAGGTCGAGTACGTGCTGGTCCCCGCCGCGCGCGACAGCGGCCTCGCCCCCGGGCTGATGATGATTCACGGCCACGCCAATCACGCGCGCAAGATGCTGCGCTCGGCGCGCATGTACTCGGCGCGCGGCTACACCGTGTTGCTCGCGAGCATGCCGGGCTACGGACAGTCGGATGGCCCGCCCGATTTCATGGGGCCCGCCACGGTGAAGGCGATGGCTGCGGCGTTCGACCGTCTGAAGGCGGCGCCCGGAGTCGACCCGAAGCGGCTCGGGCTGTGGGGCGTCTCGCGCGGCGCCACGGTGGTGACGCTGCTCGCCCAGCAGCGCAACGACGTGGCGTGCGTGATCTCCCAGTCCGGCATCTACGACATGTGGGCCGGGTATCGCGGCACCGGGATCCCTGGCATTCGCGAGAACATGGTGAACGAGATGGGACGCGACAGCAGCGCGTGGCGCGCGCGCTCCCCGGCGCTCGCCACCGGCAAGCCGGGCGCTGCGTTCCTGATCCTGCACGGCGAGAACGACGCGAACGTGCCGTTCGCGCAGGCGCGCGGCTTCGCGCAGGCGCTCGCGGCGCGCGGGGTGACGGTCGAGACCCGCTTCTTCCCAGACGCCGAGCACATGCTGCCGCGCGGCGAGGTACAGCGCACGGCGGTCGAATTCCTCAAGCGCCAGCTCGCCCCTTGAACCGGCTCGCGCGCCTCGCACTGCTCACGCTGGTGCTCGCCGCGGCCGCGCCCGCGCACGCCGCGCCCGCGGCGCCGAGCCCCACGCCGGAGCCGCGGCTGGTGCGCGTGGCGATCGGGCCATCGCTCCCGCTGAGCGCGCTGCTCGAGGCCGGGCTCGACGTGATCGCGGCGCACGGCGAGCGCGACGCGATGGTGTTCGAATGGCCCGGCGACGAGCGCACGCTCGCCGCGCTGGGCGCCTCGCCCGAGCTGGTGGACGCGACGCCCGGCCGCACCGCCGCGCGCCGCGCGCTCGAGGAGCTGGCCTCGCACGCCGCGCCCCCCGCGCGCCGCGTGCGCAGCGCGACCGGCCGCGATGGCGTCTATCGCGCGCAATCGCTGCCCCCATTCGGCTCGGGAAGCATGGGCGGGTACTGGACGCTCGACGAGGTGAAGATGAAGCTCGACGACCTGGTCGCGAGCGACGCGGGGAGCCTGGTCGCCGACAAGATCGACACGCTCGGTTACTCGGTGCTGGGGCGCCCGATCTGGGGACTGCGCATCGCGCATGAGATCAGCGGTCCCGACGGGCGCCCGGTCACGTTCTACAACTCGCTCACCCACGCGCGCGAGCCGGGCGGCATGCAGTCGCTGTTCTACTTCGTGGACGACCTGCTGGCGGGCTACGGCGGCGATCCGTGGAAGACCTCGCTGCTCGATCACCGCGCGATCTACATCGTGCCGGTGGTGAACCCCGACGGCTACCAGATCAACGTGGACGTCTGGAACGCGAGCGGGCATACCGGCTTCGGAAACTGGCGGAAGAACGCGCGCGACAACGACGGCAACGGCTCGCACAACACGGGAAACGACGGCGTCGATCTCAACCGCAACTTCGGCTACAAGTGGAACTTCAACAACGTGGGCTCGAACGGCGCGATCTCGGCGGAGACCTATCGCGGCCCCTCGGCGTTCTCCGAGGTCGAGACCCAGGCCCAGCGCGACCTGGTGATCGCGCTCCAGCCGAAGACCGCGCTCTCGTTCCACACCTACGGCGATTACTTCCTCCATCCCTGGGGCTGGACCACGACCGCGCCCGACGACTCGATGATGTTCTACGAGTGGAACGACGAGTGCACGATCGGCAACGGCTACCATTCCGGCGAGGCGCCTCGCGTGCTCTACGAGGTGAACGGGGAGTTCAACGACTGGTGCTACGGCGAGACCGTGCTCAAGCCCCGGCTCTACTCGTGGACGCCGGAGGCCGGCAACGACAACGATGGTTTCTGGCCGCCGCAATCGCGGATCGTCGGGATCGCCGCCGAGAATCTCCGCAAGTGCTACACGGTGGCGGCGATCGCGGGGCCCTACGTGCGCCTCCAGAGCTCGAGCCTCTCCGAGGGCTATCTCGCGGCCGGCAACCTCGCCCACCTCGGGGTGCGCGCGCGCAACATCGGGCGCGACGCGACCGGGGCGGGGCTGGTCGCGCGCCTGGTCTCGCTCGATCCCGGCGCGGTGGTGCTGGCGCCCGGGCCGATCGCGTTCCCGCCACTCGGCCCGTTTCAGAGCGGCGACCCGGCCGGCGGCGCGAGCTTCATGGTCTTTGCGCGCGATTCGGTCACGCCCGGGCGCATCGTGCGCTTCCGCGTCGAGTTCACGACCGCCGCCGGCGAATACTCGCGCGACACGGTCGAGGTCGCGGTGGGCGTGCCCACGGTGCTCGCGAGCGAGGACGCCTCGGGCGGCGCCGGGGCCTGGTCGGTGGCCGGCAGCTGGGGGATCGTGATCGACGACCCGCGCCATCCGAGCCGCTACTTCGCCGACAGCCCGGGCGGACTCTACGCCGCGAACACGAACGCCGCGCTCACGCTGCGCTCGCGGCTCGATCTGTCTGGCGCGCTCCACGCCTACGCGATCTTCGACACGCGCTGGGACTTCGAGACCGACTACGACTGCGAGATGATCGAGGCCAGCCTCGACAGCGTGCTGTGGAAGCAGCTCCCGGGGCGAGCGCCCGTGCCCGGCCTGTTCTCGCCCCAGCCCGCCGGCCAGCCGGTGTACGAGGGCGCGCGCTGGCTGTGGAAGGAGGAGCGCGTCGATCTCTCGGGCTTCGCCGGGCCCACCGCGAGCGCGGTGCGCTTCCGCTTCCGCTCGCGCGCCGATGGCCTCGCGCAATACGACGGCTTCAACTTCGACTCGCTGCGCATCGTGCTCTACTCCACCACCTCGCAGCCCGCGCCGGTCGCGGTGGAGACGGCACCCGCCCCCGCGCTCGAGTTCGCGCCGCTCGCGCCCAATCCGGTGCGCGGCGAGGCGCGCTTCGCGTTCGCGCTCCCCGCGACCGGCCCGGTGCGCCTCGAGGTGTTCGATCTCGCCGGCCGCAGCGTGCGGGTGCTGCTCGATGGAACGATTCAGGCGCAGCGCTACCACTTCGGCTGGGACGTGCGCGATGGGAACGGGCGAGTGGTGCCGCCCGGGATCTACCTCGCGCGCCTCGGCAGCGCGGCCGGCAGCATCACGCGCCGGTTCGCCGTCCTGCGGTGAGCCCCCCGCCCGACGGCCCGACCCCGCGCCCGACCTCGTTGCCGCCTTCCGCCACACGCCGCCCGCGATTGCTGATGGTGGGCCCGCTGCCGCCGCCGATCGGCGGCGTCGAGACCTTCATGCAGGCGCTGCTCGAATCGTTCGCGTTCGATGGGTTCGAGGTCGAGCACTGCGACACCACCAAGGGCCGCCCCAAGGACACGCAGGGCAAGTTCGATCGCGGCAACTTCGTGTGGGCCGCCCGCCACCTCGCGCGCATGGCGCGCGCGGTGGCGAGCTTCAAGCCCGAGCTGATCTATCTGCCGGTGGCCGGCACCTGGTCGGGCTTCCTGCGCGACATGGCGCTCGCGTGGGTCGCGCGCCGCGGGCGCGCGCGGCTGGTCGGCCACGTGCACGGCAGCGATTTTCACTTCGTGCTCGATCGCGGCGGCCTCGATGCGCGCCTCACCCGCGCGGGCCTCGCGCAGTTCGACCGCATGCTGGTGCTGGGCGAGCGATCGAAGCAGCTGCTCGAGCGTTTCGGCATCGCCTGCCCGGTCGAGGTCGTGCCCTCCACGTTTCGCAGGGAGGTGTTCGAGCGCGGCAGCGGCGCGCGCCCCGCGCCCTCCGCCGACGGCGTGTGCCGCGGCCTGTTCGTCGGACAGGTCGGGCGGCGCAAGGGCGTCTTCGACCTGCTGCGCGCGGTCGCGCGCGTGCGCGCGGCGGGCGTCGCGTTTCACCTCACGCTGGTGGGGCCCGCCGAGCTCGAGGGCGAATGGGACGCGCTGCTCGCGCTGCGCAGCGAGCTGGGGCTCGAAGCCGCGACCGAGTTCACGGGCGCGCTCCAGGGCGAGGCGCTCTACGCGCGCTTCGCGGCCGCCGACTGCTTCGTGATGCCGAGCTACACCGAGGGCCTGCCGGTGGTGCTGTTCGAGTCCGGCGCGTTCGCGGTGCCGGTGATCACGACCCCGGTGGGCGCGATCCCCGAGCTGGTGCGCGACGGCGAGAACGGGTTGCTGGTCGAGCCCGGCGACGTGGAGGCGATCGCCGATGCGATCGCGCGCATGGCGCGCGATGGCGCGGCGCGCGAGCGCATGGGCGCGAGGCTGCGCGAGGACATCCTGGAGTTCCACCCCGATCGTGTTTGCGAGCGCGTGGCGCGCGCCCTGCAGGCCACGCTGGAGGCGAGTTGAGCGGCGCGGGCTGGAGGTTCGCGCGGCTCGCCGCGATGTCGCCAGGCGAGATCGCCCATCGCGCGCGCGTCGCGCTGCGCGATCGCCTCTTCCCCCCCGCCTACGCGCGTTGGACGCCCGGGGAGGCGGGCGCGCGGCTGTTCACGGGCGGCGCCGAGGCCGCGTGGCGCGCGAGCCGGCTCCCGCGGTGGGCGCCCGCGCTGGGGCCGCCGGGCGCGCTCCACGCAGCTTTCGACTCAACGCTCGCCGCGGGCCGCGAGTTCGATGCCGGACGCGGGACGCTGTTCGGTCACACGATCACGCTCGACGATCCCCCGCGCTGGAACCGCAACTACGTCTCGGGCGCCGAGTGGCCCGATCTCCCGAGCGCCGCGATCGACTACCGGCGCGCCGACATCGCGGGCGGCGCGAAGGCCACGTGGGAGCTGGGGCGATTGACCTCGCTCCCGACGCTCGCGCTCGACGCGCGCATCGAGGGCGATCGCGCGTCCGTCGCGCGCGCGATCCGCTGGCTCGACGACTTCACGGCGCGCAATCCGCTCGGGCACGGCATCCACCACACCAGCGGGATCGAGATGGCGCTGCGCGTGATGACCGTGAGCTGGACGCTGGCGCTGCTCGGCGACGAAGCGGCATCCGCGCGGCTTGCGCCCGATCTCGGACTGCTCGCGCAGCAGGCGCTCCACTGCCGCGATCACCTGAGCCTGGGATCGAGCGCCAACAATCACCTGATCGCCGAGCACGCCGCGATCGTGACGCTCGCCGCCGCATTCCCGTTGCTGCGCGATGCGGAAGGCTTGCTCTCGCGCTCGCTCGCGGCGCTCGAGCGCGAGACGCTGCGTCAGATCCATGCGGACGGCGTGCCCGCCGAGCAGGCGTTCGGCTACCTCCCGTTCGTGTGGGAGCTGTTGCTGGTGCCGTTCGTCGCGGCCCATCACGCGGGCCGTGAGGTCTCACCGGCCGTGAAGGACCGGCTGCGCGCCTCGCTCGAGTTCGCGCGAACCATCCGCCTGCCCGGCGGGCGCTGGCCCCAGATCGGCGACGAGGACGACGGTCGCGTGCTGCTCGCGGAGGAGGGCCATAGCCGCCTCGACCGGGTTGGCAACGCGCTCGCGGCGTGGCTCGACGCCGACGCGCTCAGCGACACCGATCCCGCGCTCGCGCTGCTGCTCGCGGGCCGCGCCCCGCGCCCCGCGCGCGCCGCGGCGGACGGGCGCCGCGAGCTCGAAGCGGGCGGCTACACCGTGTGGCGCGAACGCGGGCTGCTCGTGACGTTCGACCATGGCCCGCTCGGGCTCGGCAGCATCGCGGCCCACGGCCACGCCGACGCGCTCTCGGTCACCGTGTTCCGCGGCTTCGATCCGCTCGTGATCGATCCGGGCACGCTCGCCTACCACGAAGATACCGCGGCGCGCGATCGTTGCCGCGGGACCCCGGCGCACAGCACGGTGAATTTCGCGGGCCGCAGCCAGAGCGTGATGCGCGGTCCGTTCCTGTGGGGACCGCGCGCGAAGGTGCGACCCGCGGAGGATGGATTCGAATGCGCGTGGGCCACCGGGGAAGTGCACTGGCGCCGGGTCGAGGTCGACGGCGATCGCATCACGCTTCACGACCGCGCGAGCGGACGAGATCCCGAGATCGTGTTCGCGCTCGCTCCGGGCGCCGAGGCCGAGCTGTCGAGCGCCGGCGCCACGGTGCGCATTGGACCATCGCACGCGACGTTCGAGGCCGAGGGGCTCGAGCCGTGGCGCAGCGAGCCGGCCGAGGCCGCGCCGCGCTTCGGTTCGCGCGCGGCGAGCGAGCGGCTCTGCGCGAAGATTCGCGGCGCGAGCTGCCGCACGACGATTACTGTCGCCGCGCGCTGACGCGCGGCGCCCGCACGCCGCGCACCGCCCTTACGTTCCGTACCTGACGCGTTTCTCGAGCCGCGTCCAGCGCTCGTCGGTCTCGTCCTGGATGTGCGCGACCTGCGCATCGGTCAGGTGCTTGAACCGGCCCTGGCGCCGCACGTACTCGATCACCGGATCGCCCGGGTGGTCCATCGTGAACCGCCATTCGCGCCCGTGCTCGACCTCCATCAGCGGGAAGATGCGGTTGAGGACCGCCATGCGCGCGAGCGCGATCGTCTCCTCGTCGGAGGTCTTCCAGCCCGGAGGACATGGCGCGAGGATGTGGATGAAGCGCGTGCCGCGGATGCCCCTCGCCTTCTCCACCTTGGCGATCAGGTCGGCGGGGTAGGCGACCGAGGCGGTCGCCGCGTAGGGAATGCCGTGGGCCGCGAGGATCGCGAGCATGTCCTTCTTCGGGTGCGATTTCGGCGTGCCCGCCGGGGTGGTCGTGGTCCACGCGCCCCAGGGCGTGGACGATGAGCGCTGGATGCCGGTGTTCATGTACGCCTCGTTGTCGTAGCAGACGTACAGGATGTCCTCGTTGCGCTCGGCGGCGCCCGAGAGCGCCTGGAGTCCGATGTCGAACGTGCCGCCATCGCCCGCCCACGCCACCACCGTCGTGTCGCGATCGCCCATCACGTCCAGCGCCGCGCGGATGCCGGAAGCGGTGGACGCCGCGGTCTCGAACGCGGTGTGGAGGAGCGGGACGCGCAGCGAGGACTGGGGGAACGGCCCGGCCACGATCGTCCAGCAGCACGCCGGCAGCGCGACCATGGTCTTGGGCCCGAGCGCCTTGAGCACGAGGCGCATCGCGATGCTGCCGCCGCAGCCGGGGCACGCGAGGTGCCCGGACGCCATCAGCTCCTCGGAGGGAACCAATTCCTTCAGCGGGATCTGGCTCATGGCTTCACCCCCACCCACAGGTCCTCGCGCTCCGCGGCCCGGTCCTTCCCGGCCGCCGTCCGCGCGCGCTCGATGCAGTCGAGAATGGTCGCCGGCGTCACGTCGCGGCCTCCGAGGCCCACGATGAACCCGTGAATCGCCGGCCGCTGCTTCTCCGGCGCGTCGTAGAGCGCGGCCCGGATCTCCTCGGCGAAGATGCCGCCGTGGCCCGGCGAGATGTTGCGATCCAGCACCGCGACCCGCGGGATACCGGCGAGCGCGCGGCGCAGCGCCTCGGTCGGGAACGGCCGGAACATCTTGACCTTGATCAGCCCGACCTTCTCGCCCCGCTCGCGCAGCTGGTTCACGACGTGGCGGGCGGTCGACGTGATGGTGCCCGACGTGACCAGCACCAGCTCGGCGCCCTCCGTGCGGTAGCACTCGATCGCCCCGTAGCGGCGGCCGAAGCGGCGGCCCCAGTCTTCGTCGATTTGGCCGAACGACTCGCGCGCCTGATCCATCGCCTCCTGCTGCCGCAGGCGGATCTCCATGTACACGCCGGGCGTTGTGAGCGCGCCGTAGGCGTGAGGATCGGCGGTGTCGAGCTTGTGCCGGGCCTTGCGCGGCGGCAGGAACGCGTCGACGTCCGCCGGATCGGGAATGTCCACCGGCTCCGAGGTGTGCGAGAGGAAGAACGCGTCGAGCACGATCATGACCGGCAGGTCCACGGACTCCGCGAGCTTGAACGCCTGGATCGTGCTGTCGAGCACTTCCTGGTTGGTCTCGCAGTAGAGCTGGATCCAGCCGGTGTCGCGCTGCGAGAGGCTGTCGTTCTGGTCGGTCCACACCGTCCAGCCCGGCGCCATCGCGCGGTTCACGTCCGCCATCACGATCGGGAGCCGCGCGCCGCCGGCCCAGTGCAACAGCTCGTGCATGAGCGCGAGACCCTGCGACGACGTGGCCGTGAACGCGCGCGCGCCGGTCGCGGCCGCGCCGATGCAGGCGGCCATCGCAGAGTGCTCGGACTCCACCTTGATGAAGCGCGCGTTCAGCTCGCCCCGCGCGCACACCTCGGACAGCTCCTCGACGATCTGGGTCTGGGGCGTGATCGGGTACGCCGCGATCACCTGCGCGCGCGCGAGCCTCACGCCCCACGACACCGCATGGTTGCCGACGATGACCTTCCTCACAGGCCCTCCCTCGTCATGGTCATGGCGCCGCGCGGGCATTCCTCGACGCACAGGCCACAGCCCTTGCAGTACTTGTAGGACAGCGAGAAGCCGTGCCCGCTCTCGTGGGGCTTGATCGCCACGTCCGGGCACAGGATCGCGCACACCTCGCAGTTGTTGCAGACCCCGCAATTGAAGCAGCGCTCCGCCTCGGCCACGGCCTCCGATGGCGCGAGCCCGAGGTTGGCTTCTTCGAACCCCGGCGCACCCTGCGCCGCCTCGCGAATCCGGTCGGGGCGGCTCGGCTCGTGGGTG
Source organism: Candidatus Eiseniibacteriota bacterium (assembly GCA_041483195.1). Classification (GTDB taxonomy): domain Bacteria; phylum Eisenbacteria; class RBG-16-71-46; order RBG-16-71-46; family RBG-16-71-46; genus WS-2. Next base: position 77,294 of record JBGPFC010000001.1, read on the forward strand.
AAGTACGCCATGTTGAGCATGGAGAACGGCACGACCTCGTTCAGCTCGTTGGTGCGCTGCACCGGATCGTCGCCACGCCAGCGCGTGATGCTCACGTTTCCGGTCGCCCCGTAGCGGAGCGAGGCGCCGTCGAGATCGGGCAGCGCCTCGCCGGCGCGCCGCCGCAGGTAGTGGTCGATGCCGATCGCGACGCGCTTGCCGGAGCCGAGCGAGTGCGCCACCGTGCGCGGCTGATCCGTGACGTCGCCGCCCGCGAAGATGGCTTCGCGACTGGTGCGGCCGAACGCGTCGGCCTTGATCACGTACCCGCGCCGATGGAGATCCTGCGGCAGGAAGTCGACGTCGGGTTCCGCGCCGAGCGCGGTGAGCAGCGTGTCGGCCGGGATCACGAACGAGCTGTTGGGCACCGAGACCGCGCGCCGCGCGCCGCCCGCGCCCGGCTCGAGCGGCTGCATGCGGACGCACGCGATGCCGACCAGACACGGCGCGGCCTCCTCACCCGCCGCATCGAACATCCCTTCCATGGCATCGAGCGGCCGCTCCTCGTCCGGGTGCGTGGCCACCTGAAGTCCCACCGGACGCACCGAGAACTCGAAGCGCACGCCCTCGCGGATCGCGTTCTCGATCGCCTGAGGATCGGCCGCCATGTCCTCACGCGCGCCGCGGAACACGACGACCGGCTCGCGGCCCATGCGCCGCGCGGTGCGCGCGCAGTCCACCGCGAGGTCGGTGCCGCCCACGATCACGACCCGGCGGCCCGGCGGCTCGCCGTTGCCATCGCTGACCTCGCGCAGGAAGTCGAACCCGGAGCGGACCGCCGGCAGGTCGGCGTGCTCCCACGCGTGGCCCTCGTTCTCGCGCGCGCCGATCGCGAGGAAGATCGCGTCGTAGCGCTCGAGCTCGCGCCACGCCACCTCGCGGCCCACGCGCCGCCCGCACTCGATCGCCACGCCCGCTGCGCGGATGCGATCGATCTCGCGCGCGAGCACCGCGCGCGGCAGCTTGTACTCGGGCACGCCGTGGCGCAGCCAGCCGCCCGGCTCCGCGTCGGCTTCGATGATGGTGACGGCGTAGCCCAGCCGCGCGAGGTGGTATGCGCACGCGAGGCCCGCCGGCCCGGAGCCCACCACGACCACCTTCTCCTTGCGCGCGGGGACCGTGCTCGCGGCGCGCGTGACCTGCTTGTAGTCGCCCAGCATGCGCTCGACGGCGTGGATGTTCACCGCCTCGTCGAACTGCCCCCGGCTGCACGCGCCCTGACACGGATGCTCGCACACCCGCCCGGTGGTCGCGGGCATCGGGTTCTCGCGCAGCAACAGATCGCGCGCCTCCGCGACCTTGCCCTCGCCCAGGAGGTTCATGGTGCCTTCGATGTCGATGCCGACCGGGCACCCCGCATTGCACGGCGCGATGCGGTCCTGGTAGATGGGCTGGATGTATTTCCACGACCCGGTGCGGTTCGAGAGGGTGGACGCCGAGCTCACGGCGATCGTCGGCACCCCGTGCGCGATGTCGGGCTCGACCCGGTCATCCGGCATGTTGCACCTCCGAGTGGCTGATCCGAACCACGGCGGCGGCCGCCTCGCGCGCCGCCTCGATGTTCCGCTCCGCGTGGGCCGCCATCGTCTCCGCGATCGCGGAGCAGATGGCCTCGAGTCCCACCACCCCCGAGTCCGCGGCGAACGCGCCGAGGATCGCGGTGTTCACGACCGGCTGGGTCTTCGAGCCGAGGCCCCTCCGGCGCGCGATCCCGGAGGCGTCCACCAGCGAGACCCGGAAGCGCTTCGTCAGGTTCGCGTAGGTCTCGGGCGCCCGGTCGGAGTTGATGAGGATCGAGCCGCCGGCTTTCAGCCCCTGCGTCACGTCGATGGCCTTGATCAGCGTGGGGTCGAGGATGATCAGGTCGTCCGGCTCCTGGATCTCGCAGCGCAGCAGGATCTCGCCGCTCGAGTATCGAAGGAAGGCCGTGACCGGCGCGCCGCGGCGCTCGACGCCGAACGCGGGGAACGCCTGGACCGAGCGCCCCTCGCTGAACAGGGCCGATGCCAGAACCTTGGAGGCCAGCACCGCACCCTGCCCGCCCCGGCCATGAATGCGAAGTTCGCGCAGATCGCTCCGGGTGCCGGACCCGGCGGTCGCGGGTGAATCACTCATGGCTCGCCTCCAGGATGGACCTGGCCCTCGCGGCCGATTCCGCGGCAGCGGGACGGCCGGTCGAGAGCGGCGCATGGAATGCCGGGGCGGGTAGGGGCACGTTCCGTGCCACCCAGGGGGGTGGGGAGCGCGGGCGTCGCGGGGCGGATGAATCCCGCTGGTGCCACGGCATTGGCATCGTCGCGAGCCGCGGCGGAGAGGGCCGCGGTCGTGGCTCGCGCGGGCGCAGGCCGTCAACCTGTCAGTCGGCCTGCCGAATCCGGAGCCTCATCGCGCCTCGAGCTGAGGCGCCCGGGGAGTGTCGCACCGCGCTCAGCGCCCCCCGCGATAGAACCGGCCCGGCTTCCCCTCCGTCCACGGGTGGCATTCGAGCGCGAACCGCACGCGCTCGATGAGCGGCGGGTGGTCGTAGAGCATCGCCTTCACCAGCTCGCTCGGCTCGGGATCCGACTTGTTCTGAGCGCCGAATTTGATGAACACGCGCGCCGCGGCATCGTTGTCGTGCGTGATCTCGAGCGCGAACATGTCGGCCTCGTGCTCGACCGCCCGGGAGACGCCGGCGACGAGCGGCTGCGTCACCAGCGACGCGATCCCGATGACGACCGCGAACAGCGGCAGCGAGGCGACGTCGTGCGGCTCTCGGAACCCCCAGCGCCCGCCGAAGCGCGCGACCGCGGCGCGCACGCTCAGGTAGATGAAGAACGACAGCGCGAATGCCAGCGCGGCCGAGAGCGCCATGCTCTTCCAGATGTGGTGGAGCACGTAGTGGCCCATCTCGTGGCCCATCACGACCAGGATCTCGTCCTCGCGCATCCCCTTCAGCGTCGTGTCCCAGAGGACGATCCGCTGCGACGCCCCGAAGCCGTTCACGTATGCGTTGAACTTCTTCGTCTGCGCGCTCCTGTTCACCTCGTACACGTTGCGTCCCGGAATCCCCGCACGCTGGGCGAGTCTTACGATCTTCGCCCTGAGCTGCTGGTCGTGGAGCGGGGTGAACTTGTTGAAAGCCGGGTCGAACAGGATGGGTTGCAGCAGCGTGCCGATCACGATCACCGGCACCGTGGCGGCCGCGAGCCACAGCCACCAGCGCCGCGGGCTCTTCGCGATCGCGGCGTAGCCCAGCGACAGGATCGGCAGCACGCCGACGAACGCGAGGTTCAGGGCCTGCGACTTGAGCTCATCTGTGAACCAGCCGCCCAAGCCCTCGTTCGACAGCCCGTACTGGTGCTCGAGCGCGAAGCCCCGGTACCACGAGAGCGGGAGCGTGAGCACGAACACCACCGCCATGTAGAGCGCGAGGTAGACGAGCACGCGAACGTAGCGCGTGGGGCCGAACGCATGCGCGATGTCGCGCATGCGCGCCGACAGCCCCGAGAACAGGAGCAGCACCCCCACCAACAACCCGAACAGCGGCTCGATGAAGTCCAGCGCGACATGGGTGGAGGCGTACTTGCGATTCTCGGGCGTGAAGTTGGAGCGCACCTCGGCGAGGTAGTCGGGAGGCACGGGGATGGCGGCAGCCGCCGAGGAGTCACGCGCCGCGGCGGCGGAGTCGGTGGCCGAGCTGTCGCGCGCGAGGCTCGCGCTGTCCGGGAGGGTCGGCCCCACGAGCGGCGCCTGCACGGGCAGCGGCCGCGCGGGTGGCGGCTGCTCGGCCGTCCGCTGCGCGAGCGCGGAGTCCACCATGCACGCCAGCAGGGACGCGATGGTCAGCGCCGCGATCCGCCTCACCGCTGCCCGCCTTCCTCCGCGCGCCGTCGCGGACTATCGCACCACCATGACCCGGCGCAGGAACGACGCTTCACCCAGTCGCGCGCTCACCAGGTAGAGACCGGCCTGCAGCGGCCGGCCCGCGTCGTCGGTGAGGTCCCAGACGATCGCGCCCGGCCCCGCGGGGCGCTCCTCGCTCGCCAGTGTGCGCACCTTGCGCCCGCCCACGTCAAACGCCTCGACCGAGACCCTGCCCTGCGCCGGGAGCGCGTACGCGAAAGAGGCCGCGGCCCGCGCGGGATTGGGAAACGGCGAGGAGAACATGAGGCGCACATGGCCGTCGCCCGCGGCCAGCAGTTCGCCGGTGTGGACGGCGACGTTCGACATCCCGGACCAGTTGCCGGCCTCATCGGCGCTCTTCATCGCGAAGTAGTAGTCGGTGTTGGGCAGCAGGCCGCTGATGATGCAGAACTGCAGGCTCCCCGCCACTTGAGGCGTAGGCGCGCCGCGATACCGGTATGCGAGGTTGAAATTCTTATCGGTGATCGGATACCGGGAGTACCGAATGTCGTAGTCGGTGGCGCGGCCCTCGTCCCCGTCGTCGCCGGGGCTGGTCCAGAGGAGCGCGATGGGCACGCCCTGGGTGCTCGAGGTCGCGGCGAGGGCGACGCCGCTCGTGCCGAGTACGATCCCTGTGATGGCTGCCGCGACCAATCCTAGGCGGCGGGCGGACATGTAGCCTCCGATGTCGTGCTGCACGGCGGCCCGCCGGAACGTGCGGCGTGCCGTCGAGATGTCGTCGCTGGGAGAGCGTTTGGTTGCCGGGATCAAGGGAGAGCGGCGAGCCCGCGAGCGATCTCGTAAGAGGAGCGCTCCCGGACCATCCGAGTTGCCCTTGCACACCGGCGGCTCGCGACGTGGGGTTCGCGCAGCCCGGGCAACGTGACGGCAACCTAGCAGCCGACGTGCGGCGCGGCAAGAAATTTCTTCACGGGCGCGCGGGATCGACGCGACGCCGGCGCGGTCGCGCGGAGAGCTACCTCATGACCACGACGCGCCGAACGAACGCGGCATCGCCCACGCGCGCCCGCACCAGATAGACGCCGGCCGGCGCCGCGCGCCCCGCATCGTCACGCAGGTCCCACGTGAGCAGCGCGTGCCCCGCCGCGAAATCGCGCGCCGCGATCGCGCGCACGCGCCGGCCGCCGAGATCGAACGCCTCCACCTCGATCCGCGCCGCGCGCGGCAGGTCGAGCGCGAGCGCGGTCGCGACCCGCGCGGGATTGGGCCATGGCGCTGAGAACGCGAACGCCCGCTCCCCCGCCTCCACGCCCAGCACCTGTTCGCTCGCGGCGTCGAAGGTGATCTGGTAGGGCGGCAGGCCGGTATCGAGCGGGCCCGCCAGCGCGGCGTCGGTTCCGGCGCGGAACACGTAGAGGCCGGGCGCGAAGAGATCGCTGTCGCACACCCACAGCTCGGCGCGATCGTTCAGCGCGCAGTCGCTGAGGCTGAAGCCACCGGGCGCGAACACGGTACCGAGCTTGAGGCCGGTCACGGCGCTCCACGAGACGAGCAGCGTGTTGAACGAGGCGTCGCTCACGATCGCGTACGAATGCGCCGGGCCGTTCCAGGCGAGGTTGCCGATGTCGCCGCCCAGCGCGGACTCGGTGATCGCGACGCCGCCGCTCCTGAGCAGCACCGGGTCCACGTACTCGACGCCGCCGTCGAGCACCCCGAAGTGGCCGGCGCAGCCGATCAGCAGCCGGCTGGTCGGCGCGTCGAACGCGAACGTGGTGACTGGATCCTTGAGTGCGAGCGTGATCGCCTGCTTGCCGGGCGTGAGCGGATCGGCGTCGAGCACGGTGTCGGCGCCCGCGTCGATCACGGCGACGAGGCTCTTTTCGGTGGGCACGTAGCCCGCGTTGCGGTCGAGGCGCTGCACCGAGACGAACACGCGGTTCGCGACTCGCACCATGCGATGCATCTCGGGAATGCCGTCGGCGTCCGCGAACGCCGCGAGCGAGATGGTTCCGAGCGATGCGCCGCTCGAGGGGTTCACGATCAGGAGATCGCCCAGCTCGTAGCGCGTGACGTAGGCCTTGGTGGCCGAGACGAAGCAGATGTCCTGCGGGTTGGAGCCGTTCCCGGTCGAGAACTGCCGCACGGTCGTGTAGTTCTGCGCGGGATCGATCACCTGGATGTTGTCCTGCCCGAAACGGTTGACCACGTAGAGCAGCCCGCCGTACCAGCGGAGGACCGCGTCCGAATAGACGCTCGCCACGTCGGTCGACACCGCGCGCGTGTCGAGGCTGACCGCGCTCAGCGAGCCCGTGCTGAAGTCGGTGGTGAATACGAACGCCTCGCCCTGCGCGGCGGCGGCGGGGCGGGCCGCCGCGAGTACGATGAGCGAGACGACGATCGCGAGTCGGGCGCGGAGCATGGTCATTCTCCCTGGGTACGTGCGTGATCCGCCGGGCCGAGACGCGCTTCGCACGAGACGAACACGCTGCGGCCCGGAAGCGGGAAGCCGGCGACGTCGGTCGCGCGGCGGTTGCCGAGATTCTTGCTTTCGAGGGTGAGGCGCGGGCCGAACGCCCACGGCACGGCCGAGAGCGATGCGCCGATCAGCGTGCGGCTCGTCACGCGCTGGCGGTTGTATGCGTCGAGGAAGTTGTCGCCGATGTACTGCACGTTGGTGGCCGCGCCGAATCGCGCACGCCGCCACTGGAGCTGCGCGCCCGCCACGCGCTCCGGGCGCTGCGGCAGGCGCTTGCCGTACCACGCCGGCACGATGCCGCGATCGCGCGCGCGCTGAAGCGTGAGCGCCCCGCCCGCCGTGAGCCCGCCGGGCGAGCGCAGCTCGAGCGAGAACTCCTCGCCGCGGATGTCGGCGCGCGAGACGTTCTGCGCGCGCACGCTGCTCTGCGAGTTGCGAACGAACAGGATCAGGTCCTCGGGGCGCGACTGGAAGTGCGCCCACTCGATCGCGCCCGAGAACGCGCCGCGCGCGCGGCTCCAGCGCGCGCCGGCGTCCCAGTTCTCGCCGTGCTCGGGTTTGAGCGCCGCGTTGCCGAGCACGCTGCCCTCGTTGCCGAACAGCTCGAGAAAATCCGGCGCCCGCTGCGCGCGCGCCCAGTTCGCCTTGAGCTCGAGCCCGATCGGACCTGAGAGCCACGCGCCGAGCTGCGGCGCGTTGAGCGTGCGCGTCGCGTCCGAGCGCTTGACGATTCCCGCGACTCCGACGGTGCGCAGCCGGTCCGCGAGATGGTCCCAGCGGCGCGCGGCGTGCATCACCAGCCGGTCGCCGAAGGGTCGCGCGCGCAGCGCCACCATCGCGCCGCGCGTCGAGCGCACGCTCTGCGGCGGATCCGGGTAGCCATCGAGCGCGTCGTGGAGCGTCGCGCGCTCCTCGCGCAGCGCGCCCGAGGATTCGAGCGAGAACACGCGCAGCAGGCGCGGCCATCCGAGACCGAGCGTCAGCGCCTCCCCGGCGAAGCCGTCGTCGGTGTCGTGGCGTCCGAGGCCCAGCTCGCCGGTGCGATCGAGCGCGCGCGATCTCACGCGCGAGAGCGCGCCCGTGAGCCGCGCGAAGGGCAGCGCGCGCCGCGCCTCGCTCGCCGCCTCGATCTCGCTGATCGAGCGCAGGAATCGCCACTGCGCGTGGCGCGCGGGCGTAGCGCCGAGCCCCGGCACGCCGTGCGCCTCGCGGAACACGTTCTCGCGCGCGGTGAGCTTCACGCCCCGCGCCGGCTCAGCACTCAGCGTGGCGAGCCCGGTCAGCGCGTCGAAGCGATTGTTGACGCGCAGGCTGGTGCTGTCGTCGGCGAGGTTGAAGGGCGTGCCGTTGTCGTCGTGAAACGAGTAGTTCCCCGCGGAGCCCTGGTAGCTCGCGTGCAGCAGCCCCGCCACGCGGCCGCGTCGCGCGCCGGCGGTCGCGCGTCCCTCCCAAGTGTCGAACGAGCCGCGCGTGACGCGCGCGTCGAGCCGCTCCGGCGATGCGAGCGTGACCAGGTTGATCGCGCCACCCGGCGCGCCGGCTCCGAAGCCGAGCGGGCTCGATCCGCGATACACCTCGATGCGTTCGACCGCGGTCGATGGCAGGTCGGAGAGATTAACGACGCTGCCCGCCGCAGAATTGACGGGCGAGCCGTCGAGGTAGACCGCCACCTCGCCCGATGGCGCGCCGCGCAGCGAGACGGTGCTGAACGCGCCGAGACCACCGTATTGAACGACGCGCGCGCTCGCGGCCTGGCTCAGCACGTCGGAAAGCGTCTCGAGCGCGCGGCCGCTCGCGCCGGTCGCGAGATCGGAGACGAAGGCGGTCGGCATGCGCCGCCGCGCGTCCATGCGCGGGCGTTCGCGATCCACGCGGATCTCGGGCAGGCGCAGGATGGTGTCGCGAGCGCCGGCGTTACCCGCGGCGTGGCGCGCGGCGTCGCTCGCGCGGCCGGCGGAATCAGCCGGCGCCGAGGCCACCACGAATGCGGAGAACAGTGCGAGTACGATCACGGCGTCGCGCGCGCCTCAATCGAAAGGCCCTGCCCCGGAGAGTGAGTCTCGGAGGAAGGGCCACAAAGCGACGCCGTCCACCTTCGACGCTCTCTCGCGAAGCGTCACGGGCTCATCGCTTCCGGGCAGGTTTCCTGACTCAGGGCCGCTTCGGGTCTCGCCTTCCCGATCGTGAGATCAGTGGCGTGTGAGACCCGGGGAGCCCATTACAGTGGCGGGACCGTGGGGGAATTTCACCCCTCTTCCCTATTAACCCACCTCGTGTGGGCACCCGGAAGATGTCGATAGCAATATGGGTGGGGCGGCGCGCGGCGTCAAGGGGCGATCTTCGCGCGGCGAGTGTTAGCATGCGGCGGCTCGCACGAACAACCGGGGACAGAGCATGCACGAAGTCACGCTCCAGATCATCGCCACGGTGAAGAACGGCCGCACCTCGGCCGCCGACGCCGACTGGGGCGCGGTGGAGTCGGCGATCGAAATGAAGCCCGAGTTCGCGGCGGGGCTCGAGGGGCTCGACGGCTTCTCGCACGCGCTCATCCTCTTCTACATGCACCTCGATCCCGATCGCGAGCCGCCCGCGCTGGTGCGCCGGCCGCGCGGGCGCGCCGACATGCCGCTGCTCGGCGTGTTCGCGCAGCGCGGGCGCATGCGGCCCAATCCGGTCGGGATCACAGCGGTCGAGATCGTGCGAGTCGAACCCGGCCGCCTCATCGTGCGCGGCCTCGACGCGGTGGACGGCACGCCCGTGCTCGACCTCAAGCCCTACGCGCCGCCGTTCGATTGCATCGAGCACGCGAGCGTGCCCGAGTGGTTCACGCGGCTCATGCGGGGCTACTTCGGCCCGGAGTGATCGGCGCGCGGCCTCCAGTTGAACGCCTGCGCGGTGGTGAGCAGCTCGAACCCGCGCCGCTCGAGGATCGGCCGGCTCATCGCGCCAGCGTCCACCTGCACGTAGCGATAGCCGCGGGCGCGCGCCTCCGCGACCCGCGCCGCGAGCAGCGCGGTGTAGGCGCCGCGCCCGCGATGGGCGGGCAGCGTCGTGCCGCCCCAGATGCTGGCGAACGCGCTGCCAGGCGGCATGCGCAGCCACGCGGCGGCAACCATTGCGCCGTCCGCGTACGCGGCGAAGATGCGAAGCGTCTCGGGGGCCGCGCGCATCTCCTCGGCGAACTTGAGCGCGAGCCAGCCGAAGTCCTTCCCCCACACCTCCTGCTTGAGCGCGACGATCTCGTCGATCTGCTTCGGGCTCATGATGCGCCGCACCTCGAGCGCGCACGGGCGCGGCAGCGGCGCCGCGCGCTCCAGGTCGAGCACCATCACCGCCTCCGGCTCCTCGGCCACGAACCCGCGCGCCACCAGCCGCGCGGCGAGATCGGGCGGCGTGTCGTATCCGTAGAGCTTCCACTCGAAGCGCAGGTTCAGCGACGAGAAGCGCGCGACCTCGCCCTCGATCGCGCGGTCGGCGTTCGAGTCGTCGAGCCGCGAATGGATTACGAGGCCGCCGCCGCCGATGGTGCTGACGTGGCGCACCGTCTCGGGCGTGGCCTCGCGCCGCGTCCCCACGGTCTCGGCCTCGAGGCGCTCCTCGCGATCGAAGCGCGCGAGCGTTTCGTCGCGATTCAACGCGCGGCGTCCACGATCGCGCGCGCGCGGCGGAAGACGGCGTGCCACATCGGGCGCGTGAGCCGGCCGGTGTTGGTGTTCTGGCGGCTCGGATGGTACGCGCTCATCAGGATCGTGCCGTCTTCGAGCGGCGTCTCGGCGCCATGCGCGAAGCGTGGCCGCGTGCCGGGCGCGAGACGATCCCACCAGCCCGATGCGCGCAGGTATGCGGCATGCGCGACGTGCCCGAGCGTGAGCACCACGCGCACATGCGTGAGCAGCCGCAGCTCGGCCTCGAGGTGTGGGCGGCAGTTCTCGATCTCGCGAGGCAAGGGCTTGTTCTGCGGCGGCGCGCAGCGCGCGGAGGCGGTGACGTAGGCGCCGGTGAGCGCCTGTCCGTCGTCGCGGCCGGTCGAGTCGGGCAGGCTCGCGAAGCCCTCGCGATGGAGCGCCGCGTAGAGCCAGCTCCCGCTCGAATCGCCTGTGAACACGCGGCCGGTGCGATTGCCGCCGTGCGCGGCGGGCGCGAGGCCGATGATCAGCAGCCGCGCGTTCGCGTCGCCGAAGCCCGGCACCGGCTTGCCCCAGTAGCGTTGATCCGCGAACGCACGCTTCTTCTCGCGCGCCACGCGCTCGCACCACGTGCGCAGCCGCGGGCAGAGATCGCACGCGACGATCGTGCGCTCGAGCGCGGCGAGCGTGCGCGGGGGCGAGCTGCGGATCGTGCGCGGCACGCGGCCTATCGCCCCACCCACGACACACGCGCGCTCGCCTGACCGAGCGAATCGCGGACGCGCACGTGATAGATCCCGGGCCGCACCGTGCCACCGCCGTCACGCTCGCCACGCCACACCAGGACCGTGTCGTCCTGCTCGAGGTCACGTGCCCACACGCGACGCCCGGCCGAGTCGAGGATCTCGAGATGCGCGCGCGAGCCGAGCCGAGTGACCGCGAGCCGCACCGCGCAGCACGCGGGATTGGGGCCCACGGTGAGCCTTGGCCCCACGGGCGGCGCGTCGAGATTGCTGTCGAGCCGCAGCAGCGCGAAGTCTCCCGATGACAGGAACAGGCTCACGCGTCCGTTCGCGCCGTCGGGCTCGGTCGGCAGCGGGCTCCATATATCGGCCGCATCGCCCAGTCGCGATACGCGCACCGGCTGCGCGAAGGAGAGCGCGATGGTCTGTGCGCCCGATGAGTCCGCGTTCACGACCAGCACGAAGCGCGAGGTTGGATCGCCCTTGAAGCGCCCGATCGCGGCGCGGCCCGCGACCGACGCGATCCACCCATCGCGCGCGAACGCCGCGCCGCCCACCGGCTGCGAACCGGCGTGCTGCGTCGAGATCCATGCGAGCGAGGCCAGCGTCTCGCCCGCCGCGCGCACCGAGGGGTTGAATCCCTGGAGCACGGTGTACCAGCGCGAGCGCACGCCGTCGTAGCCGATCACCGCCGGCTGCCAGTTCCAGACCGGATCGGGCGCCGGAGTCCAGTAGGTGAAGTAACCCACGCCGCGCGCGCCGTAGGCGAGCAGCATCGAGACCTGCCAGCGCAGCTCGCCCGGCGTGAGGTCGCGATAGCTCCCATGCTGCACCAGCAGCACGATCCCCCAGAACGGAATGCCGTACTCGTCAGCGAGCGCGCGCAGGCCCGCGGCGTTCTCGACGAACAGCCCGCGGTCGCTGCCCACCAGAAAATCGTAGAGCGCGTCGCACAGCACCGTGGGGTGCACGGTGTCGGCGAACTGTCGCACGTAACTTTCCCACTCGGCGCGGGTCGAGAAGCCGCCGCGGCCGATGAGATTGTCGAACGAGGGATGCGCGGGATCGCGCGACGCCAGCTCCGCGTAGTAGCGCGCGAGCCTCGGGGACTCCGCAGGCTGCGGCTCGTCGGTGAAGTAGTAGCCGAAGAAGCCGGGATCGGAGCGGTAATCGGCGACCACCGAATCGAGAATCGCGGGCGAGCCGGGATCGTTGAAGTCGAGCCCCTCGAGACGATTGTCCCACGCGAGGCAGCGCACCCCGCGCGGCGCGGCGAGGCCCATGCGCTGCTGGTTCGCGACCAGACGGCCCGAGTCGAGCCACGCTGGCAATGCCACGTTGAGCGCGAGCTGCGAAAGCTCGTCGAAGCGCGCCGCGTTGGTGGACTCGACCGGCGGGCTCACCCAGCCGAAGAGCGCGAAATGTCGGAGCGGGTCGGGGATGGCGGTCGCGCGTGCGGCGCGCGGAGCGGACGCCGAGGCGATGCGGTCGTCCGCGGACAGCCGATCGCCGCTCACGCCGGCGAGGATCAACGCCAGCGTGCAGGCGCTCCACACGCGGAGCGCGCTCATTGGGAGTTCCGTGCGGCTTGATTCACCGGGTGCTTGCCCCTGGATTCTCCCCCGGTGCTCGAACGATTGCGCGGAGCGCTCCACGGGGTCGGAAGACTTTACTGGAATGAGTGGGGCAAGCGTAGCCGGGGCGGGAAGGCATGAGGCTCAGAGGTTGCGGACTCTTGGGACTCTTCGTCTGGGACGGCCCGCGATCGTCGTAGACCGACGACTGTTGCAGCGGCTGTTGCAGTTCACGCACGGAAAGCGGCCGTTGCCCGCTGGTCGCGTCTCGTTGGGTATTCTGCTTGGATGAGTGTGCCATTCCGAGGCCCGCGCGGAACGCGACATGGAATTCAGTGAAGGCGTTCTATCGCGAGGCTACATCGATAACGAGAGAGGTTGCGCGACTGCTCGCAAAGGGCGACGGCTCGCGTGATCAAACACGGGCTCGCACATGAAGCAGGACAGCCTCACCCAGATCGGAGGGCATGTAGGTTGCAGAAGTCAACTCGTCGTTGCCTCTTCCTCAAGTAGGCGGAAGGACAATTTGAGCCTGTCCTGAATTCTGTGTAAGCCCCTCCCCGGTCACGCGGGCAGTCGTCCTTCGAACATGATCGAGAACTGATTCAGGGCGAGATTCCAGCACTTCGGTTGCCGTGTCCACTTCTTCTCCATGTTGCGGATCCCGAGGTAGACCAGCTTGAGCGCGGCCTCGTCGCTGGGAAAGTGGCCGCGGGCCTTCGTCACCTTGCGTAGCGTGAAGTTCAGCGACTCGATGGCGTTGGTCGTGTAGATGATGCGGCGCACCTCGCGGCCGAACGCGAAAAACGGCCGCACGCGCTCCCAGTTCGAGCGCCACGCCTGCGCCACCATCGGGTAGCGCTCCAGCCACCGCCGCTCGAACTCGGCGAGTGCCACGAGCGCCGCTTCCTCGGTGTCGGCCGCGTACACCAGGCGCAGGTCGCCGATCAGGGCCTTGCGATTGACCCACGCCACGAAGCGCGTCGAGCTGCGGATCAGGTGGACGATGCAGGTCTGCACCACGGTCCGCGGGAACACCGCCTCGATCGCGTCGGGGAAACCCTTGAGTCCGTCGCAGCAGATCACGAACACGTCGGCGAGGCCGCGGTTCTTGAGCTCGGTGATCACCTTGAGCCAGAACTTCGCGCCCTCGTTCGGCTCGATCCACAGTCCCAGCACTTCCTTCTTGCCCTCGAGGTTGATCCCGAGCGCCATGTAGACGTGCTTGTTCTGCACCACACCCTGGTCGCGCACCTTCATCACCAGCGCGTCCAGGTAGATGATCGGCCACACGGCGTCGAGAGGACGTGCCTGCCACTTCGCCACCTCGTCGACCACGGCGTCCGTCACCGTCGAGATCAGGCTCGGCGAGATGTCCGTGCCGTAGATCTCCGACAGATGGGCCTGGATGTCGCGCACGCTCATGCCGCGGGCGTACATCGACAGGATCTTGTCGTCGAAGCCGGTGAAGCGCCGCTGATGCTTCTTCACCAGCTGGGGCTCGAACGAGCCGTTGCGATCGCGGGGCGTCTCGATCGCGACGTCGCCCTGATCCGTCGTGAGCGTCTTCGGCGTCGTCCCGTTGCGGGAGTTGCCGGCGGCGACACTCCCGGGCGCCCCGGGATCGTAGCCCAGGTGCTCGGTCAACTCCGCGCCCAGCGCGCGTTCGACCAGCGCGCCCGTGAGCTGCTTCAGCAGACCCTCGGGGCCGGTGAGATCCTCGGGGCCCTGGTAGTCGGCCAGCAGCTCGTCGAGAATCTCTTTGCGAATCCTTCGCTTCATGGTGTCCCTTCCTTTCAGGGAAGAGACTACCTGCATCACGCGGTCAGGCGCTTACACAAAATCGGGTACAGGCTCACCGCGGGACGTGAAAGGACACCGAAACCGCAGCCGACCGTAGCCATCCATTGTCATGGCGGGCATCAATTCGCTATGAGAGCTTCGGCATTTGCTCGACCGCTGCTAGAAGGCGCTCCTGGAACCACCTCAAGAGGCTACGCGCTTGCTCGCGCAGCGCTGGCCATCGGAGCACCAGTCGCAGAAACACGCCATGGGCCGTGTTGTACCAGTCGCGTGGTGTCTGCACGGATAGATTGTTGCTCAAGTAATCCAGTTCGTCCCTGACCACGCGCGTGCCCGGGCCGGAAGGATCTAGATACTTGAGAATCTCGTTCTCAAATTCCGAAAGAACAACTCGGAGGGCGCTCGTCTGGTTGACCGTAAATGGGGCCGATCACGTTGAATCCCCATCTCCAGTGGATGGTAGCGTTGGTGAAGTTTCGAAGGACTGCCATGGATCCACAGCGTTTGATTCTCGCCGGACATACCCGAGCCACTGCTGGAGACACTGGAACTGGAGTTCCCATGACCCGGGATAGTCACCGCCCTGACTCGAAAACTCACCCGGCGTGAACAGGGCATACTCAACTCCATTCTTGTAGTCGAATAAGAAGAGAGAGTTCGTCGGCCGGTGGCACAATTGAGAGACCGTAAGAGCTTCCTCGAAAGTACTGGGCGCAAGTCTCCATTCGAAGTCCTTGGGTTCTAGACCAATCGCCTCTATGGTTCGAGCGATTGCGCTCTTCAGACTTGGCAGGATGGTCCGCGTGTTCACTGTCACTCCTTCGGATTCCAAGAGGCAATGGCAAGCTATTGCTCATGGACACACAGGTCAATGCCGGCCTGAGGGATTCCAACTTCCATCTCCAAGCGCCGCCTTTGTGTGGTGAGGGAGGAAACAGATGAGCGACGCGCTGAAGGTCTTGGTGCCCCTGTCCGTCGGAAGGGATAGCATGCTCGGTGTCTGGCACGTTGTCCAAGACACGCTTACGCTTGTCCGCGAGCCCGCGTCGAAGCTGGACTCGCCGCTGCTGCAGACGCTGCTCGGCGGTGCGCTGGCGATCGCGGGTGGGTTTTTTGGGAAACTCTTTGATCAGGGGCTTCAGCGTCGATCGCGTCGCAATGAACTGATTGCGATGGCGATTTTGGACTTGAGTGAGGCCGCGGTAGTCGCGCGTCGTATGGCCAATTCCCTGAGTTTGACTGGGGAATTGGCTGACGCGGCGCTGGATCACCTTACTTTTGCATCGGCTGCCATAGAGGCGCGACGATCGGACTCGGCTCTTCTACCCGACGAGGGCCTGCGTCGTGACTTAGTTGAATGGATTGGATACCTCCACGTCATTCGGACGGGAGTCGCCGATTTCAAAGAGAGGGTGCGAGAGCTAGGCGAAGCAGTAGCTTCCGACCCTGCCTACCAGCCAGTGCGGGCGCAGCTTGCGTCCAGTTTCAATTTCATTGCGCGAGAGGGTGCGTTCCTCGTTGAGCAACTGGGAGGGGCGGTCGTGCTCCCCGCTGAGCCGAAGGAACTGCCCGCAAGTGTGGACCCGCGCGCGGAGAAGAAGATTGCATGGCGCGCGCGGCAGAAGAGGAAGTGAGTTCGCGCCCTTGGCTCAAGACTGGGCTTCAGGATGCACAGCTCGTGTCCGCCAGTCACGCGAGTCGGCGTACCGCCTTCTCGCCCTGAATCAGTTCGCCATCATGAGCGACGGACGACCGCCGGTGCGACGGGACAGGGGGCTTCCACAGAAATCAGGACAGGCTCCTGACTTACCACCCCCACCGCGAGCCCGCCCAACGCCTTATCCCCCGCTCGCCAACCTTGCTTCACCGCGGGGAACCCCCTAGATTCCCCCGGTGCTCGAACGCCTGCGCGGAGTGCTCCTCGGGGGTCCCAAGAATCTTCTCGATCCGCGCATCCACCACACACTCGCGCTGATCGCCTTCTTCGCGTGGGTGGGGCTCGGCTCGGACGGGCTCTCGTCGTCCAGCTACGGTCCGCAGGAGGCGTTCCTCGAGCTGGGTGGGCACCGCCACCTGGCGCTCTACCTCACGGTGGCGACGGTGCTCACCGTGTTCCTCATCTCGGCGTCCTACAGCCAGATCATCGAGCTGTTCCCGAGCGGCGGCGGCGGTTATCTGGTCGCCACCAAGCTGCTCGGCCCCACCCCCGGCATCCTCTCGGGCTGCGCGCTGGTGGTGGACTACGTGCTCACCATCGCGATCTCGGTCGCGACCGGGTGCGATGCGATCTTCTCGTTCCTCCCGCCCGAGCTGCGAGTATTGAAGCTGCCGGCCGAATTCCTGATGGTCGGCGTGCTCACCGGGCTCAACCTGCGCGGGGTCAAGGAATCGGTGCTGGTGCTCACCCCGATCTTCCTCGCCTTCATGCTGAGCCACATCTCACTGATCGCCTTCGGGCTCCTCCATCACGCCTCGGCGATCCCGCACCTGATGGGCGACACCATCCAGGACACGCAGCTCGCGGTCCGAGACCTCGGGTTGCTGGGCGTGGTTGCGATCTTCCTCAAGGCGTTCTCGCTGGGCGGCGGCACCTTCACCGGGATCGAGGCGGTGAGCAACAGCACCGACATCCTGCGCGAGCCGCGCGCGGCGACCGGCAAGCGCACCATGCTCTACATGGCGATCTCGCTCGCGTTCACGGCCGGCGGCATCCTGCTCTGCTACCTGCTGAACGACGTGCAGTTCGAGCCGGGCAAGACGCTCAACGCCTCGCTGTGGGAGCTGCTCACGCGCGGCTGGCATGTCGGCGGCTTCGAGGTCGGCGGGGCGGTCGTGGTCATCACGCTGCTCTCGGAGGGCGCGCTGCTGTTCGTCGCGGCGCAGACCGGATTCCTCGCGGGCCCGCGCACGCTGGCCGCCATGGGCGTCGACCAGTGGGTGCCCAAGCGGTTCGCGCATCTCTCGGAGCGGCTGGTCACGCAGAACGGCGTCATCACGATGGGCCTCGCCGCGGCGCTGGTGCTGCTCTACACGCGCGGCGCGCTCGCGATCCTGATCGTCATGTACTCGATCAACGTGTTCCTCACCTTCACGCTCACCCAGGCCGGCATGGTGCGCCACTGGTGGAACGAGCGCGCGAGCCTCGCCCACTGGCGGCGGCGGCTGATCGTGGCGGCGACCGGCACGCTGGTGACGGGCGGGATCCTGGTGGTGACCACGGCGATCAAGCTGCGCGAGGGCGGCTGGGTGACGCTGGTCGCGACCGGCGCGCTGGTGGGCTTCTGCTTCGTGGTGCGCTCGCACTACCGCCGCGTGCGCGGCATGCTCTCCTCGCTCGACGAGGTGCTCACCAACCTCCCGCTGCCGGAGCCCAAGACCATGCCCGAGCTTGCGGTGGATGGCCCCACCGCGATCGTGCTGGTGGAGTCGTACGCCGGGCTCGGAATCCACACGCTGCTCTCGATCCAGCGCATGTTCCCGCGCCACTTCAAGAACTTCGTGTTCTGCTCGGTGGGCCTGGTGGACTCCGGACAGTTCAAGGGCGTGCAGGACCTGCAGCATCTCGAGGCCAAGGTGCGCGCCGATCTCGAGAAGTACGTCCAGCTCGCGCAACGCATGGGGTTCTACGCCGAGTATCGCTACACGGTCGGCACCGATCTGATCGCCGAGCTGGAGGGCATCTGCCTCGACCTCATCAAGGAGTTCCGCCGCTCGGTGGTGTTCGCAGGGCAGCTCGTGTTCCAGCGCGAGAACCTCTTCACGCGCACGCTGCACCACGAGACCGCGTTCTCGATCCAGCGCCGGCTGCAGTTCGCGGGCGTGCAGGTCATCATCCTTCCGATCCGGGTGTGGGAGCGGCAGCGCGCGGCGTAGTATGTTCGCGGCCGCCGCGCCCCGCGCGGCCTGACCGAGCGAGGATTCCATGCTGACCATCGACCTCAGCGACCGCCACGCCCTGGTGATGGGCGTCGCCAACCACCGCAGCCTCTCGTGGGCGATCGCCCAGTCGCTGCATCAGGCCGGCGCAAAGCTGTGCCTCACCTACGCGGGCGAGCGGCTCCAGTCGTCGGTCGCGGAGCTGGCCGCGACGCTGCCTGGCACGCTGGTGCTCGAGTGCGACGTGACGCGCGATGCGAGCATCGACGCGGTCGCGGCGCGGCTCGCGAGCCAGTGGGGCTCGATCGAGATGCTGGTGCACGGCATCGCCTTCGCGCGCAAGGAGGACCTCGAGGGCACGTTCGTCTCGACCCCGCGCGGGGGATTCCAGCTCGCGCTCGAGGTGAGCGCCTACTCGCTGCTCAACGT
Organism: Candidatus Eiseniibacteriota bacterium; assembly: GCA_041483195.1. Taxonomy (GTDB): domain Bacteria; phylum Eisenbacteria; class RBG-16-71-46; order RBG-16-71-46; family RBG-16-71-46; genus WS-2. The sequence goes on from JBGPFC010000001.1 coordinate 95,706, forward strand.
GACGAACCGCGTGCTGCCGCTGCTCGAGAAGCGGGGCGGCGCGATCGTGACGCTCACCTACCTCGCCGCCGAGCGCGCGGTGCCTTCGTACAACGTGATGGGCAGCGCCAAGGCGGTGCTCGAGCAGAGCGTGCGCCAGCTCGCGTACGAGCTGGGGCCGAAGAACATCCGCGTCAACGCGATCTCGGCGGGGCCGGTGAGCACGCTTGCCGCGCGCGGCATCCACGGCTTCACCGACATGCTGAAGAAGCACGCCGACCGCGCCGCGTTGAAGCGCAACGTGACGAAGGAGGAGGTCGGCAAGGCCGGGCTGTTCCTGCTCACCGACATGGCGAGCGGCATCACCGGCGAAGTGCTTTACGTGGACGCGGGCTTTCGCATCATGGGGTGGTAGCGGGGGCTCGGCCCAGCCTCGGGATCACCGCGCCCACCTGCCGCGCGTACTCGTCGAACTCCGCGCCGAACGATTCGCGCAGCAGCCTGTCCTCGGCGCGCACGCGGATCGCGGTGCCGATCGCGCCCAGCACCAGCCCGGATAGCAGTCCGATCCAGTGGCTCCACGCGATGCCGGTCGCGAGCATCGAACCCATCATCGCGAGATAGATGGGATGGCGCACGAACGCGTAGGGGCCCGAGCGGACGAGGCGATGACCCTCGACCAGCCGCGCGGCGAAGCTCCACTCCCTGCCCAGCGTTTGAATCGCAGCGAAGGCGAGCCAGAACGAGCCGATCAGTAGCCCGCACGCGAGAATCCCGAGCACGAGCTTGCCGGCTACCCCCGCCGGCACGATCGGAGAAAAGTGCGTGCGGCCCAGCAGCCAGAGCGCGGTGTAGGCCAGCATCTGAAACCCGATGCCGACCAGCGAGGCGGGCGCCTTCTTCGCGGTCTCGGCCTGTGGCGGATGCTTCCCGAACAGCGCGGCGACTCCTGCCACCAGCCAGCCGGCGGCGACCACGCCAAACGTCGCGGTGGGAATCGGATCGAGATCGAGCGTCATGGTCTCCTCCGGTGCATGCGTCTGCGGCGACGACCGGGGACCGCATCGGCCCGGCTCGCCCTCATTAGAACCGCGTCGTGAGCCTCAGCTCCGCGCCCGAGAACGGCTCCACCGTATAGCAGGTGCCGGCGGTGCACGCGAGGCCGCCGCGGCGCTTTCCCACCGTGAGCGTGGCCTGATGGCGCTCGGTGAGCCGCGCGCTCACCACCCCCGAGACGAACGTCACCGGGTCCACGTGCGGGTCCACGTCGCGCACCGGGTCCTCGGTGCGCGGATCGCTGGTGCGCTCCCACACCAGCGTCGCGCTCCCCCACTGCGCGCGCGCGATGCCGCACGAGAAGTAGTGGTCGCTCGACGAAACGGCGGGCCGCCGCGTCTCGTCCTTGCGGGCGAGATCCATCGTCGCCGACCAGTCGCGCCGGGCGCGCACCGTCACGCTCCCGCCGTAGATGTCGTCGTTGGTGACGAAGTCGAACTCGTCGAGGCCCCGCTGGATGTAGGCCGTGCCCTCGACGCTCGGCCAGCGCGTGGGCGCGGCGTGCAGCTCCCAATAGGTGGCCTCGTAGCGGCGCGCGCGGTTGGCGGGGGTGCCATCCGAGCGGCTGTGATTCGCGGTCACGCTCCCCCACGCCGGCACGGTGTACGACGCCTCGGCCTGAAATCCGTGCTCGCTCTCGGCATCGAGCACGTGGGTCGCGCGGTTCAAGAGCGTGAACGACTGCTCGCGCACCAGCGAGGGAGGATCGTTGTAGCCGAGCCGGAAATTCCGATAGTCCTTCCACTCGCCAGAGACCGAGACCGGTCCCCACAGCAGGTTGCTGCCCACGTAGAGCGCGTGCGGAACTTTGTCGCCGGTCTTGAGCTCCCACCACTGATCCCACTTGCGGTTGAGCCCCGCGTACTCCGCATAGAGCGGGAGCGCCACGTTCTTCACGCCGAGCGCGCGCAGCGGATCGATCTCGGCGAAGCTCGAGCCCAGCTCGTCCTGGCGCAACGCGAGCGGGTCGGTGTACCGCAGGTAGGCCGCGCCCACGCGCGATCCGCGCCACGGCGCGAGCGCGGCCTGGCCGCCCGCGACCTCGCCCAGGTAGCGCGGCTGCTCGACCGCCTCGGTGCCGGGGGAGATCGTTCCGCCGTTCGGCTTGCCGGTGAAAATCCGCGTGCTGAACGGTCCCGCCTCGCCCTCGACCAGCACGCCGTCGAGATCGCGCGAGAACCCGTAGCGCGAGAGCAGCCCCGGCTCGTCGAGCACCACGCCCGGCACCTCGAACGAGCGCTGGATGAGGCCGCGGCCGAGAATCGTGTAGATGTTGCCGACGCGCACCCGCAGGCCGCGGTCGGTCCACTCCGCCCAGCGCTGCGTGATGACCTTGTAGGTGTAAGCCTGCTCGCTGTTCTCGTCGGTCTCGTACCGCCCGCCGATCCGCAGCTCGCCGATCGTGGCCTGGACCTCGAACTGGTCGTAGAGGTCGGTGCGGTTGCTGGGCTGATAGAGCTTCGAGTGCCCCGCCTGCGCGACCAGCAGATTGCTGACCGCGACCTGCGCGTGCGAGGCGGCGGGCGCGGCGAGCGCGCAGGCGATCAAGGCGCACGTCGCGCGCGCCGCGGCGGCCCGGAGCAGCGCGCGCCTCACCGCGCGGGGGCCTCGGGTGCTGGTAGCAGCTTCGCGATCGCGGCCTCGAGATCGCGCGTCTCGCCCGGATGCCAGCCCTCGCGCACACGGATCACCACGCCTGACGTGTCGATCAGCACCGTGGTCGGAAGCGCGCGCACCTGATAGAGCTGCTGCATGCGCCCGTCCTCGTCGATCGCGATCGGGTAAGTCATCCCTAGCCGCGACGCGGCGGGGCGCACCTTCGCGTAGTTGCGCGGGCCGTCGGCCGAGACCCCGACCACGGTGAGGCCGCGCGCCGCGTAGCGGCGGTAGAGCGCGTCCAGCTCGGGGATCTCCTCGACGCACGGATGGCACCACGTCGCCCAGAAGTCGAGCACCACCGGACCCTTCGCGAGCAGCCGGTCGAGGCGAAGCGTCTCGCCGGTGACGCCGCGCAGGCTGAACGGCGGCGCGATCCGGCGTTCGAGCGAGAGCGGCGCGGCGCCGAGCGTGAGGGCGGCGGTCAGGGCGAGCGTGGCAAGGATGATGAGGACGCGCGGCGAACGCGCGCCCATCACGGAAGCACCACGACCCGGCGCGCGAGGCGCACCGCGCCGATCGTGCCGCGCACCAGGTACACGCCCGCGGGCAGCGTGGCGCCCGAGGTGCTCCGCGCGTTCCAGCTCACGCGCGTGACGCCCGGCGCGAGCGGCGCGTTCCAGAGCGATGCGACCTCGCGGCCCGCGATGTCGTAGATCGCGGCGCGCGCCGGGAGATCGCGGGCGGTGGGATTCGCCAGCTCGAACGTGGTGGCGTGATGGAACGGGTTCGGCAGGTTGCCGATCCGATAGTCGCGCGGGCGCGCGTCGTCCACCGCGACCGGCGCCGAAACCAGCGAGTCGATGCAGCCAAGGATCTCGTCGAGGTGGAAGCCGTCGCCGTATGGATACGTCAGCGCCGAGTTGTAGCGCACGATGTGTTGCTTGTTCACAACGATGTAGTTGTCTCTCCCGGCGTAGAGCGTGATGAAGTTGCCGCCGGTATTCGAGTTGGCGTTCAGCAGGAACGGGAACGTCGCGCCCATGGCGTTCTTGACCGTACGCACGGTGGCCGCGCTGCCGCCATCGACCTCCGGAGCCACCACTTCCACCTCACCCGGGTTGCGCGTCTGGTAGTGCTGCCAGATGTCTGCCTCGACCGACGGACCGGCGGCCGCGCAGAATTCTCAGGTCCAACCGAACAGGAAGAAGACGATGACCTTGTTGGGCCAGCTCGCGAGCGTGCGGGTCGCGGGGGCCGGCGCGTCCAGCTCGGTCTTGCTGAAGCTCGGGGCGTTGGCGCCGAGCGCGAGCACGCCGTGCGCGGGACGCGTCTGCATGAGCAGCAGCGCGAGCGCCAGCGCCCCGATGGCCAGCTTGTGCCGCATCATCGAGCTTCCGACCATGACGGGAGACTCACGAGTGCGCTGCGATTCGCCGGGAATCAGGCCCGAACGACCGAACTATTGTACTCCGACTCGGGCCGAACGGTGACCGGCGCCCTCGCGCTCACCGCACCCGCACCAGCCTCCGCTCCAGCGTCACGCGGCCGACGGTCGCGCGCACCAGGTACAGCCCGGGCGCGAGCGGGCGGCCATCGCGGGCCCCGGCGTCCCAGCTGAAGCGCGTCACGCCCGGCGAGGCGACGCCTTCCATCACGGTCGCGACCCGGCGGCCCGCGACGTCGGTCACCGTGACGCGCGCGGGGAGCGTGCCGGCGGTGGGATTGTCGAGTTCGAACGCGACTTTGACGCGCGACGGATTCGGCGAGGCGCGCAACGCGAACTCGCGCGGCAGCGCATCATCTACGCCGACCGACGTCGTCACCAGCGAGTCGATGCACGCGCGGAGTTCGTCGAGGTGGTAACCGTTTCCGTACGGCCAGCGGTCGTTGCCCTGATAGCGCACGATCCCCTGCTTGTTGATCACCACCCAGTGATCGCGCCCGCCATAGAGGGTGAGGATGTTGCCGCCGGTCGTCGCCGCGGCCAGCAGCAGCAGCGGGAAGGTGACGCCGGTGCTGGTCTCGAAACCTCCGAGCCCGGTTGGACTGCCATTGAGCACGTCGGGGCCGAGTATCATCACCTCCCCCGGGTTGGTGCCCTGGTAGTGCTCGTAGATGTTCGTCTCGGCTGACGGACCCGCCGCCAGGCAGTAGGGTCAGTCCCAGCCGAGGAGAAAGATGACGACCACCTTGCCCGCGTAATCGTGCAGCGACACGTTGGGCCCGGTCGTCCACGGCGGCCCGACCACCATGTGCTTGGTGAAGTCGGGCGCGGGCTGTCCCTCGTGAACGTAGGCATGCGCGGGAGCGGCGGACGCGAGCAGCATGATGAGCAGCGTTCCGAGGAGGATCGAACGACGCACGGTGAGGCTCCGCAAGCGGCCAGCCTGGGGTCTTCGTCGCGCGGCCGAGAGGCGCCGCGACCCACGCATTGTAAGCCCACGCGACGCACCCGCGGCCGGATAGTTGTGGCGCCTGCGCCGCGGCGCCGCGCGCGGGCCGCGCTCGCGCGCGCCGGAGCGTGCCGAATGATGTTCGGCATGCGTAAAGCCCCCCTGCGCCACAAGCACTTGGAGCGCCCGGAATAGAGAATCGGGGGGTGGCGTACTTCCTGCGTACCACACGCGGTGACGACCCGATCCGCGTATCCACCTCATCAGGAGGAACGCCATGAAGACCACTCAGATGCTCCGCAAGGTGCTCGCTCCGGCGCTCATGATTCAGATCGCGCTCGCGCTGACCCTCACGCTCGCGCTCGCCCTCTTCGTGCGGCCGGCGCACGCTGCACAATCCAGCTACAGCGCGAACGGCCAGGCGGTCAACGTCGAGGTGCTGGTGAACGGCAGCACGGCGCCGCTCTTCTCCGGGCCGGGCGGATGGGATCGCCACTACTTCCAGGCGTTCAAGGGCCTCAACTACTCGCTCGTTGTGCAGAACACCACCGGCGAGCGCGTGGGCGTGCTGATCGCGGTGGACGGTCTCAACGTGGTGAACGGGCTGCGCTCGAACCTGGCGAACGACGAAGCCATGTACGTGCTCGGACCGTGGGAGCGCGCGGAGATCTCGGGCTGGAGGACGTCGCTGAACGACGTGCGCCGGTTCGTGTTCGTCGACGAGGAACGCTCCTACGCGCAGCGCACCGGTCAGGCGAACGGCGATCTCGGATGGATTCGCGTGCTCTCGTTCCGCGAGCGCCGCCCCATCGCGTGGATGCCGCAGCCGCGGATTCGCGACTTCAAGGACGAGCATCGCGCGGTCCCGTACGGCGACGAGTCCTCGCGCACCGAGGAAGAGCGCGCGCCGAGCGCGGGCAACGCCGAGCCGCAGGCGCAGGGCGACCGTCGCTCCGACGGTGCGGCCAAGGCGGGCGGGCTCAAGGAGCAGGCCGGCCAGCTGCACAGCGCGCCCGAATCGAATCCCGGCACGGGCTGGGGCGATCAGCGCTGGGATCCGGTGCAGCGCACCGTGTTCCTCGCGGCCTCGCGCCCGAGCGATCAGATCATCCTGCGCTACGAGTACTCGTCGGGTCTGCAGGCGCTCGGCATCTTCCCGCGGCGCCCGCGCACCTGGGAACGCGAGCACGGCGAGCTGGGCTTCGCGCAGGCCCCGCGCTGGTAGCGGATCGCGCCGGTCCAGCGAGCGGCGCGACTCCCGGCGGCCCGCCTCACTCGAGGCGGGCCGCTTCATTTGAGACGGCCCGCTTTACCTGAGACGAGCCGCGCTCCCATCTGCTAATACTCCCCGCGATGATCCCCGCCGCGGACGCAGCCCCCACCGATCGCGACCGGCGCCTCGCGGCGCGCGCGTGGTGTCTCTACGACTGGGCGAACTCGGCGTTCGCAACCACGGTGGTGGCCGCTGTGCTGCCGCCGTTCTTCGCGGCGATCGCCACCCACTCGATGCCCGCCCACCTCGCCACCGCGTGGTGGGGCTACGCGAGCGCCGCCGCGATGCTCGCCGCAGCGGTGGCCGGCCCGCTGCTCGGCGCGGCGGCCGATCGCGCGGGCCGGCGCAAGCCGCTGCTGGTCGGCTGCGTCGTGATCGGCGCGACCGCCACGTTTCTCATGGCGCTGGTTCCCGCCGGACAGTGGCACGGGCTGCTCGCGTGCTTCGCGATCGCGTTCATCGCGTTCGCCGCCGGCAACGTGCTCTACGATTCGCTGCTGCCGGCGGTCGCCGCGCCCGGCGAGATGCATCGCGTCTCGGCGCGTGGCTTCGCGTACGGCTACGCCGGCGGCGGGCTGCTGCTCGCGATCAACCTCGCGTGGATCCTGTTTCCCCGGCGCTTCGGACTCGCGGGCGTGGACGCCGCGACGCGGCTCTCGTTCGCGAGCGTCGCGCTGTGGTGGCTCGGCTTCTCGATCCCGCTCTTCCGCCGCGTGCCGGAGCCTCCCGCCGCGGGCGCCGCGCCGGCCGCGCGCATCACGGGAAGCACGCTGGCCCAGGTGGCGCGCACGATCGCGCGCCTGCGCGAGCAGCCCGACCTGCTGCGATTCCTGATCGCGTTCTGGCTTTACAGCGACGGCATCGGCACCGTGGTCAAGATGGCGACCATCTACGGAAGCGAGGTCGGGATCGGGCGCAACGATCTGATCGGCGCGCTGCTCATGGTGCAGATCCTCGCCACCCCCGCGAGCCTCGCGTTCGGCAGGCTCGCGCGCCCGATCGGGCCGAAGGCCACCGTGGTGGTCGGGCTGCTCGGCTACGTCTGCATCAGCGTGCTCGGCTTCTTCATGTCGAGTCCCATCCACTTCTGGCTGCTGGCGGCGCTGGTCGCGATGTTCCAGGGCGGCACGCAGGCGCTCTCGCGCTCGATGTTCGCCTCGCTCGCGCCGCGGCGCCAGCTCTCCGAGATGTTCGGCTTCTACTCGGTGAGCGAAAAGCTGGCGGGCGTGATCGGTCCGCTGCTGTTCGGCCTGGTGGCGCAGGTCAGCGGGGCCGGGCGGTTCGCGGTGCTCACGCTCGTGCCGTTCCTCGCGGTGGGCGCGTGGCTGCTGACGACCGTGGACCTGGAGCGGGGAGCGAAGCGCGCGGCGGAAGTCTAGGCGCGGCCGGGCCGCGACCATGCCCCGCATCACCCCCCCGGCCGCCTGTTTGGCGTCAAGCGACCGGCGTTCCCTGCCGAAATACCCCCGGACAAGGTGCGCGACCCCACCCGTGCCCATGGCACCGCGCGCCGGATAAGCCGGAGAGGCAGGCATGCGTTCTCGATACCTGGGACTACTGGGGTGTACTGCGCTCATCGCGATCGGGTTGCTGGCCGCGACCCGCGCGCGGGCCGTGGATTTCAAGGTGCACGGCACGCTCGATCTGGTGGCGGACGAGTACAGCGAGGCGTACGACTTCAACCTGCTCACCCGCGGCGACTCGCCATTCGACGCCTTCGGGCTCCGCCTGTTCGCCGACTCGCAGCTCAACCCCCGGCTCCAGCTCTTCACGCAGTTCGTCGCGCGCGACGCCATCGCGCCGTATGTGGATGGCGCCTACGTGAGCTTTACGCCGAGCCCGGGCCGCGACCTGCACCTGCTCGCGGGCAAGGTGCCGTGGGCGATCGGCACCTACGCGCCGCGCACCTATTCGAACAAGAACCCGCTGATCGGAACTCCGCTCATGTACCAGTATCACACGACGCTCGTCTGGTACGAGATCGCGCCGAGCGCAGACAAGCTGCTCGCGACCGCGGGATCGGGCCAGTACGGCATCAACTACTTCGGATATGCGGAAGGCCTCGGCATGCCGCTGGTGGACGACTCGTACTGGGACACGGGCGCGACGCTCGTGGGGAGCGCACGCCCGATCGAGTACGCGCTCGGCATGGGCCTCGGCACCCCGGGTTGGGGCAACACGACCCAGGACGAGAACGCGGGAAAAACGGTGCTCGGCAGGCTCGGGCTCGCGCCCATGCCGTGGGTGCGGGTCGGCGTCTCCGGCGCCTACGGGCCATACATCGTCCAGTCGAAGAACCCGAAGCTGCCGGCGGACCACACCGTTGCCGACTATCACCAGAAGCTCGGGATGGCCGACGCCGAGTTGCAGATCGGGCACCTCGAGGCGCGCGCCGAAGCCGCTCGCAACATCTGGGAGACGCCGAGGCTGGGCCTGCTCGGCGTGAGCAGCGGCTACGCCGAGCTCAAGTACACGCTCTCGTGCGGCGGGTTCGTGGCCGGACGCGGCGACGCGATTCGCTTCGGCAAGATCAGCGACTCGGCCGGCACCGTGCGCACCTGGGATTCGAACGTGACGCGAATCGAAGGCGGGATCGGCTACCGCTTCGATCGCCAGACGATCGCAAAGGTCGTCTACCAGCAGACGATCATCGAGCGCTTCGGCCGCGAGGACCGCAGGCTCCCGCTGGTGGCGGCGCAGCTCTCGGTCGGGTTCTAGGGCGAACGCCGCGCCCGCGGCGCCTCGCACACGCCGAATCTCTAGCGTCCGCCGCGCTTCTTTCCCTTCGCGACGCGCTTCGCCGCGGCCTTCGTTCCCGCCGCGCGCCCCGCGATCGCGGCCTCGGCTTCCTTCCAGTCGGCGGCGGTCAGGTCGAGGTCGATCGCCTTGAGATTTTCCTCGAGCTGCTCGATCCGCGTCGCGCCGATGATGGCGCTCGAAACGGCCGGCTCCTTCAGCACCCACGCGAGCGCCACCGGCGCGGGCCCCGGCAGCCGGCGCTTCGCGACCCACGCCGCGAAACGCTCGGCGGCGACGACGTTCTCCGGCGTGAGCGCCTTCTCGGCGGTGAGGAAATGCGCGAACGCCGTGGTGGCGCGGCTGCCCTTCGGCGTCGCGCCGCCCGCGTACTTGTTGGTGAGCACGCCCTGCGCGAGCGGCGAGTAAACGATCATCCCGATCCCGTGCTTGCGGCAGAAGGCGACGTGCTCGGCCTCGACGTGGCGATCGATCAGGCTGTAGCGCGGCTGGCTCGAGATCATGGCGTCCCATCCGCGCGCCTTCTGGATCGCGACCACCTGGCGCGCCAGCGCGGGCTCGTGATCGAAGTTGGAGAAGCCGACGTAGCGCGTCTTCCCCATGCGCACCAGGTCCTCGAACGCGCGCAGCGTCTCTTCGATCGGCGAGTCCTTGTGCGGCGCGTGCGCCTGGTAGAGGTCGACGTAGTCGACACCCAGCCGCTTCAGGCTCTGGTCCATCGCGTCGAAGATGTGCTTGCGCGAGAGCCCCGCGCCGAGCGGGCCCTCCCACACCCGTCCCATCACCTTGGTCGCGATCACGAGCTGCTCGCGCGGCAGGCCGGTGATCGCCTTGCCGAGCACGGTCTCGGCCGCCCCGCGCACGTACACGTCGGCGGTGTCGAACAGGTTGATGCCCAGCTCGAACGCGCGCCGCACGATCGAGATCGCGTCGGACTCGTCCACCGATCCGCCGTAGGTGGTCCATGAGCCGAGCGCGAGCTCGGAAACCTTGAGGCCGGTGCTGCCGAGGCTGCGATATTTCATGCGTGCTCCGTGACTCGGGTGTGGGTGGGCACGTGCGGAATCAGCGCGGCGGGCGCGGCGCGGCGAACGGCGGCTGCGATTCCGCCGCCGCCATGTCGTCGGCGGCGAAGTAGCTCACGACGGTTTCCTTCATGCCCGGCCGCGTGTACACGTCGGCGCGCGGGCGCTCGATCACGCCCGCGATCACGTCGGCGACGTCCTCGACCGTCTGCGCGTTCGGGAACGACCGGGAATCGATTCCGCCGCCCAGCGCGTGCATCCCGAACTCGGTCGCGACCACGCCGGGCGAGACGAGCGAGACGTGGATGCCGGGGTATTTCTCGCGCAGGTCCATGCGCAGGTTGGCGGTGAGCGAGTTGAGCGCGTGCTTGGCGGCGCTGTAGGCCGAGCGCATCGTGGCGAACGGCACGCGGCCCAGCATCGAGGACAGGTTGATGATGTGCCCGCGCCCGCGCTCCTGAAAGTGGGGCAGCACGGTCTGCATGCCGTAGAGCGCGGACTTCACGTTGACGCGCATCATCTCGTCGAACTCTTCGTCGGTGAGATCGGAGACCGGTCGCGTGATGCCGCGCCCGGCGTTGTTGACCCACACGTCGATCTGGCCGAAGCGCTCGATCGCGGCGTCGAACACGCGCTTCACGTCCAAGCGGCAGGTGACGTCGGCGACCACCGCCAGCGCGTTCGGACCCGACTGCGCAGCGGCCGCGCGCAACTCGGCCTCGCGGCGCGCGGCGAGCACCACGCGCGCGCCGTCGCGTCCCATGCGCCGGGCGAGCGCGGCCCCGATGCCGCCGCTGCCGCCGGTGATGACGATCACGAGGTCGTTCATTCTGCGAACTCTACCGAGGATGCCCGGCCCCGTCCAACGCGGCGTCCCTTCGTCTCGCAAGGATTACCGATCCCGCCACCAGCAGTAGCCCGGCGAGTAGTCCCGCGACGGCCCGCGTGGACATGGGGACGGCGGTGGAACACGCGTCATTTGACACGACGGCGTCGGGCTCGGTGATGCTCGCCAGCGAGACGCCGGGATCCAGAAGCACCTGGCCGCGAATGTGAATCTCGCCTCCTGGCGCGGCGATGACGGTGGAACCCGCCGCGTTGCCTCGCAAGTCGATCGGCGTCTCCATGTCTCCGCCATCGATGCACACGAGTCTCCCTGCGAGGATCTGACCGGGAACCATGTTCCTCAGGCTGATCTCCCCACCCGGTGCCCCGAGCAACTCGATGGCCTCGCCCGTCTGGCGATCATTCTGAGCGAGAACGATCTGACGCGGGGCTTGCGTGACCGCGCTTCCTCCGGCTCCATTCGTCGCGGTCCCCGCGCCTCCGCTGCCTCCCTCATTCGTGCCCCCCATCGCGGCATCGCGCCCCTTGTTGGTGACGCTGCCTCCCCTCCCGCCTGCCGAGTTCGCGCTGGTGCTGGGTCCGCCACCACCTCCGGTTTCCCTGCCATCGTTTCGCACCGCGTCCCCGGTGACGGTCACGCTCCCACCGTCACCCCCCTGTTGCCCGCCCGCGCCCTCACCGCCACGGAGGTACGCGCTGTTGGCCAGCGTTACGTTGCCGGTCGTGCTCGTTAGCGTGACGGACCCTCCATGGAGACTTCCGACCCCGCCATCCATACCTCGGACCGTATTGCCCGTGCCGACGCTGATGTCCTTCTCGGCGGTGATCTGGACGCCTGCGCCAGCTTCGTTGCCCAGGATGATGGTGGATGGAGGGTTACTCGGGTCACTATTCGCGAGTATAAGTGAATTGACGCGCTTGAGGACCCGCGTGGTCGTGATCCATCCGGAATTCCCTGGGATGACGACGTCGTGATTTGGGGCCGGCGCGACCCCGGCACTCCAATTGCCACCGGTCTCCCACTTGCCGTCGGACGTCGCGCCCGTCCAGGTGTTGGCGACCAGTTGCGCCTGGGCCGGGCTGGAGCCGGAGACTGCGGTCAGGATCAACAGACCACATGATTGAAGGGTGACGCCGAACATCCGTCGTGCGGCTCTTGTGACTGAAAATCGCGTACGCATCAGACCCCTCCTTGCGCCAAGCAGTCGGGATCGATGCTCGGGCTCGCTCATGGAGCATCGATCGCATGCCGGCGCGCCGGGTCGCCGGGGCCCGGCTAGCGCTGCAAGACAAGTGCCCGCCCACCATGCGCCACCGTCGTTCTTGGAAGGGGCTCGGGACCAACGGATTGCGTCGGCCTCCTCTCGCCTCGAGGAATGCGTCCGGGGCTTCGCCCTGTCAGCCCAGCACCACGTACGGCCGATTCTGTCAGTCCGGCGGCCGATGCATTCGTGCCCGTGACTCCCGGGCGAACTCGCGCGCACGATCCTCGTTGGCGGACCTTCGAACCGGTGTACTTGAGAGAGCGGCTCGCGTTACTCTCCCCGCATGACTCCCCGCCCCACGCATTCCAGCGGTGGCCGCTTTCGCCTGCGCGATCTCATCCCGATCGGCCAGGGACGCCACCCGCGGCCGCGGCCCTACCTCGAAATGATCCAGATCGCGTGGGAGAACCGCGACAACCTGCCCTACGCGTGGCGGATCCTCACCCGCGGCGTGTGCGACGGCTGCTCGCTCGGGCCGCGCGGCCTGCGCGACGACGTGATCTCGGGCGTCCACCTGTGCATGACGCGCCTCAAGCTGCTCCGCCTGAACACCATGGGCCCGATCCCGGACGATCGCTTGCGCGATCTCGGGCCGCTGCGCGCGATGAGCAACGAGGCGCTCCACCAGCTGGGGCGCCTCCCCTATCCCCTCATCCATCGCGCGGGCAGCGACACGCTCCATCGCCTGTCGTGGGACGAGGCGTTCGCGATCGTGCGCGAGGAGCTGGAAGCGGTGCCGGGCGAGCGCATGGGATTCTTCGCGACCTCGCGCGGGCTGGTGAACGAGACTTACTACGCGTTCCAGAAGGTGGCGCGGCTGCTCGGCAGCAATCACGTGGACCTCTGCGCGCGGCTCTGTCACGCGGCGAGCGTGGCGGGGCTCAAGGAGACGCTCGGGGTTCCGGCGCCGACCTGCTCGCTGAAGGACATGATCGGCGCCGACCTGGTGGTGATCATGGGCTCCCACCTCGCGAACAATCAGCCGGTCACGATGAAGTACCTGTGCTATGCGAAGCGGCGGGGCACCAGGATCGTGGTCGTGAACCCGATGCGCGAGCCGGGGCTCGAGCGCTACTGGGTGCCGAGCGACGTGCGCAGCGCGCTGTTCGGCACCAGGCTCATGGACGACTTCTTCCAGGTGGGCGTGGGCGGCGACATCGCGTTCATGCACGGCGTGCTCAAGCAACTGATCGCGCACGAGTGGCTCGACGGAGAATTCATCGCGCGCCGCACCAGCGGGTTCGACGAGCTGCGCGAGCTGGTCCAGGGCATTACCTGGGAGACGCTCGAGCGCGAATCGGGCCTGGGCCGGGGCGACATGCTGCGCTTCGCGGAGCGTTACGCGCGGGCGAAGACCGCGGTGTTCGTGTACAGCATGGGTCTCACCCAGCACCGCTTCGGCGTGGACAACGTGAAGGCGCTGGTCAACCTCGCGCTCGCGCGCGGCATGCTGGGGCGCGAGAAGTGCGGCGTCATGCCGATCCGCGGGCATTCCGGGGTGCAGGGTGGCGGCGAGTGCGGGGTGGATCCCGACAAGTACCCGGGCGGCTTCGAGGTCGCGCACTCGGAAGACCGCGCGCGGTTCGAGGAGTTGTGGGGCGCGCCGCTGCCCGCGTGGAAGGGCAAGCGCACGCTCCAGATGCTCGAGGCCGCGCACCAGGGCGCGATCGACTTCCTCTACTCGCTGGGCGGCAACCTGCTCGAGACCATGCCCGACCGCGCCTACATGCAGGAGGCGCTCGCGCGCGTGAAGCTGCGCGTCCACCAGGACATCGTGCTCAACACCTCGTCGCTGCTCGCGGGGCGCGCCGTGATCCTGCTGCCAGCGCAGACCCGATACGAGACCCCGGGCGGCGGCACCGCCACCAGCACCGAGCGCCGCATCCGGTTCACGCCCGAGATCGAAGGGCCGCGCATCGCCGAGGCACGGCCCGAGTGGGAGATCCCGGTGCGGCTCGCGATCGCGGCGCGTCCCGCGCTCGCCGCGCGCTTCGCGTGGCGCGGCACCCCCGACATCCGCGCCGAGATGGCGCGCGCGATGCCGCTCTACGCCGGGATCGAATCGCTCGCGGGCGAGGGGCAGTGGGTGCAGTGGGGCGGCGAGCGGCTCTTCACCGACGGGTTCACGCGCATGCCCGATGGGCGCGCGCGCTTCACGCCGGTCGCGTTGCCCTCGATCGCGATCCCGCCCGGGAAGTTCTACCTCACGACGCGGCGCGGGAAGCAGTTCAACAGCATGAGCTGGGGACAGCGCGACCTGCTGATGGGCAGCCCGACGCGCCGCGACGTGTTGATGTGCGCGGAGGACGCGCGCGGCATGGGCGTCGAGGACGGCGCCGCGATCGTGCTGCGCTCCGAGGTCGGCGAGTGGAGCGGCATCGCGCGGCTCGCGCCGATGAAGCCGCGGCACGTGCAGGCCTACTGGCCAGAGACCAACGTGCTGATTTCACGCCGCTTTGACCCGGTCTCTGGCGAGCCCGACTACAATGCCATGGTGACCATCGAGCCTGCCGGGGCGCTCCCCGGCACGACCCCCGCGCCGGTCGAGAACGCGCGGCGCGCATCGGCCACCGAGCCATCGCCCGCCATGGCGCACGCCGAGGGCAAGGCGCGCTGAGCGCCGGCCGCCATCCCCTTCCGGAGGAATGTTTCGTGACGACGACCCGGCCGCGACGCTCCCTGCTGTGGATGTCGCTCGTCTGCGCGCTGTGCGCGCCGGGGATCCCGGCCGCCGCGCCGGCCGAGCACACGAAGGCCGCAGACAAGCCCGGCGCCGCCGCGCCCGACCTCGCCGAGTACCAGAAGTTTCTCGACGACTACCTCACCGTGATCTCGGCGAAGGGCGAGCCCATCGATACGCGCTTCGACTACGAGAGGCTCTACGATGTGCGCGGGCGCTACGAGCGCCTCGCGCGCATCAAGCGCGGGCTGATGAGCGTGCCGCCCTCCCGGATGAGCGACGCCGCGCGCAAGGCGTGGGCGATCAACCTGTACAACTTCACGGTGATCGAGAGCGGCACCAACAACCTGCTGGTGCCGGATCGCGGGCGCCTGCGTCACAAGACCCTGCGCGAGATCCGCCTGCGCGGGGGGAACTTCTTCGAGGCGCCGGTGATCGACGTCGAGGGCGTGACGTATTCGCTCGACGAATTCGAGCGCCACTTCCTGCTCGCCGACTTCGATCGCGACTCGGGCGGCGGTCCGCCCGCCGCGCTCGATCCGCGCGTGCACTTCGCGGTCGTGTGCGGCGCCCTGGGCTGCCCGCCGCTGCTGCCGCGCGCCTACCGGGGCGACTCGCTCGAGATCCAGCTCGAATTCGCGACCCGCAACGCGCTCGGGCTGGAGCGCCACCTGCGCATCGGCGGCAAGGCCCGCCGGCTCGAGGCGAGCGAGATCTTCCACTGGTACGCCGCCGACTTCGGCGGCCTCGCGAAGGCCTTCGAATTCCTGAAGGCGCACGCGACGCCCGCGATGCGCAAGGCGATCCAGGCGGGGGGCTACACCGGCATCACGGGCATCATCCCGTGGGACTGGAACCTGAATCAGACCGTGCACAAGAAGACGACCGGCTGAGCGAGGCTCCTAGCTCCGTCCCATCGCCCGGAGCGCGACCCACACCAGCGCCGCGACCGCACCGGCGGCCGGCATCGTGAGGAACCACGCCCACACGATGCGGCCCGCCACGCCCCACTTCACCGCAGAGAGCTTCTGCGTCGCGCTCACCCCGACCCCGAGAATCGATCCGGTGATGGTGTGCGTGGTCGAGACCGGAATCCCCGCGGTGCTCGCGGCAAACAGCGAGATCGCGCCGGCGGTCTCCGCGCAGAATCCGCCCACCGGCTGGAGCTTGGTGATGTTCATGCCCATGGTCTTCACGATCCGCCAGCCGCCCGTGAGCGTGCCCAGCCCGATCGCGCCGTAGCTCGCGACGATCACCCACATCGGCACGTGGAACGCGCCGGTGAGATTGCCGGTGGAGTAGAGCAGCGCGGTGATGATCCCGGCGGTCTTCTGCGCGTCGTTCGAGCCGTGGCCGAGGCTGAACGCCGCGGCGGAGACCAGCTGGAGCCGCCGGAACCACGAATCCACGGCGCGCGGCGTGGCTCGCCGGAAGATCCACATCACGGCCAGCATGCTGAGGAATCCGAGGATCAGCCCCAGCACCGGCGAAACCACGATGAAGATCGCGGTCTTGGTGACGCCCGAGGCGACCACCGCGGTCGGCCCGTGCGAGACGAGCGCAGCGCCCACGAAGCCGCCGATCAGCGCGTGCGAAGAGGAGGTGGGCAGACCCAGCCACCAGGTCAGAAGGTTCCAGGCGAGCGCCGCGATCAGCGCCGCGAACACGATCGCGGGCGTCACGATCGCGGGATCGACCGTGCCCTTGGCGATGGTCTTTGCGACGTGCACGCCGAAGATCGCGAACGCGATGAAGTTGAAGAACGCCGCCCACACCACCGCCTGCCGCGGCGACAGCACGCGGGTGCTCACCACCGTGGCGATCGAGTTGGCGGCGTCGTGGAAGCCGTTGCTGAAGTCGAAGAGCAGCGCGACCGCGATGATCGCGGCGACGGCGAGCGGCAGCCCGAACATCAGCGGCTCTTGAGGACGATGGACTCGATGACGTTCGCGACGTCCTCGCAGAGGTCGGCGGCGCCTTCGAGCCGGCCGTAGATCTCCTTCCAGCGCATGATGTCGAGCACCTCGTGGGGGCCCGAGAACAGGTCGGCCACCACGTCACGCGAGATGGTGTCGGCCTCGTTCTCGAGGCGGTTGATCTCGATCGAGAACGACATCAGGCCCTTGAAGTCCTTGAGGTGGTCCACCGCCTGCTCAATCTGCGCGCCGCACTTCACCAGGATGGCGGTGAGCTGCCGGGCCTCGGGCGTCGTGCGCTGGACCTTGTAGAGCACCAGCCGGCTGCCGGTCGCCTCGACCGCATCGAGCACGTCGTCGAGGCCGCTCGCGAGGTTGTGGATGTCCTCGCGCTCGAGCGGCGTGATGAAGGTGCGGTTGAGCCGCTCGAACAGGTCGTGGGTCACGATGTCGCCCTCGTGCTCGACGTCCTTGAGCGCCTTCGCGCGGGCTTCGAGATTGTCGAAGCGCTCCATCATCTCGTGGAGCTGATCGCAGCCCTTCTTCACAAGGGCGGCCTGCTTCTTGAAAAGCACGAAGAAGTTCTCTTCTCTGGGGAACAACGAGAACATGGTCACCTCGCGGGCGTGAGCGTCATTGCGCGAGTCGCGGCGCAGCATGGGGGTCGATTTCCGCCGAAGGGATAGCACGGGACCGCGAGGGCGGGCAAGGCCGGCTCGGGTGTATGCTGCCCGGCGGTCTGGCCCGCACGGGTCCCCTGCCCCGCGGGCCTCGGTCCCCTATCTTCAGGAGGCGCCGCCATGAAACATCGTTCCCCGTTCATCGTGCTCGCCCTCGGCCTCTCGCTGTTCGCCCTCGCCGCGCACGCCGGCACCAGGCAGTGGACCAGCGACGACATCCTCGCGATGAAGACCGTGAGCGACGCGCAGGTCTCCCCCGACGGCAAGTGGGTGGCGTACGTCGTGTCGGAGCTCAACGCCGACAGGAGCGAATACCAGACCGACGTGTGGCTGGTCTCCACCGCCGGCGGCGAGGCGCGCCGCCTCACCGCCTCCACCGCCGCCGACGAATTTCCGCGCTGGTCGCCCGACGGCAAGCTGGTCGCGTTCCTCTCCGAGCGCCCGCGCCCCAACGTGAAGCCCGACGCCCCGAAGGATCCGGGCGGCGATGAGGCCAAGCGCCAGCTCTGGCTGATTCACCCGGACGGCGGCGAGGCGTGGATGCTCTCCGACGCGAAGGGCGGCGTCTCGTCGTTCGAGTGGTCGCGCGACGGCAAGCAGGTCGCCTACCTCTCGAAGGAACCGAAGAGCGACGATCGCAAGAAGAAGGAAAAGGACAAGGACGACGCCATCACGCCGAGCGAGATGTACGCGTGGAACCGGCTGTGGGTGATGGACGTCGCGACCAGGAAGGCCACGCAGCTCACGAGCGGCGACTTTCACGTGTCGAGCTACTCGTTCGCGCCAGACGGCAAGCGACTCGCGATCGCGGGGCAGCCCACGCCGCTCATCCCCGACAACTTCAACTCGGACATCTACCTGATCTCGGCGGCCGGCGGAAAGCCCACGCCGCTGGTGGCGCGGCCCGGCACCGACAATCGCCCGGAGTGGTCGCCCGACGGCAAGTGGATCGCGTTCATCTCGCAGGACAGCCGCGGCACCGACTGGTTCACGAACAACTACGTGTGCATCGTCCCGCCCGCGGGCGGCGCGCCGAAGAACATCACCGCGACCTTCGACGAGCAGGCCGAGGGCCTGGGGGCCGGCGGACTCCAGTGGGCGCCGGATGGCAGTCACGTCGTGTTCCAGTCGAACCAGCACACCGCGCAGGCGATCTTCCGCGCGTTCCCCGACGGCAGGCCGGTCGAGCGCATCACGAACGGCCCCGAGATGAATTCGGTGCTCAGCTACGACGCGAAGGGCGACGTTGCGGTCTTCCTGCGGCAGGACAGCGAGCACCCGAACGAGGTCTATCGCCTCCCGCTCCCGAGCGGCGCGCCGGTCCAGCTCACCAACACCAACCCTCAAGTCGCCGACTTCCTCGCGTTCAGGAAGAACCTGATCACGTGGAAGGGCCCGGATGGAATGGACATCGAGGGGTTCGTGATCTATCCGCCGAGTTTTAGGCAAGGGCAGAAGGTGCCGCTGCTGCTCAACGTGCACGGCGGGCCGGCGGGCACGCACTCGAACACGTGCAGCGTGGCCTCGAAGCTCTATCCGTGGCCGCTGTTCGCGCAGAAGGGCTACGCGATCCTGATGCCGAACCCGCGCGGCAGCGGCGGCTACGGCGAGGCGTTCCGCTCCGCGAACCGCCGCGACTGGGGCGGCAAGGATTACCAGGACATCATGGCGGGCGTCGACGCGCTGATCGAGCGCGGCGTGGTGGACTCCGATCACATGGCGGTGTGCGGCTGGTCGTACGGCGGGTTCATGACCTCGACCATCGTCACCAAGACCGACCGCTTCAAGGCGGCGGTGGTGGGCGCCGGGGTCACCGACCAGATCTCGATGAGCATGCTCACCGACATTCCCGATTTCAACCGCTCGTACTTCGGAGCCTGGCCGTGGGAGGATCCGCAGTTCTACGTCGACCACTCCGCGCTGCTGCACGCCGGCAACGTGAAGACGCCGACGCTCATCGTTCACGGGCAGGCCGACGATCGGGTGCCGACCGAGCAGGGCTGGGAGTTCTACCAGGCGCTCCACAAGCGCGGCATCGCGACCGACCTGCTGCTGCTCCCGCGCCAGCCGCACGGGCCGCGCGAGCCCAAGCTGCTGAAGACCGTTCAGCAGTGGCACCTCGACTGGATCGACAAGTACACACTCGCGCCATCGCCGGTCGCGCGTCGCGCGACCAAGCCGGCCGCGAGCGAGAAGGTCGCGACGGGCTCGACGCCATGACGGCGCGGGCTCCGCACGGAGGCGGAACCCCTGCGTTGCGGACGGTCCGCGCATGAGGCGGCGGGCCGTCGCGGGAATCGACTCCCGGTGAAGCCGCTCGACCTGGTCGTGATCGGCGGCGGTATCACCGGGCTGGGCGTCGCGCGGCTCGCGGCGCGCAACGGGCTGGCCGTGGCGCTGATCGAGCGCGGCGACCTGGCCTCCGGCACCAGCAGCCGCTCGAGCCACATGCTGCACGGCGGGCTGCGCTACCTCGAGCACATGCGCTTCGCGCTGGTGCGCGAGTCGCTCGCCGAGCGCGCGGCGGTGAGCCGCATGGCGCCCGCGCTCGCGCACCCGCATCGCTTCATGGTGCCGGTCTATCGCGGCGATCGCGTGCCGGCGTGGAAGCTGCGCGCGGGCTTGAGGCTCTACGACTGGTTCGCGGGCGGGCAGGCGCTCGCGCCGCCCGCTTTCGTGCGCACCCGCGAGGCTCTGGAGCTGGAGCCCGCGCTCGCGGCCGATGGCCTGGTGGGCGCCGGCATCTACTCCGACGTGGTGATGGACGACGCCGCGCTGGGCGTGGCGGTGGCGCGCGACGCCGCAGCGCACGGCGCCGCGATTCACACCGGGCTCGAGGTCACGGCCGCGCGGCCGGTCGAAGATGCTTCATCGCCCGCCGGGCCCGCGCTGATCGAGCTGGGCGCGCGCGATCTGGCGAGCGGCGCAACGCTCACCTTCGACACCCGCACCGTCGTAAACGCCGCGGGCCCGTGGTGCGACGCGGTACGGCGGCTGCTGTTTCGCGGGCTCGCGCCCGGCACGCCCGATCCCGCCGCGCTGCTGCGCCCCTCGCGCGGGGCGCACCTCATCTACCCCGCGCTCACCCGCGGCCACGGGCTGCTGCTCACCGCGCATCAGGACGGCCGCGTATTCTTCGTGATTCCGTTCGGGCAGTACTCGCTGGTCGGCACCACCGAGATCGAGGTGCCATCGCCCCCGCCCGACGACGCGTTCGCGCCGACCGTCGAGGAGCTGCGCTACCTGCGCCGCGAGCTGGCGCACGCGCTGCCAGAGGCCGCCGGCGCGCCGCCGATCGCCGCGATCGCCGGGGTGCGCCCGCTGCTGCACTCGGAGGGCGCGGTCGGCGAGGCCTCGCGCGAGCACCACGTGGTCGAGGAGCACGGCGTGTTCAGCGTCGCCGGCGGCAAGTACACCACCTTTCGCGTGATGGCGCGCGACACGCTGGCCATGGTCGCGAAGCACCTCGGCCGCACCGCGCCGATCGAGGACTCCGAGGATCGGCTCCCCGCGCCGGTCGCATCGAGCGCGAGCCTCGATCAGATCGCGCGCCACGCCGCAGAGCACGAGTTCGCGCGGCACCTCGACGACGTGCTGCGGCGGCGCACGCTGCTGTGGCTCACCCCCGACCGCGGCCGCCTCGCCGCGCCCGAAGTGGCGACCGTGCTCGCCGAGACGCTTGGCTGGAGCGCCGCGCGCACCAAGGAGGAGCTCGAGCGCTACGACGCGGGGCTGGTGGACGAGGAGGCTCTGATCCGGCGCGCGATGGAGGCATTATGAGCGGACGCTACGTGCTGGCGATCGATTCCGGCACCACCGGCAGCACCGCGCTGCTGATGGACCACGCGGGCGCGGTGCGCGGCCGCGGCTACTCCGAGCTGCCGCAGCATTTCCCCAAGCCCGGCTGGGTGGAGCACGAGGGCGGCGAGATCTGGGAGTGCGCGCTGACCGCGGTGCGCCGCGCGCTGCGCGGGGCACGGGCCCGCGGCGCCGACGTGGTGGCGATCGGGATCACCAACCAGCGCGAGACCGCGCTCCTCTGGGATCGCGCGAGCGGGAAGCCCGTGCATCGCGCGATCGTGTGGCAGGACCGCAGGACCAGCGATCGATGCGCTGCGCTGAAGCGCTTAGGGGTAGAGGCCGACGTTCGGCGGCGCACCGGGCTGGTGCTCGATCCCTACTTCTCGGCGACCAAGCTCGAGTGGATGCTCGCGCGCGACGCGGTGCTTCGCGCCCGCGCGCGGCGCGGCGCGATCGCCTTCGGCACCGTTGACGCGTGGCTGGTGTGGAAGCTCACCGGCGGCGCGACCCACGCGACCGATTGCAGCAACGCATCGCGCACGCTGCTCTACAACATCCGCCGCCTCGAGTGGGACGAGACGCTGCTGCGCCGCTTCGGCGTGCCGCGCGCCGTGCTGCCCGAGGTGCGCTGGTCGAGCGGCGGCTTCGGCGTGACGCGCGGCGCGCGCGTGCTGCCCGACGGGATTCCCATCGCCGGGATCGCCGGGGACCAGCAGGCCGCGCTGTTCGGCCAGGGCTGCGTCGCGCCCGGTCAGTCGAAGAACACGTACGGCACCGGATGCTTCCTGCTGCTCCACACCGGAGCGAAGCCGGTGGCGTCGCGCGCGGGCCTGCTCACCACCGTCGCGTGCGGCCCGCGCGGCGAGCCGGCCTACGCGCTCGAGGGGAGCGTGTTCATCGCGGGCGCCGCGCTGCAATGGCTGCGCGATGGGCTCGGGTTCATGAAGCGCGCGAGCGAGAGCGAGGCGCTCGCGAAATCGGTGAGCGATTCCGGCGGCGTGGTGATGGTGCCGGCGTTCGTGGGATTGGGCGCGCCTTACTGGCGCCCCGACGTGCGCGGCGCGCTGCTCGGCCTCACGCGCGGCACCACGCGCGCCCACATCGTGCGCGCCGCGCTCGAGTCGCTCGCGTTCCAGAGCCGCGACCTGGTGGAGGCGATGGAGCGCGACGCGAAGCAGCGCGTGCGGCGGCTGCGCGTGGATGGCGGCGCGGCGGCGAACGACTTCCTCATGCAATACCAGTCGGATCTGCTGGGCGTGCCGGTCGAGCGGCCGCGCGTGGTCGAGACGACCGCGCTGGGCGCGGGACTGCTCGCGGGGCTGGGCGTGGGATTCTGGAAGTCGCACCGCGAGCTGGATCGCGCGCGGAAGATGGAGCGGGTGTTTGCGCCGAAGCGGACGAAGGCGTGGCGCGACGGGGAGTATGCGAGGTGGAAGCGGGCGGTGGGGATGATGGTGGCTTAGGAGATCGCTGCTCTATCCGGCTGGGCTGCCGGGCCACGGGCGGGTCACTCTGGCGGGCTTGCCGCCCGTCAGGGCAGCCATCGTGTCCTGCCCCTCACAGGTCCGCGACTTCTCGCCGGGCTCGCTCGAGCAGGTCGGTGATGCCCAGTTCCCGTGCCCAGCGGTCAAGGTAGGTCTCGTCGAGTTTTCCGCGCGCGGCCGCAAGGATCGAGTGAACATCTCGCCGCTGGCGGTCCGACACCTCGCCCCCACGCCGAAACCACTCGAGCTTTCGCAGGATCGTGTCCTCGGGACTCTTGAGGAGCACCGCATGCCCTTGGTCGTCGCCGACGACCTGCCTGATGGAACGGCGCAGCTCCTCGGCGTCGAACGGTGCCGCGCCCTTGATGAAGAAGTCGATCTTGAACGACGTCTGGTCGTGGATGGCGTTGAACATGCTTCGCCCCGACAGCGCTTCCGCCATCGCCGAGCGGCTGACATAGAACTCGGGTTCGAGCGCGCGAGCCAGGGCTTCCAACTGATCGCCGGTGGGGTCGATGACGAAATCGATGTCTGCCGAGGCACGGTACATGCCATGCGCCGAGCTCGCGATCGATCCACCCACGTGGTAGGGAATGCCCAGCCGCTCGAGGAGCTCGGCGACATAGACCAGGAATTCAGTGGGCAGGGTCACGGCGCCGGTCGTGCGAGGCGGGCACGACGGTGTTCAAGCACCCTCGCGGCGGGGTCCGGGCCGAGGACGAGCTCGAAGAACAGCGCGTCGAGCTCCGCCTCCGCAATTCCCGGGTGGCGCCGTCTCAAACCCTCCCTGCTCATCGATCGGGCGAGCCGGGTGAGGTCGTCCATGAGCGCCAGCCGCCGTCTGGGTGGGATGCGGCGCAAGGCGACGAACTGTGCGCGGAGCGCCTCGCGGGAGGTGTCGCCGTCAAAGCGAGCACCGCCCCCGATGGGGGTCACAGTTTGTCTCCCTGATCGAGATCCGGCATCGGCTGCATATGTCTCGCGAGCTTACCTCGCCGCGCACTTCGTGCACCACATGCCGGTCTTGATGACGCCGGCGAGAGTCGAGAAACGATGGCCGCGGGCGCATTCGAAGCGAAGCGGTCTGCGATGGTCGTCCCATGTGGACGTGAGACAGCGTCCCCCGCGTTCGATGGCGAGCGCCCTCATGCCTTCGAGCGTGCCCCTCGCGGAATGGGCACAGGTGGGGCACCAGCCGCCCTTTCGAACGTTGAACGGGAGGGCCGACCACGTGTGGCCCCGTGCGCACCTCCATCGGAGCGCTACCTTCGACGCGTGATACTCCTTCGAAAGACACAGGCCACCCCGTTCGGTGGCCAACTCGCGCATGATCTCGATGCTCAGCCGTGCGAGGCTGTGCCCGCCGCGGACCCGGCAGATCGGGCACCACGTTCCCTGGATGATCGAGCCGGGCACGGCTCGCCATTCGTGGCCTTCGCGGCAACGCCATCGAAGCTTCGTCGCGGCGCCTCCGTATCTCGGCGACTGGCATTCCCCTCCGCGCTCCCGAGCGACCCGCCGCATTCGCTCGAGATCGCCCGGCAAGAGGCTGCGGCATCTCCAGCACCAACCGCCTCCCTTGACCATCGCCGCCGTCTTGAGGAATCGATGGCCCTGCGGGCACCGCCACTCGAGCTTCGCCGGGCCGCCCCGATAGCGTTGCGAGAGAAGCTCGCCGCCCCACCGCTCGGCGAGAGATCGCAGGTCGGCGAGTGTCGAGGCTTCCTTGCAGATCGGGCACCACACACCCGCGTCGATGCTCTCGGCCGTGGTCTGCCATACGTGCCCGCGCCCGCAGCGAACCTCGAATGACTTCTTCGAGTGGCGGAATCCGGGGGGGACGATTCTTCCTCCGCTTCGCTCGACTCGCCTCTCGAGGCGGCGAGCCACCACCTGACGCCGCGCGGCGTTTATCTCCAATCGATGCGGATGTGGGCAGACCGGGCACCAGCTGCCCTGGATGATGCTCTCGGGAACCGTCACCCATTCGTGCCCGGCGTGGCACCGGTAACGCTGCCTCGTCTGCGAATTGATGTACTCGCGCGAGACGACGGTGCCCCGTTTCCGGGCGACGATCCGGTAGAGACGGGCGCGCGCTTCGCTGCTCTGCCGCCTCGCGCCCCGGATCCTCGCGCACAGCGAGCACCACTTGCCCTGCTTGACGGCGCTGGGGGTCTGCTCCCAGACGTGGCCCGCTGCGCAGCGGAACCGCAGTTTCGTCGCGTCGCCGAGGTAGGCGCGCGAAAGCAGCAGTCCGCCGCGCGCGTTCGCCATGCTGCGAAGTCGCGTGAAATAGAAGTCTGGAGGCCGGCGCTTCACGAATGTCCCAATGCCTCACATCGCGGGTCTGCTGCCGTTCGGATCACCCGGCCACTTTCTCGGTGGCTCCGATCTTCGCCCCGGTGCCGAGAAAAGTCCTCCGCATCAACCTCTCGACGGCGGACATCGCGGCTTCCAACTCGGCGCGCTTTCGGCTCACCTCTTGATTCGCACCGGCTTCCCCTGCCAGCGCTTCGGCGCAGCGCTCCCTGAGCGGCAGGCGAACGTGGCGCTGCCCCAACTGCGCGAGCAGTCCGTGCACTCGCCGAATCCGGCTCAGCGCCTCCGCGACGTGTTCCGCCGCCCGCTCGACCGGCACCGTTCCGCGGCGCACGTCCTGAAGCAACCGGCACTCGAACGTTCGACAGCACTTCGGTCGGTGGGCGTAGATGCCGCAGCGTCTTCCTCGCAAGGCCGCGCACGGTTGCACGAGCAGCCCGCCGCTCTCGTCGCCGTCTTCGACCTCGAGTCCGAGGATCTCGAGCCGGGTTGCTTCAGGCTCGCCGACCAGTTCCACGTCGGCGAACAACGAGCCGTCGCAACACAGCCCGCACCGCGTGCACAGCGTGTCCGTGAGGCTCGCTGACATGCGGGGACCATCGCGCATCGCGCCGAAAGATGAAAGCGGCTTGATACGTCAGGCGTCAGGTCCCCGACTCAGTCGCCGCTCGATCGCCTGCCGGATCGCCCTCGCGCCCGGCAGGACGCCCAGGAAACCCAACGCGCCCGCCTCGATCGCGGGCTCGCCGTCGACGAGCACGGTGAATTCGCCGTAGCTGCCAACGACTTGCTCGATCTCGATGCCGAGCGCTCTCTTCAGACCCGCCGCCACCCGGACGGCATGGAGCCCGCTGATTCAATAGTGACAGGATCGAAACACCACGCGTGCCATGCGACCTCCCTCAAGAGATCTGGAGCCGCGTCTAGAGCTGGACCACGGCGCCCAGCAGCAGGGCGGTTCCTATCATGAGCCATCCGATGTAGCGACTGTCGGCCGCGCAGATGCCTCGCCTGGGGGCCGGCATGAACGACCAGAAGACCAGGATCCATGGAAAGAGCCAGATGGTGTCCCGCGTCCGCTCGGCCCATGATTCCGGGCTCGCCGCGAGCACGGGCGTGATCAGCACGGCGGCGCCCATGATGGCCACCATGGACAGGTAGGCCCGCTTCGGGTACGGCGTGTGCCGTACGTTGAGCGCCGCGATCGCGAGTAATCCCAGCACCGCCAGCGGCGTCGCCGCGAACACGCCCGATTCACTGACCGCAGTCCGCCTCGTGAGCGCCGCCGTGGCGAGCTGCGTCACCAGCAGGATGCCGACACCGATCGATGCTCGCTTCCTGCCCGGCTTCTCGGGCCGCCTCGCCTGATCCACGGTGAGTCTCCGTTCTATCTCGACTTCCGATCCCGCTCCGGCTCGAACACTTCCTCGATGCGCTTTCCGAACAGCCGCGCGATCTTGAACGCCAGCGGCAGGCTCGGGTCGTACTTCAGGGTCTCGATCGCGTTGACGGTCTGCCGCGAAACGTCGAGCTCGGCCGCGAGCTCGCCCTGCGACCAGCCCCGCTCGCCGCGCAGCCGGCTCACGTCGTTCTTCATCGATATCGGTGTTCGAGCACGACCACGCCGCCTGCCCAGACCGCCAGCATGAACTCCGACAGGACAAGCCCTGACGGGAACCAGCCGACGCCGGCCACCTTGAAGAACAGCGTCATCGCGAGCAGTGCGCCGGTGGCGGCGAACGACACCGCGATCGCGATCAGGTGGATGCGCTGTTGCAGCTCGTCGAGACGGCGGATCGCCGCGACCGCGACGATGATGGTCCATGCGAGCGCGCCGGAACTGAGCCCCGCCATGAGGAGCCGCGTCGGCTCGCTGCGCGGAAGCAACCCGGCGATCGCCAGGGCCGCCACCATCGCCGCGAGGGCGGGAATCAGCTCGACCGCAAATCGCCGGTCGAAGCAGCCGAAGGGGTTCGGGCGCCCGCCACTCATACGTATGCCCCGATCCGATCCACCGAATTCCCGCGCAACGCCTGGGCCACGCTCATGAGGGGGGAGTGTAAAGGATGCTTGTCAGGCCTGTCAAGCATGCTTTACAGCCGTGTCGTGCGGCTGGAGCTGTCCCGGCGCCGCGTGCGGTGGACACCGCGCGCCGAGCCGCGATCCGGCGTATCATTCGCGCGAGCTGCGGACCTTCTTGGAGGTAACCGTGCCCGGCGCGAGCAAAGGCTTGAAGACCGTCGTCGCGATGCTCGGCGTCATTCTCGTTCCGGCCTATCTCACGCTGCGGACGATTCACCTTGCTCCGCCGCCAGCGTTCACGCCGGGGACGAACCCGAGCCCTCACGGGTACACGATCAGCCTGCTGCTCTTCATCGTTCCTGCGATCGCGATCCTGTGGTGGTTCGCGCGTCGCCCACAGGCCCGCATCGAACGATCGGCGTTCTTCCTGTCCGTCGTCTGGACGGCCGGGATCGGAATCGCGCTCGACCTCTTCTTCGGGAACGCGTTCTTCACCTTCCCCAATCGCGGCGCGATCCTTGGCATCCTGCTGCCGGGCTACGTCCCGGGCGCGGGATGGCGGCTCAGCATTCCGATCGAAGAGTTCATCTTCTACGCGGCCGGGTTCTCGGCCATTCTCCTCTTCTACGTCTGGTGCGACGCGTACTGGTTCGAGGCGCACGACGTCGCCGAGATGAAGCGCCGCGCTCGGGCCGTCCCGCGCATCTTGCAGCTGCACCTCGGCACCGCGACGGCGGCGCCGCTCCTGCTGGCCGCGGCGGTCGCGTACAAGCGCTGGGGCCCGCACGCGGATCACGCCGGGTTCCCAGGCTACCTCACGTATCTCCTGCTCGCGGCCGCCACCCCGAGCCTCGCGCTGTTCCACTCGGCCCGATCGTCGATCAACTGGCGCGCGTTCAGCCTGACGATCGCGTTCCTGCTGGTGGTGAGCCTGCTGTGGGAGGTGACGCTCGCGATCCCGTACGGCTGGTGGGGCTATCGCGATCGCCAGATGGTAGGCCTCTACGTGGTAGCGTGGGGGCACCTGCCGCTCGAGGCGGTGCTGGTCTGGGTCGCATCGAGCTGGGGCGCGGTGATCATCTACGAGAGCGTGCGCATCGCGCTTCACATGGAGCGACCGATGGCGGAGGCGCTGTTCGGGGCCGAAGCGGCGGCGAGGCTGAGGCGCCTGGGACGGCGGCCGTAGTCTCGCCCCAGGCGTAGCTCGACGACGCACCAGTCAGGGTGGATCCGGGTGGAGCTCATAAGACGACGGCGCCTTGTCTTGGCTCAGGCAAGCCGTCGCCTGGGAATCGCCAGAAGCACGATGCCGCTGATCAGCGCGATCCCTCCGACGATGGGCGACAGCGGGATGTTCTTGTGCTCGGTCGTCGTCGCCTTGAACAGACCGACATCGAGAATCGTTCTCTGCCGGTTGTAGCTGATTCCGCCATAGACCAGCGCGATGATTCCGAGAATCACGAGTGCGAAGCTGAAGGTCTTCATTGGTTCACACGTTCCTTCCGGCCGAAGCGGGGCCTACAGCGCCCTTCGACCCGAAATGATACGGAGCAGAACAACGATGATGGCGACGGCGAGCAGCAGGTGGATGAAGCCACCCAGTGTGTACGCCGTCAGCATGCCGAGCAGCCATAGGATCAGAAGCACCACTGCGATCGTCCAGAGCATTTGCCGCCGCCTTTCGCGCCCGCCTGCGCTAGCTGCGCACCGCGACGGCCTCGTTCGTGGTGAACGTGAGCGCGGTGCCTTCCTTCAGCACCACCTGCCAGCCCTTGGTCTGTGACACGACGCCGGTCGCAGCCCCGCCGCCGATCAGCCCGCCGATGATCGTGCCCTTGTCCGAGCCGCCCACCGCATGGCCGAGGACCGCGCCGGCCACGGTGGCCGCTCCGATGGCGCCGAGATTCCGCGCCCGCGGCGATCCCGCGACGACGGACTCCATGCTGCCGCGAACGCGATAACTGCGGCCGCCGACCGTGATCGAACTCAGTCCGAGGTCGAGCATGGCGCGGTCGCCCTTGCGAGCCGGCTTGACCGACGTGACGGTGCCACTGACCGCGCTGCCGGCAGGGACGATGTTCCGGCCATCGAGAACCAACGCGTTCCGGGTCGACCCGGTCCACGCGTTGCCGACGCTCGCGGTTTCCGACGTGAGCGGGGTGGCGAGTGCGATTTCGATCGACGTGCCGGAAGGCAGGGTCAGATCGGCCACGCGGTTGGAGGACGTGTTGTTCGTGCCGTCCTGGGCACCCTGCTCGGTGCGACATCCCGAGAGCACAGTGGCCGCGACCAGCGCGACGCCGACGATGAAGTGTGCATGACGCATGGATGACTCCTTGGTTAATGAGGAGGCGCCGCCGGAGCGGCGACCTCCCCAGGGGTGATGAGCAAGGATCAAATCGATCCGGGCTCGGGCTTCGAAACGTTACGGGGTGGGCATTACGACGGCGTTGCCGGCCAGCGTCACCGCGCCGATCCGTGCCAGTGCTCTGCCATTCAACGACGCCCCGGTGTTCAGTGTGATCGACTGGTTCGCCATGATGGTGCCCTTGAAGACGGACGTCGTTCCAAGTGTCGCCGAGCTCCCCACCTGCCAGAAGACGTTCGAAGCTTTGGCGCCACCGCTCAGGACCACGGCTCGGCCTGAGGTCGTGGTGAGCGTCGATGCCATCTGGAAGATGAAGACGGCATTCGCGTCGCCCTGGGCGTCGAGCGTGAGATCACCCGAGGAGATCGCGAGCGAGGACGTGGACTTGTAGAGACCCGGAGGCAGCGTCATCCCGCCGAGATTCCCGGCGACGGTGACGGGTGCCAGCGTGCGTCCAGCGGCGTCGTTGTATGCGATGGTGAGATCCGCCAGGCCCGCGGCTGACGTGGGATCGCCCTTGTGCATCGCACCGGTCAGGGTTCCCGGCGGGAAGCCAGTCACGGCGGTTCCCGGGCTCACGCCCAGATCACCCGTCAGAGCGGTCGCACCCAAGTTGGTGACCGTCGAACCGGCCAGCACCACGAACGCTCCGGCCGCGCCTAGAGCCGGCGCAGCCTGATTGCTTGCCGACGCCGATGTCGTGAAGCTCCACGCATGGTTGATCGCGAGCGCATTGCCGGCGACATCGGTGGCCCCGGTCGTGATCGTCGCGATATAGACCGTGCCGGCCGCGAGCGCACTCGTGGGCGTGAACATCGCGATGTCGCTAGAAGCATCGTAGGCAACGGTGCCGGTCACGAGCGTCGGGCCAGGACCGCTCACGGAGAAGCTGGACGCCGTGATCGTCGAGGCGCTCATCGCCTCGCTGAACGATGCCGTGATGACCGCCACGCCGGTGGCGCCATCGATGGGGTTGGTGGAACTCACGGTCGGCGCGACAGTGTCTCCAACTGGCCCGCCGGGTCCGATGGGGTTCTTGGGAGACGAACCACAACCAACCATCGCGACCAGCAGTAGTGCGAGTGGCAACGCCGCGAAGAAGCTTGTTCGACGATCGAAGTGTGCATGACGCATCTGGTGACTCCTTATGTGAAAGCGAATTCGAGAGAACCGCGGTATCTCCGCAATCGGAGCAACCAAGCGCCAGTTTCGTGCCACGCGGGGGGCGGGAGCCGCGATTCCTCTTACCGCGCTGCTGGGGATCAACCTGGCGGTGCGGCTCGCAGCCGGAGTGCTGTGCCAGCGAACGAACATGCGGCCGTTGGCGAGGAAGATCCTTCAATCCCAGGAAGGAAGTTCAAACGAGCGTGAGTGCGGGAGAGGGAGATCTTGGGACGCCTCCCGAGCGCGGATGATTCCGCGTCGCAGGAGTCGATCCGCCGCTGGCCGTCGCGTTTGCACCCGGCGACTTCGGTGTCATATTTTCGGCGAGAGTTCTTCCTGGGCAGAGGATCCATGCGATGCTCCGCGCACTTCTAGTCGACGACGACAACGACTTTCTCTCCGGCCTGGCCGAGATCACGAAGCAGGAAGGCTTCGAGGTCGCGCTCGCGAGCTCGCTGACAGAGGCTCGGGAATGCATGGCCCGCGGGCCGGTAGACCTCGTGGTCGTCGATCTCATGCTGCCCGACGGGAAGGGGATCGGGCTGCTGAAGGAGCTGAAGGACACCACGGGCTCCGACGTGATCATCGTCTCGGGCATGGCCACCGTGGATTCCGCGATCGAGGCGCTGCGGCTGGGCGCGCTCGACTACCTCACCAAGCCCCTCGATCTCCGCCGCATGAAGGCCGTGCTCGCCAACGTGGTGCGGGTCCGTTCGCTCAAGGACGAGGTCGGCACGCTGCGCGGCGAGCTCCGAAAGCTGGGTCGCTTCGGCCAGCTGATCGGCGTCTCCCCGAGCATGCAGGCCGTGTACGATCTGATCGCCAGGGCCGCACCGACGGACGCGACGGTCTTCATCACCGGGAAGAGCGGCACGGGGAAGGAACTCGTCGCGCAGACGGTCTTCGAGTTGAGCGCCCGCCGCCACCGGCCCTTCCTTCCGCTCAACTGCGGGGCGATCCCCCCGACCCTGATCGAGAGCGAGCTGTTCGGCCACGAGCGGGGCAGCTTTACCGGTGCGACGCAGCTCCGGCGGGGCTACTTCGAGCGCGCGTCGGGCGGCACACTGTTCCTCGACGAGATCACCGAAATGCCGATCGAGCTCCAGGTCAAACTCCTGCGTGTGCTCGAGTCATCGACGCTGACGCGCGTCGGGGGCGAGGAGCCCATCCGGGTGGACGTGCGTTTGATCGCCGCCACCAACCGCGTGCCGAAAGAAGCCGTGCAGGCCGGGAAACTGAGGGAGGACCTGTTCTACCGCTTGAACGTGTTCCCGATCGCCCTGCCCGAGCTGCGCGCACGTGGCGGGGATGTGCTCCTGCTGGCCGAGCGCTTCGTCGAGTCGCTCAATGCCGCCGCCGGAACGGCCAAGCGCCTGAGCGCCGCGGCGCGCGAGCGCATCCAGGCCCACCCGTGGCCGGGCAACGTGCGCGAGCTCAAGAACGAGCTGAATCGCGCGTTCATCATGTCCGAGGACAAGATCGAGCTCGGAGACTTGGAAGCCGGGGCCGCCCCTGATGCGACGATCCGGCCCGGTGCGAAGCAGCCTCCCGACATGGGGGCTTCGCTCGACGACGCGGAGCGCCAACACATCCTCGCCACGCTCGAGCACTGTGGCGGTGACAAGAAGAAGGCTGCCGAGATCCTCGGCATCAGCCTCAAGACGCTCTACAACCGGCTCAACCAGTACGCGAGAGGCTGAGACTGTGGCCTTGCTCCCGCGCCAGCACTCCCGCTCGTTTGAACATCCTTCATTGGATTGAAGAATCTTCTTCGCCAGCGAAGACGTAGCCGCTCGTCGGGGTGGCGCTCCGGCGGCGCGCCGCACCACGAGATCGATGCTCAGCAACGCGTTACGAGCGAACGCGACTCCCGCCCGCGCGTGGCACGAAACTGGCGATTGGTTCAACGCATGATCTCATCGACCCATCGTGCAATCACGGCGCTCCTGGTGCGGCTCGTCATCGGGACCGTGGTGCTGGGGGCCTTGATCCTGATCGGCGTCGTGACCGCGCGGGCGAGCTGACCGACCAGCCGCTCCGTTGGCCCGAGCCGGTGAGTGCGGTTGTGGAAGAGGCCGCATCAGTCCAGACTCAGCAGCGTCATCGCTCGGATCGGCGAATCGAGACGCTTGGGGAGAATCGACCGTGGCTGAATCGTTATTCCAACGAAGGCTGATCGCGGTGTTGATCGTGGTCGGCCTGCTGGCCGTCATGAGCAGCGGAGCCACCCTGGTCGTGTCGAGGTTGATCGTCGCGAGGGTGGATAAGGTCGCGACCAGCCAGGCACGGGATCTGGCGGACAGCAGGCAGCTGCAGCTCAGCGGCATGCGGAAGATCCTGGACGCGCGTACCTGGGTCCTCACAGGCGATCCGGGCTACGCCGTCGCCGCGACGTCGGGTAGCGCCGGGATGCGCGAGCAGATCGACCGTATGAGAGCCCGGCTCACGGGCACCCTGGGCGAGGCCTTCCTCGACCGAGTCGCGACCTCGGAACGCCTGCACCAGGAGAGGTTGGAGCGTGCCGTGCTCGCGGAGGTCTCTCCCGGCGGACGAAGGCCCTCTCTGGTCACGGATTCCCTGGTCTCCCAGGGCACCATGCTCGGGCAGGCGATGGACGCCCTCGTGGCGCACATGGATGCCCTCACCCTCAGCGGACTCGAGGCCACCCGTAGCTCAGTGGCCCTCGCGCAGAAGATCCTGAACGCGATCACCTTCGCCACCATCCTGCTGGCCGTGATCTTCTGCGTCATGCTCATGCTGGTCCTCAAGAAGAGTCACCGGGTACAGGCGAGCGCGCGCACGACCGCCGAGGAGCGCCAGACCCGGACGACTCTCGCCCTCTCGGCTGCGGAGGAGGCGGGACACCTGAAGGACGAGTTCCTCGCCACCGTATCGCACGAGCTCCGCAATCCGCTGGCGCCGATCCTCACCTGGACGCAGCTGCTCCGGAGCGGCACGCTCGACAAGGAGAAGTCCGATCGGGCGCTGGAGGTGATCGAGCGGAACGTCAGGTCACAGGCTCAGCTGATCGACGACCTGGTCGACGTCTCGCGGGTGGTCTCGGGCAAGTTCCGGCTCGATGTGAGGCCGATCGAGCTGGCGTCGGTGATCAGGGCCGCGGCCGAATCGCAACGCCCCGCGAGCGAGGCCAAGCAGATCCGACTGCTGCTCGTGCTGGACGAGCGAGTGGGTCTCGTCTCGGGAGATTCGGAGCGACTGCAACAGGTGATGTGGAATCTCATCTCCAACGCGATCAAGTTCACCCCCAAAGGCGGCCGGGTGCAGGTCGTGCTGGGGCGTGCCGAGTCGCACGTGGAGGTGTCGGTGATCGACAGCGGCATCGGGATCGATGCCGCGTTTCTCCCCCACGTCTTCGAACCGTTCCGGCAGGAGAAGGGCGGCTCGATGCGCCGCCATGGCGGCCTTGGACTGGGACTCTCGATCGTTCGCACGATCACCGAGCTGCACGGAGGCGAGATCACCGCTCACAGCGAAGGGCTCGGGCTCGGCTCGAGTTTCATGGTCAAGCTTCCCATGCTGGCGACGAGCCCGTCGCTCGGCGAGACCTGGCGGAGGCATCCGATCGCCGGGGACGCAGTGGATCACGAAACGCTTCGACGACTCGATGGGATCCGCGTGCTGCTGGTGGACGACGAATCGAGCACGAACGAGGCCGTTCAGGCCCTCCTCAGCTCGTGTGGCGCCGTGGTGCGGACCGCGAGCTCGGCCGCGGAGGCTCTCGGCGTGCTCGACCTGTGGGACGCCGATGTGCTGGTCTCGGACATCGCGATGCCCGACGAGGACGGTTATGCTCTGATCCGCAAGGTCAGGGAGCGCGATGCCAGGCATGGTGGCGGCATCCCCGCGGTGGCGCTCACCGCTTATGCCAAGATCGGGGATCGGGTGAGCATCCTGGCCGCGGGATTCCAGATGTACCTCTCGAAGCCTGCGGATCCGACCGAGCTGGTGGCCGTGGTGGGCAGCCTCGCCTCCCGGCGCGGCGCGAACGGACACCTCAAAGACGCGTGAGGCCCGCGGTCGCGAGCGCCCTCGAGCCGGCCGCCTGGGGCGGCGCCCGTAGTCTGGCTCCACGTGTAGCTCGACGACGCTCCAGGCGGCTGATCCGAATGGAGCTAGTGAGATGAACGACTCGGCGGCCCCTGCGAACGAATCCCCCCCACCATCTGACGATCGCCTCGCAGAACGCCTGCGCGGGTTCGGCCCGCTCGGAATCGCTGCGATGCTGGTCATCCTGCTCGTGGGGAATTATCCCATCGCGCCGCTCAGCGCCGTGCTGGTGCTGCTGTGGGTGAGGTGGTCGCGCACGCCATGGCGCGAGATCGGCTACGTGCGGCCCAGGAGCTGGATCGCCACGATCGCCCTCGGCATCGCGTTCGGCATCGCGTTCAAGTTCCTGATGAAGGCGGTCGTGATGCCGCTGCTGGGCGCGAATCCGATCAATTCCGCGTTCCACTACCTCGCGGGAAATCGCGCCGCGCTCCCGGGAGCGCTGTACGGGATGATCGTCGGTGCGGGTTTCGGAGAAGAGACGGTCTTTCGCGGCTACCTGTTCGAGCGCCTCGGCAAGCTGTTCGGAACCGGCGTGCGTGGCAAGGTGCTCACCGTGCTGCTCACGTCGGTGGGGTTTGCGCTGGGGCACTATTCGCTCCAGGGACTCGCCGGCGCGGAGCAGGCCATGATCACCGGGCTCGTGTTCGGAACGATCTTCGCGTTCACCGGCCGGATCTGGCTCCTGATGGTCGCGCACGCCGCGTTCGACGTGACCGCGCTCGCGATGATCTACTGGAATCTGGAAACGCGGGTGGCTCACCTCGTCTTCAAGTAGGCTGGGCCGCGATCCGCCGACACCACACGCCGCATCGCCCGGGAGGAAGCTCGATGTTCCGCTGGAGTCGCGGCCTTGTCCTCGTCGCCATCCTGTCTCTCTCCCACGCCGGCTCCGCGCGGTCCGCCGATGCCCCGCTCCCGAGCCCGCAGTTCGCGGGCGCGGACACGGTCGGCGCGCTGGTCGAAGCGTGGGCGCAGGCGGTGGGCGGATGGCGCAATCTCGGCGCGATCCGAAGCGCACACATCCAATCGCGCCTGACCGAGGACCGCATCCCGGGCACGAGCGAAGAATGGGTGGCCCGCGACGCGTATCGGAAGACCGTCACCCAATGGCCCGATCACCGCGAGGAAGTCCGCATGGGGTCCGCGGGCTGGGCGAAGGACTGGAACCAGAAGGTCCGCGCGCTCGAAGGCCGCGACCTGCGCGACCTCGTCACGCTCGCGTACCTCAAGTCGCTGCTCTACGCCGGATTCTCGATGGACTCGATCCGGGCCGCGGGCGCCCGCGCCGCGGGCGAGGACAGCACCCATGCGTTCCAGGTGATCACGCTCTGCCCGGCGGGCGGGATCCCGCTCGATCTCTACATCGACAAGCAGACGTCTCGCCCGGCGCGGGCGGTGCGCAAGCCGTACGACGATGAGATCGCGCTCGCCTTCGACGACTGGCGCGAGGTTCGGGGCGTCGCGGTTCCCTATCGGGTGCGCGAGGAGACCGGCGATGGATCGGGCTCGAACGCGACGACAATCGCGAGCGTCGAGCCGGGCGCGGACCTCCCCGCGTCACGCTTCGAGGCTCCGCGCGAGGGGGCGGCGGACTATCGATTCGCGCACGGACGCCGCGCGACCGGCATTCCGTTCAACTTCGAGAACGATCACATCATGATCGAGTGCAGCGTCAACGGCTCGAAGCCCATCTGGTTCATGCTCGACACCGGGGCCGGCGTGACGGTCATCAATTCGCTCCGGCTCCGCGAGTTCGGGCTCGAACCGTTCGGGGCGAGCGAAGTCATGGGCGGCGGCAATACCACCAGCTTCGCCTTCACGCGGGTCGGGAGCCTCAGGGTGGGCGGTGTCGAGCTGTTCCATCAGCGCGATGGCGTGATCGATCTCGGCGGACTCGAGCGCATCTACGGCATGCCGATCGGCGGAATCCTCGGATTCGACTTCGCGAGCCGGTTCGTCACCCGGGTCGACTATGGCACGAAGACGCTCGATCTCTACGCGCCCGATGACTACGCCGATCCGGGTCGCGGCGAAAGGGTCCCGTTCGTCCTGGAGCAGCGTCATCCTCACGTGCGCGCCATGATCACCGTCCCGGACGGGCCCCCGATCGCGGCGGACTTCGTCATCGACTCCGGCGCCTCCGAAACCGCCAATCTCACCGCGCCGTTCGTGAGGGCCAATCGCCTGCTCGAGCGCGCCCGCAGGACTCCGGCCGGCACGCCGCACACCATGCCGGGATCCGAGCGACAGTTCTTCGCGCAGACCACGGTCCGCGGGAAGCTCAGCTCGATCGTGCTCGGGGGCTTCACGCTCACCGAGATCCCCGTGAACCTGCAGCAGGGCTCGAGCGGCGTCTACGCGTCGGCGAGCTTCGCGGGAACGATCGGCGAGCGCATCCTGCAGCGATTCACGACGACCTACGATTACCCGCGCGGCGTGCTGGTGCTCGAGCCCAACGACGAATTCGCGAAGCCCTTCCCGCCGCGGACGACGTTCGGCGCGGCGCTGCTGGCTGAGGGAGCGGACTACACGACGTTCAAGGTGACCGGGGTCCGCAAGCATTCACCGGCCGCGGCGGCGGGCCTCGCGACCGGCGACGTCATCGCGGCGATCGACGACAAGCCGGCGGCCGCGTGGCGCCTCGCGGGAGTGCGCGCCGCGCTGGCCGCGGACGGAACGAAGCACGTGCTCGACGTCGTGAGGAACGGCGGCGAGCAGGTTCGCCTCTCGTTCACCGTTCAGCTGGTCTCGATCGAGGACAACTGAGGCCACGGGGTATCTCAGACGCCCCGCTGCGGCACGCGGTCCCCCAGATGCCGCTCGAACTCGCCATCGAGCACCCGCCGCCGCTCCCGCCACATCGATCGCATCCGCCACTCGTCCGGCACGTGCTCGTAACCGGGTGAGACCAGCGGCAGCGCACGCTCCACGGCGAGCAACACCACGCACTCGATCGAATACATCGTGCCTTCCTCGCGCGTGATGCGCTCGACGGCGTCGCGGAACACGGCGTCATCGCGGTGAATGCTGGCGCGGCCGAAGAACCGATAGCCGCGGCGAGAGAGCGCGTCGACGACGTTGAGCTCCATCCAGGGGTGCCGCTCGAGATTCGCGCGCGTGCCGGGCGATGCGATGTCGCAGAAGAAGATGTGATGATCGTCCCAGACCCGCACCGTCCCCTTGGGGGACAGATTCGGGCGGCCGTCGGCGGTGACCGTCGCGGCGAAGCACAGCCGTTGCGCCGCGATCAACGCACGCATGTCGGAGTCGATCGTCACGAGGCTCATGGCATCGACCCTCCGCCGACCTCGACGTATCGCGAGCGGCCCGCGACGAGTTCCTCGCGTCCCGTCACGAGCCCGCGATCGCGAGGCCGAGGCCCTCGTCCTTCCAGCCCTCGATGCCGCCGAGCATCTTCTTCACGCGGCGGCCGAGGCGCGCGAGGCGAAGCGCGGCCCGATCGGCGCCGTTGCAGTGCGGCCCGCTGCAGTACACGACGAACAGGGGGTCTCCCGCATACGGCTCGAGATTGCGTTCGTTGATGCGCGCGTGGGGCAGATTGAGCGCCCCCGGCACGTGGCCCGCCGCGTAGAGCGCCGGCGATCTCACGTCGAGCACCACGAATCCGGCCTCGCGCCGGCTCAGCGCATGGTTCACGTCCCAGCAGTCGGTTTCGTACGTGAGCAGCGATTCGAAATGCCGCGCCGCCTCGGCGGGGTCGGCGACCCCCTGATCGAGCGAGCTGCCCACATGCGCCTCTGCCGGTGCCGCCACCTTCTCGAGTTCCGCCATGACCCGTCTCCTTCTCGAGGACTTCGCCCGCAACCGATCGCGCGGCCTGACCACGCGAGAATCTTCGCAGAACGTCGGCAGTTCGGGGATAGGCAGGAATGACATTGTGCGATAAGATTGCGCCATGCGTCCCCTTGCTCGCCGCCGTCCGCACCGCGTGGTGGTGGTGGCCTACGATCGGGTCGCCCTGTTCGAGCTGGCGATCGCGGTCGAGGTGTTCGGGCTGCCGCGTCCCGAGCTCGAGATCCCCTGGTACGCTTTCGAAGTCCGTTCGCTCGACTCGGGACCGCTGCGGGCGACCGGGGCGCTCCATGTGCGGGCGCGGCACGGCCTCAAGGGGCTGACCGGCGCCGACACCATCATCATCCCGGGCTGGCGTGATCCGGCCGAGACGCCGCCGCCGCGGCTGCTGGCCGCCCTGCGCCGGGCGCATCGGCGCGGCGCCCGGGTGGTCTCGATCTGTTCGGGGGTGTTCGTGCTCGCCGCGGCGGGCCTGCTCGATGGCCGGCGCGCGACGACCCACTGGCGATACACCGAGCGGCTCCGCGCGCGTTACCCATCGATCCGGGTGGAACCCGACGTGCTGTACGTTGAAGACGGCAACGTGTTCACGTCGGCGGGCAGCGCGGCGGGCATCGACCTGTGCCTGCACCTGGTGCGGCTCGATCACGGGGCCGAGATCGCGAACCAGGTCGCGCGCAGGCTCGTGGTCTCGCCGCATCGCGACGGCGGTCAGGCCCAGTTCGTCTCGCTGCCGGTGCCGGCCCGGCCGGGACGCGGGCTCGCGCGCGCGCTGGATTGGGCGGTCGCCCACCTCGATCGGCCGCTCGCGGTCGGCGCGCTGGCGCACGCGGCCGCGCTCTCTCCGCGCACCTTCGTGCGGCGCTTCCGCGACGAGATGGGAACCACGCCGCATCGCTGGCTGACGCGCCAGCGAGTGCTCGCCGCGCAGCGACGGCTCGAGAGCGCGCGCGAGAGCGTTGACGAGGTGGCGGCCGCGGTCGGATTCGGGACCGCGCAGACGCTGAGGCTCCACTTCCGGAGAATCATCCGCGTCTCGCCCACCGCCTACCGGCGGCGTTTCAGCACGCGATCGCGACGATCCGCCTGAAGGCGGGCGTCAGGCGAGGCGCTTCCGCATCGGCACCAATCGCAGGCGCTCGCCGCCCGCGAGCGGATGTTCGAGCGGCGGACCGGACGAGTATCCGTGCGCCGAGTAGAATTGCACCCCGGTGAGCGTCGCCATCAGCTCCATCGACTCGAACCCGGCGCTCGCCGCCTCGGCTTCGCATCGCCGCAGGATCAAGCGCCCGATCCCGCGACGCGCGAAATCGGGGTGGACGAAGAACGCCCGGATGCGCGCGGGGTGCCGGGCCGGGTCGAGCAGTTGCGAGTCGCGGCCGCCGAGCGAGTCCGCGCCGAACAGCGTCGCGCGCCTGCTCCACCCTCCGCAGCCGACCAGGGGTCCGTCCAGCTCCACGACGAAGTAGGTCCGGTCGGCGATCAGCTGCGTGTCCACGCCGAAGGCCCCTCGCAGCGCGCCATCGATCTGGCCTGGCGAGTAGTCCCTTATCCCGAGCTCCCGCGCGGAGCGGTCGATCAGCCGCTCGAGCGCGGGAACGTCCGCGTGGGTCGCGAGGCGCATGCGCAATTGCTCCCGCGCCGTGCCGGCCTCCTCGGTCACGATGCCCCTCCCTAATCCTCCGGCAGCTTCCCGATCTTCGCGTTGATTGCATCCCGGAGCTTGAGATCCGATGGCGCGAGCGCGACCTTGAGCGTGTCCGCCCCCTTGACCGCTGCCTCTGCCGACTCCCGATCGTTCAATGCGACGAAGCCCGCGGCGGCGTTCAGAAAGCTCCCCCAGGCGTCCCTCGGTCGTTTCAGGTGCAGGTAGGCCACGGCGAGACGTTCGTTCACCCCCGGTGACGGCGGCGGGCTGAAGCCCTCCTCGTGCGCGATGCGATCCACCTGGACCGCGTGTTCGAGTTGGAACACCGCGGTGTGGGAATCACCGGGCGGCCCCCAGCGGCCCTGCTGCTCGAAGATGCTCGCCAGGACGAGGTGCATGCGGATGATGTTCAGCCATTGGTGCTCGTGGTACTGGACCCCTTTCGACTCGAACAGAATGTCGGTCATGCGTTCGATCAGGTCGCCATGCGGATCGAGTTCGTTCGGATGGGAGTGGAACTGACCGATGACCTTGAGGGCCGCGTCGGTGTTGCGAGGGTCCAGCTCGAACGCCGCCGTGTACCGGGCCAACGCCGCGAGCGAATCGGGCGCCTGCCGGCCCTGCTCCCGGGCGACGCCGCGCGCGTACGCGTCGCCGATCGCGACCAGCAGCTCGGCGAATGCCTGCTGGCGCTCGCGCCGCCCCGACCAGTGGGGGAAGTATTCCATGAGCACCCCAGGCGCGAAGACCGGCTTGAATCGGGCGTGGAACGCGAAGCTCACCTCGCGGACGATGGGGCCGAGATCGGGGAACTGGGTCCCCAGCTCGTTCACCTGCGGGAGCCCGTCCAGCGTCACGCCGTCGCGCGCGTAGGCGCGAAGCACCGCCGCCAGCAGATCCTGCGCGGCGGCATCGTCTCCCCACTTCGACAGGCACCTCATGCCCTGCGCTGCGGCCACGCCGGCCCGTCCCGAATCGACCAGGGCGTTGGTCACCGCGATCGCGTCCCGGATCGGCGGGGGGCTGACCTGAAGCAGCGTGCGGTAGGTCCCCTCGACCGCGTCGCCGAACCGCGGAGCGCCGAGCGCGGCCGCGCGATACTCGCCCAGCGCCCCGAGCGTATCGCCCGTCGCTTCGTATGCGCGCGCGAGGTTGTAGCGGTAGAGCGGGGCCTGAGACTGCGGCAGGCTGCTCGACGGCACCCGCTTGAGCGCCTCAACGGCCGCGGCGGGATTGCCTTGCCGCACGTACATCACGCCCAGGTTGTTGAGCGCGAGCGTGCGACTCCCGGCGTCGCCGGTCTCGATGACCCTGGCATACGTGGCCTTCGCCGAATCGAGCCAGAACGCCCGGCTCTTGTCGCTCCACGCGATGGCCTCGCAGGTCTGCGCCTTGCCCAGCAGGGCGCGCGTGCGCTCCGAGCGATCGAGCGAGTCGGCGGGGCCGCGGAGCACGGCGTTGAAATGGACCAGCGCGGTGTCGTAGTCGCCGCGGCTGCGCGCGGCGGTGGCGTCGATCAGGATCGCCCGCGACGAGCGCAGCTGCATGAGCGTGCCCGGCGGCTTGTTGACCATCAGGGTCGTCTTCGCCGCGGCGTTCGCATCGACCGCGCCCTGGGGCACGACGGTCGATTTCGCCGCGGCAGTCGCGGGCGAGTTCGCGACGGTCCTCCCGCGGGTCTTCGCGATGGTCTTCGCGGGAGTCTTCGCGGAATCTGGACCTTGCGCCGCCGCGCCCACCGCAGCGGTGAGGAGGACGGCGACCAGTACGAGCACTCTCATGGCGGGCCTCACGGTCTGGGCGGCGCGACGTTGAAGCTGTCGCTCCCGGGAATGCTCACGAATTCCTCGAGCATCACCGCGCGCGGCTTGAGCTCGCCGAGCGCCTGCATGTGATCCTTCATCTTCTCGAGGTGATCCTTCGGTCCCCAGCCGTCGTGGTCCACGACCAGCGCCTCGAACGGATTGGTCGATGGATAGTCGCGGTGGAAGCCCGCGCCGGTCGAATGCAATTGCACGGTGCCGTGCAGTGGCCAGTCGCAGAAGATGATGAACCGCGACGACCCGAGCTTCGCGTAGCGGTCCCAGCGCAGCG
The DNA here is from genome assembly GCA_041483195.1 of Candidatus Eiseniibacteriota bacterium. Classification (GTDB taxonomy): domain Bacteria; phylum Eisenbacteria; class RBG-16-71-46; order RBG-16-71-46; family RBG-16-71-46; genus WS-2. The sequence goes on from JBGPFC010000001.1 coordinate 137,959, forward strand.
GCAGGAGGGCGCGCTCGTCGGGCGGCTGCGCCCGCGCGATCAGGACCGCGATCGGCGCGCGGAGCTCGAGCGTCCCCAGCATCACACCCCCGCCATCGCCGTCCAGCCATTCCGCGAGCGCGGTGCCGACCTTGCGCGGCAGGCGCCTGGGGCTCGGGGTGGTGCCGCTGACGCGCTCCGCCTCGCCCTGCGGCAGCAGCGGAAAGGCGCGCTCCGCATCGAGCCGGGTGCCGTCGGTGGCGCGGATCGCGACCAGCAGGTCGTAGCTCGCGTCGTGCGCCTCGATGCGGAACTCCAGGCGCGGAAGCCCGTTCGCGGTGTCCGCGACGAAAGGCCAGAAGTCGAACTTGCGGCCGAGCACCGCGGCGAGCGTGTCCGCGATCACCCGTTCCTGTCCGACCGGCGACATCCTGGCCAGTCCGGCGTCGCTGAATTCGAAGCGCACGTACACGGGCGCGCTGTCCTGCGCCCGCGCGACGCACGGCGCGAGCGCGAGCATGGCGATGCACGCCAGCCGGCGGAACCTAGTCGTTCGGTGATTCCGATTCGGGCTCATAAAGTCTCTCCACCTGCGGGAAATCCGTCGCGTTCGTGAGTGGACCGATGATCACGGTCTTATTGACGAGATCGGAGCCGCGCGCCCCCGCGACGCGGAACGCCACCGTGTCACCCGGCACGAGATCGATGCGGGGGCCGGCCACGCCGCGCGGGTACAACCAGAGCGAGGCGAGCAATCCGCGGCCGTTGGCCGTGAGCTCGTTGCGCCATTCCTCCTGCAGGCGCATGGGCACCCGCACGTCGGAGTCGCAACCGACCCACACCGAGCCGCCGCGGTAGTCCTCGAGCCGGAGCTTCCGGCCGTGGACCGTCACCTCGAGGACCAGCGGATTCTCCGCGAGCAATCCGGTCAGCTTGGGGCTCGGCACGAGCAGGAGCACCGGGCGGATGAACGAGTAGGGAATCTGCAGGCGCATCCGATCGAGCGCATGGAGGGTGAGGATCTGATCGGGCAGTCCCTCCACCTTCACGCGAACGGTGTCGACCCCCCACGGACGGGTACGGATCACGTGCCGCGCGCGGGCGTGGGCCTCCACGAACAGCGTGTCGCCGCGCGCCGCGCCGGGAGGCTGGTAGAAGCTCGTCAGCGACGCGCCGTCCTGGGTCGAATCGATCTCCACGCTCGCCCGGCCGGATGCGAAGAACGCGAGCCACGCCGCGGCCGCGCACACCACGACAGTCGTGAAGCTTCGATCGAGGATGCCGCGATCGATGAACGCCTGGATCTGGTCGCGCCGCGCCTCGGTCAGGATCCCCGAGACGAACGCGATCCACGAGAACGCGCCGCCGAGGGCGAGCAGCCCGCCGATCGCGGGGAAATCGTCGGTGTAGGCGAGAATCCACGCGCTGGACGCGACGCCGACCACGACGATCAGCACCAGGTTCGGGAGGAACGCGTGGTGGATCGGCCGCTGCGAGGAGGGCGGGGCGGCACTCGGCATCTTCGCCGCGGGCGGCGGCTCGTGCTCCGAATCCAATCGCTCCTCCTCGAGGTGGCCGGCGTTCCCCTCGCGCCTCCGCCTCGGCGGATCGGCGGCGCGCGGGCGTCGTCGGCTAGAAGAACGTCTTCACGTACTGGAGCTGCTTGCTGACGAGCAGCTTCGGATGGTGCGCCCCGACCACCGCCAGCTTGATGTCGCCCCACGCGAGGAAGCCGCCCCAGCGCTCGACGCCCTTGAAGGGATTCTCGAGGGCGCCGTCGTGTTCGGACGCCATCGCGGCGCCGAGCGACGCGTAAGCGGGACGGAGCAGGCCCGAGACTCCGCCGGTTCCCCATTTCTCGGAGAAGAAATAGCGGCGCGCTCCCAGCTCGAGCACCGAAACCCCGACCAGCGACTTGTTCCGGATCGTCGCGTACACCGGGCTGTACGCCGCGACCGGCTCCCACGGGCCCGGGCCACACGCAGCGCTCGGCCCGAAGCCGGGCACGTGCTGGAACACCCCGAGGTAGAGCGCAGTTTCGGCCCAGTTGAGCGGAACCGAGCCCTTCCCGAACTTTCGCTGGTAGTGCCGCAGGCGATCGATGCTGGAAGCCAGCGCGGCACGGGTCTGGCCGTCCATCAGACGGTCGAGCGGATCGAGCAGCGCGTCGAGCCGCGTGTCCTGGTGTTCGCTCACGTACGGCTGAACGTAGCTGCCGAAGAACGTCTGCACCACGAACAGGTCCGAGTCGAGCGCCGATGCCGCGAACCCTTCCCCGACGTTCGACGTGTTCCAGCGCAACACGGTGGAGAGCCCGGGCCGGGGCAGCGGCCGCGTCAGCCGCTGAATCCGCTCGAGCGAGCGGTCGAGCGTCCCGCGCGAGCGCACGTAAGCCTGATCGTGCACCAGCGAGTCCGCGAACGCCTCCACCTGCCGCAGCGAATCCACCATTCCCGAGAGCTGTTCCGCGGTGACGCCGACGCTCTGTCCGCAGGGCGATGCGGCCAGCGCGGAGGCGGGCGAGCCGAGCAGGAGCAGAATGGAAGCCGCGCGGATCAGGCGAAGCATTGGCGGACCACGTCGGGGTTCTTCGAGACGTACCGCGTCCACGAATGCGGATTCTGGAGCGGGATCTTCGGGCCCGATGCGCCGACCAGCGATGACTTGAGGACCCTGGTCAGCTCGTCCGGCGCCTTCGCGAACGGCAGGTCGGTCTGAGGATCGATGATCGGAGTGAATCCCTCGGGCCGCGGCTGGATGTCCATGTAGGCCCAGCCCAGTTGCTTGCCCAGCAGGTAACCGCCAACCGGGTCGTACGCGCCCGTCACCGAGATCCAATTGCGAACGCTTCTCACGAACCGCTGCGACATGTCGGGCTGGCCGGGCATCGAGAGCGGACGCAGCGTCGCCATCTCGTCCGGATCGGGGATGAACGGCCGCACCGGCGCGCTGAGGGCCACCGACTGGTAGAGCTGAACCGGCGAGGCGAACATGACCACGTTGGCGAACCGCACCCAGTCGGTCACCGGGCGCAACTTGTAATCCGGCACCTCGGCCGCGGCATGGATGGCCTCGTAGGTGTGAATGCACCCGAGGCTGTGGCAGATGATCGTGATTTGCTGATGCCAGCGCGGAATGCCGGAGGCGCGGCCATCGATCACGACCTGCTGAATCTGGGCGATCAGATTGTCGCGGATCGCGAGCCGCGCGTCGCGGACCAGGGCGGGCCATAGCACGTCGGCGGCGCCTTCGCTGAACGCATCGGCGATCCCGCCGGAATTTCCCGAAGCGCCCAGCCGGTCGCTCACCGCCTTCGAGATCGCCTGCACACCGGCCTTGAGCTGCGTCTTCTCGACGAACCAGTCGTTGATCCCGTCGTAGAAGACCGGGTACACCGCGATGCTGTGCCAGAGCTCGGGTCCCAGCACCTCGGCGAGGCTCTGCAACAGGTCGTCGTAGTCACCCGGGTGATAGTCGCCAACGCCGTGCACCAGCATCAGCGCGCGCGGGCTCGACCAGTGCTGGCTCAGGGGCTTGAGAGGGTCCACGGCTTCATCTCCGATCGGGCGATTGCGGCGTGGCGCGAGGCGGGGACAGGGTCGGACGATTCGGGACGCGCCTCATCCGCCGGGAGGCGCGCCGCCCGCCGCCGGCGCGGCGGCCGGGCTCTTCGGACGCGCGGCCGGCTGCGGCCCGGAGCTGCGCAGATTGATGAAGCGGACGAGCACGTCGAACCAGAACTGAGCGCCCAGCGAGACGGCGAACGCCGTGATCAGGATCCCGATCAGCGCGCTCAGCCACCCGCCGAAGCCGCTCGGCGGCGGAGACCATCCCAGCGGAAGGCCCAGCTGCTCGACGCTCGAGATCGCGTTGATGACGTGGTGGAGCGCGGCAGAGTCCGCGACCGCGACCACCGCGGTATCCGCCCCACCCGCGCGTCCCGAGTCCGCCTCACCGGCAGCCCTCCTGTGCACTCCGGCCGGCGGGTGCTCGACGGCGTTCTTCCCGTAGGCGACCAGCGCCTCGCGCATCGCCTGATTCTGCGCGAGCACGTGAGCGAGTCGGATGGTGTCTGCATTCGCGAGCAGGCTCACCACGAGGGCGAGCACGATCGTGGTGACCTGCGCGCTGCGCTTGTATGCGCCGGAGACGCGGTTCATCGACGACTCGAACCACGCCTCGATCTCGTGGTGGAGCTTCTCGACGTCGCCCCCCGCTCGATCCATGAGCAGGGTGAGCGCGCGCCGGGCGCGTGAGCCCTCCGGCAATCTGGCGATGCTCTCGCCGAGCTGGGCGCCGGAGCGCGTCCAGTCGGCGGCGGCCGGCGCGATCACGTCGAGCAGCGCGACGGCGAACGTGGATGCGGGGATGTAGGACGGCGTGCGCTTCCCGTCTCCGAGGGACTCCACCAGCGAGTGCGCGAAGAACCGCCTCTGCAGGTCCTCGTCGCCGAGGAGTCGGCCGATGCCGGCCGCGAGATGGCGGCCGCGCCCGTTCATCAGACCGGCCAGCAGTTCGTTCGCGGCGGAGCAGACGATGCTGAACAGCAGGTAGACGACGACGAGTCCGATTGCGACATCGAGCAGCCCGAGTGCCGACATACGTGCGACCCTCCTTCAACGTGCCGGAGCGGACCGGCATCTTCATACGCGAGCCCCGCGCGTCCGCGCCGGAACGCTATTCGGGCAGCCGGGGAGGTTCAAGATATTTCTTCCGCCATCCTTGACCACACGCGGACCGCGCGCCCGGCGCGCCTGCGTCGCGATGGCGATGCCACACGGCCTCGCTGCGTTTTAGCCATCCGTCGTGCGCCACACGTGTTGTGGATCGCTCGGATTATCACCCACCCCCCTCACTACTCATCAGGTTGGCCGTGCGATGCCCCCACTGGCCCATCCCTTGCGTTGAACTGCCGCGCCATCCCAGCGCAAGGGGGGCAAGACGCTGCTGTTTCCATCGCAAACGACGACGAGGCGGAGTGTTAGCCGTGATATCGCGGCGCTCCAGCCCGCGGAGCGAATTGCACGATGCATTGTGCGGTCCGCATCACCCAGAGGATTCACGCACGTGCCCTCGAACGGAGCGAATCGCCTGAGGTCGGCCGCCGTGGCCATGACCTTGCTCGCGCTGCCGGGAGTCGTGCAGGGCTGCATCAAGCCCATGTCGCCGTCGCCCCCCCCGAGCGGCGGACAGACGCTGGTGCTCAGCTTCACCGCGTTCGAGCAGACGGTCGAACCGATCCTCGTGCGCCAGGGATGTGACGCGGGCGGCGATTGTCATGGCGGCGGAATCCGCGGCGCGTTGCAGCTTTCGCCGGCGGGAGCCAAGGACGCGCGCTACGACTACGACCAGGTCGTGCTCGAGGTCTCGCCCACCGTTCGCGACGCCAGCCCGATCCTGACCAAGCCGCTCGCGATCGCGGCGGGTGGCGTCGCCCACAGCTTCAAGCCGTTCGCATCGACCGCCGACAGCGACTACGTGGCGATTCACCAGTGGGTCCTGAGCGGGGTGCTCCAATGAGGCCACTCCCCGCGCGCGTGTCGGGATCGCTGGTCTCGGTCGCGCTGCTGTGCGCGCTGTCCGGTCGCGCGGCCGCCTCGGATGAGGCTGCACCCGCCGCGAGCGACAGCCTCACGCGGCAGGAGATTCCGTCGGACGCCGCGGTGCGGCGCGAGGGCCTCGAGCCGCTGGTTCCCGAGCTCGCGGGAAGCCCCTACCGCATCGAGCCGGGGCCCCGCGCGTTCGAGCACCGGCTCTCGGTGAGTCCCGGCTACGGCTTCTTCGGCCGAGACCGCCTCTTCACGCTGCGGGTCGCGTACAACCCGGACGCGTGGCTCGGCTACGAGGCGGCGATCGGACACGATCCCGGCCACTCGGCGCACGCGGTGCTCCACACCCTGAGCGCGATCGTGCGCCGGCCCCTGATCGGGCGCGTGCAGCCGTACCTGAACGCCGGCTACGGAATGATCGTCGTCTTCCCCGGCCAGGCCGTGAACGCCATCTCGGTCACGAAGAACGCCGTGGCGCTGGGCGGCGGCACCGAGTTTTACATCCGAAGCGACCTGGCGTTGCGCGCCGATCTGCGCCACACCAGCGTGTTCGGGAAGCAAAGGGACCGCGATGGAATCGTCGTCTACGACTATCTCCAGGGAACGATTGGGCTCGCGTTTTATCGCTCGATCCGGCCGTGACCGGCGGATCCCCGCGGGAGGACTACACACCATCATGCTGAAACGACCCATGCACCTCGCGCCGGCGCGGCTCGCCGCCCTGCTTGCTCCGGCACTGCTGTTCGCGATCGGAGTCACGGGCTGCCGCGACAACGCTCCCGACGATCTCATCCAGCAGGAGACCACGACCGAAGCGCTGGTGTTCGTGAAGTCGAGCGCGGTCGAGACGCTCAACCGCACCTGGGCGCCCAGCAACCTGTACCGGCTCTCGCCGATCTCGCCGGACGGCGTGGTCACGCCGATCACGAACTTCACGGGCGCCAGCATCTCGGACCCGTGCGTTTCGTTCGACGGCACCAAGATCCTGTTCTCGATGCGCCCCTCGGGCGGCGCCTGGAAGAACATCTACGAGATCGACGCCGACGGCACCGGGCTGCGGCAGGTCACGAGCGGCGGCGGGCACGACTTCGATCCGCTCTACCTCCCCAACGGCCAGATCATGTTCACCAGCTCGCGTGACGGGGAGATGGACGAATACAACCACGCGCTCGCCGAGCACCTCTACGTGTGCGACGCGGACGGCGGCAACCTGGAACGCGCCAGCTACAACCAGAGCGACGACTTCGATCCGGAGCTGCTCCCCAACGGCCGGGTCATGTACACGCGCTGGGAGCACTTCGGAACGTTCAATCGCTTCCCGCTGTTCGTGACCAACCCGGACGGCACCGGGACGTTCCACCTGTACGGCCCTCACGACCGCAACTTCTTCCATCCGACGCCGACCCCGGATGGCCGCCTGGTCGCGATCGAATCCTCGATGATCCTCGGCGACTCGGGTCCGCTCGCGGTGCTCAAGACCGAGGCGGGGCCGGCCGACCCGCTGATCGGCACCCGCGCAAGCCACTACAACGTGCTCACGCCGCAGGTCAACACCGACGGCGAGCCCTGGCCGTACGGCGCGTTCAAGTACCCGCGTTCGATCGGCGGCAACCGGTTCGTCGCGTCCTACACGCTGCCGGCCGCCACCGAGGGCGAGGTGGACTACGGCCTCTACACGTTCACGCTCGATCAGAGCGGCGCCGGCACGCCGAGCGACCCGGCGACCTTCTCGGTCCACGACATCACGTTCCTCTACAACGATCCGACCACCAACGAATACGACGCGCAGCTGATCGCGCCGCACGCGAAGCCTCCGGTGATTCCGTCCACCATCGACCGCGGCGTGAACTACGGCGTGTTCCTGGGGCAGGACGTGTTCAACCGCGGCACCAACGACGGCCAGGAGATTCCGCGGCGCGGCATCGATCCGATCGACAGCATCGCGGTGATCGCGGCGCGGCCGACGCTGCAGGGCGAGCCCAACGACTTCTCGGGGAACGAATTCGAGAAGCGCGCGCTGATCGGGATGGCGCCGGTCTACTCCGACGGGTCGTTCCGCATCAAGGTGCCCGCGAACACGCCGATCAGCTTCGCGACGCTCGATCAGAACGGCCGCGGGTTCGTCGTGAAGCGCACCCACCTCTACGTGCGGCCCGGCGAGGAATTCGACAAGTGCGTCGGCTGTCACGAGGACCGCAGGGCGGGCGGGCCGGTTCCGACGAACCTTTCGCCGATGGCGGCGCTGTATCCGGCGCACGACCTGAACATCCCGAGCCAGAATTTCACGATCATCAACTTCGAGCAGACGATCGGTCCGATCGTCTCCGCGAAGTGCGCCTCGTGCCACAGCGGGCAGCCCCCGGCGGGCGGGCTCGACCTGACCAGCGTGCCCGACACCACCACGATGAATCGCGTGTTCCCGCGCGCCTACGTCAACCTGTCCGGCGAGTCCATGAAGCTGGCGAGCCAGGAGGTCGACCCGGCCTTCCCGCGCCGGTCGCGGCTCATCGACTACGTGATGGGCCTCGGCTCCAGGGCGGGCCAGGGCTTCCACACCACCGGAGTGGATTCGCTCACGGCCGTCGAGCGCCGCGAGTTCAACCTCTGGGTCCTGCTCGGAGCGCAGTACAAGTGAGCGCGACCCGGAGCCTGCCGGCGCTGCTGCTGGGCGCCGCCGCGATCTGCGCGACGCTCGCTTCCGCCGCCCCCGCCCGTGCCGCGCGGGTGGACGGCGTCGGCGCCGATGCCGGGCAGGTGCGCACCATCCTGCGCCATCGCGCGCTCCACACGCTCGATGGGCGCGACGTCTCGCTCGCGACGCTCTCGGGCGAGGTGGTCGTGCTCAACTTCTGGGCGAGCTGGTGTGCGCCGTGCCGGAACGAGCTGCCGAGACTCGACGCGTTGAACGCCGAGATCTCGAAGCAGGGCGGCCGGGTGATCGCGGTCTCGATCGACATCGAGCGGCGGAACGTGGAGCGCTTCGCGCGCCGCCTCGCGCTGCGCCTGCCGGTCGTGCACGACGGCCCGGACGGGCTCGCGCGCGAGCTCGATCTTCGCCACGTCCCGTTCACCGTGGTGCTGGACCGCAACGGGGAGGTGGCGTTCACCACCAGCCGGTCGGATCAGGCCGGGCTCGATGCGCTGGTCGCGTCCGCGCGCCAGCTGGTCTCGAGCCGGCCGGTGATCGCCGAGACTTCGGAAGGGAACAAGCCATGACGGCACGCAAGCGGGCGCGCGGCGCCCGGCTCCTGATCGCGCTCCCCGCGCTGGCGGCGCTGCTGATGCTCGGCACCGGCTGCGCGGCCCAGGTGTATCGGCGCGAGCATCTCGTCGATCGGATCATGTCGTTCGACGCCGACGCGAAGGAGAACGCGCGCAAGATGAAGGCGTTCGAGGCGCGCGAGGGCTCCACCGGCGGCACCGGCGGCGCCGGCGGAGGATGCGCGTGCAAGTGAATCGCTGGGTGCGGCCGATCGTGCTGTCGACCTCGCTGGGCGCGGCGTGCGCGCGGCTGTGTGCGGCCGCTCCGCCCGACGACCTGTCGACGGCCAGCTCGATGCTGCGCACCTTCACCGACTCCGACCACATCGCGGTGCGGTCGCTGACCGGCGAATACGCGTTGCCGCTCAGGAGCAGCGCCGCGCTCTCGCTCCACTGGAACAACGAGCGCGTCAGCATCCCGGCGATCAAGGCGCCGCCCGGGAGCGCCGAGGCGGTGGACGCCATCACCACCGCCAGCCGCCCGATCGCCGGCAACGCTTTCCAGGACTACCTCAAGGTGCGAAACGAGGTGCAGGCCGGGCTCGACGCGCGCAACACGGCATTCGACTACTACGTCTCGAAGGAGACCGACTATCTGGCGCAGCAGGTGGGCGCGAAGCTCGACCGCGACCTGCGCGATCAGCGGCTGAACGTCTCGGTCGGCAGCAGCTACGGATGGGACGCGATCAAGCCGCTCGCCGACGACGACACGCGGACCGCGGCCAGCACCCGCACCACGCTGCACTGGAACGCGGTCGCCACCCAGATCCTCTCGCCCAGCACGCTGCTGCGTTGGGGCCTCGAGTACAACGTGGTCGAGGGGCTGCAGCACAACCCCTACCGCAACGTGTACGCGGGCGGCAGCCACGTCGCGGAGCGCGAGCCCGGCCACCGCGAGCGCCGCGACACGTTCATCCGGCTCAACCAGTACCTGCCGGACCGCGCGAGCCTCAAGCTCAACTACCGCCTCTACAACGACGACTGGGGCATCACCTCGCACGAGATCGGCTCCGACCTCAACCAGTGCATCACGTCGGGCGTCTCGGCGCGCTACGAGTATCGCTACTACACGCAGACCCGCGCGTGGTTCTACCGCGACGAATACCCGACGACCGGCGGCATCGACGGTTATCTCTCCGGCGACTACCGCATGAACGATCTCGCGTCACATCTGTTCGGCGCCTCGCTCCACATGGACATGGACGCCCTCGCAGCCGATCACCCGGTGCTGGGCCGGATGGGGCTGTGGCTCAACTACCAGCGGTACTTCAACAGCAACAACTACTCAGCCAACATCCTCGAGACCGGACTGGATTTTCATTTCCAGTAACGGTGCGGGGATGAGAGAGGAGCATCACGTGCGACGAAGCCTCCTGCTGGTCATCGGCCTGACGCTGGCCGCCGCGCCGCCCCTGCATGCAGGGACGTTCGCCCGGGCGTCGATCGCGCCCGATCTGGGTCTCGACGCCTTCACGCGCGGCGTCGCGCGCGCGCAGGTCGGACGCGACGTGTTCTCCGATCCATGGGCGACGGTCACGATCTCGAACGTGGATGTCTACGACCGCTTCCCGTACGTCGAGGCGAGAAACTTCGAGATCGTCTCGGACCCGCGGTGGAACCGGCTGGTGTGCGGCGAGGCGGGTCGCAGCCTGCGCGCGTACGACGGCGCGGGCGGCCCGCTGGGCTCGCTGTCGGAGCCGCGCGGCATGGCGGTGGACGAGCAGAATCGCGTGTACGTCGCGGACGCCGGTCACGATCGCGTGGTGGTGCTGCGGGCGAACACGGAGTACGACGCGATCGACCTGGTCCCGCTCTACGCGATCGGTGGATTGAGTCATCCGTACGCCGTCGCCTACTCGGACGGCGGCACGCCGTTCGTCCCGGGCGACGACGTCCTCTACGTCGCCGACACTGGAAGGAACCGCATCGTCGCGTTCGCGCTGGGTGAGGCCTCGGCCCGCCAGGTCGCGGCGATCGGCGATCTCGGCAGCGGCGCCGGCCGGTTCGCCGGCCCGATGGCGATCGCGACCGGGCGCGCGAACGGCGCGAGCACGCGCGACGTGTACGTCGCCGACGCGCACAATCGCCGCATCGTCCAGCTCCGGTACGAGTCGGGCGGCCTCACGTGGATTGGCGAGACCGCCGATGGCGCGGACGTCGTGACCTCGCTCGACACCGATCAGTGGGGCAACGTGTACGCCGCTGCGCCGCGACAGGGCGTGGTGCGCAAGTTCAACTCCGCGCTCGAGCCGGTCGCAGAGCTGAGCGGCGAGATCGCGCAGCCCAAGAGCTTCCATCTTCCGTTCGCGAACGTGCGCGATCACCGCGACGGCAGCATGCGCCGCGTCGGCCAGCCCAACGCGGTCTCGGTCGATCGGTGGTCGGACGCGAGCGGCGTCAACCTGTGGAACCTGGGCGTGACCATCGCCGGGCTCGGAGTGGTCGGCGGCGATCAGCCCTCCGCGCGCTACACGCTGACCGATCAGGCCGACGTGACGCTCGAGATCCGCGACGCCGCGAGCGGCCGCGTGGTCGCGCGTCGCGCGATCGGCACAGAGGGCGCCGGCGCGCACTCGTTCGCGCTGCTCGCCAGCGAGCTGGGCAGCAAGCCCGGCGCGAGCGACCTCGTGTTGCGGCTGTCGGCGGCGTCCAGCTATGCGGACGGCGCCTCGGACGTGGCCCAGGCCAGCTTCAGCGCCGTGGGCAATGGAAGCGCGGCGCTGCCGTCGCAGCCGGTGCTGCTCGGGAGCTGGCCCAACCCCGGCCGGCCGTTCACGCGGATCGGTTTCGCGCTGCCGCAGTCTTCGACCGGCAGGGCTTCGCTTGGAATGTTCGACGTCCTCGGCCGCCGGGTGCGCACGTTCGCCGGCGCCTTCTCGCCTGGGATGAACGAGGTGATCTGGGACGGGACCGACGACAACGGCCACGCGGTGGGCTCCGGGCTCTACTTCTACCGGCTCGACGTCGGCTCCGAGCGCTACACGGGACGGCTGACTTTCATTCGGTAATCGCACGCGCGCCGGGCGACCCGCCCGCGCGCGCTCGAGGAGGATGGTCATCGTGAGATTCGGCGGGTGGCGCATCATCGCGGGGCGGACGTCACGCATCGTCGTGATCACGCTCGGCGCGATCGCGCTCGGCGGGTGCTTCGACGAGCCGAAGATCGAGCAGCGCTGGACCCGGATCGATCTCACGGGATCGAACCTGGCGCTGGGCCAGTCGTTCACGCTCGGCGTGCGCGAGTCGATCTCGGTGCGAACCTCCATCGTGTATCGCTCGATCGTCACCGGCTATGCGGTGGCCGAGCTGCGCGCGAGCGGATCGGTATCGCCCGCGAGCGTCGACCTGCGGCCGGACGCCCCCCGCCTCAACATGGCGCAGGACGTGGACCGCGTCCTCCAGAACTCGATCACGCTCGGGCGCGGGATTCGCGCGGTCACCGGGTGGGATCACCTCATGCAGGACATCACGTTCTCGTTCAGCGGCGTGGTGCCGGTCGGCATGGACAGCATCGCCACGGGATCGGCCGGCGGACTCTTCATGGTCTGTTACCTGGGCTCCGGCCAGCGGATCGAGCGCCCGGGCCAGCCCGACACCGTCATCGTCACGCCGTTCGTCTCCACCGCGCGTGAGCTGCTGCCGGTGGGCCTCGAGCTCACCGTGCCCGCTCCGAGGAACAATTGAAGGCGGCCCGGCGCACCTCGCGCGCGGCCCGCCGCCCGCGCGGCGCTTCGCCGCTCGCGGGCGGCGTCGCGGCGTGCGTGCTCGCGCTCGGCTGCGGCGCGGCTCGAGCCGATCGCGTCCCCGCTGGCGACGCGATCGCGGACGGCGTCGCGACCGAAGCGGGATCGGGCGTGAGTCGCGACCCGCGCGGCTTCCGGCTCGCGCTCTCGCTGCTCAGCGGATCCACCAGGGCCGACGCGGGACTCTCCGCCTATCAGTGGAGCACGACCCCGCGCATGGCGTGGGGCGCGCAGGCGCTCGCCGGCCGCGGACGCTTCGAGATCGGGCCGCGCCTCTGGCGCTCGAGCACCACGCAGCGCATCGACGTGCCGGGCGTCACGGCGTCGCCCACCGTGCGATCCACCAGCCTCGAGCTGGTGGGACGGGGACGGGTCGCCACCTGCTGGGACGCCCGCCTGCTGGCGAGCGCGAGCGGCGGGCGGCTCCACCTCGGCTACGACCCCGACCAGATCGTGATCCCCTCCTATGGATTGGGCGCGCCGATCGTGGCGCGCTTCACCCCGGTGGACGAATGGATCGCGGGGCTGGGGCTCGGGGTCGAACGCCCGCTGCTCGAACGATGGACCGTCGGTCTGGCATTCGAGCGCCGGATCTTCGGATTGGACACGGCGCACCGCAGCGGCAACGTGATCGTGAACGCGCGCGAGTCGTTCGGCGACTGGAGCGCGCGGCTGGAGCTCTCGAGGCTGCTTCAACGTCGGTGAAAGGAATCACGATGAGACACGATCCGCATCACTCTTCCATCCACCATGCGCATGCCGTGCGCGCGCTGCTGCTCGCGACCACGATCGCGACCTGCGCGACCCCGGCCCTTTCCCAGACCGCGCCGGAACCCGCTGTGCCGCTCGCGAGCGATCGCGATTCCACGCAGTCGGTCGAGGGGACCGCGGTCCCCATGCCCGCCGTGTCGGATCTGGCCGCCGCGCCCAACCCGAGCCCCGTGAGCTCTTCCAAGAAGGTCCGGCTCATCGGGAAGCCGCAGAACGTGGTGCGGTCCGGCCCCGGGAGCGGGTTCGCGATCGTCGGCGTGTACCCGAAGGACGCGACCTACACCGTCATCGCGAAGACCGACGAGTGGTACAACATCCGCCTCTCCGAGACCGAGAGCGGCTGGATCCACGCCTCGCTCTGCAAGGAGCTGGACGACCTCTCCGGACTCAAGTACCAGCCCAATCCCAGGCTCTACTCGCGCACCGGCAGCTACACGCTCGCCGGTTACAGCGGCGCCTACGCCTACGATCGCAAGTCCAACTCGCTCGTGCTGGGCGGCCGGCTCGGCTACTACGTTTTCGACCGGCTCCGCGCCGAGGCCGGCGTGTCATGGACGCACGTGCGCCGCCCGGCGGAGATCGTCGAGTCGTTGTTCGGCCTCTCGCTCGAGGCCGAGGACTTCCACATGCTGTTCTACCAGATGGACGCCGTGTGGGAGCTGCTCCCGGGCCGGCAGATGGTGCCGTTCGTCGGCGCGGGCGTTGGATCCACCATCATGCTGGGCCGGTCCGAGCCGAGCCTCAACTTCGGCGCCGGGACGATGCTGTTCGTCTCGAAGCGGACCGCGATGCGCTGGGAAGTGCGGGAGTACCGGTTCGACTCGGGGCCGGGAGCCGCGCGCATCACCAACAACAACGTCGAATTCACGCTCAGCAGCGAATTCCTCTTCTAGGAGCGCGCCCATGATGGAACGCGACATCCCGGTCGTCCGATCGTTGTTGCCGAGACCCCACCCGCCGCGACGCACGCTTGCGATCGCGCTCATGCTGACGGCGCTGCTCGGCTCGCGGGCCGGGGCCGGCACGCACGCTTCGTCAGAGGCGCGGTCGGGCCTGGACATCGCCGCCGCCGCCGCGCAGAGCTGGGCGGGCGACGCCTCGCTGATCTACATCGAGAACGACGAAGATCTCCAATCGGGCGGGACCGCGCCGCGCTGGGGCTACCTCTTCTTCTCACCGGCGCTCGAGAAGGCCCGCGTCTACTCCGTGCGCGACGGAAAGATCGTCGTCGCCGAGAACCTCGAGATGAAGTTCGAGGCGCCCCCGCTCACCGCCGGCTGGATCGACAGCGGGGCGGCGCTCGACGCGGCCGACGAGAAGGCCGGCCGCGCGTTCTGCCGCGAGCACGGCGGGAAGCTGAGCACCATGCTGCTGATGCGCGGCGCGTTCAGCGAAGGCGATCCCGACCAGACCACGTGGACGCTGATCTACACCTCGCCGCACGCCGCCTCGCTGTTCGTGGTGGTGGACGCTTCGGCCGGCAAGGTGCGCCGCACCTGGAGAGGGTGACCGTCATGCGATCGCACTCGATTCGCCAGCGCCTCTCCGCAGCCACTCCTCGCGCGCGCGTCCCGGCGACCACGCTGCTCGCCGTCGCCGCCGCGGTCGCGCTCCACGCGCCGTTCGCGTGCGCGGAGCCCGCGCCGGAGGCGCGCGCCGCGCCAGCTGTGGCCGCGGCCTCGGACGTCGCGACCGACGTCAGGGTCGAGCGGGTTAGGCCGAAGCGCGAGAAACATCCCACGCTCCGGTTCCTGAAGGAGAATCGCGATTTCATCCGGGCGCGATTCGACTTGCTCCGCGAAAAGCCGGACGACCATTCGGGCTCCGCCGCCGCGATCGACCCGCGCTTCCTCTCCTACCAGCACATGTTGCGGGAGATCCTCTCGGCGCGCGACTCGCTCGCCGTCGCCGAGGACCTGCGCCAGCGGCGCGACCTGTTCCAGAGCGTCACCGCGCTCGGCGAGCTCGAGAAGGAGCTCGACCTCATGGAGAATCTGCTGGCCGCGCAACGCGGGCGCCTCGGCGTCATGCAGGCGGACTTCACGGGCCGCCAGCAGACCGCCCTCGCGATCGTCGTGAGCGGGTATCCCGGTGACGGCGCGCTCGCGACCCTCACGATCACCCTCGACGACGGCGCCCCGATCTCGATCGCGCTCAGCGACGAGCAGCGCGAATCGCTCCGGCGCGGAGGCATGCTCGAGCTGTTCCACGGGCTGGTGGAGCCGCGCGAGCAGGTCCTCTCGATCGCGATCGGCGGCGAGGGCTGGCCGGCGGACGATGCCGGCTTCGTCACGCTGGACCCCGCTCGCGACCGCCTGACGTTTCTGCGCATGGACCTCACCCCCGCGCATGCGGCCCAGGGCGCGGCGAGCATGCGGGCGAGCACCTGGCTGCAGGACACGGCGCTCGACGGATCGATGGTGCGCGCGAGCGATGGAACCCCGATCCGGCCGTGAGACCGCCGCCCTCGTTCCCGACCCCGACGACTCTGCTCTGGGCCGTCGCGCTCGCCTGCGGCGCCTGCGCGTCAGCGCGCGCCGAGCCGGCGCTCACGGATTCTTCGCGGCGGGTGCGGCCCGCGCATGAGGCGCTCGATCGTGACCCACTCTCACTCGGACGCGCGGTGATGGAGCAGAGCGTTTCGCATCCGCGCGGCGTCGTCGAGCAGCTCGAGCCGATCGACTTCTCGCTCCAGCCCTCGTGGGCCGAGGCCGACCGCGCGGCGTTCCTGCTCGGACACGCCTACCTCCAGCTCGGGAGCACCGACCGGTTCGTGAGCCTCGCGCGCAACGTCGCGCGCTGGGAGCGCAAGAGCGCATACACCGAATGGCTCGCCTTCCAGCTGCTGCTGATCGAGGCCGAGGGCGGCGACTCGCTGCCCGCCGGCCCGGGCGCCGCCGACGCGCCGCTCGCCGGGCACCTTCCGCCGCTCGCGGCGGCCCACGGCGGCGACGACGCGACGGATTCCGCGGCGCTCGCCGCGATCGACACCAGCACCGCGATCGGTCGCGATCTGGCGGGCGCGGCGCGGATCCGGCTCGCCACGCGCGCGCTGGAGCGCGGCGATGACGCGCGCGCGCTGCTCGATGGCGTGCCGGCCGGCAGCCGCTACGCATCGCGCGCCCATCACATGCTCGGGCTGATCGCGCTGGAGCGCGGCGAGACCGAGCGCGGCATGGGGCTGCTCGCTTCGCTGCTGGCCGGCGATTCGAGCTACGCGGAGCGCAGGGAGGCGTGGCTCGCGCTCGCCGACCGCACGCTCGAGCAGGGCCGATGGGACGCCGCGCACCAGAGCTACGAGGCGATCGACCGCGACTGGACGCTGAACCGCGACGCGCTGGAGCGCGTGCTCGCCGAGCGTGCGTTCGACAGCATGTGGGCGGCGTGGCGCGCGGATCCGCAGAACTCGGGTGCTGTGATGATCGACGCTGCGCCGGCGCGGGCGCTGGCGGAGAACCTCGCATCGGAATCGGCCGATCTGCGCGCGCGGCCCGCCACGCCGACGCCGGCGCTCGACGTCCCGCGGCGCGCCGCGCCGCCGCGCTGGCCGGTCCCTCCGCCCGCGCCCGGCGCGTGGAAGGCGGTCGCGGCCGGGGAGCGCCGCGCCGGCGAGGCCGCCGACGCGCTCGAGCGCAATCGATCGGCGATGGAACACGAGCTCGAAACGCTCGGCGACCGCCGCCGGTACTTCGGAATCGGACGCGAGCGCAACGCGCTCGAGGCCGCGCAGCTGGTCGAGCGCACGACCCGGCTCGCCGCGTTGCGCGCGCAGCTCGATTCGATCGACGCGAAGCTCCGCGCGGTGCGGGACGAGGCCACCCGGCGGGTCGCGATGCGCGCGGCGCGGATCCTCGAGACCTGTGCGGGAGACGCCATCTGGATCGGCGGCATGCGCCGGCTGAACGTCGACGGGCCGGATCGCGCCCGCGCGATCGCGACGCCGGACGGCTATCCCGGGCCAGACTCCGTACTCGCGCGGGAGGATTCGCTCGCCGCGGGGATTCGGGGCGCGGTCCAGGCGATGGCGGCCGACGCCCCGGGGCGGATCGCGCGCTCCTATGCGGAGGCCTGGCGCCCGAAGCTGATCGATCGCGCGATCGCGCTGAACGCGGACGCCGCGCGCGGCCTGGCGATGACGCGGGTGCTCGGATCGTCCGTCGATTCCAGCATCGCGGCGGCGTGGACGGACGAAACCGTGCGGCGGCTGGATGCGCGCATGCTGCCGCTCGCGGAGCGCGCAGATTCGCTCCGCGGCGCCGTCGCCACGCTGCGCGACGGGGTGGCGCGGAAGGCGGTCGATGGCGCGCTCGCCTCGCTCGATGGCGAACGGGAGGCGATCGACTACGGCCTCGCGGCCTCCGCCTACGGCCTCGGCGTGCGGCTCGAGCGATCGGACTCATCGAGCACCCTCGCGGCGGCCGCTGGCGCGTCGATCGCGCGCGACACGACCGGCGCAGCGCCTGAGCCGGGCGAGGAGTTCGACGATCCCGCGAGCTCGGGTGCGCGTGCGGATGCGATCGTCGCGATCCGGGCGTTCCTCGAGCGCCATCCGCGCTCGCTCGCGCGCGGCGAGATGAGGTTTCGCCTGGCCGACCTGCTGATGATCGACTCGCGCCAGGCCTTCCGCGAGCGGATGGCGGGCTACGTCCGCGAGCAGTCGGAGGGCGGAACCGCCGGGGCCGCGCTCCCGGTGATGGATCACGCGCCGGCGCTCGCGCTCTATCGCGAGATCCTCGCCGAGGATCTCGACTTCCCTCATCGCGACGCGGTGCTGTTCGACGCAGGGATGATCCTCGCCGACGACGGCGACCCCGAGGCGGCGCGCTATTTCGACCGGCTCGTGACCGATCATCCGCACTCGCCCTACTGCCAGGAGAGCTACCTGCGCATGGGCGACATGCAGTTCAACGAGAAGCGGTTCGCCGCCGGCATCGAGCTCTATCAGCACGCCGCGGCCGGGACCGACCTCGGCATGCGCGTGATCGCCCTCTACAAGATGGGCTGGGCGCACTTCAACGAGGATCGATTCATGGAGGCCGCCGACGCGTTCCGCGGGGTGCTGGATCTCTACGGGTCCGATCGCCGCGCGATCCCGGTCGACATCGAAGGCGAGTCGCAGGCGTATCTGGTCCACTCGCTCGCCGCGGCCGGCGGGGCTCCGACCTTCGAAGAATACTTCGGCCGCATCGGCGCGCGTCCCTACGAGCGGACTGTACTGCTCGCGCTAGGCCAGCAGTTCAGGCGCTATGGCGAGTTTCCGCGCGCCGCCGAGATCGATGAGCTGTTCATCCGCCGGTTCCCGTTGGATCCCGACGCGCTGGTGAGCGCGGAGCGGCTGGTCGAGACCCTTCGGCGTTCGGAGCGGCCGGCTCGCGAGCGCGAGTCGCGGCTCGCGCTCGCGCCCCGCTTCGCCCCGGCGAGCGAATGGTTCGTGGCGCAGCGCTCCGACTCGGTCCGGGACGCCGGCGCGGACTTCGCGCGATCGTCGTGGACCCGGGTCGCGCTCGACGCCCACCTGAAGGCGCGCAGCGGCGGATCGCGCGAGGACTGGCAGGAGGCGCTGCGGCTCTACGACATGCTGCTCGCGCACTGGCCGAAGGACGCGAACGCGCCCGCCATCGAGCTGAACGCTGGCGAGGCCAGCGCCCGGCTCGGCGACCACGCGGCCGCGCTCGGCCACTACGCGGCCGCGGCCCGCGGCGGCCCCGACAGCATCGCGTCGCTCGCGATGTGGCAGCGGGTGGCCGTGACCGATGCCTGGTACGAGTCCATGCGCGCGCCGGGGTCGGCCGCGCGCGCCGCACTCGGCCCCGACTCGCTCGCGCACGCCGTGATCGACGCCGGCGACGCGCTGCTCGCTCGATTCCCCGAGCACCCGCAGGGCGCGAATCTCGTGTGGCGCCAGAGCCAGATCGCGCTGGCCCACGGCTGGTACGAGCGCGCCGCGCGCGATCTCGAGCGCATGAGCACGCGCTACCCGGACGACCGGCGCTCGGCGACCGCCGCGTGCCAGCGGGGCGACGCGTTCTTCCATATCGGCCAGTACGAGGCGGCGGGCGCAGCCTTCGAATCGGCGCTGGCCGCGGCGCGGCGCGCCGGCCGCGATTCGCTGGCGCGGGTCGCGGCCCAGGCGATCCCGGTCTGCGCCTACCGCCGCGCGGAGGCTGCGGTGGCGGAGGACTCGACCCGGTACGAGCGCAACGCCGCGCTGTTCGAGCAGGTCGCCGCGCGCTGGCCGGAATACACGTACGCGCCGCTCGCGGAGTATCGCGCGGGGCTCGCCTACCTCCGCGCCGGCCAGCCCACCGCCGCGGCCCGCGCCATGCAGGCGCTCGTTCAGAAGTTTCCTCGCAGCGAGTACGTGCGCGATGCCCAGCTCCAGCTCGCGAAGACCTGGGAGGCGAACGGCGCGCCGGAGCAGGCGGCGCAGGCCTACCTCGATTTCGCGAAGGCGTATCCCGACGACGAGAGCGCGCGCGGCGCGTGGCTCGAGGCGGCGGACCTGCTGGCCACCGCCGGTCTGAGCCAGCGCGCGGAGGACCTGCGGCTCCAGTACATCGCGAAGTATCCCGATGACGTCGAGGGCGCGATGGAAATTCTCGAGGCGCTCGCGCGCCGCGATCTCGCGAGCGCATCGCCCGAGCGCGCGATCTCGACGCTGCTCGATCCGCCGGGCGCCGCGCGGCGCGCCGCGCCCGCGCCGTCGCACCTGGCCGCCTACCTGCGGCTGGCAGGCAGGCACCCGGAGCTGGCGTCGCGAAGCGTGCTGGCCCAGGTGCGATATCTGCAGGGCGAGGAGTCGCGCACGGCGTGCGCGGCAGCGCGGCTCATGCAGCCGCTGCCGCAGTCGCTCGCCGCCAAGCAGAGAATGCTGGACTCGTCGCTGGTGCGATACCGGCGGAGCATCGATCTCGGCGTTCCGGAATGGGCGCACGCCTCGGCGTTTCGCATCGGAGAGACGCTCGTGGACTTCGGCGAATCGCTGGAGCGAAGCCAGCGCCCTGCCGATCTGCAGGGGGACGATCTGCGGGCGTACGAGGACGTCCTCATGGAGCAGAGCCAGACCTTCTACGACCGCGGCGAGGGCGTGTGGACCGATCTGCTGCGCCAGAGGAATCCCCACGATCCCGACGACACGTGGATCGCCCAGGCGCAGGGCTCGCTCTGGCGGCGGCTCTCGAGCCGGTTCTACTACCGGCCGGAGGCGGACTTCCCGCTGGTGAGCGCGAAGGCGCCGCCCCGGGAGCACGAGACGAAGGCGCATCACGGCCGGTCGAAGGCGGTCGCGCGCGGCGCCGCGAAGAGCGCCCCCGCCCTCGCCGGCGCGGAAGGCGGCGCCCGATGATCCGCGCGGCCCATTGCGCGCGAAGCCGCGGACTGCACGCACGGCCGGTCGCGGCCCGCGGCATCGCGCTGCTCGCGCTGCTGCTCGCCCCGGTCACGCTCGGCGGATGCAGCGTGATGTCGCTCGGACGCCACATCGGCCTGCCGATGCACCACCCGAAGGTGCGGGCCTCCGCCCCCACCGATCGCACGACGGAGACGCGCGAGCAGATCGCGCTCCAGCCGCAGCAGCCCTACTGGCCATACCGGCTGGGCCAGATCGAGCTGGCGGCCGACTCGCTCGATGCCGCCGAGGCCGCGCTGCGCGCTTCGCTCGAGCGCGATCCGAACTACGCGCCCGCCCTCTCGCTGCTCTCGAAGCTCTACTTCGAGACCGGGCGTCATGCCGAAGCCGTGAAGTTGCTCGAGCCGGCGCGCTCGCGGCCCGGCGCGTTCTCGAGCGACGCGCGCCAGATGCTGCTCGCGGGGCTGGCGCTCCACGAGGACGCGCTGGGTCGCCCCGATCTCGCGGGCGCCGCGCTGACCGGCATGGCGCGGGCCGATCTCGAACACGCGGGTTCCGCGATGGTGTACGTGACGCTGCGCGGCGAGACCCCCGATTCGGCGGGCGCGCTCGCGACCGCGGCGCTCGGCGCGGACCGGAGCGCGGCGAACCTGAACAATTTCGGCATCACGCGGCTGCGCGCCGGCGATCCGGAATCCGCGCGCCGTGCGTTCCAGTCCGCGATCGATCGCGATCCGAGCCTTCCGGGGCCGTACTACAACCTCGCGATCCTGGAAAAGTACTACCGCCTCGACGACGCGGCGGCGGCCCGCTGGTTCAAGACCTACTGGAAGCGTTCGCAGGACGACCCCGACAGCCTGCTCGGCGTCTTCTCGGCAGGCGAGCCGGGCGGCGTCGCGCAGAAAGGGAACTAGCGCATGACGAGACCGCTCACGCTGTGCGCCACGCTGCTGATCGCGAGCCTCGCGACCGCGGCCGGCGCCGCGACCCACGCCGCGACCGCGGCCGCGGCCGGCGCGACGACCCACGCCGCGACCGGGACCGGCGCGACGACTCACGCGCGGCACGACGGAGCGGCGCCGCCGGCGCGCCCGGCCGGCGCTCCGCGGAGGCTGGACGACATTCACATCGAAGGCGAAATCCCGGTGCCGCAGGTGCTGTTCATCACGGCACGCGAGCAGCGCCGCTTCATGGAGTTTCAGAACGCACGCTATCTGAGGAGCAGCCGGAGGCTCGGTGAGGACACCGTGGCTCCGGATTGGATCGTCGTGACCAACACCCGGCCCACGTCCAGCAAGGAGAAATCCCGATGAACGAACTCTCGACAGCGGCCTCCTTCTTCAAAGAAGGCGGCATCGTCATGTACTTCATGCTGGCGATCGCGGTGTTCGCGATCTCGATCGCCTCGGAGCGCTTCATCGTCATCTCGCGAGCCGGCCGGCTGAACAGCCGCAAGCTCGTCGAGGATCTGATGCGCTGCATTCAGCGCGGGGACGTCGTCGGAGCCCGCAGGTGCGCGCGGGTGTCGAACGCCCCCGCCGCGCTGGTGGCGGAAGCCATCCTGCACGTCGCGGACGGCGGCGAGGCCAAGATGCAGGCCGCGGCCGACGACGCGGCGACGCTCGCGCTGGCCCCGCTGTCGCGGCGGCTGCCACAGCTCAACGTGCTGGCCAACGTCGCGACCCTGCTGGGGCTGCTTGGAACGATCTCCGGTCTGATCACGGCGTTCTCAGCGGTCGGGGCCGCCGATCCGGCTCAGCGCTCGGCGTTCATGGCCGCGGGCATCTCGACCGCGCTCAACGCCACGGCGTTCGGCCTCCTGATCGCGATTCCGACGCTCATCGTGCAGGGCTACCTGGTGGGAATGGTCGAGGGCATCGCCGAGCAGGTGGACGAGATCAGCATCCGGCTCAGCCAGGGGCTGTCTCAGCCGGTGACCGGGCACGCGCCGAGTCACGTCCTCCCGCTTCACGCTCAGAAGACGGCCTCGGCGGCTCCGGCCCCGGTCGCCGCGCTCAGGGCAGGCAGCGCCGCGCAGGGTGGAGTCCAGTAATCCATGTCGACTCGCACGAATCGACGCCGGTCGTTCCGGCAGATCGTCAATTGCGACCTCGAGCTGAGGCCGCTGATGAACGTGTTCATCGTCCTGATCCCGATGCTGCTGATGTCGGCGGTCTTCATGGAAATCCGGGTCATCGAGATGACGCTTCCGCGGACCGTGCTCGCATCCGAGCACCCTCCCGTCGAGCCGTTCCATGTCGCGATCCGGATCCGCGCGAGCGACTACGTGGTGGAGACGAACGACATTCCGATCCTGACCATTCCGCGCCAGGCTTCCGCGGGAATCCCCGCGGCGCCGGGCGAGACCAGCTGGAACCAGCTCTCGAGGGCGCTCGCCACCATCGTGACCGCGCACCCCGAGAACCAGGAAGTCCGCATCATCGCGGAAGCCACCACCCGATATAAGGAGATCGTCGCGGTGATGGACCTCGCGCGGGCCGCCGGCCTGCCTCAAGTGGCGCTCGAGGGCGCCGCGATCGAAGGGACGTGAGATGACACGCCAGCGTTCGGGCAGAAGGAGACGCGGCACCCGGCTGCGTGCGGATGGCGGGGTCAGTCTGACCTCGCTGATGGACATCCTCACCTGCCTGCTGTTCTTCGTCCTCAAGTGCTTCGTCGCGGGCGGCGAGGCGACGGTTCCACCTCCCGGTCTGGATCTTCCCCGCTCGACCGCGGAGCGCCCGATGGTGAACTCGCTGGTGATCGCGATCGACAAGCAGGGAATCATGGTGGGGAGCGATCGCGTGGCATCCCTCAGCGAGGCCGAGGCGGGCGGTCCGATGCTGATCTCATCGCTCGCGGCGCGCCTCAAGGCCGCGACCGAACAGGTGGACGACATCGCACGCCTCAAGGGGACCGAGGCGTCCAGGAATCGCGTGGTCACCATCCAGGGCGACGAGGGCATCGAGTTCCGCGTCCTGCAGAAGGTCATGTTCACGCTGAACCAGAGCGGATATCAGAACATCGCGCTCGCCGTGATCAAGAAAGCGTAGGGGACCTTCCACATGGCGACACTGACCGCAGACGCCTACCGGCGACCGCTCTTCGATCCGGAAGATCAGCTGTTCCGGAATTGCCTGCTGGGGTCCTCGGCGCTGGGCGCGCTGATCCTCGTCGCGATCCTGCTCACGCCGATCCGGGTGCGCATGATGACGCGCGTCGAGGAGCTGCCCACGCGCTTCGCCCGTCTGATCCTCGAGCCGCAGCCGCAGAAGGCCTCGTTTCCCAAGGCGGCGCCCGCCGCGGATCGCGTCGCCCCCGGACACCCGGGCGGCGGCGGCGGCGGCGGCGGACCCGCGGCCAAGGCGAGCACGCCAGCGCCAGCTGCCGTGATTCCCACGGCGGGCGGCCGGCACGATCTCCCGCCGCTCTCGCGGCCCGGAGCGGGCCAGGCGGGACGCGAGCGCGCCCAGTCCGAGGTGCGATCGGCCCTGGCGAGCTCGGCCGGCTCACTCGCGAGCACGCTCCAGGGACTCTCGACTTCGCTGCAGGCCCCGGCCCTCGAGGCGCCGAGTCACGCCGGGGGCGGGCGCGGCCACGCGCGGGTCGTGAGATCCGCGCGTTCGGACGATCAGCTGGGGGCGGTCTCGACCGGTATCGCGGGAGGAACGGGCTCCGCCGATCTCGGCAACTCGGTGGTGGTCGGCTCGCTGGTCGCGATCGGGGATCTCGCCCGCGGTCCGGGCGGCGGATCCGGGGGCGGACTCGGCGGCGGCTCGGGCCGCGGCATCGGGAGCGGCACCGGCGACGGCCTGGGGAGCGGATCGGGCGGCGGCGAAGGTGGCGGATCGGGCGGCGGGATCGGGAGCGGAATCGGATCCGGATCGGGCGGCGGCTCCGGGCCCGGCGCCTATCGCAGCAACGCGTCGCTGCTGGCCGTGATTCAACGTTACGCGCCGGGAATTCAGTACTGCTACGGCAACGAGCTGAAGCGCGATCCCACGCTGCGCGGCAAGCTGGTCGTCGCGGTCACGGTGGCCGCTTCGGGTGACGTGATCGAGGCGACGGTCGTCCAGAACACCGTGGGCTCGCAGCGCCTCGCGGCCTGCGCGCTCTCGCAGATCAGGGACTGGAAATTCCCGGCCATCTCGGGGGGCGTGACCACGTTCCAGGCGCCGTTCGTGTTCACCCCGCCGAACTGAGCGCGCGGCGAGGAACGGCGCGGCTGCGGAGTCGCCGGCGCGCGCCGCGAGACGAAGAGCGGGGGCAGGCTGATGCCCCCGCTCTTCCCATGACGAATGCGCCCGATGAGTGCCAGCGGCGCTAGCGCCGCTTCTTCCTCGCGGCGCTCTTCTTCCCGGCCTTGCCGCGCTTCACGCTCTTGCGAGCCGCCTTTTTCTTCGCGGCCTTCTTCTTCGCGGGCTGCTTCGCGGCGCGCCGCTTCGGGGCGCGCTGCTTCGCGGCCTTGACCTTCGCCTTCACCTTCGGCTGCTTCGCGGACGCCCGCTTCGCGGCCGGCTTCTTCAGCGCGGGCTTCGGGGCGCTCAACTTCGAGTGCACGGCGAACATCGCGCCCAGTGGGTCCATCCCCTGCGCGATCCAATCGCCGCCCGGGACCTCCATCGGGCCGTTGATGATGGTCCCGCCGGCCCTGGTCGCCGTGGCCTCGGCCGCCTTGGAATCCTTGACCATGATGTATGGAATCCACATCGGGGGACCCGGCATGGCCGGCGGCTTGTTGAACATGCCGCCCAGCGTGTTCCCCTTCCAGCCGTACATCTGATACGTCCCCATGTCGCCCATGTCCATCGACTCGGTCTTCTGCCAGCCGAAGAGCTTCTGATAGAAATCGAACGCCGCCTGCCAGTTCGTGGTGGCGAGCTCGTGCCACGAGAAGCCGCCGAGCGCCGGCGCTTCGTCCCCGCCCTCGGCGCCCGCCGACTTGTACACGGCGAACACGGCGCCCTGCGGATCCTGGAGCACCGCGAATCGTCCCGCGTTCGCGATGTCGGTGGGCGCCTTGAGCGTCTTCGCGCCCAGCCCCTCGGCCGTTCGCACGGTCGCGTCGACGTCGGGCGTTCCGATGTAGGAGATCCAGGCCGGCCGCGCGCCCATGGCCTTCGCATCTTCCGGCAGCATCATCGTGCCCGCCGTGGGACCCGCGGCGGTGGTGAACAACGTGTACGAACTATCGTGCTGCCAGTTCTCGGCCTTCCAGCCGACCACCTTCGTGTAGAACGCGATCGCGGCCTTCGTGTCGGTGGTCAGGACCTCGTGCCACACGAAGCGCCCGCGGACTTTTCCGTTCGACATGCTCGACCCTCCTCGTGGAATTGCACTCGACGTCGGCGAGCGGACCCGCGCTCAGCCAGGGGATCAAATCCGCGGCGGGGAGTCCGGTCAAGCCGAATGTAACGAATGCGGCGCGGGCGGGCCACCGGTGCGGGCCGGGTGCGGAAGGGGACGCGGCCTCGGGGGCTCGGCCGGCCGCGACGCGCTCACACCACCATCACGGCATCGAGCCAGCCGAGCAGGTCCTTGATCGCCTCGTCGCGGGCGGGATCGTTGAACACCTCGTGGTAGCCGTCCTTGTACGTGATGAGGCGCACCATGCCGTGCGGCGCCGCGCCGTTGAACTCGAGCGAGCCCCTGGGATCCACGACGCGATCGGCGGCGCCGTGCAGCACCAGGGCCGGAACCTGGAGCCGCCGCGCCTCGCGCAGCACGCGCTGGCGGGCTTCGTTGAAATCGAAGTAGAGCCGCGGGCTGATGCGGTCGTGCATCAGCGGATCGCTCTTGCGCGCGGCGAGCACCTCGGGGTCGCGCGACATCCCGCTCTCGTCGAGCCCGTGGGGAAATCCGGCGGAGGGCGACGTCACGCGCGCCACGTTCGCGAGCGCGAGCTTCCACCAGGGCGGGATGGTGCTGCGCAGGCCGGGCGCCGAGGCCACCACCGCGAGCAGCGCGCGCGGATGCGTGATCGCGAAGTCGAGCGCGAGCACGGCCCCCAGGCTGTGCCCGAGCAGCACCCGCTTCAGCTCGGGGGGATGGCCCGGCAGATTGCGCGGCGCCGTGAACAGCGCGCGGACCACCTGGTCGCGGAACTGCGGCCACGACGGGATGTCTCCGCGCGGGCCGGGCGCCTCGCCGTGGCCCGGCAGATCGAGCGCCACCACGGTGTAGCGCGCCTTCACCAGCTCGCTCGCGAGCGCGGCGTAGCGGCCGCTGTGTTCCCCGAGGCCGTGCACGACCGCGATCAGCGCGCGCGGACGTTCGGCGCACCACACGCGCCCCGGGAGCACCATCCCGCGCTCGAGCCGCACCTCGATGCCGCTCGATGGAACGGATCCGACGGCGGGATTCACTCGGCGGGTTCCTCGGGTTCGTCGGAGGGGCCGGCCTCTTCACCATTCTCCCCGTCGCCGCCGTCCGACTCCTCCCCGTCTTCCTCACCGGGGGGCGACTGGAACATGAGGTCGCTCGAGGCGTAGGTGGTGCCGGTGTTGTGAACGAGCTTCACGGTCTGCTCGATGAACCCGGCGAAATCGTCGGGAGCCAGCGTGGCGAGCGGGTGCACGGCCACCGCCCACACCTCGCGCCCCCTCAGCGCGTAGCGAGCATCGAGCGCACGATCGTAGTTGGCCTGGAGCAGCACCTGAAGGGTCTTCGGCTCCACCTCGCGCAGCTCGCCGATCGGGGCCATGATGCGCATCCGATCGTGGCTGTCGTCGCTGAACACGTACACCATGACCTCATCTCGCATGCCGCGCCAAAAGCCCGGCCGGCCTTCGACATCGGACAGGTAGGAGTCGAGCAGCTTGGCGATGGCGGCGCTGGTCATGACGTTGGGGCATCATCTCCGAAGCGAGCCGTGGGTGCACGCACTTTATCGCAGTGCGGCGCGTTTGTCGCACGCGCTCCCCCGCGGTTGAGACTGTCGCGAGCCGCGGGGTAGACTGCGCGACCCGACCCCGCGTTCCGCACGCACCGTTGCGAGGAGCTTGATGCCGATCGAACCCGACGAGTCCGCCCCGCGCCGAGGGCGCATCATTCTCCCCGGCGGCGCTGACGAACCCGAGCCGTCGCAGGCGCCGCGCATCGTGCTCCCGCCCGGGGTGATGCGCGAAGCCGAGGACGACGTGCCGGAGCGCCCGCGACTCCGCCCGCTGGTGCTGGTTCCGATCCAGGACGGCGAGCGCGAGCTGCTGCTCGTCACCGACCCGCTCGGCGTGATCCAGGGCCAGCCGGTGCTGGGCATGGACTCGCTCGCGATTCTCCAGCTGCTCGACGGCAGCGTGTCGCTCACCGATCTCATCGCGGCCATCATGCGCGAGAACAAGGACATTCGGGTCGCGGGCATGGTGAAGGAGTTCGTCGCCCAGCTCGACAAGCTGCTGATGCTGGACTCGCCGCGTTTCGAGGCCGCTTACCGCACGCTGCGCGACGCGTATCACGTGCTCGAGATCCGGCCCGCGGCGCTCGAGGGCCGCTCCTACCCGGCGGAGCGCGCCGCGCTCGCGAGCTTCCTGGAGCTTCAGTTCGCCGACGCCGAGCGCATGCGGGAGGCGGCGGGCGAGCCTCGGCCCACGGCGCGCCCGCGCGCGCTGCTCGCGCCGCATCTCGATCCGCGCCGCGCCGGCACCACCATCGCGCGCGCCTATCTCGAGCTCCCGCCTGACGCCCCGCTGCGGGTCGTGGTGTTCGGCACCGGGCACACGATGATCGAGGAACGATACGCGCTCACGCGCAAGCACTTCGAGACGCCGCTCGGCAAGGTTCCGTGCGACACCGCGTTCGTCGACGCGGTCGCGGCACGGCTCGGCGACGACGCGTACCGCGGCGAGCTGGCGCACCGCGAGGAACACTCCATCGAATTCCAGGCCCTGTACCTGAAGCACCGCTTCGGCGACCGCCCGTTCACGATGGTGCCCATCCTGTGCGGGGGCTTTCACGCGCTGCTCGACGCCGGGATCACGCCGCGCGACGATCTGGCGTTCACGCGCATGATCGATGCCGTGCGCGAGACCGAGCGCGCGCTGGGCGGCGCGACGGTGTACGTCGCGGGCGTCGACCTCTCCCACGTCGGACCGCGCTTCGGCGATCCCGCGGTGGACGAGGCGATCAAGCGGGAGATCGAGGCGAAGGACCGGGCCGCGATCGCGGCGGCGTGCGCCGGGGACCCCGATGCGTGGTTCGCGGCGATCGCGGAGCACCAGGACGCCACGCGCATCTGCGGGCTCGCGCCGACCTACGCGTTGCTGCGTTGCGCGGAGCCCGGCCAGGGCCGGCTGTTGGGCTACGAGCAGTCGGACGAGCCGGACAGCTCGGTCGTGACGATCGCCGCGATCGCGTGGCCGTGAGCGCCGAGCCGCCGCGATCGCGGCGCCGGCCCTAGCGGTAGATCTGCTTGAGCCGCCCCCAGGTCGTGGACCGCACGGCATCGGGGGCCGTGATCATCACGACGTAATCCTCGGTCTCGCCTCCGGTGTATTCCCCGCCCGGCCGGTTCGCCGAACCTGCCCATGGGTAATCGTCGTCCACCGCTTCGTCGGTGAGCGAGACGCGCATCCACGCGATGCCCTCGCTTGCGCTCACTCGAAACGCGGGAGACCACTGCTGGCCACATCCCGCAGGCACGAGGATCGGCGCGTTCTTCACGGCCCACTCGTGCGCGCAGGGTTCGTCGGCCGCGCACGGCACGTAGCAGGCGATGTGCTGCGGATTCGAGCAGGGGCCGTTGTCGTTCCAATCCCCGTCGAAGTTCATGTCGACCAGGATGTTGAGATACGCGGTGCGCTCGGGTCCGCAGTTCGCGGTGCTGAACGGCACGGCGTTGGGAATGCAGGCGAGGAGCACATCGGCGTACACGCCAGCGTCGTCGTCGAGCCTGCATTCGTCCTGTCCGAAGGTCATGCCGTAGGGGGACCCCACGCAATCGACCGCGATCGAGAGATTGCAGGCGCTGAAGGCTCCCCCGGCGCTCACCTTGCCGTCCTCCTCGCTGTCGATCCCCGCGAGGCCGCCGGGCGCGCTCACGCAACCCAGCCAGTAGTTCGCGGCGCCGGACTGCGCGTGCCTCATGTAACCCGTGAGCCCGGGCGGCGTGCTGCGCGGCGGGCAGGTGAACTGCTGAGTGCCGGGCGCGCCCGGCGCGAGGCAGGTCGGGAAGTGTCCGACGCCGCCCAGGAAGCCGATCGAGATTCCCTCCGGCGCATCGCCGAAATCGTGGATCACCCTTCCACAATCGGGACCATCCACATCGGCGGCGCCCGCGGGGACCGCGGGCGCGAGGGCGGAGAGTGCGAGCACGGCCGCGAGCACGATCGCGGCTGAGGACGGTGCGATGGCATGGCGCATGGCGGGCTCCTCGAATTCGCCGCGGGGCTCGCGGCGATTGGGATCATGCAGACGGCTCGGTCCATCCATTTTCGCGCCCGCCGCGGGGCGCGGTCAACGCGTCATTCGCGACGGCCGGGGCCGCGCCCGGAAATATTTACAGGCCCCGGGGGCGATGCTAGCCTCCCCCGCATTCGCCATCGCCCGCGGCATTCGCCCTCACGGAGGCCACTCGATGAACCCCCGCCATGTCACGGTGAAGGACGGTGACGTCGTGCTGCTGGTCGGCACCATGAAGGGCGCGTTCCTGCTGCGCTCGAACGGCGCGCGGGCCGGTTGGGACGTGGGCGGGCCGTACTTCCCGGGCATGAGCGTGTACGCCCTCGCCTACGACGGACGCGCGGGCCGCAAACGCGTATGGGCGGGAACCGTGAGCGAGCACTGGGGACCGGGGCTCTCCTCCAGCGACGACTTCGGCAGACGCTGGACGAATCCGAAGGACACTCCTATCAAGTTCCCGCGCGAAACGGGCGCGGCGGTCAGTCGCATCTGGCAGATTCGCCCCGGGCGCTCGGACCAGCCCGCCGTGCTCTACGCCGGCGTCGAGCCCGCCGCGCTGTTCGAATCGGGTGACGCGGGTCAGAGCTGGACGCTCAACCGCGGGTTGTGGGACCACCCGCATCGCGCGAAGTGGCAGCCGGGCGGCGGCGGCCTGTGCCTTCATACCATCGTCCCCGATCCGACGAGGCGCGCGCGGATGTTCGTCGCGATCTCGACCGGCGGCGTGTATCGCAGCGACGACGGCGGCGCATCGTGGCGCACCGCGCACCGGGGCGTGCGCGCCGATTTCCTGCCGGACAAGCATCCCGAGTTCGGGCAATGCGTGCACAAGATCGTCATGCACCCGTCGCGGCCGGAGCGGATCTTCCTCCAGAATCACTGGGGGCTCTACCGCAGCGACGATGCCGGCGATTCCTGGAAGGACATCGCGAAGGGCGTGCCCTCCGACTTCGGGTTCGCGATGACGATGCACCCGCACGATTCCGAAACGGTGTACATCCTGCCGCTCGAGTCCGACACATTTCGCGTGACGCCGGGCGGCCGCTTGCGCGTGTATCGCACGCGCGACGGCGGCGGCTCGTGGGAGCCGCTCACGAAGGGGCTGCCGCAGAAGAACGCGCTCGAGACCGTGCTGCGCGATGCGATGGATGCGGACTCGCTCAATCCGGCCGGCGTGTATTTCGGCACGCGGAGCGGCAAGGTGTTCGGCTCGGCGGACGGGGGCGCCTCGTGGTCCCGCCTGATCGATGGACTGCCGCCGGTGCTCAACGTGAAGGCGGCGGTGATCGGCGCCGCCGCGAAGGCGCGCCTGAGCGGCAGGGCGAGCGGAGTGCGCCGGGCGAAGCCGGCGGGCGCGACGCGCGCGGCGCGCAGACCCTCGCGTACGGCCGCGCCGAAGCGCGCGGCGCGATCGGCGCGCAAGAAGAAGTAGCGGAGGCCGGGGGCAGTTTCGGCTTCCATCTCCCATCCGATGGCGAGACCATCCCGGGCGCGATGCCGCGGAGCGCGCCCGGCCTGCGCGCCTGGCCCAACCCCGCGCGGGGCGTGACGGACGTCCAGTTCGAGCTGGCGGAGGCGCAGGCGCTCGATGTGCTGGTGTTCGACGTGGCGGGCCGGCTGGCGCGCGACGTGCAGTCGGGCGCCATGGCGCCAGGGTCCCACGACGTGCCGTGGGATGGGCGCGACGCGAGCGGCCGCCGCGTGGCGAGCGGCGTCTACTTCCTGCGCGTGGAGTCACGCGCGCACGCGTGGATCGCGCGCGTGGCGGAGATCGACTGTCTAGCGCCGGCGGCACCGCCCGCCCCACGCGGGCCTGCCGCGACTCGCGCTACGCGCGGCCCTCGACGGTGAGCGGATGACGCGCGAAATATCCCTCGGCCTTGACGCGCAGCTGGAGCACCAGCCATTCGAGTCGCTCCACCAGTTCTCCCTCGCCCTTCCCCGCCGGCCACCAGCGGTCCTCGTCGTGGAGCAGCGCACCGAGCCGCACGCGATATCCGGGCGCGGCACCGCCGGCGGCTTCGGGCGCGGCGAGCGGCAGCGCATCGAGCGCGACCGGATCGAGCGCGAGCGCGGCCTCGCCGGTGATCCAGTCGAGATGACGGCGCAGGGCGAAGTAGCCGTGCGTGCCGTCGCCGCGCCGCACCCGCACCCACGCGAGATTGGGCTTCGTGACCCAGGTGGCGCCGGCGCCGCGCGCGTCGGGCACGTGCTTCTCGAGCGCCGCGCGCGCGAGGCGCGCGAAACGGGACGGCGGCCCGGCGCGGCGTGATGCGGTCATCGAAGCTTCCCTCCCGGCCCCAAGCCGGTTGCGCCTCGCGGGTGACGGCGGCTAACCTCGACGCGTGGCGAACTTCCTCTTCAAGTCCGAGCCCTCTACATTTTCCTACAGCGACCTCGAGCGCGACAAGCGCGCGGTCTGGGACGGCGTGTCGAACCCGCTCGCGCTGATTCATCTGCGGACCGTGCGGACCGGCGACACCGTGGTGATCTACCACTCTGGGAAGGACAAGGCCGCGGTCGGAATCGCGAGGGCGACCTCCGATCCCTATCCCGACCCGAAGCTCGGCGATCCGAAACGCGCGGTGGTGAATCTCGCGCCGGTGCGCGCGCTCGCGCGGCCGGTGCCGATCGCGACCTTTCGCGGCGACCCCGCGCTCCAGAAGGTCGAGCTGGTGCGCAACTCGCGGCTCTCGATCATGCCTCTCACCGCGTCGCAGCTCGCGCGCATCGTCGCGCTCGGCGGGGCGAAGCCGCGGTGACGCGCGCCGAGGCGAGAAAGCGGATCGACCGGCTCGCGCGGGAGGTTCGCGAGCACGATCACCGCTATCACGTGCTGGACCGGCCGAGCATCTCCGACGCCGCGTACGACAAGCTCTATCGCGAGCTGGTCGCGCTCGAGCGGGAGTTCCCGGACCTGCGCCCGCCCGACTCCCCCACCCTGCGCGTGGGCGGCGGGATACGCGCGGCCTTCAAGAAGGTGCCGCACGTGCGCCCCATGCTCTCGCTCGACTCGATCATGGAGGAGGAAGCGGTGCGCGAGTTCGACGCGCGGGTGCGCAAGGCGCTCCACACCGACGAGGGTCTGTTCGCGGAGGCGGTGGGCTACATGGCCGAACCCAAGTTCGACGGGCTCTCGATCGAGCTGGTGTACGAAGACGCCGTGCTGGTGCGGGGCTCGACGCGCGGCGACGGCGAGGTCGGCGAGGACGTCACCGAGAACCTGCGCACCATCCGCGCGATCCCGCTGCGGCTCCACGACGGGGGCCCGAAGGGCGCGGCGCGCGGCCGGGTCGCGGTGCGCGGCGAGGCGCTGATGCCGCTCCCCGAGTTCGAGGCGCTCAACAGGCGTCTGATCGAAGCCGATCAGGAACCGTTCGCGAGCGCGCGCAACTCGGCTGCCGGGACGGTGCGCCAGCTCGACCCCGCGATCACCGCCTCGCGCCGCCTCGATTTCTACGCGTACGAGATCATCGAGGCCGGGCAGGCGCGCCTCGACTCTCAGCGGGCGATGCTCGATGCGCTGCGCGGCTGGGGCTTCCACGTCGAGAAGGACGTGCGCCTCTGCCTCGGCATAGACGAGGCGATCGCCACCCACGCGGCGTGGCTCGCGAAGCGCGATGCGCTCGATTACGAGATCGACGGCGTGGTGATCAAGGTGGACCGCCGCGACTGGCAGGAGCTGCTCGGCATGCGCTCGCGCAGCCCGCGCTGGGCGGTGGCCTTCAAGTTTCCGCCGAGGATCGAAATCACGAAGGTGCTCGACATCATCGTGCAGGTCGGCCGCACCGGGAAGCTCACGCCGGTCGCCTCGCTCCAGCCGGTGGACGTCTCCGGCGTCACCGTGAGCCGCGCCACGCTTCACAACCAGGACGAGCTCGACCGCAAGGACGTGCGCATCGGCGACACGGTGCGCGTGCGGCGCGCGGGCGACGTGATCCCCGAAGTGGTCGAGGTGCTGACCGACAAGCGCCCGCGCGGCGCCGCGCGCTTCGAGCTGCCCGCCAACTGCCCGGTGTGCGGCGCGAAGGTGGAGCGGGTCGGCGCCTACCACCTGTGCACCAACGGCCTCTCGTGCCGCGCCCAGCTCCATGGCCACATCGAGCATTTCGTCTCGCGCGGCGCGATGGACATCCGCGGCCTCGGCGGCAAGACCGTCGAGCAGCTCATCGAGAAGGGTCTGGTGAAGGATCTCGCCGACCTCTACCACGTCACCGCGATCGACCTGTCGGGGCTCGAGGGGTTCGCCGAGAAGTCCATCGAGAACCTGATGAACGCGTTCGAGGCCAGCAAGCGTCCGCGACTCGCGCGCTTCCTCTACGCGCTCGGGATCGAGCACGTGGGCGGCACCGTGGCCCGGCTGCTCGCCGATCACTTCGGCGCGATCGCGCCGCTCGCCGAAGCCAATGACGAGGAGCTCGAGGAGATCAAGGGCATCGGCCCCGAGGTCGCGGCCTCGGTGGTGCGTTTCTTCTCGAGCGCGCGCAATCTCAAGGTGCTCGATCGCCTGTCGAAGGCCGGCGTGAAACCGGTCGCCGAGAGAAAGCCGAGAGGGCCGCAGCCGCTCGCGGGCGAGGTCATGGTTTTCACGGGCGGACTCGAAGCCATGTCGAGACCCGAGGCGCAGCGCAAGGCGGAGGCCGCGGGCGCCACCATCGCCTCCGCCGTCGGCAGGAAGGTGACGCTGGTGGTCGCGGGGCCGGGCGCGGGCTCGAAGCTCGACGAAGCGAAGAAGCTCGGCATCGCGGTGATCGACGAGCGGACGTTCCTGAAGCGCATCGGGGAGGCGTGAGGCACCCATGACCAACGCCGACATCGCACGCATCTTCTCGCGGCTCGCGACCATGCTCGAGATCGACGGCGCGAACCCGTTTCGAGTTCGCGCCTACCGTGAGGGCGCGCGCATCGTCGAGTCGCAGGCCGAGACCATGGCGTCGCTCGCCGCGGAGGAAGGCCGGCTCGAGGCGCTGCCCGGGATCGGAAAGGACCTGGCGGGCAAGATCCGCGACATCGTCGCGAGCGGCTCCACCGAGCTGTACGACCACCTGCAGGCGAAGATCCCGCTCGAGGTGGTGGCGCTCACCGAGCTGCAGGGGCTGGGGCCCAAGCGCGTGAAGACCCTGTTCGAGACGCTCGGGGTCAAGAACCGCGAGGCGCTCGAGAAGGCGGCGAAGGCCGGCAGGCTGCGCGACCTCCCCGGCTTCGGCGAGAAGGTCGAGCAGAACGTGCTCAAGGCGCTCGCCACCGCGAACGCGTGGGCGGGCCGCATGCTGCTGGCCGGCGTGTGGCCGGTGGCGCAAGCGCTCGCCGATCACATCCGAGCGGTGCCCGGCGTCGAGCAGGTGGAGCTCGCTGGCAGCTTCCGCCGCCGCAAGGAGACGGTCGGCGATCTCGACCTGCTGGTGTGCGGCGGCCACCCCGACCGGGTGATGGAGGCGTTCATCCATCAGACCGACGTGGCCGAGGTGCTCGGCCGCGGCGACACCAAGTCGTCGGTGCGGCTCGCGAACGGCCTGCAGGTGGACCTCCGTCACGTGCCGCGCGAGTCGTTCGGCGCAGCGCTCCTCTACTTCACAGGCAGCAAGGAGCACAACATCGAGCTGCGGAAGATCGCGATCGAGAAGGGCCTGAGCCTGAACGAGTACGGGCTCACGCGCGGCAAGCGAATGGAAGCGGGACGCACCGAGGAGGAGGTGTATCGCGCGCTCGGACTCAAGTGGATTCCGCCCGAGCTGCGCGAGGCGCACGGCGAGATCGAGCTGTCGCGCTTCTACGAGCTCCCGGTCCTGATCGAGGAGTCGGACCTGCGCGCCGATCTCCACATGCACAGCGATCGAAGCGACGGACGCGACACGCTGGAAGCCATGGTGCGCGCCGCGAAGGCGCGCGGCTACGCCTATTGCGCGATCACCGAGCACTCGAAGTCGCTCACCGTGGCGCGCGGCTTCGACGAGGCGCGCGTGCGCATGTCGGTGAGCGAGATCGCGGCGGTGCGGAAGAAGGTGCCGGGCATCGAGGTGCTGCACGGCCTCGAGGTGGACATTCTCGCCGACGGCGCGCTCGACCTCGACGACGACGCGCTCGAGCTGCTGGACTGGGTGATCGTGTCGCTCCATTCGCGACTGGATCAGCCGGCCGAGATCGTGAACGAGCGCGTGCTGCGCGCGCTCGCGCACCCGGCGGTCAGGGCGATGGCGCATCCCACCGGGCGCCTGATCGGGACGCGCGACGGCGCGGCGCTCGACTTCGAGCGCATCTTCGCGCAGGCCGCGCGGCTCGGGGTGGCGATGGAGATCAACGCCCAGCCCGATCGCACCGACCTGAGCGACGTGAACGCGCGGCTCGCCCGCGAGCTGGGGGTGCGCATCGTGATCGACACCGACGCGCACTCCACGGTGCAGCTCGACGCGATCCGCTACGGGGTGTTCGCGGCGCGGCGCGCGGGGCTCACGAAGACGGACGTGCTCAACGCGCTCCCCTACGCCGAGTTTCGGGAGGCGGTGCGTACGCCGGCCAGGAAGACGATTCCCGCGCCGCCCGCGCCCGAGCCGGGCGCGAAGGGCGGCACGAAGCCCACCGCGAAATCGGGCGCGAAGACCGGCACGAAGACCGGCACGAAGACCGGCGCGAAGACCACCGCGAAGACCACCGCGAAGACCGGCGCGAGGCCCGGCGCCGGCGCCGGGCGCAAGACCGCGCCGAAACCGGCGGGCGCCACCGCGGCGAAGCGGGCCGGCCGCGCGGCGCCACGCGCCGGAAGCAAGCGCGGCCCCGCGAAGAAACCCGCGCGCGGGCGATGACGGCACCCGCTTCCGCGCGCGCACGGCTGGCGGCGGTCGTGCTCTTCGCGTCAGCGATGGGCTGGCTCGAGGCGGTGGTGGTGGTGTACATCCGGGGGTTGCTCGGCATCGGGCACGTCGCGAGCTATCCGCCCGAGCGTGAGATGATGTCGCGATTCCAATCGCTCCCCTGGCTGTTGCCCACCGAGCAGACCCGCGAGGCCGCCACCCTCCTCATGCTCGGGGCGGTCGCATGGCTCGCCGCACGCACCCGCCCCGCGCGGATCGGGGCGTTGCTCGTGGCGTTCGGGGTCTGGGACGTCGCGTATTACGCCGGCCTCTTCGCCATGCTTCGGTGGCCCCCGAGCCTCGGCACCTACGACCTGCTGTTTCTCATCCCGCCCGGCCCATGGTGGTACCAGCCGGTGTGGCTCCCGCTCGCGGTCTCGGCGGCAATGATCATCCTCGGCGCGCGCCTGGTGCTCGCGGAGGCGCCGGGGGGCGGCTGACCCGCGCCGGCGGCGCGCGTCACGCGACTGAAGTTCCACACGCCCACTGCCGAAAACCAGTCGCACACCCCCTCGTTGCTCCGATCAGGCAGCCCCCCCTCCGCTGCCGGCTTTGCACGCACATTCACGCAGGAGACGGCATTGCCGGTGGATCCCGATACGGGCCACGCGCGGGAGGATCGCGCGCGCGCGGCCGCACGCGACCTGCGGAGCGCCGCGGATCGCGAGATCGCTCGCCGGTCCACGCCCGGAACGATTCTGTATGTCGTCGCGTGGCTGGCGCTGGCCTTCGGCACCCCTTACCGCTCGCACCACGCGACGGTCGTCTATGGCGTGGGCGCGGCCCTGTTGGTCGCGGCCGCGCTCCGTCTGTGGCTCGGGCTCGCGTTCGAAAGCCTGTACGCCATGGACCCCGCGCGGTGGAGAATGCTGTTCCGTGTGGGCGTGATGGCATCGGGCGCGATCTGGGGCGCCTTCACGGCGATCACGCTGAGGCTGTTCGGCCTCGAGCAGACCTCGCTGCTCGTGACGCTGGCGGCCGCGGGGATTGGCACCGGCGGAATGACGACGCTCGCCCCCGACCGTGGACTCCAGCGCTCGTTTCTCGCGCTGCTGATCGGCACTCCGATCGTCGTCCTCGGGGCGCGGGGCGACCCCGGCGCGGCGTCGCTCACGATCCTGCTGATCGTGTTTCTCGGCTTCACGCTGTTCGAGGGCACCTACCTCAGCCGGGAATACCGGCAATGGCTCGCGAATCGCGCCCTGCTGGAGGATCGCGCCCGCCAGCTCGAGGATGCGCGCCGGCAGGCGGAGCGCGCGCTCGAGATCAAGTCGGAGTTCCTCGCGAACATGAGCCACGAAATTCGCACGCCGATGAACGGCGTGATCGGGATGACCGAGCTGCTGCTCGACGGCGAGCTCGACGATCAACAGCGCGACTACGCGACGACGATCCGCAGCAGCGCCGACTCGCTGCTCGGCGTCCTCAACGACATCCTCGATTTCTCGAAGATCGAAGCCGGCAAGATGACGTTCGAGTCGGTGGACTTCGATCTGCGCTCGGTGGTCGAGGAGGTGGCGGAGCTGCTCGCGCCCAGGGCCCGCGCGAAGGGCCTCGAGCTGGTGTGCGACGTCCCGATGGGTTTTCCGGAGCGGCTGCGCGGCGATCCCTCGCGGTTGCGCCAGGTGCTCGTGAACCTCACCACCAACGCGATCAAGTTCACGCCGCGGGGCGAGGTCACGATCGAGGCCCGGGTGCGAGAGGTGTCTTCGACCGGCGCGACGGTCCGGGTCGCGGTGCGCGACACGGGGATCGGAATCTCCCGCGAGCGTCACGCCGCCGTGTGGGAGAGCTTCACGCAGGCGGACGGCAGCACGACCCGCGAGTTCGGCGGCACCGGCCTCGGGCTCAGCATCTCGCGCAGGATCGTCGAGCTGATGGGCGGCTGCATGGGCCTCGAGAGCGCGCCGTGCGCCGGAAGCACCTTCTGGCTCGAGCTGTCGCTCGATGCGCCCCCGGCCGGCGACACGCGAGGCGACACCCGGGCGGCGCGCCCCGAGTCGTCGCTGCGCGGCGCACACGTCCTGGTGGTTGACGACAACGCGACCAACCGCGCGATCCTCTCCGCACAGTTGCGGGCCTGGGGCGCGCGGCCTTCCCTCGCGGCGGACGGGGAGGCCGCGTGCACGCTGGCGCGCGCCGCCCAAGACGATCCGTTCGACCTGGTGCTGCTCGACATGATGATGCCGCGGATGGACGGCCATCAGGCGGCGGCCGCGATCCGCGCGGAGCCCGGTCATGCCGACGTCTCGCTGGTGCTGCTGTCTTCGGCCGCGGCGCTCGGCGATCCCGATGAGCTGACCGCGAAGGGATTCGTCGCCTGGCTTCACAAGCCGGTGCGACAGGCCCAGCTCCTGAACACGCTCGCGGCGGTGCTCGACCACACGGCGGTGCGGCGCTCCGGAAACCGCTCGCGCCGGATCCATGACGCGGCCAGCGATGCGTTGCGCGGGCTCCGCGTGCTGCTCGCCGAGGACCATCCGGTCAACCGCAAGGTCGCGACCCGGCTGCTGGAGCGCGCCGGCATCGAAGTGGTGCCCGCCACCAACGGCATCGAGGCGGTGGAGACCTTCGCTCGCGGCGCTTTCGATTTCGTGCTGATGGACGTCCAGATGCCGTTGATGGACGGGCTCGAGGCCGCCGCCGAGATCCGCCGCCGCGAGCTCCCCGGCGCGAAGCGCACCCCCCTGATCGCGCTCACCGCGAACGCCATGCAGGGCGATCGGGAGCGCTGCATCGCGGCCGGGATGGATGACTACCTTCCCAAACCGTTCAACGCCTCGGATCTGGAACAAACGCTCGGGCGCTGGCTGCGCGCGGCCTGAGCAGGGAGAACTTCATGAATCGAGACGAACGTTCCACCGACACGCCCGCGGTGTTCGTGTTCGAGCGGCTGAACGAGATCTGCACCGGCGACTCCGAATTCGAACGCGAGCTGCTCGGCGAATTCCTGCATGGCTCCCCCGTCCTGCTCGCCCGGGCGCGGGCCGCGATCGCGGCCGCCGACGCGTCAGAACTGGAGCAGGCCGCTCACAGCCTCAAGGGCAGCGCGCGCACGCTGGGCGCGGATGCGCTCGGGGCGGCGCTGTTCGCGCTCGAGACCATGGGGCGCAACGGCGACCTCTCCCCGGCGAGCCCGGGGCTCGAGCGCGCCGAAGCGGAGTTCGAGCGGGTGCGAACGCTGCTCGAGGAGCACCTGCGCAAGTCGGCGGCCTGAGCCTCGCGAGGCTACGGCGGCCGCTGCCCCGCGGCGGGAGTGCCGCTAGGTGATCTTCTCGGCGATCGACTTGGACTGCAGGAAGAGCAGCAGGTAGTCGCGCCCGCCGGCCTTCGAGTCGGTGCCGCTCATGTTGAAGCCGCCGAACGGGTGCGCGCCCACCATGGCTCCGGTGCACTTGCGGTTGATGTAGAGGTTCCCAACGAAGAATTCGCGCCTCGCCCGCTCGATCTTGGCGGGGTTCTTCGTGTACACCGCGCCGGTGAGGCCGTAGTCGGTGCCGTTCGCGACCGCCAGCGCCTCGTCGAAGCTCTTCACGGGAATCACCGCCAGCACCGGCCCGAAGATCTCCTCCTGCGCGATGGTCGCGCCGTGCTTCACGTCGGCGATCACCGTGGGGTGGATGAAATAGCCGTCCTTCCCGGCGACCGCGCCGCCGCCGGTGACGAGACGGCCCTCGCGCTTGCCGGTCTCGATGTACGCGAGGATCTTGTCGCGCGCCGCGGCGTTCACCACCGGTCCCAGCGAGACGCCGTAGTGATCCGGCTCGCCGACCGTGATCTTATCGACTTGCGCCTTGAGCTTCGCGAGAAACGCGTCGTAGACCTTTTCGCTGACGATGGCGCGCGAGCAGGCCGAGCACTTCTGGCCCTGGAAGCCGAACGCTGACGCCGCCACGCCGGCCGCCGCCGCGTCCAGGTCGCCTTCCTCGTCCACGATGATCGCGTCCTTGCCCCCCATCTCGGCGACCACCCGCTTGAGCCAGATCTGCCCGGGCTGGACGTCGGCGGCGAGGCGGTTGATGCCGACCCCGACCTCGCGCGATCCCGTGAAGGAGACGAAGCGCGTCCGGGGGTGGCGCACCAGGGTGTCACCCACGGTGCCGCCGCCGCCGCTCACGAAGTTGAAGACGCCCGGGGGCAGCCCGATCTCTTCCATGAGCGCGAAGAACTGCCACGCGACCGCCGGCGAATCGCTCGATGGCTTGACCACCACGGTATTGCCCGACACGATCGCGGCGCTGGTCATGCCGACGCAGATCGCGAGCGGGAAGTTCCAGGGCGGGATGATCGCGCCGACCCCGAGCGGGATGTAGACCATCTGGTCCCTCTCCCCCGGCATCTGCGTCACGGGCGGCGGCGCGTCGTATCGCAGCATCTCGCGCGCGTAGAACTCCATGAAGTCGATCGCCTCCGCGGTATCGCCGTCGGCCTCCGCCCAGCTCTTGCCCACCTCGAGCACCATCCACGCCGAAAACGTGTGGCGGCGTTCGCGCATGCGGCGCGCGGCCTCGATCAGGTAGGCGGCACGCTCGGCGGCGGGCACGCGGCTCCAGCTCGCGAACGCCGCGGTCGCGACCTCCACCGCACGGCTCGCCTGCTCGCGGCTCGCGGACTGGAACCGGCCCAGCACCTCGGAGGGGCGCGCCGGGTTGCGGCTCTCGAAAGTCTTCTCGCCCTTCTCGCGCGCTCCCCCGATGACGAGCGGCCGCTCCTGCTCGAGCTGCGAGCGCACCTCGGCGAGCGCCTTCTCGAAAGCCGCGCGATGCTCGGGCTGGCTGAAGTCCACGTAGGTCGTGGGCCGGTATTCGGGGAGCGTGCCGGCTTCGACCGGCGCGAGCGGGCGGGTGGTGGTCGGGTTCATCGGGTCCTCCGCGGGCGGCGCGCACGCCGCGATGATGGTCGTGTGATGCGCGAACGAGGCAGTCTACCGCAGAGGCGCGATCAGCGCATGAGCAGCATCTTGCGCGTCGCCGAGAACTCGCCCGCCCGCAGGCGATAGATGTAGATCCCCGAGCGCACGCTCTCCGTGCTCCACCCGCCGTATGGCGCGACGCCCGGCTCGAACGGCACGGCGAAGTTGCCGGGACCCTGCTCGCCCCTGACCAGCGTCGCGACCAGCTGTCCCTGCAGGTTGAACACGTCGAGCCGCACCTCGGTGCGCACCGGCAGCGCGTACCGGATCAGGGTCACGCGGCTGAACGGATTGGGCCGGTTGGGGGAAAGCGTGAAAGCGGTGGGCAGGCCGATGCCGGTCACGGCGACGCTGGAGATGGCCTCCGCGCGCAGCTCGAGGTTGCCCGACCCGCTCGCGGCGTTCGTCGAGAAGGTGAGCATGGCGGTGTCGCGCCCCACGATTGTCGGGTGGAAGTAGACGCCGAGCGTGTCCGATGCTCCGGGCGGAATGACGAGCGAGGTGCGGCCCGGCCAGAAGGCGGACTTGCTGCACGCGACGAGCGAGATCGAGACCGGCGCCGACCCCGGGTTCGAAAGGTGCAGCGTGTCCGAGATCGTGGTGCTCACCGGCGTCTGTCCGAGATCGAGCGGCGATGGCGAAGCGGCGAATCCCGGCACCGTGATGCCGAA
Organism: Candidatus Eiseniibacteriota bacterium; assembly: GCA_041483195.1. Taxonomy (GTDB): domain Bacteria; phylum Eisenbacteria; class RBG-16-71-46; order RBG-16-71-46; family RBG-16-71-46; genus WS-2. The sequence goes on from JBGPFC010000001.1 coordinate 180,437, forward strand.
GCCGAGCGCGCTCGAGTCTCGTGCCGGCCCCTCGTGCTGGAGCACGCGCACCCGCGCCTGGGTCGCGGGGGCGTTCGGCAGCAGCCAGAGATAGGCGCCGCCGGCGGCGGCCACGCTGTCGGCGATCGAGATCCACGGCGAAGCGGGCGCGGTCTGGTAGGCGAGATCGACGTCGCTGACCAGCGCGCTCTGCCACTGGATCAGGTGATTGCTCGCGTACTGCCAGATCTCGCCACCCACCGGCGACGTGAGGTGGAGCCTCAGCGTATCGGTGCCCGCTCCGGCGAGCGGGACCCGGACCGAAGCGGCATTGTATGCGTTGCTGGCCATCGTCAGCGTGTCGCCGTAACCGATCACGAGGCTCGGCAGGAACGTGACGCCGATCGTGTCACGGGCTCCGGGCGCCAGCGTCAGCATGGAGCGTCCGGGATGGAACGCGCTCCCTCCCACGGTGATCGAGCTCACGTCGAGGCTCGCGGTGCCGGTGTTGGCGACCACCACGCTGTCGAGCGCGGCGCTGCCGATCGCGTGGGGGCCGAAGTCGATGGCCGCTGGCGTCACGCTCACGAGCGGCAGCGCGATGGTGAAGGCGGCGCTCGACGAATCCGCCGGCGAGCCGTCCCATGCGTCGCTCACCCGGATCATCGCGTCGCCGCTGGCGACGTTCGGCACCGTCCAATCGTAGCTGCCCTTGTATCCCTCGACATCGGCCACGTGCTGCCATGGGGAGGCGTAGGAGGTGCGGTACTCGATGCGGGCGAGCGCGACCCGGGGCGCGCTCCACTGAATGGTGTGGACCGAGCCCGCCGCCCACACCTCGCCGCCATCGGGAACGGAGAGCGCGAGGCTCTGCCCGCTGGTGATCGGCATGGTCTGGGTCACGCCCAGCTTGAACAAGCCGCCACTCTGGGTGGCGAACATCAGCGCGCGGTCCCTGGCGAAGACGGAGTAGTTCGAGCCGGCGATCCCGGTCTGCGTCGTGAAGGTGTTGACGTCCCCGCCCTGAAACGACATGTAGATGATGCCGCCGCTGTAGAGGCCGAACAGCACCACGTTCGGATCGTCGCGCGCGATGTCGGTGCCCCAGGTCGATCCGGTGGTGTGCACGCGCGGCCAGGTGAGACCGTAGTCGGAGGTGCGCTCCACGCCGCCGGTGGACCAGTTGGTCGCGAAGGTGCGCCAGTTGCGGAGCCGGGAGCACGACAGGCCGGGCACCTCGGATCCCGCCACCGTCGCCTGCGTCGTGAACTCGGTCGAGTTCGCGGAGCGCCATAGCTTGCCCTGGCCGCTCCCGGTGATGCCGTCTCCGACCTCGATCACGCTGCTGCCGCTCTCCGGTACCACCACGATGTCACACGGGCTCCTGAAGATCGTGGTGGACCAGGGCTGGAACGTCTGGCCGCGGTCGATCGAGCGGTAGAGCACGTCGTTGTCGAGACCGAGGTACAGCGTGTCCGGACGATCAGGATCCATCTCGAGCGGAATGCCGTACTCACCGAAGTTCGCGGCGTACGCGACGTTCCAGGTGACGCCGGCGTCCGGGCTGTACACGATGCGGTTCGGGATGCCGCTCGCCGCGATGAAGTAGTTTGAATCCTTGGGCGAGACCACGAACGCGTTGGTCTTGTAGGTGTTGACGCCCGGGATGTTCCCGATCGCAATCCAGCTCTCGCCTTCGTTGAAACTGCGATAGACGATGTTGCCGAGGGCGCAATAGACCGTGTTCTTATTGAGCGGATTCACCGCGACGGTCGCGCCGCGCACCGAGCCCGCGAACGGAATCTTCTGGACCCAGTTGCGCGTGGCGACCGAGCCGCTCGGCATGGCCCAGGTGTCGCCTCCGTCGGTGGTGCGCATCACGGCTCGCACGCGCGGGCTGGCGGCCCAGCCGTTCGGTCCCACGAAATGGAGATCGGAGATACCGCCCTGGAGCGTATGCACCAGGAACTGCCAGGTCGCGCCGCCGTCCGCGCTGCGGCGGATGAAGCCGCCTCCACCCGCGATGTACACCGAGTCTGCGCTCTGCAACCACACGGCGCGCACGTCGGGCCCCAGGTCGGCATGGAGGTCGAGCTGGGCGAACGAGACACCGCCGTCGATGCTGCGAAACGCGGTGGCGTCGTCGCCCACCGCCCACACCGCGAGCCCGTAGGAGTCCACGCATTCGAGGACGTTGGCGGTGCCGAGCGGAACCGGCGTCCAGTTCGCGCCGCCATCCGCGGTGTTCGCGAGGAATCCGGAGGCGCCCGCGATCCAGCCGTTGCGCGCGTCGCGGAATCGCACCGCGTTGAGCTGGACGCCCGTACCGCTCGCCTGCGCGGACCAGGTCGCGCCGCCATCGATGGAGAGCAGCACCGTTCCGCCCGCGCCCACCGCGAACAGGCTGTCGTTCGACGCCGATTCGACGCGTCGCAGCGACGGCGCGCCGGGGGCAGTCTGCAGCGACCAGGTCCCGCCGTTGTCGGTGCTGCGCCAGATGTGCCCGCTGTCGCCCACCGCGACGATCGTGAATCCGCGGGCGGCCACGCCTCGCAGCGGCCCCGAGCCGAGCGTGGAGCTGCTCCAGGTCGAGCCGCCGTCGAGTGAGCGGAACAGGGCGCCGGAGTCGGCCACCGCGATGACGTCGTACGCGTCGCGCGATGTGACGGCGTTGAAAAACTGCGCCCGCGCCGGCGCGGCCCCGAACAGCAGGAGCAGCGAGGCCAGCGCCGCCCAGTCCGTACGATGCCTCGTCCGCATGGGGTGCCCTCTGCGAGGTGTCAGTCTTCGACGAGTCTGGCGATCGTCTCGATCTCGGCGAGCCCCGCCGCCGGCCGATGCATTACGTTTCCGGAGACCCGGGATGGCCGGATTTCAATGGTATCCACGCGGACGCCATTGCATTCCGCACGGGTGCCATCCGGGCTCAAGGGCTCGTGGAGCAGGGTCCGACCCAGCTCGCGACCATCCCGGTAGAACACGAGTTCGCACTCGCCGACCGCGACCCGGGTACCCTCCGACGAATCGGGCCTAATAGCGTAAAGGACCAGCGCGCTCACTTCAATGGGCCATCGCCAACGCAGGCGAAGGCTCTCCCCCTCCGCGGAGCGCGCGATCCACGCGATCTCGGCGGTCCGGCCGCGCGTGCGCAGGTCGCCGACCGCCCCCGCTCCGGCCGTTCCGGGCTCGACGCTCGAGGCCCGAGCTTCGGCGGAGGGCGTCGCATTCACCCACTTGGCGAGGCCCGCGCTCTCCGGCACCGGAAGCGCGGAGTGCCCAGCGTGGCACCCCACGCACTTCGTGCCAGAACCAAAGCGCGCGAAGTTGAGACCCGGCACGTGCGCGGGCCCGCGCGCTCCGCGCAGCACGTGTCCTCGCGCGTCCACCAGCTGCTCGAACATCGGGGTGTCGGCCGGCATGTCCTCCTCATGCACGCCGCCCGCCGGCGTCACGCGGCTCTCGCGCACCAGCACCACCGTGTCTCCCCCTAAGGCCGCCGGCCGCGCGAGCGTCGCGTAGAACCGCACGCGCACGTCGCGCTGGAGCGGCGGCGCGAGCGGGAACGGGCGATCGAGCGCCGCGTTCGCGAAGACGTTGAGGCAATCGAAGCGGAAGCTCGCGACCGGCCGCTCGAGCTGATCGGCGCGCGTGAGCGGCAGCTCGGGCATCGGCTCGTCGTGCGGCGGAGCGAGCACCGGCGGCCGCTCGCGCGCGACCAGCGGCGCGGCGTCCAGCTCCAGCGTGCCCGGCAGATCCACGACCTTCGAAAGGCCGCCGCCGTCCTGACGCACCACGTAGAGCCCGAAGTCGCCCCGGCCCTCTCGATCGAGCGACAGCACGATGCGCCCGTCCGGGAGCGGCGCGGGCGAGCAGGCCGACCCCCGATGCGCGCCCGCCCCCGCGAGATCGCGCGGCGGCGCGAACCCGCCCGGGTAGAGCGTGACCGTCGTCCTCCCCGGATCGGGCGTGAGCGAGAGACGCTCGGCGCGCACGCCGATCAGCGAACCGTCGCGCAACATCGCGGGCTGGTAGGCCATGACGCTGGCGCGCCCGCGCGGATCGCCGCCCGCGAGCCGTATCCCGTCGCCGTCGGTCTGCACCGAGACCGCGTGCCACAGGTCCACGGTGTCGGAGGGCACGGCGCACGACCGGTCGGTCGTGACCCCGAACGGCTCGGCCTCGCTCGCGAGATAGCGATTCACCCACCACCGCGCGTACACGATGCGTCCGGTTGCGGGATCGACGGTGGGCTCCTCCGCTCCGTTGCGCTCGCTGGTCAGCCGCCGCAGTCCCTCGCCTCCCGAGCCGACCACGAACAGGTTGGTCGCGAGCACGCCGCCCTCCTGAGCGACCTGCGGGAAGCGCGTGCTGGCGAAACACACGCGGCCATCCGCAAGCCAGCACGGATCGAGATCGTCGTAGCGCACGAAGCGCTCGAGGCCCGCGCCGAGCGGCGCGAGATCGACCGCGCGATCGCCGCGCGTGATGGCGCGCAGGCCCCGGCCGTCCGCGCCGACCACGTAGATCCGCCATGCGCTGTCCCGCGCGACGGTGCCTGCGAACACGATGCGCCTCGCGTCCCACGAGACGCTCGGATCGCTGGCGTCGAACAGCACGCCATCTCGCAGCAGGGCACGCACCCGCCCGTTGGCATCGCGCACCATGAGGCGGCCCCCGGTCGCGAGCGCGCGATGACGCGGGCCGAGGCCGGGGATGGCGCCGCGGTCATCGCCCGAGGCGGGCCGGCGCGAGACGAACACCAGCGCGGGCACCCCGGAGGGAGCGCGCGCGGGCGCCGCCGCGACGCTCGCGATCGCCGCGACCGCGAGCGCGGCGAGCGCGAAGGCGAGGCGGGAGCGATTCATCGTGGCCTCGGGGCGCCGCTAACGAAGCAGCGCGATGCGACGCTCGCGCACCGCGCCGTCGGCCGAGAGGCGCGCGATGTAGAGCCCGGCCGGCGCGGCGCGCCCCGCGTCGTCGAGACCGTCCCACACGTGGTCGTGCGAGAGCGCGGCCTCGGGGGTCGGGGGCAGCAGCGCACGCACTTTGCGGCCACGCAGGTCGAAGATCTCGATCGTGACGGTGGCGGCGAGCGGCAGATGGTAGGTGAGATGGACGGCGCCCGGGGCCGGCGACGGATAGGGCGGCGAGAACGTGACGATCGGGGGCGGAAGCACGGGCGGCGGCGGCGGCGGCGGGGCCACGGCATTCACGATGCGGCGGATCTGGCCGCTGCCCGGCACGAAATTCACGAACTGCAGGCAGTACCAGAGCCCGCCATCCGGGCCGATCGCGAAGTCGTTCACGGAGACCAGGCCCGTCGCCCAATTGGTCGCGTCCTGCTGTCCCGCGACCGGCGGCGCGATGCTCCAGTTTCCGCCGCCGTACTTCAGGCGGCGGAGAAATCCCGCGTAGTAGTCTGCGAAGAAATAATCCCCGTTGTACTCGAGGGGGAACGGGGCTGCCGCGAGCCTCGGCGCGCGATACACGCCGCCGCTCACGAACGCCGCGCTCCCGCTGCCGCTGCGATCGTACGCGTAAACCGGGGCGGTCGCGGGGAGCGGCAGCAAGCACGAGGCGTCGAACACGGTCGCACCCTCGAAGTGCGGCCAGCCGAAGTCGAGTCCGCCGCCCGTCGCGCGGTTGATCTCCTCCCAGTGACTTTCCCCGACGTCGGCGATGTAGAGGTTGCCGTCGAGGGGATCGATGTGGAAGCGGAAAGGATTGCGGAGGCCGCAGGCCCAGATCAGCCGCGCGCGCGGCTGGTTCGACGGAAACGGATTGTCGGCGGGCGTGATGAGCCCGAACGCGGGGGGCCCGCCCGCCCCGGCCGGGAGCCCCGAGACATCGATGCGCAAAATCACGCCGCGCAGGCTCGACGTATCCTGCGCGGCGCACGAGCTCGCGTCGTCGCCGATGCTCGCGTACAGCATGCCGTCCGGCCCGAAGCGCACCGTGCCCCCGTTGTGACGCGCGTCGTTGTCGGGAATGGCGGTGAGCACGTCGTAGCGAGAGGCGGGATCGATCGCGAGGTTGCCGTTTCCCGTGAACGCGAGATCGCCGCCCACGGTGAGGCGCGTGATTCGAATCGCGAGCGCCGTCGAATCGTTGCAGTGGATGTAGACGTATGGCCGCGCCGGAAATTCGGGATCGACCGCGATCCCGAGCAAACCGCGCTCGGTCCCCACGGTGCGCACCCCCGGCACCCGAAGCACGGGGTCGGGCGACCCAAACGCCCCGTTCACGACGAGGCGGATCCGCGGCGGGCTCTGCTCGATGACGAACAGCCTCCCGTCTGGAAGGAACGCCATGCCGGTCGGCAACTGCAGCCCGCCGATCACGAGCCGGTCGGCGAAGCCGTCGGGCAGCGTCGCCTGCGACATGCCCGCGCCCGGGGTGAAGAGCAGCAGCAGGAGTCCCGCCGCGAGCCATTCCACGCGAGGGAACGCGGCGCGCGGGATCCTCGGGCGGCCTGGCCAGCCGATCATGGGACACCCTCCGTCGCGGCATAGTAAGCGCAGCCGCCGGGCGTTGCGAATCACGGCGGACTCGTGAGCGCGGCTGGATCCGGGGCGCGGCATCGTCGCTGTGGAGGAATGGCCGCCCGCGGAGGTAGAATAGCGGCCCGCGGGCGGCCCCGCTTCATCGCGTCGATCGTCGCGGACCGCGCCCGGATCCCATGGAGCCTCGATGACCCACGCACGCGCCATCCTGCTGGTCGCGGTGGCGAGCATGCTGGCCGGCTCGCACCCATCGCCCGCGCATGGCGAACCCCATTGCGCCGCGAGCGCGAGCGTGGTTCCGCTCGATGGCGCGCCCGGCTGGTTCCGCATCGAGACGCCGCATGGCGTGACGCGCGCGCGCTGGCCAGCCTCCGGGCCGCAGGGTCCGGTGCCCGGTTTCTTCTTCCTCGCGCTCGATCAGTCGTGGGACGCCGACGGCAGTGCCGGCTCGGAGGTGGACACGCTGGTGGTGCCGGTCGGCTCCACGGTGGGATGGAGGTTGTCGCTCGGAATCCACACGCTCACGAACGGCACCGGACCGGACGACCCGCAGGCCGGAACGCGCTTCGACTACCTGCTCGACGAGGCGCACCCGGCGTTCGATTCCACATTCACAACGCCCGACACCGTGCGGTTCTTCTGCTTCTTCCATTCGCCGGGCATGGCGGGGGTGCTCGTCGTCTCGGCGAACGCGTCGGTGCCCGGCGAAAGAATTCCGACCCGCATCAGCTTCTCGCGCCCGCCCACGCCGAATCCGACCCGCGGCACGATCTCGTTCTCGGTCGTGGTGCCTCGCGAGCAGAAGGTGGGCATCGACGTGATCGACGCGACCGGCCGCCATGTGGCGACGATCCAGCGCGGCGCGCTCGCGGTCGGCGAACATCCGTTCAAGTGGCGCGGCCGCGACGATGCCGGGGCCCCCGCCCCCGCCGGGATCTACGTGATCCAGCTGCAGGCCGGCGCGCTGAGCGCCACGCGGCGGGTGAGCCTGCTGCGCTGAGGTGAACCGGCCCGATGCCTGACCGCGCCGGCCCGTCTCGAATTCGCCGCGGACCAACCGCAAGTACTCTCAAGGTTCACTATCGGCCGCCCACGAAGGCGAGTAGGGTGCGGGGAGGCGATGGTCGGGGTCGGGAGTGCATGTGCGGACCAGGCGTGCGTTCGGCTCGGCATTGGTGCGGTCGGAGCGTCGCAGCGCGCCATCTCCCGGCAATTCGAACCCTCGTGGAGGACGCGCGATGCGTTGGTTCCGGTCCATTCTCATCCTCGCCCCGCTGGTCATCCTGATCACACAGGGCCTCGTACCGAGAAGCGCGAGCGGCCTGCCGCTGTTCGCGCGGAAGTACGGCGTGGAGTGCACCACCTGCCACATGGCATTCCCGCGTCTCAATGCGTTCGGGATGGCGTTCAAGCAGAACGGTTACCGGATGCCGGCTCAGAAGGGGGAGTCCCCCTGGGACTTGAAGGAATTTCCGCTCTCGGTGGTGGGCAACGTGGGGTACTCGTACACGAGCACCGATGCCGAGGATTCGAACGGCAAGCGCGAGCGCACCAATCTGAGTGAGTTCGTTCAGAACACTTCGGAGTTCCACTCCGCGGGAACGCTCGCCGAACACATCACGTTCCACTTCGACAACAACTTCGCCGGCGTCAGCGGTCCGCTCTTCAGCGGGATGGCGCTCGTCCAGTTCGACGATCTGATCAAGGACGGGGCGCTGAACGTCAAGACCGGGATCTACGACATCGACGTCCCGTACATCGCCGACTCCCGGCGCACCACGTGGACGCACTACCTTTCGCCCGTCACTCTGGGGGGCCAGGGCGTCGAGCTGAATGGCGAAAAGAGCGGCTGGACTTACGCCCTTGGGCTCAACACCAGCTCCAGGACCATGGGAAAGAAGGGCGACAAGACGCTGAACACGTTCGAGAATCCGTACGCCATGGTCGTGCGCGAGGTGCACGGCCAGCTGCTGACCGGTCGCGTCTACTTCGATCGTCAGGATCCCCGCGACACGACCCGGGCTGCGTCGGTCCACACGCAGGCCGAACTCAACGCATACTTGAATTCGGGACGCTGGGCCGTCATCCCGGGCATCACCTTTGAGAAATTCAACGATGCGGACAGCGCGCTCTTCGACGCGACCGACCCCGTCAACGGAGCGCGCGACAAGGTTCAGACGGCGCTGCTCGAGGCGCTCTGCCTCCTCGGCAAGAACTCGCGGTGGCTCGCGACGGGCCGTTACGAGATCAGGCACATGCCGAAGTTCGAGAACATCGCCGAGGAAGACGATCAACAGATCGTCGCCGATCTGTCGTACTACGCCAATGCCAACGCCCGGGTGGGCCTGGAGTGGACGCACAATTCGGACAACATCCATGGTCCGAAGATCGACCAGGTCCAGATGTTCGTGCACATGGGGTACTGAAGCGCTCCGCAACGCCGACGACGAAGCCGGGATGACCGCCCTCCCGGCTTCGATTGTTCCCGCCGGAGCGGACCACGCTTTCGGAAAGCCCCCCGCCGCCCGGGTCTAAGCGCCGCCGTCCGGGTAGCGCGCCAGCGCGATCTCGGTGATGCGCTCGATCAGCTGGTTGTAAGAGCGCCCCGACTCCTTGGCGGCCATCGCGAATTCGGCGGTGGGGAGCAGATACGGATTGGGATTCACCTCGAGCACGTGCACCGTGCCGTCCAGGGCGACCCGGAAATCGATGCGGCCGTAGTCGCGCAGCCGCAGCGCCTGGAACGCCTGGATCGCCATGTCCTGGAGTCGCAGCACCAGCTCCTCGCCGAGATCGTCGGGGAGGAAGGGCCAGGTCGTCTTGTAGGCCTCGGTGTCCTCTTCCCACTTCACCTCGCTGCCCGCGATCCTGGGCGTGCCCTTCGGCAGCTTCGACAGATCGAGCTCGACCACCGGCAGCGCCTCCGGCTTCTCGTTGCCGAGCACACCCACGTAGAGCTCCCGGCCTTCGATGTACTCCTCGATCAGCGCCGGCGTGTCGAATTCGGCGTGGATGTAGTCGATGCGCTCCATGAGCTCCTTGATGGAGTGACACACCGCGCCGAAATGGATGCCGATCGAGCCGTCCTCGCGGGCGGGCTTCACGATGACCGGGAACTGGATGTCGTGCGCGTGCTCGGTGCGCCCGCGGTAGACGGTCGCGAAGTACGGGGTGTGGATGCCGTGGAACGCGAAGATCTTCTTCGCGAGCGCCTTGTCCTGGGCGAGGTAGAGCCCGTGCGCGCCGGTGCCGGTGAATTTCCGGCGCAGCAGCTCGAGGTAGGCCGCGACGTTGGTGTCGAATCCGTCCTGCCCCGCGAACGATTCGACCAGGTTGAAGATGAGGTCGGTCTCGGATTGCGCGAGCTCGATCAGGCTCTGTGGGGTCCCGTCGAGGCGAAGGTAGACCGGATTGTGGCCCGCCTTCTTCAGCGCCTCGTAGACTTCCTGCACGTCCTCGTCTGCGGACTTGCGGCGGGGCCGTGCGCCGGTTTCGGCCTTCGGCTCGCCGTCTTCCCACCAGAACTCGTACAGAACGCCGATCCGCAGCTTCGCCATGGCGACCCTCGTCGTTTCCGAATCCCGCGCCCCGTGCCGCGGGGCGCCCGCCTCAGCCCTGCACGAATCTGCCGCGAGTCAGATAGTTCATCGCGAGCGTGGTTCCGTAGGCCGTCAGTTCGACCAGCGTCGCGGACTCGCCCGAGCAGTCCACGTAGAGGTCCAGTTCCCTGCAGTTCCGCACGATGCGCTCGATCAGGGCGCGCACCAGCGGGCGCTTCACGCCGGTCCAGTACGTGATCTTGTCGGTCAGCGGCAGGCGGTTCTCCTCGACCATTTCCCAGGCGGGACGGATGCCTTTCCGCCTGCGGCCGCGCGCGATGAACAGATCGGTCAGGTCCGATTCGAGCGCCACGTTGATCGCGGCGCCGTTCTGACGCGTGAGCCGGCGATAGTATTGCTCCACCGTCACCTTGAGGTCCTCGACGGTCACGTCGAAATCGCCAGAAGACACGATCGGGTCCTGCTCGCGGACCAGGCGCGTGACTCGGTCAACATAGCGCAACTTGCGCATCGCGGGCCATGCTTTGTATTTCCGCCGCCAGTTCGAGCCGGGCGTGAGCCACACCGCGAAGGTTTCCGCGAAGTCCTCGTCCGGGTGCTTTTGCGCGTACCAGCCCGCGATGTGCCGCACGTGCTTCCGGCTGAACGGCACCGGGCGGTAGTGATCGCGATAACGACGATTGTATGGGCCGAACATCTTGCGCCATTCGGGCGTCGCGAACAGGCGGTACGCGTAGTTGAAAGCGTGTCCGGCCTCGTGGCGCATGTACATCATGATCTCGCGCTCGTCCTCGAGGTCGTTCATCTCGCGCTCGAGGCGCGCGAGCTGCGGATCGGCCAGGTAGAACGGAATCCCGATCACGGGCTGGCCGTCGGGGCAGCCCCACTCGTCCGTGAGGTAGCACACCGGATGGAAGCGATGCAGCCCCTTGCGCTCGAGCTCGCGCTGGAGCTGATGGACGAAACGCTCCACGGGCGAGCCCTCGAGCTTGAGGCCGAGCTGGCTGATGCGCTTGCCCAGCAGCTCGCGAACATCGGGCGTGGTCTTCTCGAAGTCGGGCACGGCGGGCGATGCTAGTCGGTGCCCCCTTCACCCACAAGCGGCGCGGGACTCTGGGGCCGAGGGCCGCCGGGGTTCAGGCCGATCGATCGGGCCGGGCTCGTGCGCCGCCCGTCAAGCCCGGGCAAAGACTGTGTGTCGAAACGCACTCTTGGCCGGGCTGGCGCGTCCAAGCACTGCGCCATGACGCCCCGATCCGACCATCCCTGGACCGGGGCGCCCGAATGCGATTGCCGCACACGCCGCCCGCATCGATAGTGACCTCGTGCGCTCGAGGCGGCGGTTCACGAAAGCCTCTCCCAAGGAGACTCATATGAAACGTTCGATCCCGCCGGCCCTGCTCGGCATGCTGGCGCTGCTCGCCGTCCACTCCCCCGCCATGGCGCAGACGCAGACCTTCAAGATCGATCCCGGACACTCGGAGGTCGGGTTCAGCGTGCGCCACTTCTTCTCGCGCGTCCCCGGCCGTTTCAACACCTTCGAGGGCACGGTGCTGCTCGACGAGAAGAATCTCGCGGCCTCATCGGTCGATGTCACCATCCAGACCGCGAGCATCTTCACGAACCAGGAGCGGCGCGACGGTCACCTGCGCAGCCCGGATTTCTTCTACGCCGACAGCTTCCCGACGCTGACGTTCAAGAGTACGAAGGTCACGCCCGGAACGGAGGGCGCGCTCAAGATCGAAGGCAATCTCACCATGCGCGGGGTGACGAAGCCGGTCGTGCTCGACGGGCACTTCCTCGGCGCCGGCTCGCTCAGCATGGGCGGCCAATCGGCCGGCTACCGCGCGAGCTTCGACGCGACCACCAAGGTCAATCGGAAGGACTACGGCATCAGCTGGAACAAGGTCCTGGATCAGGGCGGGACCATGCTGGGCGATGACGTGGCGATCACGATCGGAGTCGAGGCGGTTCGCGTGGAGTCCGAGAATCACGCGGCCGTCCCGGGAAGCGACTCGAAGCCAACGAAGAAATAAGGAACGCGGCGCGCCACGCGCCCATTCCGACCGGCTCCGCCTCGTCCCGAGGAGTCCCCGTCCGCGAGGTGGAGAAGCATCCGGCCCCCCGGCAGCTGGTTGCCGGGGGGCCGGCGTATGCGCCGCGGATCGGCGCGCGGCGGTCGCGACCGGGCGCTACTCTCCGCCGTGCGCGCCGCCCGTCGAATCCGCGCGCGGTGCCGGCGCGGCACCGCTCGAATCCGGGGCGGCCGGGTGGGCGGCCTCGTAGGCGAGGATCGCCGTGCGCAGGTCCTTCGCGTCGGCCGCGCCCGTCGCGCTGTGCTCGAGCCAGGCGAGCTGCTCGCGCGCCTTCTTCGGGTTCGCGAGCTCGAGATACGCCTCGCCGAGATACTCGTGGGCCGGCGCGTAATCGGGCTTCAGCGCGAGGCACTTGTCGTAGGCCGCGAGGGCGCGATCGTAGTCACGCAGCTTGCGCGCGGAGTATCCCACCAGGTTCCACGCCTCGTGGTACTTCGGATCGAGCTCGACGGCACGCTGGCCGCGATCGAGGGCGCGCCGCAATTTCTTCTCGGCGTTCTTGGTCTTGCCGTCCGCGAGGTCCTGCTTCGCCTTCGTCACGTCATCGTACGCGTCGGCGTACAGCCGTTCGGCTTCCTGCCTCGGGCCGGTGAGGCTCTGGGTCGATTCGGTGGGATTGGCCGGCGGCGGGGACTCCGGCTTTGAACCCCCGCCGAACGACGCGCCGGCCGGGGATGCGACGAGTGATGCGAACGCGACGACGGTGATCAACGACGGTGCGCGCATGAGGGTCCCTCGAGGTCTGGGTGAAATGGATCGCGATTGTGCAGCGGACGCCGCGCGGACGCCAGCGCCCTGGGAGATGAGGCCTTCGATGCCTCTCGGCCGCGCCCGGGTGCATGCCGATTCGGCGGCAGCCCGGCCAACGTGCGGAATTCAGTGGACGCGCGGCGCCCCGCCGTTGTCTCCTCGACACCATGCCCCGTCCCGCTCATGGCGATCAGGACATCGCGCGTGGAGGCCCGAAGCCTCGATGGACCGGGGCCCCGCTGCGAGCGCTCGCGATCGGCTGCGCGCTCCTCGGTGGCGCGGGCCCATGGCGGCCTCCGTGCGCCGGCGCGGGCACCGCCGCGGGACCGGCCGACATCGTCGAGGCGGAGCACGCCTTCTGCCGCGCCGCCGTCGCGCGGGGCACGCGCGCCGGGTTTCTCGAATACCTCGCCGAGGAAGCCGTGATCTTCCGCCCCGGCCCGGTGAACGGCCGCCAGTGGTATCTCAGACAGACGCCATCCCCCGGAGTGCTCAAGTGGGAGCCGGAACATTTCGAGGTCGCGCCCGGCGGCGATCTCGGATACACGACCGGGCCATGGGAATTCTGGCCAGACAGCCTGTCTCGAGAGCCCAGCGCTTACGGCCACTACGTTTCGATCTGGCATCGCACGCCACAGGGCGCGTGGAAAGTGGTGATGGACTTCGGCGTCTCGCACCCGAAACCGGAGCAGGCGGCCGCCGTCGCGCCGCCCGGCTCCGCCGCGCCCCGGACGGCGCGGGACAAGCGATCCCGGGGCGCGAAGGGCGGGCATGATGAGGCGGAAGCCGAATCCGAAGCGAGGCCCGGGGTCGCGTTCGGCAGAGGCGGGCAGGCGATCCTCGCCGGCGCAGAGCGCGCGTACGCGCGCGACTGCGCTCAGCACGGCCGCACTTCGTCATTTCGCGCGGTCGCCGATTCCGCGGTGCGGGTATTGCGCGCCGGGGCGCCGCCGATCGTGGGACGCGAGCTCGCGAACGCGTTGCTTCCCGACACCCTCAAGCTCGCGAGCTGGGAGTCGATCGGCAGCGCGGTGTCGCGGGACGGCGTGATCGGGTTCACGTACGGGGTGGGCCGGTTCGCGCCGCGGGTGTGGACGGATTCGACGTCGGCCGACTCCGCGACCTATGCGCGCATCTGGCGCCGCGCGCAGAACCGCGCATGGAAGGTGATCCTCGACTACGCGGTCCCGCTGCGCCGCCCGCGATCGGGATGAGCGGGCGATCCACTCAGGGTGGCGGATTCCCCGCGCGCAGTCGCGAGAGATTTCCCGCCGGGTAGCGCGCGCCAGGGTCCGCCGCGAGCGCGCGCGTGTAGCAGTCCGCGGCACGGGCCGTGTCGCCCCGCATCCACCACACCGTCCCGAGATTGTTGAGCACCAGGGGATCGGAAGGCGCGAGACGCTCGGCCGTGCTCAGGACTCCCCACGCCTCGTCGAGCCGGTGCTGCTCGCCGTAGAGTCGGCCGAGATTCGTGAGCGCGTAGAGCGGCCGGGGCGCGCTCGCGATCGCCGCGTGGTAGGCCCGTTCGGCATCGGCGATCCGCCCCGCCGCCTCGAGCGCGAGCCCGAGATTGTTCTGCGCGCGGGCGTTGGCGGGCGAACGCGCGGCCGCGTCCGACCACAGCGACAGCTCGTCGCGCCACACGCGATTGCGCGCGTGGGTCGCGAGCGCGAGCGCGATCACCAGCGCGATCGTGGCCCCGGTGCGCCACCTCCGGTCCCGAACGCGCGTGAGCGATGAGGCCGCCGCCCACGACAGCCCGGCCAGCGGCAGGTAGGCGCGCTGCTCGTTCATGAGGTCGCGGATCGGAATCACGCTCGACTCTGGCAGGAGGGTCGCGATGAACCACGTCCATCCGATCGTCGCGAGCGGTGCGCGGCGGCGGACGGCAAACGCGGCCACGCCGATCGCGAGCAGCAGCGCCGCGCCAGCGATCACCGGACCGTCCACGCGCGTGTGGAGCGCGGGGGCCGGATCGACGCTCTGCCCGGCCGGCCAGATCGCGAGCGCGAGGTAGCGCGGGATCACCGTGAGCTGGGTGAGCGCGTAGGCCGCGCGGCCGATGTCATCCGTCTCGCGCAGCCCGCCGTACACGCGCTGCTCGGGGCCGAGCGGCTGCTGCGCGCCCCACACCACCAGCGGCAACACCAGGAGGAACGGCGCGAGCCGGAGCGCCGGGGCGCGGCCGGGAACGCGGGCGGCGCGCAATTGCCATTCGAGGACCGCCAGCGCGAGCGGCAGTGCGACCGCCATCTCCTTGGTGAAGGCCGCGAGCAACGCGAGCGCCCACGCGACCGGCCACCACCCGCCGCCTTCGTCGCGCCGCGCACGGAGGAACGCGGCGGTGGCGCCCAGCATCCACACCGCGGCGAGCGAGGTGATGCGTTGCACGAGGTAGGTCACGGATTGCGTCGCGAGCGGATGCGCCGCGAACAACAAGGCGGCGACCAGACCCACCGCGGCGGGCGAACCGGTCGCGGTGCCGCGAGCCGAGGGGCCGGCAGGCATCGAGCGCGAGAGGTCGAACGCGATCCACCCCGCGAGCAGCGAGGCCAGCCCGTGAATCGCGAGATTGGTGAGGTGCAGCGCGACCAGCGAAGGGCCGGTCGAGAGGAGATTGAGCGAGAAGGACAGGTCCGCGACGAATCGCGACGGCCGGAACGCCCAGATCGCTCCGAGATCGAGCGGCGGCCGCAGCGCGAGGTTGTCGCGGATCCAGTCGAAGTCGTCGAAGTGGAATGGAAAGCGCAGCGTGTGCGCGTAGCCCACCGCGATCACGCCCGCGAGGAGTGCGATCGCACCCGCGACCCGCGAGGCTGGGAACAAAGCGCGCTCCGTCATGCGTCGCGTGGGGACCGCGGGCCGCGCGCGCCCGCTAGACTCCGAACAGCTCCGCTTCCCAGACCAGCCCGAGCTCGCCCGGCGGGGCCATGTAACCGAGCAGCGCAGAGGCCGCGACCACCGCCGGGCTCGCGAGGTAGCCCTCGCCGCCGACGCCCATGCGGTTCGTCCAGTTGCGGTTGAACGACGTGATCGCGCGCTGTCCGCGCGCGAGCGCGTCCGGCCCCTGGCCGAAGCACGGTCCGCACCACGACTCCCGAATCTGCCCGCCCGCCGCGCGGAACACGTCGGCGATCGAGCGCCCGTCGAGACGCGGGTCGGGACGCTCGATCTGGCGTTTCACCCCGCCCGATCCCGGGAAGATCACGAATTCCTTCGCGACCCGCGTGAATCCCTGCGCGCGCGCGGCATCGATCACGAGTGCGGCCTGGAGCAGGTCGTCGTAGCTCCCGTTGGTGCACGATCCGATCATCGCCTTGTCGAAGCCGAGGCGTTCCCTGGCCACCTCGTCGGCCGGAAACGCGTTGCCGGGGCTGAACGGCTTCGCGATCATCGGCGCGACGTTCGCGAGATCGAGTGTCTCGTCCAGCGCGTACGTCGCGTCCGCCCCCGGCGCGACGCGCGGATAGGGCAGCTCGCCCATCCCCTTTTCGCGGTACCAGGCCTCGGTGACCGCGTCGGCCGCGAAGATGCCGTTCTGCGCCTCGCCCTCTGCCATCATATTGGCGATCGTGTTGCGGTACGCGATCGGCAGCTGCAGGTCGCGATCCACGAACTCGACCGACATCCCCTGCGACTGCTTCGCCCCCCAGCGGCGCAGCAGCGAGAGCACGATGTCCTTGCCGCTCGCCCAGGGCTGGAGCTTCCCGGCGAACACGACGCGCCGCTGCTGGGCCAGCGTGAAGTAGACGTAGCCGGTGGCCCAGCCGAAGCCGAGCGTGGTCGAGCCGACACCCATGCCGACCGCGCCGTAGGCGCCGTAGGCGCGGCTGTGCGAGTCGGCCCCCGGAATGAACTGGCCGGGATAGACCAGCCCCTGCTCCGGGAAGTAGAAGTGGAAGATGCCGTCCCCCGGCGTCGCGTAGTATGGCTTCTTCAGACCGTGCAGCTCCGCGAAGGCGCGGCCGATGGCGGTCTGACGCTCATCCGCGTCCTTCCCGGTGAACACGAAGTGATCGTTCGCCACCGCGATCTGGCGCGGGGCGATCGCGCCGCCCGAGATCTGGTTGAAGGTGTGAATCGCGAAGGGCGCGGTGCCGTCCGAGGCCGGCAGCAGGTCGGCATACACGCGGAGCGTGGCGTGCGGGCGCACCTCCGCGTTCCGGTCCACGCGATGCGCCCACACGATCTGCTCGGTCGTGGTCATGCGCCGCGCGGTGTCGGGATCGGGCCACACGATCCGCGGTTCCCGCTCGACCGCGGCGCGGAAATCGCGCCGCCCGATCGCGATGATCCCGCCCGAGCGGCGGATCTCGTCTTCCTTGGGCGTGAGCGCGACCGTCTCGTAGGTGCGGCCCCGGGTCTCGTTCACGAGCCGCCGCGAGACCGGATCGAACGCAAGCGCGTCGCCGTCCTGCGCGTCGGCCACTGCCTCGGGACTCTGCACGACGTGGAGCCCGAGATTGAGCGCGTTGCGCCGGAAGATGTCGCCCATGTTCGCGCCGCACACGATCACCATCTCGAGCCCGGCTTCATCGGCGACCCCCTTGAGGCCGGCGGGGCTCATCTCGCGCGAGGAGCCGATCGCGAACCGGTCGCCCGCGATCAGGAAGGTCTCGCCTCCATGAACGCGCGCGCGAAAATCCGGCATGAGGTAGCGGAACGAGCCCGCCTTCCAGCGCTCGTCGAGCGTCTCGAGGCTCTCCGACACGCAGTCCGCCGCCGGCGTGATCTGATCGGTGTCGATGGCGTCGAGCTTCCGGCCCGGCACCTTCGGGTCCCAGAAGACGAGCGCCCTGCCGCGAACCCGGAACGCGGGAGCGCCGCCATCCGAAGCCGCGGGCGCCGCCGCGGCGTCTTGAACGCCGGCGCCGGGAACGGACTCGAGCGTAACCCCCGGCCGCAGCCGGGCCCCTTGAATGCCGTGCATGGGTGGCGAGTTCTCCTCGCGCGCGGGTGGAATGCGGCACGCGACGATGATCCGCCAACGTTATCGTCAGCGTCGCCGCGGCGCAACCGGCGGGCGCAACCGGCCGGGCCTCGGCCCGGGCCTCCGCGATCCACGTGTACCGTTAGGCCCCGAGGCCGCATCTAACCGCCGCTTCGTCTGGCGCACCCGGCGGTTAACCCCGAGGAAACGCGGCATATGGCCCGTGCAATCGACTTCACCTCGTTCGCGGGACTCCCCCGCGACGCGTCCGGCGATCCCCCCGCTCCGCAGCCCGGAGACGAAGGGTTGCTGGATGCCTACTCCCGCGCCGTCATCGGGGCCGTCGAAGCGGTCGCCCCCTCCGTCGTCAACATCGAGGTGCACCCCTCGGGCAGGGCCTCAGGGACCGCGAAACGAAAGGCGCGGGGCGGGAGCGGATCCGGGTTCCTGTTCACGCCCGACGGGCTGATCCTCACCAACAGCCACGTGGTGCACCAGGCCGAGAGCATCGAGGTCACGCTGCAGGACGGCCGTCACCTCCTCGCGACGCCCGTTGGCGATGATCCCGACACCGATCTCGCGGTGATCCGCGTTCATGGCGACGACCTCAAGCCCGCGGGGCTCGGCGATTCCGCCGCGTTGCGCGCGGGTCAGATCGTCATCGCGATCGGCAATCCGCTCGGATTCCAGGCGACGGTCACCGCCGGGGTGGTGAGCGCACTGGGCCGGGCGTTGCGATCGCGCACCGGCAGGCTGATGGACAACATCATCCAGACCGATGCCGCCCTCAATCCCGGCAACTCCGGAGGGCCGCTGGTGGACACGCGGGGCGAGGTGGTGGGCGTCAACACGGCCGTGATTCTCCCGGCTCAGGGACTGTGCTTCGCCATTCCATCGAACACGGCGCGCTGGGTCGCGGGGCGACTCATCCAGCACGGGCGCATTCGGCGCGGATATCTGGGACTCGGCGGCCAGACCGCGCGACTCCAGCGCCGCCTGGTGCTGGAGCTGAAGCTGCCGGCCGAGGCCGGCGTGCTGGTGCTGCACGTCGATCGCGACAGCCCCGCGCAACGCGGCGGCATCGCGGAAGGCGACATCATCGTCCGCCTCGCGGACCAGCCGGTGCCGGGCGTCGACGACCTGCAGCGGCTGCTCACCGAGGAGGTCATCGGCCGGCCCACGCCGCTCACGGTGCTGCGCCAGGGCCGGCCGTGGGAACTGGTCGTCGAGCCCGCGGAATCGCGCTCCGCGCAGCGATGAGCGATCCGGCGTCGAGCCGCGCGGGAGACGGGGGTGCGGCGGGCGCCCGGGAGCCTACTTCACCCCCGCCATCTGCATTCCCTTGAAAAGCGTCATGACGTGCACCCGCATCGCGGAATCCTGCACGGCCGTCGCCAGCACCATGTCGAGCGCGTTCGGGTTGTGCGCCACCACGGCGAGAATCTGTCGCGCGGATTCGTCGTTCGCGAGCACCTTGCCCAGCACCATGTGACGGGTGTCGCCGGCCAGCAGCCGATCCACGACTTTGCCAGCGAGGGCTTCGTTCCCGGCGATCGCGTCCATCACCTTCGTCTGAGTCGCGGGATCCGCCACCACCTGCTTGCCGATGTCAACGGCGCATCCCGCCACCAGCGCCACCGCCACCCCGGCCGCCCCCAGCCCTCGCGCCCACGATGATCTCATCTCGCCCTCCCATGGTAATGGCCGGGCGAAACCCTCAAGCCTCGCCCGGTGTCGCTCACGCCGCCGGCGGACGCCGGAGGTGCCAGTCGGTCTGCTTCTGGTAGGTCTTGCCCAGCTCGACGAGATCGCGCTCCGAAAACGCGGGGCCCAGCAGCGAGAGCGAGGTCGGCAGTCCGTTGTCGCCGAACCCGTTCGGCATGCAGAGCGCGGGCAATCCGCACAGATTCCCGGACGCGATGATGGGCGGACCGCCGCTGATGTCGGGATACACGTCCTCGAATTTCTGATCGGCCGGATACGAGACGCTCGCCCGGGTCGGCGCCACGATCGCATCGCATCCCTCGAACAACTTGGCGAGCGCCCGCTTCATCGGACGCCGCAGCCGCATCGCGTGCAGGTAGTCGACCGCGGGGATCAGCGTTCCCGCGTAGCCGCCCGCGCGGCCCTTCGTACACGTGAGCTCGCCCACCCGGCCCGATTCGATCAGCTCCAGGAAGGCGCTCGCGCCCTCGGCGCCCACGATCGTGGAGACGGCCGGGCCCCATGGCAGATCGGGCCACTCGATGCCGGTCGTGATATCGGCGCTCGCGCGCAGCACGTCGAGCGATCGCTCGAAATTCTCGCGCACCGCGGGCTGCACCTTCTCGACGACGCCCTTGGGCACCGCGAGCCGCGGGCGCTTCACGCTCGCGGGGCGCTCGGCGTACTCGAACTTCTGGCGAACGCTGCTCTCGTCCCGCGGGTCGCGGCCCGAGATCGCGGCGAGCACCAGCGCGCAATCGTCGGCGCTCCTCCCCATCGGCCCGAGCTTGTCGAGCGTCCAGCACAGCGCCATCGCGCCGTATCGGCTCACCTGGCCGTAGGTGGGCCGCAGGCCCGTGACCCCGCAGAACGCGGAGGGCGTGAGGATCGAGCCGGAAGTTTCGGATCCGATCGCGAACGGCACCAGTCCGGCGGCGACCGCGGCGCCGGGCCCGCTCGATGAGCCGCCGCTCCAGAACGCGGTATTCCAGGGCGTGAGCCCCGGGCCGGTGAACGAGGCGTCCGCGTGGTTGTAACCCATGCCCCCGGCCAGCTCCACCATCGCGAGCTTCGCGCACAGCACCGCGCCCTTCTCGCGGAGCCGCTCGATCACGGTGGCGTCGTAGTCGAACACCTGGTCCTTGTACGGCGCCGCGCCCCACGTGGTGGGCACGCCGCGCGTCGCGATCAGGTCCTTCACGCCGTACGGGATGCCGTGGAGCAGGCCGCGCGAGTGCCCGCCCGCGATCTCGCGCTCTGCGCCGCGCGCTTCGAATAGCGCGGAGTCGCGCATCACGCGCGCCACCGCGTTGTAGCGCGGTCCGATGCGCTCGAGGCGATCGAGGCAGCCCTCGGTCAACGCGACCGGCGAGAGCTTGCGCTGACGAATGCGGGTCGCGAGTTCGCGCAGGGGCAGGAAGAAGACGGAGTCGTCGAGCATGTCGGCCTCAGGCCTTGAACGTGGAGTCGGGTTCGTCGGCGTTCGCGAGCTTCTGGTCGCGCATGCGCCGTCCGCCGCGGATCCCGCCGTCGAGGTCGCGCGTCACCGCCTCGAGCTGGTCGGGGGTGAGATGCTTGCCGTAGCGCCGCTGGATGATCGCGGCGAGCGAGCGGGCGTCCTCGGAGATCTCGGGGGGCTTCGCGGCGGCGGCCTTCGCGCTGTCTGCGGGCGCGGCCCCGGCGGGCGGCGCCGGCGTGCTCGAAGGCGGGGCGCCGCCCGACGCGGGCTTCGATTGCGCGAGCGCGAGCGCCGGAAGGCCGAGCGAGGAGATGCCCGCGATCCCGGCGAGCTTCAGGAAGCGGCGGCGATCGAAATCGTGCGGCTCGAACGAGCTGGACATGCGAACCTCCGGCCGAAGGTGCGATGTGGTTTCACGGCGTGCGCAGATTACGCCGTCGCGGCGCGCGCGGCAACGCCGGCGAGGCCGCCGCGCGTGATCAGGTGCTCGCCGCGTCCTTGCGGCGCGTGTAGATCATCTCGAACTGGAGCTGGATCAGCACCCGGCAGTCCTCGCAGTCGCCGCGGATCTGATCCGGCCGCACCGGATCGGCGGCGACTTCGAAGCCCAGCGCTTCGTAGAGCCGCTTCATTTCCTCGGCGCGCGCCCCGCTCGCGATGAATCGCCGCTCCCACCCCGCCGCGACGCGCGCGGGGTCCGCCTCGATCTGCGCGTCGCTCAGCGCGCGCTGCGCCTCGCCCGCCACGATGAACCGAAGCGGACCGACGTTGCGCTCGGGTGCGGGCGGGACCTGCGCGCCGTCGCCGTCAGCCATCGGACCGCGGCCCCTTCATGGGGCGTCCGGCCGCGCGGATCGCGCGGCGGCCCGGCCGACCCGCGAGAGATCGGCGCCGTCGGCCTCGAGCTTTCGCATGCGGAGATGGCCCAGGAACGCCGCGCCGAAGGCCGGGACGAACTGCACCAGGTCCCCCGCCGGCACGTTGACCTCGGCGTGGAGCTCGCGTCTCACCACGTCGACCATCGTCGAGAAGCGCAGGATCCCGCCGATCAGGGTGAACTCCGGCTCCATGTTCACGCGCTTCAGGAGCTGCACCGAGCGGCCCACCAGCGAGACGATCGCGCCGTGCATGATGTCGGCCGGGGCCGCGCCCTGCGAGAGATGGTTGATGACCTCGGATTCCGCGAACACCGCGCACACCCCGGAGATGGACATCGGCTCCTTGGAGGTCGCGACCAGCGGTCCGATCTCGGCGGTCGTGAACCCCATGTAGCGCGCGGTCTTCTCCAGGAACGCCCCGGTTCCGGCCGCGCACTTGTCGTTGAGCCGGAACGATTTCACCCGCGCGCCGTCGGTCAGCCCGCTGGCCTTCATGGTCTGCCCGCCGACGTCCAGGATGGTGCGCGTTCCCGGGAACAGCGCGGTGGCGCCGCGCGCGGCCGCTGTGAGATCGGTGACGTTCATGTCGACGAACCGCGCCTGGTGACGCCCGATGCCGGTCGCCACCACGTAACTCATGTCGTCGGCGGTCAGGCCCGCAGCTGCGATCGCCTCCCGGTGCGCCCGCTCCGCCACCTCCGGCAGCTGGAAACCGGTCGGCATCATGGTGCGGCCCACGATCTCGTGAAGCTCGTTCAGGACGACGGCCTTGGTGTAGGTCGAACCGATGTCGATGCCGGCCGTGTATCTCATGCCTCACCGTGCCTGGCATGCACCGGAACCCGGCCCGCGAGGATGTGATCCAGCGCGAACAGCGCGGCTCCGAGCGCGCCCATGTAGTGGGACTCCTCGCTCACGTTGACCTTCAGTCCGAGCTTCGCGTTCAGGGTCTCGATCATCGCGACGTTGCGCGCCACGCCTCCGGTGAAGGTCACCTGCTCCTCGACCCCGACCCGGCGCAGCAGACCCGCCGAGCGCATCGCGATCGACTGGTGCACGCCCAGCAGGATGTCCTGAATCTTCTTCCCCTTGCCGAGCCAGGAGAGGACCTCCGACTCCGCGAACACCGTGCAGGTCGTGCTGATCTTGACCGGCCGCTCGCCGCGCAGCGCGGTGGGCCCGAGCTGATCGAGCGGAATGCTGAGCGCCGACGAGGCCGCGCCCAGGAACCGGCCGGTGCCCGCCGCGCACTTGTCGTTCATGCAGAAGTCGACGATCTCTCCGGTGCGCGAGACCCGGATCGCCTTCGTGTCCTGACCGCCCATGTCCACAACGGTCCGCGTCCCTGGGAACATCTGCACGGCGCCCCGCCCGTGGCAGCTGATCTCGGTCACCTGCGAGTTGCCGAACGTGACCTTGTAGCGCCCGTAGCCCGTTCCGACCACGTACTCGACCTCTTCCTCACGGACGTCGCCGGCGACCAGCGCCTGCCGGAACGCGTTCTCCGCGGCCAGCGTCACGTTCGCGCCGGTGTCCGTGAGCGAGCGACCGACGATCGACCTCGCCTCGTCGATCACGACCGCCTTCGTCTGCGTGGATCCGACGTCCACGCCCGCTGCGTATGCCATGGTGCTCCGTCCTTTGCTGGATCAGCGCGCGGCGCCGGCGGATTGGTGCCTGCGCGTCGCGAGCCCCTCGAAGAAGGCATCGATCCGGTTCTTGAGCTGCGCTTCCGATACCACGCGACGGTCCATCATGTCCGACTCGATGAACAGGCTCGCGATGTCCCCGCCGGCCATCAGCTCGCGGCGGCTGTCGGCGAGCCCGGTCGAGACCGTGCGGCAGCTCTTGATGGGGTGAAAGACGACGCCGTCGGCCCCGTAATCCCTGACCATGTCCGACAGCGGCTTCGTCGGGAAGAACATGCTGTCCATCGCGTCGCGCACGCCGACCAGCAGGCCCTCCGCGAGGCCTTCGATCGGGTCGTCGAGCCGGCATTGGAATCCGGTGTTCGATCCGCCCGAGGCGAACCACAGGTAGGTCGAGTTCACGAAGCTTCCCCCCAGCTCCGTGAACAGCTCGGTGAAGCGGCGGAAGATCGGGTAGCAAGGCACGCCCACGAAGATCAGCCGGTACTTCTCATCGGTCAGCGTGCCGATCCCGGCGGCGCCCTTGTACTCCATCTCCTCGACCAGCTCTGAGAAGTAGCGTGCGCCCTCCGCGGTGCCGCGCTGCGCGTTCGCGACGCCCAGGAAGATCGTCCCGTCGGAGAGCGCGTTGAACGGCGCGGGGCGGCTGCGATTGAGCTCGAGCACGCGCTTCCACTTGCGGTTCATCGTGTTCGCGTGCGCCATGTGCTCGCGCAGGCGGTCGATGTCGAACCGGACGCCGCTCACCCGCTCCAGCAGCGGAATGAGCTCGCGGATCTGGGCCGCGACGTAGCGGCGGTCGTTCTCGAAGTCCGGTTCTCCCGGCCCCGAAGTGGAGCCGGCCGCGCGGCTGCCCGGCACGTCGAGCGTGAACGTGGGGATGTCGTACATGCGCTCCCAGATCTCCCCCCACTTGATGTAGGTGTTGCACGCGTTCGTGAAGACCGCGATCGCGGGCTTCGGAATCCTCCCCATCGGGAGCACGCCCGAACGCATCTGGGTGGCGACGTCGGCCTTCACGTAGCCGCAGATGTCCGGCGAGTAGCCGTAGTCCTCGGCCTCGTTGAGGTACTCGTGTGCCACGCGGCGCACGGCGGTCTGGAGCGAGTTGATCTCCGGGAACACGAGCGGGAGATCGAACGTCCGGATCAGCTCGGCCAGGCTGCCCATCACGAACACGTACGCCGCCCCGCGGCCCTGCTCTGCGGCGCGGGTCAGCGTTTCGAACCATTCGCGGAACAGGCGGGCGCCCTCCTTGTTGCCCCTTCCTACGATCGTCGCGTCTCTCTCTCCGTCTGCGGACATGGGTGGCCTCTCGCTCAGTCGAACATCAGGTTTTCGACGAACGTCTCGAGCTGGATCGCGAGGTGCTCGAAACTGGTCATGTTCTCCTCGAACTCGCTCACGAAGTAGGGGATGTTGGCGCGGTCGAGCGCGTGGGTGTACGCCACCTGCTCCTCGAGCCCGGGCTCGCACATCTTGGCCGCCGTGACGATGACGGCGCGCGCTCCGGCGCGCTGGATCCGCTCCAGCAGCATCTTCTCCTTGGGCTTTCGCAGGTCGTGCTGCACCGGGCTGTACGACGAGCGCTCGAGGTACGCGACCGCGAGATTCGCGAGCGGATCGCCATCGAGCGGGACGTCCTCGAGGATCCAGCGCATGCCGATCAGGAAGTCGTCGTCGACCACGTAGCACGAGCGGCCGATGGCGCGGATCAGGTCGAGCGGCGGCTGCTCGCAGAATCCGCCCTCGAACACGATGCGGATGCGGTCCTGCACCCGCGCTTCGCTCCCGGCGATCAGCGGCAGCGCCGCGCACAGCAGCGCGTTGTGTTCCTCGCGCCTGACCATCCCGCCGACCGCCATCAGCGCGTACGCGTCGTCGGCCGACAGCTGCCACGGGGCTTCGCGCTTGATGTCGTAGAGGCGGCGCAGCAGCGCGCGGTTCTCGTTGTACACCCCGATCGAGCTGCGCAGGCCGTCGGGGGTGATCGCGCAGCCGGCGACGCCCTCGATGCGCCGCGCCAGCCGCTGGTACTCGCCGCGCAGGTACTCGGGCGCGTGAGCGGAGTTCGCGTTCTGCGGGAGGTAGAGGATCTCGCATGGAAAGTCGAAGTTGCGACCCCACACCCCGGCCATGTTGCGCGCGGCGTCGCAGATCGGGTGCGTCACGAACATGTCGATCCGAACGCTCCCGTTCAGGGCGACCTCGAGCGTCGTCTTGACGATCGAGCACAGGTAGGAGCCGAACCTCGAATCGGACTGCGTCGGCTCGATCGGGGCGCCGCGGAGCCGGAACGGGAGCATGCCGGCGGCGTGCGCGATCTCCTCCGGGAAGTACACCTGGAAGTGCCCGAGCACCTTGCCCCCCGCTTCGCGCCAGCGCGTGACGGTCGGGAAGCTCGCGTCTTCCACCAGCTCGCGACAGCGGTACAGGATCTCGTCGATCGGTTTGCCTTCCCACTCCGGGAACGTCTTGAGGTTCGTCATTGGTTCTTCCACATGGGAGTGCGCTTCTCGAGAAACGCCCGCAGCCCTTCCACCGCATCCTCGGTCTGCATCAGCTCGTTCACGTAGATGGACTCCGCGGCCGCCAGCGCCTCCCCGCGATCGGCGGAGAGGCCGGCTCGCAGCGCGCGCTTGGTCAGGCGCAGCGCGGCGCCGCTGTGCCGGGCGATGCGCCCCGCCAGGTCCGCGGCCTCGGCCTCGACCCGATCGTCCGGTACCACTCGGGCGACCAGCCCGCCCTCGCGCGCGCGCCGCGCGTCGATCGCCTCCCCCCCGAACACCAGCTCGGCCGCGAGCGCGGGGCCGCAGCGCCGCGGCAGCAGCGCGCAGGCCGCGGGCGGCAGCACGCCGAGCACGATCTCGGGCTGGCCGAAGGTGGCGCTCTCACCGCACACGATCAGGTCGGCCGCCTGCGCCACCTCGAAGCCCCCGCCCAGGCACCTCCCCCGCACCGCGGCCACCACCGGGGCCGGAAACTCCGCGATCATCCTCACGCTCGCGACGAACTCCGGGATCAGGTCGCGGAACTGGGGCGGCAGGTGCTCGCCCACGTCGGCGCCCGCCGAGAAATGCCGGCCCTCGGCCGCGAGCACCACGACGCGCAGGTCGCGCTCCCGCGACAGCCGCTCCATGGCCCCGCGCAATTCGGCGAGCATCGCCCGGGTGAGGATGTTGAGCGGCGGATGGCAGAGCGTGAGCGTCGCGATCCCTTCCCCGTACGCCGTGCGGAGGGTCATGCGCCCGATCCCTCCCGTGCCGCGGGCTGGGCCGGTTTCGCGCCGCGCACGCCGGCGTCCATGCCGGCCACCTTCGACCACGCCGTCTGCGGCCGCTCGAGCGTGTAGAACACCCGCAGCTCCTCGGCGTCCTCCTGGATCCGCGGCACGAGCTGGAGCTTCATCCCGATCGCGATCTCGTCCCGCGCGACGGTGTCTCCGAGCCACGCCAGGGCACGGCCGCCCTCCTCGAGATCCACGACGCCCACCGTGTACGGAGCGTGCCGCTCGAACCCGGTCGGCGCCGCGACGATGGTGGTGAAGGTGTGAAGCGTGCAGCGTCCGCTGATCTCGACCCACTCGAACTCGCCGCCCATGCAGGCGTCGCAGTCCGCCCGCGGCGGAAACGACCGGGCGCCGCATGCGCGGCAGCGGGAGGCCGTGATGCGGCCCTCCTTCAGGTGCGTCGCGAACTCCGAGACGCGCGTGCTGGGTGTGAAATTGACGACGCCGAACCACTTGAACATCGCTCAGTCCCTCGTGAGCACCTGGACGAAACAATACTGGCCGATGCCGCCGACGTTGTGGGTCAGCCCCACGCGGGCGCCCGGCACCTGCCGCTCGCCGGCCTCGCCGCGCAGCTGCTTCGCGATCTCGCAGGTCATCGAGACCCCGGTCGCCCCGATCGGGTGGCCCTTCGCCTTGAGGCCGCCGTCCACGTTCACCGGGATGCGGCCGCCGATGTAGGTCTGGCGGTCCGCGACCAGGCGGCCGCCTTCGCCCTTCGCGCAGAACCCGAGATCCTCGTAGGCCATGATCTCCGCGATCGTGAAGCAGTCGTGCACGTCGGCCACCTGGATGTCGGCCGGGCCCACCCCGGCCATCGCGTAGGCTTCGGCGGCCGCCCGCTCCGCGCTCGGCAGGCCCGTGAGGTGGGAACGCCGCAGCACCGACATGCTGGCCGAAGCCGCGCCCATCCCCGCGAGCCACACCGGCGCGCTGGCGATCTCGCGGGCGCGCGATTCGGTCGCGAGGATCACGCACGCCGCGCCGTCCGCATTCGCGCAGCAGTCGTACACGCGCAGCGGCGTCGCGACCTCGTCCGAGGTCGCGGCCTTCTCCGGCGTGATCTCCTTGCGGAACATCGCGACCGGGTTGAGCGCGCCGTAGTGATGGTTCTTCACCGCCACATCGTTCAGGTGCTCGGGCCGCGTGCCGTACTCGTGCATGTGGCGCCGCGCGAACATCGCGTAGTAGGCGGGGAACGTGGTCCCGAAGCACGACTCCCACTGCACCTCTCCGACCCGGCCCATGAGCGCGAGGATCTCGGCGGTCGGAAGCTCGGTCATCTTCTGGCAGCCGATCACGGCGACCACCGAGTGGGCGCCCGCGCGGATCGAGAGCCAGGCGGTGCGGATCGCGGCGCTCCCGGAGGCGCACGCCACCTCGACCAGCCAGGTGGGCTTCGGCACCAGCCCCACGTATTCCTGCACCACCCCGGCGAGCGAGCGCTGCTTGTGATACTCGGGGACCGCCGCGATCACCGAGGCGTCCACAGCGTCGCGATCGATCCCCGCGTCGCGGAGGGCCGACGCGAACGCCTCGAACGCCAGCTCCTGAACGCTCGCGTCGCCGCGCCGTCCGAACACGGTGTGACCGACCCCCACGATGCCCACCCGGGGCATGCCGTCTCCCTTCGCCCGCCTAGATGTACTGGCCGCCGTCAACCTGGATCACCTCGCCGGTGATGTGTCGTGCCCGGTCGGAGCACAGGAACACCACGGCATCCGCGCAGTCCTCGGGGGTCGCGAGGCGGCCGAGTGCCGTCTCGTCCACCGCCCGCTCGATGACTTCGGCCGGCAGCGACTTCGCCATCGCGGTGAGCACCATGCCCGGCGCGACGACGTTCACGTTCACGTTGAACTTGCCGGTCTCCCGCGCCAGCGTCTTGCTCATCGCGATCACTCCTCCCTTCGAGGCCGCGTAGTTCGCCTGGCCGAACTTCCCGCGCAGGCCGTTGATGGACGCGATGTTCACGATCCTGCCGCCCTTCCGATCCACGAACAGCGTGGCCGCCGCGCGGTTGTAATTGAAGGTGCCCTTGAGGTTCACATCGATCACGGAGTCCCACTGCGCCTCGGTCATCTTCCACACGATCGCGTCCGAGGTGATGCCCGCGCTGCACACGAGGATGTCGAGCCGGCCCAGCTCGCGCGCCACGTCCCGCACCACCCGTTCGGCGCCGGCGAAGTCGCGGACGTCGGCCTGCACCGCGCGAGCCCGGCGGCCGAGCGCCTCGATCGCGCGGAGCGAGGCGGGAGCGACCGCCTCCCGGTCCACGATCGCGACGTCGCACCCTTCGCGCGCGAGCGCGATGCCGATCGCCGCGCCGATGCCCGCGGCTCCGCCGGTGACGATCGCCACCTTGCCATCGAGCCCCAGGTTCATCGCGATCCGCCTCTTCGTTCCCGCCTCACGACCCCTCCCCGGCGCGCGCCGCGGCGCGCCTCACGCGATCAGCGTTGCTCCTGCAGCTGGCGATACTGCGGCGAGATCGCGCGCAGCAGCTCGTCGTCCCACGGATGCCCCTCGGCGAGCAGCTGCCGGAGCCTGATGAAGTCCACCTCGCGCCGGTCCTTCGGCCCCTCGTTGAATGCACGGAAGCCCGCCCGGCCCTCGGTCATCATGTTCAGCGCGAGCCATTCGCGATTCGTCACGCTGGTATTGTCCCAGTGCCACTGCTTGTGCTTGCGCAGGCTGTTCAGGGTCTTCGAAACGCATTCCGGCATCAGCATCAGCAACTTCGTGCACAGCTTCTCGACGGCCTCGTCGAGCATGGCGAGATCGGTCGCGGCCCGGACCATCAGCTCGCGGGCCGCCTGTCGGTCGGCGCCCTGCTTGAACTCGCCGAACACGATGTTGCCGAACGCGTCGGTGATCCGGTCGGTGATCACGAGCGGGTTCGGAATCCAGCTTCCGTCCACCCTGAGCACCGGCACCAGCTGGTTGATGAGCCCCAGGTGGAGCGCCCTGTGCGCGCTCCACATCTCGCACAGCACGCCGCTCTCCATCGCGTGCGCGAATCCCACGTAGAGCGGCAGGAAATCGGTGGAACCTCCATCGGGCGCCGAGCCGTGCCGGGGACCGGCCTGCCCGAAGGTCGCGGTGTCGGCCGCGATGGTGAAGTCGCAGGCCATGCCGATCTCCTGGCCGCCCGCGACGCGCATGCCGTTGACGCGGTTGATGACCGGCTTGTCGCAACGCAGGATCACGTCGATCATGTCGTTGAACAGGCGCATGTACTGCTTGTATTCCTGCGGATTCCCAGCGTAGTACTCCGCGTACTCCCGGGTGTTGCCGCCTGTGCAGAAGGCGCGATCGCCCACCGCCGTGAACACGCAGGCCACCACCCGGCGGTCCATGCTCGCCTGGCGGAAGGCGAGGATGATCTCCTTCACGGCATCGGTGGTGTAGCTGTTGAACTGCGAAGGGTTGTCGAGAACGATCCAGGCGTTGAACAGGCCGTCGACGGGCTTGCCGGCGGGATCGATCGCTGGCCGCAGCTCGTAGTGGATCGCCTTGAACTCCCAATCGGGAACCAGCGTGTGGCTCTTCAGCATGTCGTGCTCCTCCGCGCGAGTTCCCGCGCTCACTCGTCCCACTTCAGGCCGGCCAGTCCGGCTCCAGAATGGCCCGCTTCTCGATCTGGTGATCCGCCACCCGCTGCAGCACGAGCGGTCCGTCGCTCATCGGGTGGCGTTCGATGAACGGCCGCAGCGTGATCTTGCGGTCCAGGACCAGCTGGAGCGCGTCCGGGTAGAGCTCCGGCTTGCACCCCCAGGTGCCCTGGATGGTGGCGTCGAACGCCATGAGGTTGCTCAGGCGCAACTCGGTCTTCGCCAGCGTGAACCCGACGACCATCAGCGTGGCCGCGTAGGTGAGCAGCCCGTAAGCTGTCTCCTGACCGCCCGGATGCCCGGAGCATTCGAAGATCCTGTACCCATGGGGCGCACAGCCCCACGCCTTCGCCTGCGCCTGCACCCGCTGCTTGAGCGACTTGAAGTCGGTCGCCGCCGAATTGATGGTGAGCCCGGCGCCATGCGCCGCGAGCGACGCGAGGCGCGCGTCCGCGACGTCGATCGCGACCACGTGGGCGCCGAATGCCGCCGCGATCTGCGCGCAGTACGCTCCCACCCCGCCGACCCCCACGACGATCGCCAGGTCTCCGGCCGAGAGCCCGCTGCGCACGATCGCCTGGTACGGCGTGGTGACGGCGTCGGCGATCACGGACAGCTCTGGCAGCTCGTAGTCGCCCCGGGAATCCACGACGCACAGGCCGCGCGCCGGAACGGCGATGTACTCCGCGAACCCGCCGGCCAGGTCGTTGCCGGGCATGACCTGGCCGCGGCAGATGTTCCCGCGTCCGCCGCGGCACAGATCGCAATCGCCGCACGGGATCACGGCGGGGACGATCACCTCGCGATGCAGCAGGTGGCGATGCGGCGCCTCGGCGCTCACCACCGTTCCGCTGATCTCGTGGCCGAGCGTGAGCGGCAGCGGATGATGGGTCGGGACCCCGTCCTTCCAGAATCCGATGTCGGTGTGGCAGACGCCGCAGCCCGCGACCCGGATCAGCACATCGTCCGCGCCCGGCGCGGGGATGGGCACGTCGTGGATCTCGAGCGGCTTGCCCGCCGCCACCAGCTGGACCGCCTTCATCGCTCGCCCTCGCGGCTCGCGCCGGATGCGCCGCGTTCGAGTGGGTCGCGCGCGAAGCCGGGCATCGTCATCGGCGCGCGAGCCCGCTCAGCAACCGATCCACGAACTCCTGGCCCAGCTCTGCGGCGTGCATGGCGCCCTCCGGCCGGTACCAGCGCGCGATCCAGTTGATCGCGCCGAGGATCACGAACACGGCGATCTTGGAATCGCCCTTGCGGAATTCCCCGTCGCGCATGCCGTCGGCGATGATCCTGCGCAGCTGGCGCTCGTAGCGGTCGCGCCCTGCGATCATCCGCGCCTGCTTCTCGCGCGAGAGCGCCGTGACCTCGAACGCGAGCGGCGATCCCTGGAGCGTGTCGGTCATCACGCGCACGTGCTCGCGGATCACGTGCCCCAGCTTCGCCGACGCCGTGTCGAGGGCCGCGGCCTCGCGCATGATGCGGGTGAGCTCGGCAAGCGAGTCGCGATGGCACTCGTAGAGAATCGCTTCCTTGTCTGGGAAGTAGTGGTAGAGGGCGGTCTTTCGCACCCCGAGGTGGTCGGCGATGTGCTCGAGCGTCGTCCGGTGATAGCCCTTCTCCCCGAACGCGCGCAGCGCTGCCTGGAGGATTTCGGCGCGACGGCGGCGGCGCTTCTCCTGGACGCGCGGCGAACGCGTCTCGGATCGCGACACGCGAGCGACGGCCGACTGCCCCTGCGTCACGGTTGGCCCTCCCCCATCCGGTATCGGCAAAGATTGAACAACCGTTAGAAATTTGAACCAACGGTAGAATTATGTCAAGCTCGAATCCAGGCGGTCGAGGATGGGCACAGGGGCTCGCGTGAGGGGACGCGGAGGAGGGCATCATGAGGGATCCGATCGAGCGGCTGCTCGAAGAGCACATGCAGATCATGGCGCAGATCGACGGCCTGCGAGGCGCGGTGCGCGCGCTCGAGAGCCGCGGCGAGGCGGCCGTGCCCGAGACGCGACCGGCGCTGGCCGGTGCGGGCCGCATGATGGCGACCCAGCTGCTCGCCCACGCCCGGAGGGAGGACGAGGCCCTCTTCCCGGCGCTCGAGCGGGTCTTCGGGAGCGGCTCCGGTCCGACCGCGGTGATGCGCCTGGAGCACCGCGCGATTCACGCGCAGGCCGAGCTCTACCGCGAGACGCTGCGCGAGCTGGAACAGGTCGAGCATCCCGCGATCGTGGCGGGGGGCGCCGAGCTGCTGGCGCTCGCGGCCGAAGGCGGGGGCGCCGCGAGGCTCCGCGACGCGGCGCGGCACATCATCGAGCTGCTCGAGCTTCACTTCGCCAAGGAGGAGGAGATCCTGTTCCCGATGGCGCGCGAGATGCTCTCCCCCGCGGATCTCGCGGCGGTCGCCCTCAAGATGGAGGCGCTGGAGCGGGGCTGAGGCCGGGGGAGTCCCCTCAGTCGTTCAGCACGCGCCGGATCTCGGCGCGCACGCGCTCGCCGATCTCGGGAGGCAGCTGCTGCCGGCCCCAGGCGCGGCACTCCCCCAGCACGCGCCGCAGGGACTCGCACGCTTCCCCGCAATCGGCGCATGAGGCGACGTGCGTCCGCAGGCTCTCGCACGCGGCCGGGCTCAGCTCGCCTTCCAGGAAGCGGCTGATCGAGCGCGTCGTGTCAGGGCAGCGTCCGTGAGTGGCAACGATCGGCGGCCTCCGCGGCGGCGCGCGCCGGGATCGCGGCGTGAAGTGCGGCGCCAGCGTGTCGCGCAGAAGGAGACGGGCGCGGTGCAGCCGCGACTTGAGCGCCCGCTCTCCGATCCCGAGGACGCGCCCCGCCTCGCGCGCGCTCAGGCCCTCCACATCACGCAGCACCAGCGCCTCGCGCAGCCCCGACGGAAGGGCGCCGATCGCGCGCTCCAGGGCCGCTCGCAGCTCGCGACGCTCATGCCGCACCACCGGGTCGTGGTCGCCTCCGCTCGCGAGCGCGAGCTCGCGACTGTCGGTCGCGTGCTCGAGGGACTCGATGTGCCGCGGGGCGTGCGCGCGGCGGCGCCGCTGGCGCATGCACGCCCGCCGCGCGATGGCGTAGGCCCACGTGCTCAGCGATGCATCGCCGCGAAATTGCCGGAGCGCCCGGACCAGCGAGACCAGGACGTCCTGCACGACGTCTTCCGCGTCATGTGCGTCCCGGCAGAATCCCCGGCTGAAGCGATAGATCGGCTTCGAAACCAGGCCGAGCAGTCGCGAGAGTGCCCGTCGATCGCCGTCCCGGGCCGCGTCCAGGAGCCGGCGCTCCGCCGCGTCGGGGCGCGAGCGGGAAGCCCTCGAGCCCGTCTGAGCGGAGCGCTGAAACTCCTTGAACGCCAGCATGTTCGGCTGCATATGAATCCTTTTTTGCGGGCGCGGCTCTCACCCGCGAATGGAACTCCACCGCACGATCCCATCCGGGAATCCCCACCGGCCCGCCATCATAGCAAAGCTGGGGCTCGCATCCGTCCTCGCGCTCGCCTCGCTGGCGGGTTGCGCGTTGAAGGGCGGGGGCTCCGGCGCGCAGCGCGAGGCCGCAGACACCCTGGCCGTCCAGCTGGTGCGCGCCGAGACCCGGCAGCGGGTTGCGCTGGTGCTTCCGGCGCGAGTCGCGGCCCGCGAGGAGGTCACCGTCACGGCGCGCGTGGCCGGCCGTCTCACGGCCCTGCCCGCTCGCGAAGGCGATTCGTTCGCGGCCGGGCAGGCGCTCGCGATGTTCGAGGCGCCCGAGATGCGCGAGGCGCTGGCCTCGGCGCGCGCCGGGCTCGATGCCGCGACCGTCCGGCGCGACAACGCGCGCCGCCAGGAGGCGCGCATGGACTCGCTGTTCGCGGCGCGCGTCGTGGCGTTGCGCGATCTCGATCAGGCGCGCGGCGAACGGCGCGACGCGGACGCGGCGGACGCGGCGGCGGGCGCGGCGCTCGACCAGATCGACGCCGGCGTGCGGATCGCGGCGCCGTTCGCGGGAGTGGTCGTGCGTCGCCGGGTCGATCCGGGCACCAGTGTCCTTCCCGGACAGCCGTTGCTCGAGATCCGATCCAACGCCGTTGGCGAGATTCTCGCCTCGGTTCCGGAATCGGCGCTCGAATCGCTCCGCGCCGATCGCGCGAGCTTTCAGATCGGAGACGGGCCATGGCACGCCGCGCGGCTCACGCGGGTGGATGGCATGACCGACTTTGCCACCCGCACGCGGATCGCACGCTTCGCCCCCGCACCGAGCGCCGTCGCGCTCGAGCCCGGGGCGTTCGCGCGCATCCGGCTGATCGCCGCCCCGTCCGCGGCGGCCGCGGCCGGCGATGCCACGGCGCGCCCCGCGGACGACTCCGTTCCGAGCGTTCCCACGCGCGCGCTCGTGCGGCGCGGCGCACTGGCGGGCGTGTACGTGGTGCGGGAAGGCCGCGCGCGCCTGCGCTGGATCAAGCCGGGGCGCGCCGATGATGCGAGCGTCGCGGTGCTGGGCGGACTCGATCCGGGCGAGGCGGTGGTAGCCGATCCGACCGGGCTGTGGGACGGCCGCCCGGTGCGCGTCCGGCCATGACCCACGGGATGCGCACGGTCGGGCTCGCCGGACGCATCGCGCGCGCGTTCCTCCATTCGCGACTCACGCCGCTCACCGTGTTCGCCTCGGTACTGCTGGGCCTGCTCGCGCTGGTCACGCTGCCGCGCGAGGAGGAGCCACAGATCCAGGTGCCGATGATCGACGTCGCGCTGTCGTGGCCGGGCGTTCCGGTGGCGCAGGTCGAACGCCAGCTGTCCACGCCGATCGAGCGCCAGCTGTGGGAGATTCCGGGGCTCGAGTACCTCTACTCGACCTCGCGCGACGACGGCGCGCTGATCATCGCGCGCTTCCGCGTGGGATCGAGCGGGGACCAGGCCCTGATCCGCGTGCGATCGCGGCTCGACGAGATCGCGGCATCGTTGCCGCCGGGCGCGAGCGTCGCGAACATCGCGCCGCGCTCGATCGACGACGTGCCGGTGCTCGCCCTCACGCTGTGGAGCCCATCGCGGCCCGATCTCGATCAGAGCGATCTGCGGCGCGTCGCCGAGGAACTCGCCGCCGAGCTGCGCAAGACACCGGGCGTGGCCCGCGTCCGCATCCTGGGGGGCGAGCCGCGTGAGTTGCGGGTCGAGCCCGACCCCGGCCGCATGGCGGCCGCCCGCGTTGGCATCGACGCGCTTGGCGCCGCCCTCTCCGCGGCGGGACGCTCGTGGCCGGCGGGGCGCGTCGAACGCGGCGTCGCGCTCGACGTGCTGCGCGCCGAGTCGCCGCTCGAGAGCGCGGACCAGGTCCGCGCGTTGCCGGTCGCGGTCCGCGAGGGACGCCCGGTGCGGCTGTCCGAGATCGCGCGCGTGATCGACGGGCCGGGTGAGCCGGGCCAGTACGTGCTCTTCGCCGAGCGAAACGGGGCGCGTCATCCCGCCGTCACGGTCGAGGTGGCGAAGCGGCCGGGCGTCAACGCGACCGCGCTGGTTCGCGCGCTCCACCGCCAGCTCGACGACCTGCGCCCGCGATTGCTCGGCGCCGAGATCCGCGCCACGACCACGCGGGACTACGGCGCCACCGCGCGCGCGAAGTCGGACGACCTGATGTTCCACCTGCTGCTCGCGACGCTCTCGGTCATCGCGCTCATCGCGCTCGCGCTGGGCCGTCGCGAGGCGCTGGTGGTCGCGGTCGCGATCCCGGTGACGCTCGCGCTCACGCTCTTCATCTACCGGTTCCTGGGATACACGCTCAACCGCGTCACGCTCTTCGCGCTGATCTTCTCGATTGGCATCCTGGTGGACGACGCGATCGTGGTGGTCGAGAACATCTCGCGCCATTTCCAGATGCGGGACGCGCGCGACATCGACCGCCGCGTGATCGAGGCGGTCGATGAGGTGGGCAATCCCACGGTGCTGGCCACCGTCGCGGTGATCGCCGCCATCCTGCCGCTCGCTTTCGTCGGCGGCCTGATGGGTCCCTACATGAAGCCAATCCCGGTCGGCGCCTCCCTGGCGATGGTGTTCTCGCTGGGCGTCGCGCTGATGATCTCGCCGTGGGCCGCGCGCCGCGTGCTCAGGCGTGGCGGAGGGGTCGCGCACGCGCCCGCCGAAGGCCGTCTCGACCGCCTCTACCGCTCGGCGATGGGGGGATTGCTCGAGCGCCCCCGCTGGCGCCGCGCGTTCTTCGGCGGCGTGGTGATCCTGCTCGCGGGGGCCGTCTCGCTGGTCGCGCTGCGCGTGGTGACGGTCAAGATGCTGCCGTTCGACAACAAGAGCGAGTTCGAGGTGCTGGTCGACATGCCGCCGGGCACGCCGCTCGAGAACACGCTCGCGCTGGCCGACGCGCTCGCCGACCGCATCGATCGCGTGCCCGAGGTAGAAAATCTCCAGATCTACGCGGGGCTCGGAGCGCCGGTCACGTTCAACGGGCTGGTGCGGCACTACGATCTGCGCGCCGATCCGCGGCTCGCCGACATCCAGGTCAATCTGATCGATGCGGGGCGGCGGCATCGACAGAGCCACGAGATCGCGCGCAGCGTGCGCCCCGACCTCGAGGCCATCGCGCGAGGGCGCGGGGCACGCCTCAAGGTGGTGGAGGTGCCGCCCGGGCCTCCGGTGCTCTCGACGCTGGTGGCCGAGATCTACGGGCCGGACCTGGCCGGTCAGCGCGCGCTCGGACATCGCGTGTGGCAGGTGTTCGACTCGACCTCCGGCGTGGTGGACACCGACCTGCTGCTCACCGAGGGCCAGCCGCGCACCCGCGTGGTGGTGGACCGCGAGCGAGCGGCGCTGGCAGGCCTCGCTCCCTCCGAGGTCGCGGACGCGACCGCCACGCTGTTCGGCGGCAGCGTCGCGGGGACGCTGCGCGCTCCCGACGACGCAGAGGCGGTGCCGATTCGGGTGCGGCTCGCCGCGCCCGACCGAGCGGGCATGGAGGCCCTGGGGGCGCTGCGGCTCGGCTCCGGCACGCCGCTCTCGGAGCTGGCGCACATCGCGCGCGATCAGGCGCCCCCCGAGATCCATCACAAGAACCTGCGCCGGGTGGTCTACGTGCTCGGCGACGTCGCGGGACGCGCGGAGAGCCCGGTATACGCGATCGCCGACCTGCGCCCGAAGATCGACCGGCTCACGGCGCCCGACGGCGGCGGCACCCATCAGCTCAGCACTCGCCTCCCCGCCTCCGACGAGCGCTACTCGCTCAAGTGGGACGGCGAGTGGCAGATCACGTATGAGGTGTTTCGGGACATGGGCGCCGCGTTCGCGGTGGTACTGGTGCTCATCTACGTGCTGACCGTCGGGTGGTTCAAGTCCTTCACGACGCCGCTCGTCATCATGCTGCCGATCCCGCTGAGCCTGGTCGGGATCCTGCCGGCCCACGCGCTGCTCGGCGCGTTCTTCACGGCGACCTCGATGATCGGATTCATCGCGGGCGCCGGCATCACGGTGCGCAACTCGATCATCCTGGTGGACTTCATCGAGCTTCGCCGCGCGCAGGGGCTCGCGCTGCGGGAGGCCGTGATCGACGCGGGTGCCGTGCGATTCCGCCCGATGGTGCTCACCGCGGCGGCCGTGATCGTCGGCGGCGGGGTGATCCTCTTCGATCCCATCTTCCAGGGCCTCGCGGTCGCGCTCATCGGCGGCGAGGTCGCCGCCACGCTGCTCTCGCGGATCGCGGTGCCGGTGCTCTACTACATGATGCGCCGCGGCGATGAGGCGCGCGCGAATCCCCCGAGCGGGATCCCGGGATGGCACGAGGACGGGCTCGCGGCGCACGCTGCAGACGCGGCGTCCGCCGATCTCGTGCCGGTGGGGGCGGCATGAAGCTGATCCTGATCGCGGCGGATGCGAACCGGCTGGATGTCATCCGCGCGGACCTGCACGCGCTCGGCGCGTCGGGGTATACGACGTTTCCGGTGCTGGAGGGCGCGGGACGCACCGGCGTCCACGCCGGCGATCGCGTCCATCCCGGCGCGCTGGTCGGCCTGTTCGTGGTCGAAGCGGACGAACGCGCCACCGCGTTGTTCGACGAGCTGGTCCGGCGGCGCGATGCCGCCGGGGACACGCTCTCGAGGATGTTCCTGGTGCCCGTCGAGCGCCAGGCGTAACCCAGGAGGAATCACATGACGGTCAACGAAGGATTGCGCGCCGTCGCGGGCACGTTCGTGCTCGCCTCCGTCGCGCTGGGCATCTGGGTGAACCCGTGGTGGTTCGCGTTCACAGCGTTCGTCGGCGCGAATCTGTTCCAGTCGGCGTTCACGAGGTGGTGCCCGATGATGTGGGTGCTGGGCAAGGCGGGCTGCCGGCGCGGCTGAGCGCTTCGTCAGGCGCGCGCCATGCTCCGCAGCACGGTCTGGAGGATCCCGCCGTTGCGGTAGTAGTCGACGTCCACCGGCGTGTCGAGCCGGGCAATCGTCGAGAACTCCAGCACCGAGCCGTCCTCGCGCTTCGCCCGAACCGTAACCCGCATGCGCGGCTCGAGCTTCGCCGCGATTCCGATCACGTCGAACGATTCGCGCCCGCCGAGCCCCAGGCTGTCCGCGTTCTGACCGGTCTCGTACTGGAGCGGCAGCACGCCCATGCCCACCAGGTTCGCGCGGTGGATGCGCTCGTAGCTCTCGGCGATCACGGCGCGAACCCCCAGCAGCAACGTGCCCTTGGCCGCCCAGTCGCGAGACGATCCGGATCCGTACTCCTTTCCGGCCAGCACCATGAGCGGCACGCCCTCGGCGCGGTAACGTTCCGCGACTTCGAAGATGCTCCCGCGCCCGCCATCCGGCAGATGAAGGGTCACGTTGCCCTCGCTCCCGGGCACCAGCAGGTTCTTGAGCCGGATGTTCGCGAAGGTGCCGCGCACCATGACCAGGTCGTTGCCGCGGCGCGAGCCGTACGAGTTGAAGTCGCGCTTCTCCGAGCCGCGGGACTTGAGCCAGCGGCCGGCGGGGCTGTCCTCAGCGATGTCACCGGCCGGCGAGATGTGATCGGTGGTCACGGAGTCTCCGAGCACGACCAGCGCGCGCGCCCCGGGAATGTCTGCGAGCGGCGCGGGCTCGCGCGTCAGCCCGCCGAAGAAGGGCGGCTCGTGGATGTAGCCGGAGCCCGGGTCCCACGCGTAGCGCTCGCCCCCCGCGACCGGGATCGCGTTCCAGCGCGGATTCCCGTCGAACACGTTGGCGTACTCCGCGCTGAAGTGCTCGGGCCTGAGCGATGACGCGATGGTGTCGGCGATCTCGCGCTGCGTCGGCCACAGCTCGCGCAGGTAGACGGGACGGCCGTCGGCCCCGGTGCCGACCGGATCGCGCTCGAAGTCGATGTCCACCGTGCCCGCGAGCGCGTACGCGACGACCAGCGGCGGGGAGGCCAGGTAGTTGGCGCGCGTGAGCGGGTTCACGCGGCCCTCGAAGTTGCGATTTCCCGAGAGCACCGCCGCCGCGACCAGCCTGCCCCCTTCGATTCCCTTCGCGATCGAGTCGGACAGCGGTCCCGAATTGCCGATGCACGTGGTGCAGCCGTAGCCCACGACGTAGAAGCCGAGCGCCTGGAGCGCGGGGGTGAGCCCGGCCTGATCGAGGTAGCGCGTCACCACCTTGGATCCTGGCGCCATGCTGGTCTTCACCCACGGCTTGACCGTGAGGCCGCGCTCCACCGCCTTGCGCGCGAGCAGCCCCGCTCCCACCATCACCGAGGGATTCGAGGTGTTGGTGCACGAAGTGATCGCCGCGATCACCACCGCTCCGTGGCCGAGACGCGCGCGGTCGCCGTTGGTCCCCACCTCCACCGTGCGATCGAGCTCGTCATCGCCGACCCCGTAGCCGCGCTCCTTGACCGGCGCCGAGAGCGCGCGGCGGAAGGCCGGCTTCATCTCGCGCAGCGCGACGCGGTCCTGGGGCCGCTTCGGACCCGCGAGGCTCGGCTCGACGTCTCCGAGGTCGAGGCCGAGCGTCTCGCTGAAGATCGGATCGGGCGCGTCGTCGGATCGCCACAACCCCTGTTCCTTGCAGTAGGCCTCCGCGAGCTTCGCGGCGCCGCCCCGGCCGGTCCGCTCGAGGTAGCGCAGCGTCTCCGCGTCCACCGGGAAGAACCCCATGGTCGCGCCGTACTCCGGCGCCATGTTGCCGATGGTGGCGCGGTCCGCGACCGACATGGCCGAGAGACCGGGGCCGTAGAACTCCACGAACTTGTCCACCACGCCCTTCTTGCGGAGCATCTGCGTCACGGTGAGCACGAGGTCGGTGGCGGTGACGCCGTCGCGCAGCGAGCCTCGGAGCTTGAACCCCACCACCTGCGGCATGACGAGGTAGAGCGGCTGGCCGAGCATCACGGCCTCGGCCTCGATCCCGCCGACGCCCCAGCCCGCGACCCCGAGGCCGTTGATCATCGTGGTGTGCGAGTCGGTGCCGACCAGCGTGTCGGGATAGGCGATCGGTCCATCGGCCGACGGGGCGTGCATCACGACCTGCGCCAGGTACTCGAGGTTGACCTGGTGCACGATCCCGGTCGCCGGCGGCACCACGCGGAAATTCGAGAACGCCTTCTGTCCCCAGCGCAGGAACTCGTAGCGCTCGCGATTGCGCTGGAACTCGATCTCGGCGTTGCGCTCGAGGGCGAGCACGTTCCCGAACACGTCCACCTGGACCGAGTGGTCGATCACGAGATCCACCGGCACCAGCGGATTGATCCGCTTCGGATCGCCGCCCAGCCGCACGAACGCGTCGCGCATCGCGGCGAGGTCGACCACGCACGGCACGCCGGTGAAATCCTGCAGAATGACGCGGGCCGGCTTGAACGGAATTTCGATCGGCTCCGCCGCGGCCGGGCTCCAGCGCGCGAGGCGCTCCACGTCGGCCTCCGTCACCTGGTAACCGTCGCAGTGGCGAAGCGCGGCCTCGATCAGGATCCGGATCGAGAACGGCAGGCGGTCGATGGCCACGCCGAGACGCGCGGCGAGACGGTCGAGGCGGCAGATCTGGAACGCGCCGGCGGGGGTCGAGAGCGAGGCGCGAGCGCCGAACGCATCCTGGGAACGGGGATTGCTCATGATGAACGTCCTTTCCGGTTGCGGAGGCGCACAGGGCCTCCGGGTTGGACGAGGGACTCACAGGGTCCCGTGATGTGGCTGGAGTATAGATCGGCCGGCCCGGGAGTCCAACCCACTCGAAACTCGGCTAAGGGGGGTGAGTCGCCCCGCGCTGCCGGAGGGGATATCATGCCGCCCGGGAGGAACACCCATGACACACCGAAAGAACCTGGGAATCCTGGTCGGCGGCGGCCCGGCGCCCGGCATCAACGCGGTGATCGGCGCCGCGACCATCCGCGCGGCGCTCGAAGGCGTGGAGGTGCTGGGCATCGAGGACGGTTTCGAGTGGCTGATGCAGGGCAGCATCGATCACGTGCGCCCGCTTACCATCGAGAGCACCAGCCGCATTCACTTCCGGGGCGGCTCGTTCATCGGGATCTCGCGCGCCAATCCGACGACCCATCCCGACCTGCTCGAGAACACGGTGGTGTCGATGCTGCGCCTCAACATCTCGGAGCTCATCACCATCGGCGGCGACGACACCGCGTTCTCCGCGATGAAGCTCTCGGAGAAGGCCGGCGGCCGGATCCGGGTCGTGCACGTGCCCAAGACCATCGACAACGACCTCGACCTCCCGCCGCACGTGGACACGTTCGGTTACCAGACCGCGCGACACGTCGGGGTCGAGATCGTGAAGAACCTCATGGTGGACGCCAAGACCACGTCGCGCTGGTACTACGTGATCGCGATGGGCCGGAAGGCGGGCCACCTCGCGCTCGGGATCGGCAAGGCGGTGGGCGCCACGCTCACGCTGATCCCCGAGGAGTTCGGGCGGAAACCGATCGCGTTCAAGACGCTGGT
This sequence comes from Candidatus Eiseniibacteriota bacterium, assembly GCA_041483195.1. GTDB lineage: Bacteria > Eisenbacteria > RBG-16-71-46 > RBG-16-71-46 > RBG-16-71-46 > WS-2. The sequence continues at coordinate 222,722 of JBGPFC010000001.1, forward strand.
CGACACGCTGGTGGGCGCGATCATCAAGCGCCTCGCCGACGGCCGCCGCGACGGCGTCGCGATCATCGCGGAGGGCGTGCTGCTCTGCATCGACGAGCATGATCTCAGCGCGGTCGCGGAGGCGGAGCGGGACGCCCACGGCAACATCCGGCTCGACGAGGTCAATTTCGGGGAGATCCTGAAGCGCGAGGTGCAGCTGCGGCTCAAGCAGTTCGACCTCAAGGCGAGCATCGCGGCCAAGAACATCGGCTACGAGCTGCGCTGCGCCGACCCCACCCCGTTCGACATGGAATACGCGCGCGATCTCGGCTACTGCGCAGCGAAGTGCCTGCTGGGCGGCGGCGGCGCGGTGATGATCTCGATGCAGGCCGGCCACTTCGTCGCGATCCCGTTCGCCAACATGCTCGATCTCGAGACCGGGCGGGCGAAGGTGCGCATGGTCGACATTCATTCCGCGCGCTACGGCATCGCCCGGCGCTACATGATCCGAATCCGCCGCGATGACTTCGAGGACCCGCACGAGCTGGCGCGCTTCGCGGCCGCCGCGAGGCTGCCGCTCGAGCGATTCCGCGCCGAGTTCGAGTACCTGATCGCCGAGGAGCCGCCACCGCTCGAGCTGCTGCCCCCCGGGGCCGGAGAGTACGAGCTGCTCGGGGAGGGCAGCATCGCCCGGCCGGAGAGCTGAGCGGATCAGAACGCGAGGCGCAGCGCCTCCAGCCGCAGCGCCGGCCCCCGGAGTGGAGCACGCGAGGCCGCCCACCCCGGGGCGGGAGCGAACGGAGCGCTCAGGCCGAGCCGGTGAGCGGTGCGGGCCTTGCGGTTCGCGGTCGACGCGAGGCTCGCGCCGAGCGGCGCGAGCGCGAGCGAGATTCCCCACACCGCGCCGCCGCGTTCCACGCGTGGCAACATCGAGGCGATCCCCCACGCGGTCCCGAGGCCGAGCAGCGCGCCACCGACCGTCTTCATGCTCGGCGGCTCTTCGTACGCGAGCGATCCGAGGGCGGTCACGGCCACGGCGGCGGTGAGCGCGCCGACGCTCGCGGCGGTCTGCCCACCCGCGGGGGTGAGCTCATTGCCGCCGGTGATGCTCTCCGCCTCCAGCAGGACGAAGCCCCCGACCAGGAAGTCGGCCGCGGAGGATCCGAGCCACTGGTGCGCGAAATACGAGGACGGAGTCGCGCCCAGCCCGGCCGCGACCTCCGCACGGGCCGTTCTCGGAGCGACGCACAGGAAGACGACGCACAGGGAGACGAGGAGCGCGACGAGGCCTCGTCCGGAAATCGCGCGAATGGGAACCACGGATCCTCCCTTCGTGAGGAGATCTCGGCCTGGGATCGAAGCGCGAGCGCTACTTCCCGCGCTCGCACCCCGCGATCCACGCCTCGACCTGCTGGTGCAGCACCGGTAGCGTCACGGCGCCGTGCTTCAGCACCGCGTCGTGGAATCCCTTGATGTCGAAGCGCTGGCCGAGCCGCCGCTTCGCCTCGTCGCGCAGCGCGAAGATCTCGAGCTGGCCGCACTTGTACGCGAGCGCCTGCGCCGGCCAGGTCAGGTAGCGATCGACCTCGTTCTCGATGTTGTTCTCGGCCAGCACCGAGTTGTCGCGCATGTAGTCGATCGCCTGCTGGCGGGTCCACCCCATCGCGTGCAGCCCGGTGTCCACCACCAGCCGGCACGATCGCCACGCGTCGTACGAGAGCATGCCGATGCGATCGATGTCGCTCGAGTAGAGCCCCATCTCGTCTGCGAGCCGCTCGGTGTAGAGCGCCCAGCCCTCGACGTATGCGGTCGTGCCCAGATACTTGCGGAATTCGGGGAGCCCCTTGAGCCCCATCGCGATCGCGATCTGAAGATGGTGCCCGGGAATGGACTCGTGGAACGCGAGAGCTTCGGCTTCGTAGCGCGGCCTCGTCTCGGGGGCGTAGGTGTTGATCATGTACTGGCCGGGGCGCGATCCGTCCATGGCGGGGTTCCGGTAGTACGCGATGGTGGACTGCGGCGCCTCGTGCATCCCCATCACCTTGACCTCGCAGTCCGCCTTCGGCAGGACTCCGAACCAGTTCGGGATGGCGGCCTTCGCGCGCGCCAGCGTCCCACGCGCCTTGGCCTCGATCGCCTCGGCGGTCGCGAAGTGCATCGCCGGATCGCCGCGCAGCCGGCGCTGGATCTCGGCCACGTCGGAGGTCCCGAGACACCGCGCGCCGAGCGCCGCCAGGTCGCTGCGGAAACGCGCGACCTCCTCGAGCCCGATGCTGTGCAGCTCCTCCGGGCTCTTGTCGAGCGATGTCTCGACGCGCACCATCGCGCGGTAACAGTCGAGCCCGCCCGGGAGATTCACCATCCCCGCCTTCTCCGGCGGGCGCGAGGCCGGGAGGATCTCGGCCTGAACCAGCCTGCGGTAGCGCTCGATGGCCGGCCTCACGCTGTCGGCGAGCGCTGCGGCGAGATCGGAGCGGAAGCGATCGCGGTCACGGGCGGGCAAGCGTGGATGGGCCGCGAGGGCCGGGTGCATGAGCGACCACTCCTCGATCGGCTGAACCAGGAGCCGGTCCAGCTCCTCGCCGACCCGGCGCACCGCGTCGTGGCTGGCCACGCGACCGCTCGCCAGCCCCGAGCGCAGGTTCGCGCTGTGGTCGTCGAAGTAGCGGCCCATCGCGCGGCAACGGGCGACGAACTTCGCGGCATCGGCCGGCGTCTCGATCGTCGTGTAGTCCGGCAGGTTGAACAGATCCACCTGCGGACCGCCCAGCGGATCCACCACCCAGCTCTCGAAATGACATCCGATGCGGTCGATCTGATTCTGCAGCTCCTGGGTCAGCGCGCTCCGATTGAGGCGGTCCTCCGGGCTCAGGCTGGAATCGGAGAAGCCCTTGGCGCGGGTGAGCAGGGCGCCGAGCCGATCCTGTTCACGCTCGATCCCGGCGGGCGTGATGTCCGGGAGCCGACCGTCGTAACGCCGGTCGCCGATCGAGGTGGCGAAGGTCGGGTTCGCTATCAGGTAGCCCTGCCAGAAATCGGCGCAGAGTCTCGCCAGCTCCGGGTCGTGGGCGGGCACCTTCTGCGCGTCCACGGGAGTGGTCACCAGCAACAGAGGCAGGAAGCAGAGAAGAATTGGCGCGGCGTTGGGCATGGCATGCGCTCCATTCTCGTCGGTGTCGAACGGTCCGCGCGGGGCGCGGAGCGGGCAAGCATCAGCGATCCTCGAGCGGCGCACCCACGCCCTCGCGCCGCGAGCGGCGCCCCGAGACGACGAGCGCCAGCGAGCCTCCGAGCAGGATCGCCCCGAACAGGAACCACTGGATGGCATAGCTGACGTGCATGAACTCATCGAGCGGCCGCGGCGTGCCGCGCAACGGCTTGCCGGGAACCCTGGGGCCCGGCAGCTCGACGACGAAGAACGTCGCGAGCGCGTATGGCACCCGCGCACGCAACGAGTCGGGGTTCAGCGCGCGTGCCGACCACAGCGTCACGCTGTCGCGCTCGAGCGCCAGCATCGGCAGACGGCCGCGATCGGGCGCGAACGCGCGCGCGATTCCGGTCACGGCGCGCGGGCCGGGCTCGATGAATTCCTGGGGCCGGGCGTGCGCGGCGTCCGGCGCGTACAGCCAGCCGCGATCGACCAGCACCGCTGTCGAATCGCCCGGCAGCAGCAGCGGCGTGATGACTTCGACACCGGGGAGCCGGGCCTGCACCCGGCCGCCCAGCAAGACCTGCCGCGTCTCGTCGTATCGCCCGAGGACGCGCACCTTGCGGCCCGCGATCTCCGCGCCCGATGGGAGCGCGTCCCCGAGCAGGAACGGCGCGGACGCAACGGCCCGCTCCATCGCGGCGTTCATCGTCCGCTTCTCGTGCCAGCGCTCGATTTGCCAGAAGCCGAGGCGGACGCAGGTCGCGGTGCCGAGCACCACGATCAGGGCTCCCAGCGCTGTGCGGGCCTTCATCGCGCGGGTCTAGGCGCCCGGAGCCGGTTTGGGCTCGGGAAGATCGACGGCCACGACGATGGAGTCGAAGCCGCAGGTCTTGTGCGTGCTGTCGCAGAACGGCTTGCGCGACGACTGTCCGCAGCGGCACAGGGAGATGCGGGTGCGCCCCGCGAGCCCGAAGGGCCGGCCCTCCTGGTCCACGATCTCGAAATCGCCTTCGATGCGGAGCGATCCGTTGTTGACGACGGTGATGCGTGTGGCTGCCATGGCCCCTCCGAACCGGGTCGCCTTGCGGCGCCAACCCGGGGCGGCACTGTAGCAAGACCCCGGGGGGCGCGCGACCCGCACCCTAAGGTGGCGGGCGGGGCGGCACGGCGGCCCCCCTCGGGTGGCCGATTCGGCCTTGCAACTCGACCCGCCGCTGCGGCGTAATGGGCCCATCGCCGTCGAGCGCCGGGGGCCCCCGGCCGCGACTCGATCCGGCGCAGGAGGATGGTCACATGGCAGGTCTGCTGGTGCTGGGCGCGCTCGGCTTCGCCGCCTTCCTGGTCTTGTCCCTGGTGTGGGCGGCGCTCTCGATGGTGTTCTGGGTCGTCCTCCTCCCCTTCAAGCTGCTCGGGCTGGTGTTCCGCGGCATGGCCGCGCTGCTCCTGCTTCCGCTGCTGTTGGTGTTCGCGCTCGTGGGCTGCCTGATTTTCGGGGCGGGCATGCTGGTGTTCCTGATCCCGGCGTTCCCGGTGGTCCTGCTCGTGCTCTTCGCGGTGTGGCTGGTTCGGGGCCGCGGGGTCCCGAGGCCGCACACCCCGTAGTCCGGATGCCGCCGCGCTCGCCGCCCGGAGCGCGGAATCCCCCCGCTCACTTGCGCCCCGCTGGCGCATCGCGCATTCTGCTTCGCCGCTCGTCCGTCCCGCATCCACCCCACGCGCCCTCTCCGAGGATCGTGCATGTCCCCTGATTTCATCTTCACCATGAAGGATCTCGGCAAGGTGGTCCCCCCGAAGCGGGAGATCCTCAAGGGCATCTGGCTGTCGTTCTTCTTCGGCGCCAAGATCGGCGTCCTGGGAGCGAACGGCGCGGGCAAGAGCTCGCTCCTCCGGATCATGGCGGGCGAGGACCACGGGTTCCTGGGCGAGGCATTCCCCGCCAAGGGCATCAAGGTCGGCTTGCTTCCGCAGGAGCCGCGGCTCGACCCGTCGAAAACGGCGCTCGGCATCATCGAGGAAGGCGTGGCCGAGACTCGCGCCTTGCTCGACCGCTTCAACGCCCTGAGCGCGAGATTCGCCGAGCCCATGGAGCCCGACGAGATGGAGAAGCTCCTCGCCGAGCAGGCCAGGGTCCAGGACCAGATCGAGGCCACGAACGCCTGGGAGCTGGACCGCACCCTCGAGATCGCCATGGACGCGCTGCGCTGCCCTCCCGCCGAGGCCAAGGTCTCCACGCTCTCGGGCGGCGAGCGGCGCCGCGTGGCGCTGTGCCGGCTCCTGCTCCAGCGCCCGGACCTGTTGCTCCTGGACGAGCCCACCAATCATCTCGACGCCGAGTCGGTGGCGTGGCTCGAGCGCTTCCTCAAGGAATATCCGGGCACGGTGGTGGCGGTCACCCACGATCGGTACTTCCTCGACAACGTGGCGGGCTGGATTCTCGAGCTCGACCGTGGCGCCGGCATCCCGTGGGAGGGCAACTACTCGTCGTGGCTCGAGCAAAAGCGGCAGCGGCTCGCGACCGAGGAGAAGCAGGC
>JBGPFC010000002.1:0-223705 GCA_041483195.1 Candidatus Eiseniibacteriota bacterium
CTTCAGCCGACCCGTACTAATCAGCCGTGAGGCTTGGCCGGTAATTCTAATGTGCTTCATCAGCTCCAGCGTCTCGTATTTCGGTTGTCATCCCGATTTGGGGTGGCCACAGCGGAGGGGTCACACCTCTTCCCATTCCGAACAGAGAAGTTAAGCCCTCCAGCGCCGATGGTACTGCCCGGGAGACCGGGTGGGAGAGTAGGTCGCCGCCCCATTATTCATGCGAAAGCCCCGGCCCAACGGCCGGGGCTTTTCGCTTGTGCCCTCGCCGGCCGCAGCTGGCGCGCGCCGGCCAACGCGAGCCAGCTGCGCCCACACCGCGGAGGCCCTGCCCGTGCGGGGGCACGGCTCGGCGCTCCGCCCGTACCCCCCGGGCCACGGGGCACCATTTCCAGGGTACTGGCAAATCGCAAGCTCAGGGTGTAAACGTGCCGGGTGCAATCGACTGGCGCGAAGGCGGAGGGTGCCCCGACGAGCGGCACGGCACCTGCTCTTGCAGAACGATGAACCCTGGCCTGAAAGCCAATCGGGGGCCCAGCGGCCCCGAACCCGGAGGTGAACATGTTCCCCCGCACCCGTCTTCTGGTGGCGCTGAGCGTCTTGGGCCTCGCGGTCCAGGTTTCGGTCGCAGGCGCCCAGTTGGTTCCCCCACGGGATCGCGTGCAGTCCGAGCTCGACCTCACCGATCACCGAATCGAGCGCGCGCAGGTGGTGCTCTCGAACTCGAGCAACGCGCGCGCCCAGCTCGAGCTGAACGCCGCGATCGCCCTTCAGGCGCAAGCCAAGACCGCGTTCTCCGCGTCCGAGCTTCTGGTCGCGATGCGGCGCACCATGGATGCCCGCGAGCACGCGGATCGCGCGATCGCCGTGGTTCAGGGCCAGCCCGATCCGGACCAGGTCCGGGCGCAGCTGGAACGCACGCGCGATCTGCTCGAGCGCGCCCGCGACCGGATCGAGGAGTGCAACAACCTGCGCGCGCGCGCCCTGCTCCGCACCGCGTTCGAGATGCAGCTGCGTGCGGAAGGCGCCGCGACCGACCTGCGCTTCCTCGCCGCGCTCCAGCTGACCATGAGTGCCAGGGAGCGGGCGTTGCGTGCGCTCCGTCTCTGCAATATCGACGAGAACCTGCGGGAGAGCGCGGAGCGTGCGCTCAAGCGCACCGACGAGATCATCACCCGTGCTCAGGACATCGTCGCCGAGAAGGGCACGGACCAGGCGCGAGAATCGCTCGCCCGTGCGGGGCAGGCGCAGGATCGCGCCAACGGCGAATTTCGTGCGGAGCACTTCGAGGCCAGCCTGCGCATGACGCAGGCGGCGCGAGTGGCCGCCTACCGGGCGATCCGCCTCTCGGGCGGCGGTATCTGAGGACGAGGGCCGTTCCATCCGACGTCCCGGCGCGAGCCGGGACGTCTTGTTTCCGGGGAGGATCGAGCGGCCGCCATGGTTGAAGCGACCCCTACGCGCGGCCTGGCGCTCCGGGCCGCGACGCGCATGCGCGTGGCGGCCGGCCCGCGCCGCCGCGCGGCCACGCTCGCGCGGGCCCTGGTCGCACTCGCCGTCGTCGCGGTCGTCGTCGTCTCGCTCGCCGCCCTCGCGCCTCCGGCGTGCGCGGCCCACGCGCCCGGTGCGGACTCGCTGCGCATCCGTTTCGAGCTCGGTGCGAGCACCGACTACACGAACGAGCTCTTCTACGAGGACAACTTCGACAGCAACGCGGTCTTCCTGAATCGGAAGCTCCTCGATTCTCCGCAGACCCTCGTGGGTGGCGTCGCGTTCGCCCAGCTCGAAGGCACGCGCGGCCGTCGCTCGACCGAATTCCAGCTTCAGAACGAGCTGCACTATGGCGACCTGCTCCAGCGCGACGTGCTGGCCGGCACCCTCCGTTCCGAGTCGTCCCCGGACTGGCTGCTGCAGTTCACGCCGAGCGCCGAATACCTTCACGACCGTACGTTCGACCGCAACCTCGAGGAGTGGCGGACGCGTGCCGGCGTTCGCGTGCGACGCACGCTATCCGATGGCTCGAATTTCGCGGAGCTCTCGGCGAGCGGAGATCTGCTGCGCTCCGACGGCGTCGGCTCCGAGTTCGTCCTCGATCGCAACGCGGCGCGCGCCGCGGTCGCGTTCGAGCGCATGCCGCTGCTGGGCCCCGAGTGGCGTCTGGAATATGGGTTCGCGACGCGCGTGTTTCCCGACTCCGGCGAGCGCGACCACTTCGAGCACGGCGTCGAAGGCCAGCTCAGGCTCGACCTGCCCGGCGGGCGCCCGCTGATGCTCGAGGGGGGCGCCGAGCGCCGGGTCACGATGCGTCTGGCGCCCACCACCCGCGACAACTACTGGGAGGGACGGGCCGCTGCCGAGGCCGACCCCGGGGTGGGGGGGTCGTGGTCGGTGCGCATTCGGCTCGAGGCCGAGGCCCTGCACTACGATCTCGAAGACAGCACGCTGTTCTTCGACTACGAGGTCGTGAGGGCGCGCGTCGGTCCGCGACTCTCGAGTGGCGGACCGTGGAGCGTGACCGTGGCGCCGCGCGCGGAGACGCTGTTCAGCCGGCTCGATCCGGCCGAGGGCTACCAGGAGCTCGCCGGGACGGTCGAGCTCGAGTACCTGAATCCCGGATCGTGGTGGAACGCGACGCCCGCGGCGGGCTGGCGCGACTACGACGAGATCCCGGGATCGGCGGGCGACGCGGCGTTCGGCCTGCACTCCTCGTACGCGTTCTACGAGCTGGGGCTCCTGGCGGACCAGACGCTGCCGGCGGGGCTCCGGCTGCGCGCATTTCTCAACGGCCGATTCGAGTATCACATCGACTCGGCCCAGGATGCCCGCAGCCTTTACTTCTCGCTCGACGTGCGTAGACTGTTCTGACCCTTCCGTCGCGCCTGCCTCCCGGAGATCCCCTTGTCCTCACGCCGGAGCGTTCTCGTCTTCGTGCTGCTGCTGACCGCGCTCGGGACGATCGTGCTGTTCGCGGCGCTCAGCCTCCGCCGTCCGGCGGTCCCCTCGAGCTCGACATCGGCGGTGCTGCTCGACGTGCCATCGTCGCTCGAGGAATCCGAACCTCCGGATCATCCGCTCGCGCTCGGCCGCCTCCGCCTCCCGCACTACACCGTCTTCGCGATGGTGGACGCGATCCACCACGCTTCGCAGGACGATCACGTGGGCGCCCTGGTGCTGCACATCGGCGAGGTGAATTGGGGATGGGCCAAGCTCACCGAAGTGCGCGATGCGCTCCGTGAGTTCGCGGCGAGCGGGAAACCGCTCATCGCGAGCCTCTCCGGCGGCGGGGAGGCCGAATACTATCTGGCGTCCGCCGCGACCACGATCAGCATGCCACCCACCGCCGCACTGCAGCTCGACGGCCTCGCGATCTCCGCCATCTTCATGCGCGGCGCATTCGACAAGTTCGGCATCAGTCCGAATTTCGAGCACGTGGGGCAGTACAAGTCGGCGGTCGAGGGCTACACGCGCTCCGACATGTCGGCGCCATCACGCGAAGCCCTCGACGCGCTGCTCGACGACCAGTACCGGACGCTCACCGACAGTCTCGCCGCGGCGCGCGGCGTGCCCCCCGACACCATGCGCGCGCGTGTGGACGATGGTCCATACGACGCCGCGGCGGCGCGCACGCTAGGGCTCATCGACACGCTGCTCTACGAGGCCGAGGCGGATTCGCTCGCGGCGCGCCGCGGAAGCCGCCGCCTGGCGACGCTCGGGTTCCAGCGTTACCTGGATCGACTGCGGCCGCCGCGCTCCGGGACGCACATCGCGATGGTGACGGCGTCTGGCGCGATCGCGGCGGGGCGCAGCCGGGTCGGGCTCGACGGCGAATGGGTGCTGGGAGCGGAAACCCTCATTGACGCCCTGGAACAGGCGCGCGAGCGGCATGCGATCAAGGCGATCGTGCTTCGCATCGACAGCCCGGGCGGCGATGCCCAGGCCTCCGACGAAATCTGGCATGAGATCATGCGGTGCCGCCGGGTCAAGCCGGTCGTGGCGAGCCTCTCGGATCTCGCGGCGTCCGGCGGCTACTACATCGCGGTGGGCGCGGACAGCATCGTCGCGGAGCCGTCCACCATCACCGGGTCGATCGGGATTTGCGGCGGCAAGTTCAACGTCGCGGGCCTGCTGCAGAAGATCGGGCTCAACATCGAGACCGTCTCGCGCGGGCGGCACGCCGAGATGATGTCGCCGTACCGGGACTTCACGCCGGAGGAGGCGGAGCGCTACCGGCAGCACCTCGAGGCCTTTTACCGCGGCTTCGTTTCACATGTCGCCGTGAGCCGTCAGCGCTCGACGGCCTACGTGGATTCGGTGGGACGAGGAAGGGTCTGGAGCGGGATCGCGGCCCGCGAGCTGGGGCTCGTCGATGCGCTCGGCGGGCTGGACGCGGCGGTCGACGCTGCGCGCGCCAAGGCGGGTCTGAGCCCGGACGCGGAGATCGTGATCGAGCGATTCCCGCGCGTGCACTATTCGTTCCTTCAACGTCTCGTGGACGGCTTTTTATCGGAAGACGAAGAGAGCTCGAGCGATTCCGGCGCGTTCTCCGAGGCGCTGCGCGGCTGGATCGCGGCCTCGCGCTTCCGCGCGGGGACGGTGCTCGCGCTGATGCCGTTCACGCTGACGATTCGCTGAGCCCAGGGGTCCCGTGGCGCAAGCGATCGGGGCGGGCTCCCGAACGGAGTCCGCCCCGCCGTCGCCTGCCGCTCGCTTACTTCTTCTTGGGGGCGAGCGAGTGAATGAACGCGATCAGATTGTCCACGTCCGCCGCCTTGACCTGCCCGGTCTTGACCCATGCCACCATTCCCGAGGGGGTCTTGCCGTTGGTGATGCAGTCACGCAGGTAGGCGTCCGTGCGCTTCGGGTCCGCCCAGGTCTTGGGGTCCTTCCAGTTCGGCGTCGGGTTGCCGGTGAGCTTGACGCCGCCGCTGCCGTCCGCCTTGTGGCAGACGATGCACTTCGTCATGAAGATCGTCTTGCCCGCCGCGGCGTCTCCCTTCGTGGCGGCGGCCGGGGCGGCGGGGGCTGCGCCCTTCGCCGGCGCAGCGGTGCCCTTGGCCGGGGTCGCGGGCGCGGCGGGCGCCGAGAGCGCGTAGACCGCGCCGAGCAGAGACATCACGGTGAGAGCAATGGCGGCACGCTGAACGTGGGTGCTGCGAGACATTGAACAACTCCTTTCGGGGTCTGAATGAACGGCGAGCGGTTGGGTCGCCGACGGAAGCTGGAAAAAACTAGCGGCCGCGGCGCCTCCGGTCAAACCCCGCCGCAACGATCCGGCCCGGCCGCGAGCGACAACCCACTGTGTGCTCGCGATCATCTGGGCGCCCGGGGGGAACCGCGGCGCGCACCTTCTTTGGCTCGGCCGACATTTCGAAGCTGTCGCCTTGACCAGGTTCGTGTCTGCGTGTTAGCTTGCGCTGTAGCATTGCTTTACGCCCGCGTACCGGTTCGCAGCTGCCCTCCACAGCTGATCCGACGAGCGTTTCACTGACCTGCCCGGCGGGGAGGTGTGTCTTGAAGGAATTCGCCACCGCTCAGATTCGCAATGTTGCCCTGGTCGCACATCATGGCGTCGGCAAGACGTCCCTCGCTGAAGCCATGCTGTTCCTCGCGAAAGCCACCACCCGACTCGGCCGGACCGCCGACGGCTCCACGCTGCTGGATTACGCGCCGGATGAAATCCAGCGCCAGATCACGATCAACCTGAGCCTCGCCCAGTTCGAGTGGGCCGGGCACAAGGTCAACCTGCTCGACACCCCGGGTTATCCCGACTTCGTAGGCGACGTGCACAGCGCGCTTCGCGTCGCGGACGCGGCGATCCTCGTGCTGCGGGCAAATGCCGGCGTCGAGGTCGGCACCGAGGTCGTGTGGGAAATTCTCAAGCACGAAAAGTCCCCGGTGCTGATCGTGGTGAACATGATGGACAAGGAGCACGCGGATTTCTCTTCGGCGGTGCGATCGGTCCACGATCGGCTCGGCTTGAACGCGGTGCCCACCCAGCTGCCGATCGGGCAGGCCGAGTCGTTCCGCGGCATCGTGGACCTGATCGAGAACCGTGCATTCGAGTTCCAGGGGAAGGGGATGGACGAGAAGAGCCTGGAGATCCCGATCCCAGCGGACATGCAGGCCGAAGTGGAAGCGGCGCGCGGCCGGCTCATGGAAGAGGCGGCGACCGGCGACGAGGGGCTGATGGAGAAGTTCCTGGGCGTTGGCGAGCTCAGCATCGCGGATATTCGCAAGGGCCTCTGCGAGCGCGTCGTTCAGGGCGATCTCGCGCCCGCCTTCTGCTGTTCGGCCTACAACAATCATGGCGTTCGCGAGGTGCTCGAAGAAGTGGTGGACGTGCTGCCCTCGCCGCTCGACGTGAATCCGGAGATCGGCCAGGCGGCGGGGAATGGCGGGCAGGTGACCTGTCGCCCCGATGCGGCCGAGCCGGTCGCGGCGGTGGTCTTCAAGACGCTCTCCGAACAGCACCTCGGCGATCTGTCCATGATCCGGCTGTTCGCGGGACACGTCGAGCCGGGGCGCGAGCTGCTCAACACCTCGCGCAATCGTTCCGAGAAGATCGGAACGCTCTATCACCTGATCGGCAAGGAGCGCCTGGAGTGCAAGGGCGCTTCCGCCGGCGATATCGTCGCGGCGGTCAAGCTCAAGGAGACTCACACCGGCGACACGCTCTCCGACAAGGCGCGCCCGGTGAAGCTGCGCACGCCGCGGTTCCCGGGCCACGTCACCGCCGAGTGCATTCACGCCAAGAACAAGGGCGACGAGGAGAAGATGGCGCAGGGCCTCACGCGCCTGCACGAGGAAGACCCCACCTTCAGCCGCCACTTCGAGACCAGCACCAAGGAGTCCCTGGTGTACGGCATGGGCGACCTCCAGCTCGAGGTCATGGTGGACCGGCTCAAGAAGCGCTTCGGCGTGGAAGTGCTGCTGACCAAGCCACACGTTCCCTATCGCGAGACCATCCGCTCGAAGGCGCAGGACGAGTACCGCCACAAGAAGCAGACCGGCGGACGCGGCCAGTTCGGCGAGGTCCACCTGCGGCTCGATCCCCTGAAGCGCGGCGAGGGATTCAAGTTCATCGACGAGGTGAAGGGCGGGGTCGTGCCCAACCAGTACATCCCGGCGGTCGAGAAAGGCATTCTCCAGGGCATGGACCGTGGCCCGCTCGCGGGCTACCCGGTCGTTGACGTCTCGGCCGCGCTGTTCTTCGGCAAGTACCACGACGTCGATTCGTCCGAGATGGCATTCAAGATCGCCGCCGAGTCCTGCTTCCACCAGGCGATGCTGAAGGCCAACCCGACGCTGCTCGAGCCGATCGAGGAACTCCAGGTACGCGTTCCCGAGGAGTACCTGGGAGACGTGATGGGCGATCTGTCCTCGCGCCGGGGCAAGATCCTGGGCGCGGAGGGAGACGGGCACTACCAGGTCATTCGCGCGCTGGTTCCGATGGCCGAGCTCTACAAGTACGCAACCCACCTGCGATCCATCACGCAGGGGAGGGGCATGCACGAGTCGAGTCATTCGCATTACGAGGACGTTCCGCGCGAGCTGGCGGACAAGGTGATCGCCGCCGCGAAGGCGGAGAAGGAGGCGGGAGCCCACACGTCATAGCGACGCGCGCGACCCCGGAATCCCATGTCCGGCCACTCCAAATGGGCCACCATCAAGCGGAAGAAGGCGGCCACCGACCAGGCCCGCGGCAAGCTGTTCTCGAAGTACATCAAGGAGATCACGATCGCCGCGCGCCACGGCGGAGGTGACGCCGAGGCCAATCCGAGATTGCGCAGCGCGATCTCGGCCGCCAAGTCGGTGAACATGCCGGCGGGGAACATCGAGCGCGCCGTGAAACGCGGCACCGGCGAGATCGAGGGCGTCAACTACGAGGAAACGCACTACGAGGGATACGCCTCGGGTGGCGTCGCGCTGCTGGTCGAGGTCGCGACCGACAATCGCAATCGCACCGCCGGAGACATCCGGCACATCTTCACGAAGCACGGCGGCAATCTCGGCGAGGCCGGGAGCGTCGCGTACCTGTTCAAGCCGCGGGGCGTGATCCTGGTCGACAAGTCGGCGATCGCGGAGGACGCGCTCATCGATATCGTGCTCGATGCCGGCGCGGACGACGTGAACACGGAGGGCGAGTCCTTCGAAGTGCTCACACCACCCGCCGCGCTCGAGCCGGTGAAGGACGCGCTGGCCGCGAAGGGGGTGCCGGTGCAGAGCGCTGAGCTCTCCCGCGTCGCCTCGCTCGAGGTGCCGGTCTCCGAGCGGGAGGCCGAGGCGGTGCTCAGGCTGGTGGACGCGCTCGAGGAGCACGACGACGTCCAGAAGGTCTACGCGAATTTCAGCGTGCCCGACGAAGTGCTTGCCCGGCTCGCGCGCTAGCGTTCTAATCGCGGCATGCGCGTGCTGGGATTGGATCCGGGCAGCCGCCGCACCGGTTTCGGCGTCGTCGAGAAGAGCGGCAATTCCGTCCGCGACATCGAGCACGGATTCGCCGCGCCCGGTCCGCGCCTCGACCTCCCGCACCGTCTCCACGCGATCGTCGCGCGCATCGGCGAGGTCATGGACCGCCACCGCCCCGATTGCGTCGCCGTCGAAGAGGCGTTCTACCACGAGAGCGTGCGCTCGACGCTGGTGCTCGGGCACGTTCGCGGGGCGCTGCTGGTCGCCGCGATCGAGCGCGGCCTGGCGGTCGCCGAGTACAGCCCGCGCGAGGTGAAGCTGAGCGTGACCGGAGGCGGAGCCGCTTCGAAAGAGCAGGTCGCGTTCATGGTGTGCCGCCTGCTCGGAATGCGCGGCGCGCCGCAGGCGGACGCGGCCGACGCGCTCGCGGTCGCGCTCTGCCACCTGCACCGGGCCCGCATGGAGCGGCCGGTGGCGCGCGCCGCGACCGCGGCCGCCGAGCGGCTCGAAGCGCTGCTCGCGAGGCGGAGCGCGCGATGATCGCTTCGCTGCGGGGCACGCTCTCCGACATCTTCCCCGGGGGCTGCATCGTCGAGTGCGCGGGGGTGGGCTATCTCGTGAGCGTCTCGGCGCACACCGCGCAGGCGTTGCCGGCGCGCGGCGTGGACGTGTTCCTGCGCACCCGGCAGGTGGTGCGCGAAGACGCGCTGCTGCTGTTCGGCTTCGCGGACGCCGAAGAGCTGCGGCTATTCGATCTGCTGATCGCCGTGAGCGGGGTCGGCCCGCGGCTCGCGCTCGCGGTGCTCTCGGGCCTGCGCCCGGCCGCGCTCGCCCGGGCGATTCGCGAGGAGCACGTCGCAGCTCTGGTGGCGATCCCCGGCATCGGGCGCAAGACCGCCGAGCGCCTGGTCATCGAATTGCGGGACCGGCTCGACGCGACTCATTCGCCGGCGCGAGAGAGCGGGGTGCTGCCGGGGGCCGAACGCTTCGACGACGCCATCGCAGCGCTCGTGCGTCTGGGATACACTGCCGCGCACTCGCAGGAAGCGGTTCGCAAGGCCGCGGCCGGGTCGGGTGAGTTGTCGTCCGAAGAACTGGTGCGGCGCTCGCTCGTGACGCTCGGCAAGTCCGTGGTCGTCGCGCGCTGAGGAGACTCCGTGACGCTGAACACGAAGCCAGGGAAGGTTGTCCCGCGCGCCGCGCGGCCGGTCGGCACCACGGATCCGGCGCCGTTGCCGGGTGAGATCCAGGAGGAGAGTCAGCTCCGCCCGCTCGCGCTCGACGATTTCGTGGGCCAGAGCGCGGTCAAGGAGCAGCTGAAGATATTCCTCGCCGCCGCGCGGCAGCGGGGCGAGGCGATGGATCACGTGCTGTTCCACGGCCCGCCCGGGCTGGGGAAGACCACGCTCGCGAGCATCGTCGCGCACGAGCTGGGGGTCGAGATCACGCACACCTCGGGACCGGTGATCGAGCGCGCGGGCGACCTCGCCGGCCTCCTCACCAACATCGGCCCGCGCGGCGTGCTGTTCGTCGACGAGATCCACCGCCTGAGCCCGGTGGTCGAGGAATACCTCTACCCGGCGCTCGAGGACTTCACGCTCGACATCATGCTCGATCGCGGCCCGAGCGCGCGGTCGCTCAAGCTCAATCTCGAGCGCTTCACGCTGGTCGGCGCGACCACGCGCTCGGGCCTGCTCTCTTCTCCGCTGCGCGCGCGCTTCGGGGTGACGCTGCGGCTCGATTACTACGCGGCCGCCGATCTCGTCCACATCGTCCGGCGCTCCGCGAAGATTCTCGGGGTCGAGATCGCGGACGCCGCGGCTCACGAGATCGCGCGCCGTTCGCGCGGAACGCCGCGCATCGCGAACCGGCTGCTCCGCCGCGTGCGCGACGTCGCGCTCGTCACCTCCGATGGACGAATCACGATGGAAGTCACGCGCGATGCGCTGCGCCTGCTCGCGGTGGACGAGCGCGGGCTCGACGAGATGGACCGCCGCCTCCTCGACGCGCTGATCTCGCGTTATCAGGGCGGGCCGGTCGGGCTCAGCACGCTGGCCGTGGTGGTGGGCGAGGAGGCGGGCACGCTCGAGGACGTCTACGAGCCGTTTCTCGTCCAGGAAGGCCTCATCAAGCGCACCCCCCGCGGTCGCGAGGCGACTCCGCTCGCATACGCCCACCTGGGCGTGGCGCCGCCTCAGCCGGCGGCGTCGGTCCCGGAATCGCCGAAGCGGCCGACGGCGAGGCCGGAGCAGCCCGAGCTGCCGCTGCCCTGAAGGCCACGGCCCCGTTCGGCCGCGCGTCATCCGTCGTGCGACTCGAAGACCTCGACTACGAGCTTCCTCCCGCGCTCATCGCGCAACACCCCAGCGAGCGGCGCGAGGACGCACGCCTCCTGGTCGTCGAGCGCGCAACCGGCGCGCTCCACGACACCCGCGTCGCTGAGATCGCGCGCTGGCTGGTTCCCGGCGATGCGCTGGTTCTCAACGAGACGCGGGTCATCCCCGCGCGCATCGAGGCGCGACGCGCGAGCGGAGGCCGGGTCGAACTGCTGCTGGTGCGTCCCGGCACCGCCGGCGCGTGGCGGGTGCTGGCGAGGCCGGCCAAGCGCGCGATGCCGGGCGAGCGCCTCACGACCGCGGACGGCGGGCTCGAGCTCGAGGTCGTGGCGGCCGGCGCCGACGGCGAGCGCACGGTGCGCGTCGCGCGAGGCGACCTGCGCGCGACGCTCGAATCCCACGGCGAGATCCCGCTCCCGCCGTACATCCACCGTGCGGCCGCGGCCGAGGATCGCGAGCGCTATCAGACCGTGTACGCGCGCGTCGATGGGGCGGTCGCCGCGCCCACCGCCGGCCTGCACTTCTCCCGCGAGCTGCTCGCCACGATCGAGGCGCATGGCGTCACGACCGCGCGCGTGCTGCTGCACGTCGGTCCCGGCACCTTCCGGCCGATCACGGGGCCGGATCCCGCGCGCCACGCCATGGACGATGAGTATTTCGAGGTCCCAGCTGAGGCGGTTCGCGTGCTGCGCGCGGCGCGCGCGCGACGCGGACGCGTCGTCGCGGTCGGCACCACGGCCGTGCGGGCGCTCGAATCGGCGTGCGACGCGAACGACGGCGAGATCGCGCCGGCGAGCGGATGGACGCGCAAGTTCATCCTGCCGCCCTATCGGTTCCGCTCGGTGGACGCGCTGCTCACCAACTTTCATCTGCCCCGCACCACGCTGCTGCTGCTGGTGGCGGCATTCGCGGGGGAGGAGCTGATGCGGCGCGCGTACGCTCACGCCACGGCGGAGCGTTACCGGTTCTATTCGTACGGAGACGCGATGCTCGTGGTGTGAGGGGTCTCCGGCTCAATCGTCGGCCGCCGGCTGCCGATACCCCGAACCGGGCCGGCCGGGCCGCACCCGCGGCGGGGACGCCGCATGGCCTCACCGCGCGGAGGACGCTGCGTTGTCGGATCGCCAGAAGTCTGTGACACCGATGCAGGCCGAGTGTCCCGCTCCGAGCGATGCGTTCGACCGGCACTGGCCCCGCCTGCTCGCCATCGTCATGGCGGTGGCGTTCGTCGCGCGGCTCGTCTACCTGCGCCAGGTCGCGCTCTTCCCGTTCTTCGATCAGCCGGTCGGCGACAGCGCGGCCCACCTGCGGCGCGCCGCCGAGATCGCCTCCGGAGTGCTGCTCCCGCCCCGCCCGCTCTACTACTGCAGCATCGGCTACCCGTACTTCCTCGCGGCCGTGCTCTCGGCATTCCACGCCGGCATCTTCGGCGTGTGCCTCACGCAGATCGCAGCTGGCGTGGTCGTGGTCGCGCTGCTCGCGAGGATCGCGCGCGACCTCTACGGCTCGAGGGCGGGAATCGTCGCGGGCGCCCTCGCCGCGCTCTACGGCCCTTCCGCGTTCCTCGAGGCGGACGTGCTCGGCGTGGTCTGGGGCCAGCTCGCGCTCGCGGCCGGCATGCTGGCCTGCCTGCGCTGGGCCGCGGCCCAGGAGCGCGCGCCCGGCACGCGGACGATGATCGCCTGGCTCGCGGGGGCGGCGTTCGGAGTCGCCGCGACCGAGCGCCCGAATCTGCTCGTGCTCGCGCCGGTGATCGCGGTGTGGATGGTGGCGCGCACGCGGGGCCGCCATGCGCTCCGCCCGGTGCTCGCGCTCTCGGCGGGCGTCGCGCTCCCGATCGCCGCGGTCCTCGCGCTCAACCTGGCGGGGAGCGGTCAATGGGTTCCGCTCACCACCTCCGGAGGGATCAACCTGAGCCTCGCCTACCACTCCGGAGCGACCGGCACGTTCGAGGAGCCATGGGAGCGTGGGGCTTCGCACTTCGCGGCCCGCCACACCGAGCCCGAGGAGGCGATGATCGCGAGGGCCGCCGCCGAGCTCGGGCACGCCGTGACACCCCAGCAGGCCTCGGAGTACTGGGGCCGCCAGGCGATCGCGTTCATTCGAACCCACCCGGCCGAAGCGGCGTGGATCACGTTTCGCAAGGCCGCGCTCCTGCTGAACGGCGCGGAGGTGCCGAACCATCTCGACTACGAGTTCATCCGCGAGCGCGCTCCGGCGCTGTGGCTGATGCCGGTGGGATTCGGCGCGATCCTCCCGCTTGCGGTGATCGGGATCGGAGACGCGTTTCGCCGCCGCCGCGGCCGGATGGGGACATCGTTCCTGGCGCTGGTCAGCGCGGGGGCGATGGCGAGCGTGCTGCCGTTCACCGTCGCGGACCGCTATCGCGCGCCGATGGTGCCCGCGCTGATCGTGGCGGCGGGCGCGGGAGCCGTGGCATTGCTTCGCCTCGGGCGCGAGCGCGACGCGCGCATCGCGCGGGGGGCGCTGCCGGTGCTCGCCGCCGGCCTGATCGCGGCGCTGATCGCGGCGGTGCCGCTCGTCCGTCCGCTGCGCGGGCGCGACCACTGGATGTTCGCCCAGGCCTATGAGGCGCGCGGCAATCTGCCGGGCGCGATCGCGGCGTACGAGTCGGCGGTGCGCGCGGAGGGCGACGACGGCGAGCTGCTGAACAACCTGGCCATGGCCTACCGGGCGGCCGGGAATCGCGATCGCGCCGTCGGCACGCTGCGCCGCGCGATCACCGCGGACCCGGGGCTCGCGTATCCGCGCCGCAACCTGGGGCTGCTGCTCGCCGCGCGCGGCGAGGCCGATTCGGCGCTGGCCGAGTTGCGCGCCGCGCTCGCGATCGAGCCGGACGATCCCGAGGGGCTGGGCGCGATCGGAGCGTTGCTCGCGGAACGTGGCGACACCGCGAACGCGGCTGCGGCATTCGCGCGCGCGCGTGCGCTCGCGCCAGACGACCGGCGACTGCTGGGTCTGATTCAGCGCTACTCGGCCGCCATCGGCGATGGCCCCGCCGGAGACCCGCCGCGACGTTGAAGCGCAGGTCGACTCTCGATCCCGGATTGGCGCCCGGCCCACCGCCGCGGGTATACTGATCGCCGCTCGGATCAGGGGGGTCGGCTCGCAGTCGCCGGCCCCTTATGTTTTGTTGAAAACCAACAGGTTAGAGCGGTGGATTGCCGTGCTTCTTGAATGGCAGCGTCTGTCGCTTGCCGCGCAGCATCTCGAGCGCTGCGATCAGCCGGGGGCGGGTGTCGACCGGGTCGATGACGTCGTCCAGATAGCCCAGCTCGGCCGCGGCCCATGGCGAGGCGAACCTGTCGTTGTATTCGTCGATCAGGCGCTTGCGCGCCGCCGCCGGGTCCTTCGACTTCGCGATCTCGTCGCGGTACAGGATGTTCACGGCGCCATCGGCCCCCATCACCGCCATCTCGGCGCTGGGCCACGCGACGTTGTAATCGCCCCGGATGTGCTTGCTCGACATGACGTCGTACGCACCGCCGTAGGCCTTGCGCACCACCACGGTGAGCTTCGGCACGGTGGCCTCGCAGTAGGCGTAGAGCAGCTTGGCGCCGTGGCGGATGATACCGCCCCACTCCTGCTGCGTCCCGGGGAGGAATCCGGGAACGTCCTCGAACGTGACGAGCGGGATGTTGAACGCGTCGCAGAATCGCACGAACCGCGCGCCCTTCACCGACGAATCGATGTCGAGCACCCCCGCCAGCACGCGGGGCTGGTTGCCCACGACGCCGACCGGCCGCCCGTTCAGGCGCGCGAACCCCACCACGAGATTTTGCGCGAAATGCTCGTGGACCTCGAAGAAGTCTCCATCGTCCACGACGCGGCGCACCAGGTCCTTCATGTCGTAGGGTTGATCGGAGGCGTCTGGCACCAGGGTCGCGAGCTCGGGGTCGCGCCGGTCGATGGGATCGCGGGTCGCGCGCCGCGGAGGGTCCTCCATGTTGTGGCCTGGGATGAACGTGAGGAGCCGCTTCACGTGACGAATGCAATCGGCGTCGTCCTTCGCCGCGAAATGCGCGACGCCGCTCCGGCTGTTGTGCGTCATCGCCCCGCCCAGCGCCTCGAACGAGACCTCCTCTGCGGTGACCGCCTTGATCACCTCCGGCCCGGTCACGAACATGTGGCTCGTGCCCTCGACCATGATGGTGAAGTCGGTGATCGCGGGGGAGTAGACGGCGCCGCCCGCGCACGGTCCCATGATCGCGGAGATCTGCGGCACCACCCCCGACGCCAGGGTATTGCGCAGGAACACGTCCGCGTACGCGCCCAGCGAGAGCACGCCCTCCTGGATACGCGCGCCCCCCGAGTCGTTGAGCCCCACCACCGGGGCGCCGTTCTCCATCGCGAGATCCATGATCGCGCAGATCTTCTTCGCGTTCGCCTCGCTCATGGTGCCGCCGAACACGGTGAAGTCCTGAGCGAACACGTAGATCATCCGCCCATCGACCGTCCCCCAGCCGGCGACCACGCCGTCCCCGACGATTCGCCGCTGCTCCATTCCGAATTCGTGCGAGCGATGCAGGACGTGCGCGCCGATCTCGACGAACGAGCCGGGATCGAGGAGCAGCTCGAGGCGCTCGCGCGCGGTGAGGCAACCCCTGGCGTGGATCTTCGCGGTGCGCTCCGGGCCGCCGCCGGCGAGCCCCTGCTCGCGGCGCCGGCGCAGCTCGGCGAGTCGCTGTTCTCGGTTCAACGGTTCCTCCCGCGGGGTGGGCACGAAACGCGGGCGAGGGTAGGGACGCGGCCGGAGGCGGTCAAGCGGGAAGCCCGCGCCGGCGCGATTTCCCGCCGTGGCGCACGCGCGGGTGCACCCGGGGGCCATTCGTGCCGATAACGCTGGAGTCATTGTGGAGGCTTTGGCTCGCGTCCCCCCCCGAGGCACCTGGACTGACCATGGACTGGTCGCACGGCATCGTCTTCGTCGTCCTGTTCTGCGCGCTCGTCGACTTCGCCAAGCTCGTCGTCGAGCTGCTCGGGCGCGACGAGGCACGGAGCTTTCGCTCGGATCCGGCGCTGGTGACGGCGATCATCCCGTGCAAGAACGGAGCGCGCGAGCTGCCCGGCACCATCGCCGAGCTCGCGGCGTTCCTGCCGCCGGAGCGCATCATGGTGATCGACGACGGCAGCACCGACGGCACCTCCGAGGTCGCGAGCGGGCTCGGCGTGCAGGTGCACCGCTTCGAGCAGAGCAAGGGCAAGGCGGCGGCCGTGAACTACGCGGTCTATCGCGTGAAGACGCCATTCACCCTGCTGCTCGACGACGACACGCGGCTCGGCGGGGCCCGGATTCCGACCTCGCTGCTCGCGGATGACGGATACGACGCGGTCGCCTTCCACGTGCTGCCGGATCGCCGCAATCGCGACGGCTCGCACGGCAACAACTTCCTCGGCCATCTCCAGCGCTACGAGTACGGGAAGAGCATGGAGATCGGCAAGCGCTTCCACGACGTCACGCAATCGGTGAGCTGCGTCTCGGGGGCGGTTGGCCTGTTTCGCACCGAGCACCTGAACCGCTGGCACCATCAGCACACCGGCGTGTTCCAGGGCGAGGACCTGCAGCGCACCATCATTCACCTGCTCAATCGCAGCCGGATCGTGTTCGCGAACGAGCCGGTGTGGACGGTCGCGCCATCGACCGTGATGCAGTGGCTGCAGCAGCGACTGACCGGCTGGTATCCGGGGCTCTACCACCAGCTCGCGAACTTCACGCGCCTGCTCGTGCGCAGGGGCGTCTCGTGGCGCCTGCGCTACGAGATGGCGTACAACCTCTACACCGTCGTGAGCGATCCGCTGAAGACCTGGTCGATCGTGGTGATCGCGGTCACGCCGGGGCTGCACTGGTGGGGGCTCGTCATCTACCTCTGCTACCTCCTGTTCGAGCTCTATCCCTACTTCGTGGTGCGGGTGCCGGTCGTCAATCGTCGCGCCCCCATCTCGGTGCTGTTCTTCTACCCGGTCTACGGAGCGATCAACACGCTGCTTCGCACGCTGTCCGTGCTGGTGTGGTTCTGGTTCCGCTTCATCACGCGCAGCATGCGCCCGCGGCGCGGACCGGAGGATCGAATCGCATGAGGCGCTCGACCGCATTGATCGCGCTGGGCCTGTGGCTGTGCCTCGCGATGCCGCGCCCCGCGGCCGCTGCCCCGGTGGCCGGAGCCCAGTTCCGCTACTGGGCGTTCAGCAACGACAACGATCTGCGCGACTGGATCGCGTACTGGTCGCCGGGACCGGTCCACGTCCAGCTCGAGTACTGGGATTTCGCGCGCGGCGACGACCAATTCCGGCCGGAGATCGGGCTGCACCTGCACGACCGCCACCGCTCGGTCTACACCGTGCAGTGGCGCCACGAGAAGGACGACGAGCGCTTCACGTTCGGCACCGACCAGGTGCTGAGCGCGCACACCGTCGCGCGGGTCGCCGCGAGCCCGATCATCGCTCGCGACTCCACCCAGTGGGTCCTGAGCGGGGGTACCGACTACTACTGGTCGTCCTACAATTTCTTCTCGTGGACCGTCATTCACGACCCGCGCGGCGGCGACCTCTGGGTGGTGCCGCTGCGGCTGCGGCTCGCGTTCGAGGAGACCAACTGGCTGCAGTACACGCTCGCCCCCGCGAGCAAGGGCTCGATCGGCTGGGCCGTCGATGTGAAGAAGCGGTGGCTGCGGGCCGGGGTGGAGCACAACAGCCGCTACGACTTCACGAGGCTCGACAACGTGATCTTCACCGTGGGGATCGAGGTTCCGCTGCGCCGCGAGCCCTGACCGGTCCCCCGCCGGGGGCGGAATACGGGTTGATTCCGCGGCGGCACAGGCGCACGCTCCTGGTCGTGGGTCGCACTCCCGGGTTCCGCTGGAGCCCGAGCACCGGCCCGTCCCTCCGTTGCACCTGGCGAGTCATTAAGAGGAGGGAAACCATGTCAGTGCGCTTACGTCTCCTGCTGTCGATCGCAATCGCAGTGCTCGGTGTGTCCGCCGCGGCCGCTCCGGCGCGGGCCTCGAAGCCCGCGCCCACGATCGAGCCCCTTCCGCCCGGCCCGATCAAGTCCGTCATGATCGGTCCGCAGTCCACGTACGTGCCTGCGTGCCTGCTGGGTCCGAACGGCCCGCTGGCCTACGTGGTGAACTACCTGCTCCCGCCCGACGACGCGTACTACACGCTGCTGCAGCCCTCCGCGTGCGCCGCGTGCAACGGGCCCGGCGGCGTGAGCATCATCGGCCTGAACTTCGCCCTCAATTTCCAGGCCGCGTGCGACCAGCCGGTAACGGTGTCGGTGGTGGGTGCGCAGGGTGTTGCCGGGTGCCGCACGCCCGACCCGGCGACGGTGCTGTGCCCCCCGAGCTCGTACGTCCTGTCCCTGAGCTCGCCCGGGACCTTCGGCTTCAGCATTCTGCTTCCGGCCCCGTGCTGCATCAGCCAGGATGCCTTCATGTGCGTGAGCTTCGGGCAGTCGGGGAGCAGTTGCTCCACCGCGAGCACGCGCCCGCGACTCGTCACGACCGCGAGCTGCGCGCCTTGTGTCTCCTACAACATCTATCCGGGCGGCAACGCCGACCTGTGTTCGCCCGCCGTCGCGTTTCCGGGGAATCCGGTGATGTTCGCGAACGCCGACTGCTGCTCGATCACTCCGGCGCGATCGGGGAGCTGGGGGAGGCTCAAGCTGCTGTATCGCTGAGCGGCTCCCGTTCACGAGGCTCGACGACGTGATCTTCACCGCGGGGATCGAGGTCCTGCTGCACCGCGAGCCCTGACCGGCGCCGCGAATTTCTGGTTGCTTCGTCATCCCGGCGGGCGCAGGCTTTTTGTCGCGCCCCGCCCTGCGGGCCCCGCTCGGGTTCCGCGAGCGCCGGCTCGTCCCTCCGTTGCACCTGGCGAGTCCCACTGAGGAGGGGAACCATGCCTGTGCGCTTCCATTTCGCGCGGCCCATCGCATTCGCCCTTGTCGCCGTATTCGCCGTCGCCACGCTCGCCTGGGCGTCGAAGCCGGCGCCCGTGGTCGAGCCCATCTTACCGGTCCCGATGCAGTCCGTCACCGTCGGGCATCCGCTTTCGCCGTCGTCCGCGTGCGTGCTGGGGGTGAACGGGGTGCCCGCCTTCGCCGTCAACTATCTGCTGCCGCCCGACGACGCGTACTACACGTTGCTTCGGCCCTCCGCATGCGGGTCGTGCACCGGACCCGGGGGCGTCGTCATCACGACCGCGCTGCTCGCGCTCAACTTTCAGGTGGGATGCGACCAGCCGATCACCCTGTCCGTGGTGGGCGCGAGTGGCGACGCGCCGTGCCGGACCCCCGACCCGACGACGATCCTGTGCGCCGCGACGGCGTACCTGCTGAGCCCGGGCGCGCCCGGAAACTACATCTTCGCGCTGGCGCTGCCGGCCGCGTGCTGCATCAGCCAGGACGCCTTCCTGTGCGTGAACTTCGTGCAGCCTGGCAACGGTTGCTCTACCGCCAGCACGCGTCCGCGGCTCATCACGACCGCGAGCTGCGCGCCCTGCGTCTCCTACAACATCTATCCCGGAGGCGACGACGACCTGTGCTCGCCCGCCGTCGCATTCCCGGGGAATCCGCTCATCGCCGCGAATGCCGACTGCTGCTCGATCACTCCGGCGCGATCGGGGAGCTGGGGGAGGCTCAAGCTGCTGTATCGCTGAGCGGCCCCCGCCGGCCGCCTCGCGCTTCATCCACGCTCGCGCGCCATGCTATCCTCGCGGCCGATGACGCGCGTCTCGATGGAGCACATCGCATGGGCCCGGCTCCACAACGGCCGGCACGCGTTCGATCTCGCCGACAGCGCGGTCGCCCCGCCCGATCTCGAGGCGATGGGGTTGCCGCATGCGGCGGGCCTCGGCCTCGACGGGTACGATCAGCTCCCGCGGCTCGAGGCCGCGCTGGGCGAGCGACTCTCGGCGCCGGGCGGGCGCGTGTGCGTCACCGCCGGCGCGAGCGAGGCGAACGCGTGCGTGTACGGCGCCCTGCTCGGCGACTCCGACGGGGTGCTGTTCGAATCCCCGGGCTACGAGCCGCACCGCGCGGTGTCCGCGATGTTCGGCGCGGGCGGGAAGCCGTTCCCGCGCCCGCGCCGCGGTGAAGCCGCGGGGCTCGCGGCCGCGATCGAAACGCGCCTCGCCTCCGCGACCCGCATGATCGTGCTGTCGGATCTTCACAATCCGACCGGCGCCGAGCTGTCGCCGGCGGAGATCGAGGCGCTCACCGCGCTCGCGGATCGTCACGGTCTGTGGATCCATTGCGACGAGACCTTCCGCGACGCGTCGGAGCGGCCCTCCGACACGGCGGCCCGGCGCTCGCCGCGATGGGTCACGACCGCCTCCCTCACCAAGTCGTACGGGCTCGGCGGCCTGCGCATCGGATGGATCGCCGGCGCGCCCGAGACGCTCCGGCGATGCGCGGCGGTGCAGCAGGCGTTTTCCGCGCTGCCCGCGTTGCCGAGCGTCTCGCTCGCGCTCGCGCTCGTGCCCCATCTCGGCCGGCTGCGCACCCGCTCGCTCGCGCTGCTCGCCGAGAACCACGCGCGTCTGCGGGAGGCGACGCCCCGGCTCGCCCCGCTCGCCCTGGCCGAACCTCCGCGCGGCACCACCGCCTGGGCGTCGCTCGGGGCCGATGGGCTCGGCGACGCGTTCAGCGCCTTCGCGCTCGAGCGCTTCGACCTCGCGATGGCGCCGGGACGGTTCTTCGGCGACACGCGCGGCGTGCGCATCGCGCTCGGCGCCGAGCCCGCGCGGTTCGCGGCGGCATTGTCCACCCTCGAGCGCGCGGCCGCAGCTTTCGCCGCCGCCGGCGTCACCGCCTAGGGGAGCCTCGATGACCGATCCGAGCATTCTCGAGCGCATTCAGTCCGAACTGACGATCGCGATGAAGACGCGAGACGCGGACACGCTCAGCACGCTGCGCATGCTGAAGTCGGCGCTCATGGAGGCCAAGACCCGGAAGCCGAAGGACGCGACCCTCTCGCGCGACGAGGAGATCGAAGTGCTCCAGCGCTACGTGAAGAAGCGCCGCGAGGCGATCGAGGAGCTGCGCAAGGTCTCGCGCGCCGAGCTGGTCCCGCGCGAGGAGCAGGAAATCGCCGTGACGCAGCGCTTCCTTCCGCAGGCGCTTTCCGAAGAAGACCTGCGGCGCATCGTGGGCGAGGCGATCGCGCGCACCGGCGCCGCGAGCCCGAAGGACATGGGCAGGGTGATCGGGGCGGTGATGGCGGAGGTGAAGGGACGCGCCGAGGGGGGCGTGGTCTCGCGCCTCGTGAAGGAACTGCTCGGCGCCGCCTGAGGCGGCCTTCACTCCTCCACGCGCTCCAGCGAATCCTGAGGCGCGATGAGTGAATCGTCCGGCACCGGGGCGAGGTCGCCGTCGTTGCCGCCGCCGAACAGGCCGCCGAACATCCGCTCCAGCAGTCCCTCGCGCTCCGGCGGCGTGCGCGAGATCGCGGCCAGATACCCGGCCGTATCGAGGGCGCCGCGGCGCCGCAGGCGGGACGCGATGATGCGCACGCGCCGTTCGATGCGCGGCCCGGGATCGATCACCGAGTAGCGGCGCGGGTTGATGATCACCGCCGCCAGCAGGCACGCCTGGCGAGGATCGAGCGCCTCGGCGGAGACGCCGAAGTACCGCTGCGCCGCCGCCTCCACCCCGTAGATCCCGTCGCCCCACTCGATCACGTTCAGGTAGAGCTCGAAGATCCGGCGTTTCGAGAGCGCGCGCTCGAGCCGCATCGCGATCCCCACCTCCTCGAGCTTGCGGAGCAGGGCGGGATCGCCGGCGAGGAACAGATTCTTCGCGAGCTGCTGGGTGATGGTGCTGCCGCCCCGCACGAAACGTCGCGCCGCGAGATCCCGGCGCGCGGACGCCCGGATCTCGTTCCAGTCGAGTCCGCCGTGCGTGAAGAAGGCGTCGTCCTCCGCGATCAGCACCGCGCGCCGGAGAATGGGCGCGACGCGGTCGTACGGCACGGTGCGCTGGTCGACGCCGAACGCCCGGTGCGCCGCGCGGGCCTCCGCCGCGCGAGTGCGCACGAGCGCCGTGGCGGGCGGGGTGCGGCTCGCGAGCGGCGCGATCTCCACCGCAGAGACCCGGACCGAGACGACGACCGCGATCAGCAGGAGGGCCACGCCGGCGAGCGCGGCCGCGAGGACGAGGATGCGCCTCAGCACCGGGCCCGGCGAATCAGCGCACGCGCGTGCCGACCACCACCAGCGTCATGTCGTCGCTCTGGCCGGCATCGCCACGAAACTCGGCGACCTCGTCGAACACGACGCCGATGACTTCGGTGGGAGCGCGCTCGCCCTGCTGCTGCCACAGATCGCGCAGGCGCCCTTCGCCGAACTCCATGCCGGCGACGTCGACCGCTTCCGAGATCCCGTCGCTGTAGAGCATCAGCCCGTCGCCGGGATGGAACGACACCTCGCCCTGCTCGTAGTCGGCGTCCTCGAAGATTCCGAGTGGCGTGCCGCCTTCCCGCAGCTCCTCGACCGCGCCGCCCGCGCGCCGCAGCAGCGGATAATTGTGGCCGGCGTTGATGAAGCGCAGCCGCGCGTTGCCCGGATCGATCTCGCCGTAGAAGAGCGTGATGAACTTCCCGTTGCTGGCGGTGCGCACCACGCTCTGATTCACGTGGCGGATCGCCTCCCGGATCGGCCAGCGTCCGTCGCAGAACGCGCGAAGCGACGCCTGCACGTTGGACATGAGCAGCGCGGCCGGGACGCCCTTGCCCGAGACGTCCGCGATCGCGATCCCGAAGCGGCCGTCCCCGAGCGGGAAGTAGTCGAACGCGTCGCCGCCCACCATGCGGGCGGGGATGATCCGGCCGTGCGCCTCCCAGTGGCCGACGACCAGCGGGCCGGCCGGCACCAGGCTCATCTGGATCTCGCTCGCGAGCTTGAGCTCGCGGTCCATGCGGCGCGTCTCCTCTTCGAGCCGCTGCTTCTCTAGCGCTTCGACCCGGAGCCGCGCCTGCTCGATCACCCCCGCCGAATTGCTGGCGACGATCGCGAGCAGCTGGGCATCGTTGTGTGTCCAGTCGCGCCCCGGCTGGGCCTGCGTGACGGCGAGCATGCCGGTGACGCGGTTGCCCACGCGGAGCGGAACCGCGAGGACCGCCCGAATCCGCGCCGTGCTGCCGCGCAGACCTGGGAAGCGCGGATCGTTCAGGAGGTCGGGGCTCGCGAGCGCCTCGCCGCGGTGGAGGAGATAGCCGATCACGCTCATGGTCACGGCCGGTGGCCACGACCCCGAGGAGATGCCCGCCGCCTCCTTGCGGATCAGCGTCCGCATGGTGGGCTCGGCGACATCCGGGCTCAGCAGCTTGATCGAACCCTCGTCGGCGCCCAGCAGCCCGGTCGTCTTCTGCACGATCCAGTCGAGGATGGGCTGGAGCTCCGAATTCGACGCCACGATCTGGCACAGCTCCGAGAGGAACTGGAGCTCGGCCATCAGCCGCTGAGCGTTGGGGGGGCTCGCAGCCTGGGACGCATCCGCCATGGGCGGCGTTCCTCCCTGGGGAAGAGTGCACGTCGAGTCGCCGAGTGTAGGCCGCGCCCGCACCGCGCACAAGGGCGCCGCGCTTGCCGCGCGCGCGCGGGCCTGCCTATACTGCCGCGCCGATCGGGCACGCGGTCGTTTGCCCCGCGCGTCGCGGCGTGCCGAGCACACCTCTTTCGCCGGACCTCACATGACGACTTCCACGACCGCTCCCTATCGAAACCTGCTCGTCGAGCGCAGCGGCGCGATCACCGTGCTGATCGTGCACCGCCCCGACGTGCTGAACGCGCTGAACCGCGAGACGCTCTCCGAGATCGAGGACTGCGCGCGTGCCTTCGTCTCCGACCCCGAGCAGGGCGCGCTGATCGTGACCGGCGCGGGGGACAAGAGCTTCATCTCGGGCGCCGACATCAACGAGCTCGCCGTGCTCGATCCGCGCGGCGCCGAAGCAATCTCGCGCTTCGGGCAGCGGGTGGTCGGCGTGCTCGAAAACGCGGGCAAGCCGGTCATCGCCGCGATCAACGGCTACGCGTTCGGCGGCGGCTGCGAGCTCGCGCTGGCCTGTCACGTGCGGCTCGCCTCCGAGAACGCGGTGATGGGGCTGCCCGAAGTGAGCCTCGGCATCATCCCGGGATACGGCGGAACGCAGCGTCTGCCGCGGCTGGTGGGCCCGGGCCGCGCGCTCGAGCTCATCCTCTCGGGACGTCGCGTGAAGGCGGAGGAGGCGGAGCGCATGGGTCTCGTGAATCGCGTGGTGCCGCTCGCATCGTTGCGCGAGGAGGCGATCAAGCTCGCGCAGGCCATGCTGAAGAACGGCCCGCTCGCGGTGGCGGCCGCGCTCGAAGCCGTGACGCGCGGGATGCAGCTTCCGCTCGATCAGGGGCTGCGCTTCGAGAGCAGCCTGTTCGGCATTCTCGCCGCGAGCGTAGACATGCACGAGGGACTGAAGGCGTTCCTCGAGAAACGTCCGGCGCGATTCCAGCGCAAGTAGCGGCGCGCGTTGCGCGCGCAGGCGCGTGGCCCCGCACGCGACAAGGAGGTCGAGATGCAGGATCTCGTTCCCATGCTGGTCTCCACGCTGCTCGGCACCCTCGTGGGATGGGAGCGCCAGATGGGCCGCAAGCCCGCCGGGCTGCGCACCCACACGCTGGTGTGCATGGGCTCGACCATGTTCGTGCTGCTCACCGCGCACGCGATGACGGCGTTCGGCGGCGGGCACAACGTCGATCCCACGCGCATCATCCACGGCGTGGTGACCGGCGTCGGCTTCCTGGGAGCGGGCAGCATCATGCGCCAGGAAGGGTTCGTGCACGGGCTCACCACCGCCGCGAGCGTGTGGATGGTCGCGGCGATCGGCGTGTCGGTGGGGGTTCACGCCTACGCGCTCGCGATCGCCGGCACCGTGCTCGCGCTGCTGGTGCTCGAGGGCTACCGCTGGATCGAGCGCTTCCTCTCGCCGGAGGGCGGCGAGAACTGAGCGCGGCGGGCCCCCTGAGGGCTCGCAGGCGCTCCGCTCGAATCGGCGCGGCGCGCGGCTACGCCGGGACCACCGTCTTCTCCAGCGCCTCGACCACCATGTCGCCCACCGCCCGGGTCGAGAGCCCCGAATCCGATCCCAGCGAGGGGATGCGCCGGCTCCGGATCAGTCCCGCCACCGTCTCCTCGACGCGTGCCGCGGCCCGCGCTTCGCCGAGGTAGTCGAGCATCATCTGCACCGCCATGATGGTCGCGACCGGCGAGGCCACGTTCTTTCCAGCGTACTTGGGCGCCGAGCCATGGATCGGCTCGAACAGGCTCACGCGGCCCGGATGGATGTTGCCGCTCGCCGCCACGCCGAGCCCGCCCTGGATCATGGCCGCGAGGTCGGTGAGGATGTCGCCGAACATGTTGCTGGTCACCACCGTGTCGAACCACTCGGGGTTCTTCACGCACCACATGGTGGCGGCGTCGATGTAGGCGTGCTCGCGCGTGATGTCGGGATACTCGCGTCCCACCTCCTCGAAGGTGCGGGTCCAGAGGTCCATCGCGCGCACCGCGTTCGCCTTGTCCACCATCGTCAGCTTCTTGCCGCGGCCGCGCCGGCGCGCGAGGTCGAACGCGTAGCGCATGACGCGCTCTGTGCCCTTGCGGGTGAAGATGATCTCCTGGGTCGCGACCTCGTCGGGCGTGCCCTTCTTGAAGAAGCCGCGCATCCCGGCGTACGCGTCCTCGGTGTTCTCGCGCACCACGATGAAGTCGACGTCCTCCGGCTTCTTGTCCTTGAGCGGGCAGAGGTGCTCGGCGTAGAGCTTGACCGGGCGCAGGTTGACGTAGAGGTCGAGCTCGAAGCGCAGCTTCGCGATGATGCCGAACTCGAGCAGCCCGACCTCGATCCGCGGGTCGCCGATCGCGCCGAGCAGGATCGCATCCTGCCGCTTCGTCTCATCGAACGCGGACTGCGGGAAGATCTCCCCGGTCTTGAGGTAGTGCTCGGCGCCGAACGGATAGGGGGTGAGCCGGACCGCGAACCCCTCGATCGCCGCGACGCGCTCGAGCACCTTGAGTCCCTCGCGCACCACTTCGGGTCCGATGCCGTCGCCGCCGATCACCGCGATCGAATAGGTCTTCGCCATGCGAATCTCCTCGAGTGTGTGAAGCCGCTCGCGCCCCGCGCGGGGTCGCGGGTCATCCGGTGACGCGCGTTTCGTCGAGGGCGGAGAGCACCGCCCGGATTTCGTCGTCGGTCAGCACGCGATCCACGCTCTTCGCGCGCTGGAACACGGCGTGCACGCGATCAGCGCTCGGTGCGATGCCGCGGCTCTCGAGCCAGTAGATCACGTTGCTCTCGCCGCTCATCGGGCCCACCTCGATCTCCTGCCGCCGCCCGACCAGGCTGGCCGGCACCCCCGAGTACACGCGGTCCGCGAGCCAGTCGGCGCCGCGCTTGTACGCCTTGATCACCGCGGCGGCGTGCACCCCGGTCCCGGTGCGGAACGCGTCGCGGCCGACCACCGGGTAGTTGGGCGGAATGGGCACGCCGGTCGCATCGCTCACGCTCCTGCAGTATTCGTCGAGCGCGGAGAGGTCGTTCGTGATCCAGCCCAGCAATCTCAGATTCACGAGCAGCTGGTCCATCGGCGTGTTGCCCACCCGTTCGCCGATCCCGATCGCGCAGCCGTGGACGCGGGTCGCGCCCGCGCGGATCGCGGCCAGCGTATTGATCACCGCCAGCCCGCGATCGCAGTGCCCGTGCCAGTCCAGCTCGACCGCCGCGCCGCTCTCGCGCACCACGTCGAGCGCGAAGCGCACCAGGTTCGCGGCCCCCGCCGGGGTGGCGTGGCCCACGGTGTCGCACAGGCACAGCCGCTTCGCGCCGCAGCGGATCGCGGTGAGGAAGAGCCGGCGCAGCGTCGCCGGCTGCGCGCGCACCGTGTCCTCGGTCACGTACATCACCGGGAGCCCGTGCGAGACCGCGTAGCTCACGGCCTCCTCGGTGTGCCGCGCCATCATGTCGAGCGTCCAGTTCTCTGCGTACTGCCTGATGGGCGAGGAGCCGATGAAGGTGCAGACCTCGATCGGGATCCCGGCCTTCTGCGAGATCTCGATGACCGGCGTGATGTCCTGGAGCAGCGTGCGCGCCGCGCAGTTCGCCCGGATCCCGAGCTTCGCCTCGCGAATCTCCTGCGCGAGCCTCAACACGTCGCGGACGACGTGAGGACCCGCGCCCGGGAGTCCGATGTCGGCGGTGTCCACGCCGAGGCGGTCCATGAGATGGAGGATGCGGATCTTCTCATCGATCGGCGGAGTGCTGACCGACGGGGACTGCAGCCCGTCGCGCAGCGTTTCGTCGTCGAGTTGAACGCGGAAGGGCGGCGCGGCCCAGCGCTCGCCGGCCTCGTTCCAGTCGTAGATGAGCTCGCGATCGTCCATGGCAGAGGACGGAGGATTAACCGATGCGGCGAGGCGCGGCAAGTAAATCGCCGCTCGCTCCCGGCGGGGGCCCGCAGCTGGCCGGGTGGTTTCCGGGAGGGAGCGCATGCGGCGCCACGCGATAGAGGATTGGCCGCTTGCGCTCCGCATGGCCCTTGACCGGGGCACGAAAATTGATTCAATTGCGTGGATTCGCCTTTCACCGTCCCCTCCGGCCCGCGGGCATTGCAGCTCGCGGATCCGGCGTGGGCATTACGACGGCAGGAGCCCTGGAGCGCATGAGGAAGCTGATCGTCCTGCTGAGCCTGGGCCTGATCGCGGCGGTTCCCGCCGCCGCCCAGAACGCGTCAACGCCCGGCGCGATCGCGTTCTACGCGACGCTCAACAACGTCGGGGTGCGTCTCGCGTATGGCGGCGACGCGAACGCGAACGCGACCGCACGGCTCGAGTGGCGCCCGGCGGGGAGCGCCACCTGGAACGCGGGGGTCGCGATGACGCGCATCACGAACCAGCGCTGGGCGGGCAGCGTGCTCTGGCTCACGGCCGACACGCCGTACGACATCCGCGCCACCATCGACGACCCGGACGGCGGCGGGAGCGTGACCGGCACCGTCCGCACCCGCGCGGAGATGCCGGCGGCCCCGAGCCTCACCGTGTGGTGGGTCGCGACCAACGGGAGCGACGCCAATCCCGGCACCCAGAACTCGCCGTTCGCCACGCTCCAGGCGGCCGCCGCGCACGTGCAGCCCGGCGATCAGATCCGCGTGAAGGCCGGCGTCTACTCCCAGACGCTCGACGCCACGGTGTCCGGCACGGCCGCTCAGCCGATCCAGCTGATCGCGGACGCGCCGGGCGTCGTGCTCGACGGGGCCGATCCCGCCTATCGCAACCGCGGTGACTGGCGGGAAGATGGCGGCGGGATCTGGAGCGTGCCGTACACGGGCACCACGCGCCTGGTGTGCGCGGACAGCCTGCAGCGCCTCTACCATCAGGCGAGCCTGGCCGCCCTGCAGACCAACGCGAACGCCATGACGCAGGGCTGGGCGGCGGAAGGCGGCCGGCTCTACGTGAAGCTCGAGGACCTGAGCTCGCCGGCGGGCCACGTCATGTCCGTCGCGCGCTACGACATCGGGATCTACCTCGACGTGAACTACTGGATCGTGAGCGGTTTCGAGGTGCGCCACTTCGGGACCACGATCGCCGCGAGCGGGATCACGCTGCGCGGGGCCTCGCACTGCGTCGTGAGCGGCAATCACTCGCACACCAACGGCGGCAAGGAGATCTACCTGCGCGTGCTCGCGGCGGACAACCTGATCGAGAGCAACCTGTGCCGCGATCCGCGCATCTCGGGCTGGCCGTGGGCCGCCACCAAGGCCCACGAGGAGGAGCTGCAGGGCATCTCGAACCGCGGCGGCCGCGGCAACGTGATCCGCTTCAACGTCGCGCGCGGGACGTTCGACGGCATCGATTCCGGCGGAGACACGTCGACCGAGGACGTCGCGGCCGACACCGACATCCACGACAATCTGATCGACACCGTCGCAGACGACGGCCTCGAGACCGAGAGCTTCGGCGCCATCAACTTCCGGGTCTACCGCAATCGCGTGATCAACCCGCTCAACTCGATGTCGATCGCGCCATCGATCCAGGGCCCCGAGTACGTGCTCTTCAACACCTTCAGCGAGTACCGGAAGGGCGGCTTCAAGTTCTCGATCTCGAGCACCGGGGTCACGTGGATCTGTCACAACACCATCGCCAGCAGCAAGACTCCGACCGGGCCGGTCTACCCGACCGGGCCGTACTCGAACATGCACTTCCGGAACAACATCCTCGTCGGCAACGGGCAGCCCGCGGTCGGAGACGACGCGGGGGAGAGCCAGACCGGGAACGATTTCGACGGCGACTTGCTGAAGAGCGACTGGGCGAACTTCTTCTACTGGCGGGGCGTGCCGTACGGGACGCTCGGCGCGGTGCAGGGCGCGCTCGGCTTCGAGCTGAACGGACGCTACGGCGATCCGCTCTTCAACGCGGCGGCGAGCGGCGACTACACGCTGCGTGCTGGAAGCCCGGCGATCGACGCCGCGATCCGGCTGCCCGGGATCAACGACGTGTGGCAGGGCGCGGCGCCCGACATCGGCGCGTTCGAGTTCGGAGCGGCCGACGTCACGCCCCCCGCCGCGATCAGGGACCTGACCGTGGATTGAGGCATGCGCGCGCCGCGGCCGGGAACCGCGCGCGCGCGCGGCGATCGCTTCAGGCGCGCTCGAGGACGATCGCGATGCCCTGCCCGCCGCCGATGCAGGCCGAGGCCACACCCCAGCGCTTGCCGCGCTTCGCGAGCTCGACCAGCAGCGTGTAGATGAGCCGCGTCCCGGTCGCGCCCAGCGGATGGCCGAGCCCGATCGCGCCGCCGTTCACGTTCACCTTCTCGCGATCCAGGCCGAGCTCCTGTTCGACCGCGAGGTATTGTCCCGCGAACGCCTCGTTGATCTCGAACAGATCCACCTGATCGAGCCTGAGGCCCGCGCGCTCGAGCGCCTTGCGGATCGCGGGCGCCGGCCCGATCCCCATCGTCGATGGCTCGACGCCGACGCTCACCCAAGCTCGCGCGTACCCGAGCGGCCGCTTGCCCGCCGCCTTCGCGCGGTCGGCGCTCGTCACGATCACGGCCGCCGCGCCGTCCACCACGCCCGACGCGTTGCCCGCCGTGACGAACGACTCGGGACCGAATGCGGCGGGGAGCGCCGCGAGTTTTTCGATCGAGGTACTGGGGAAGAGGTGATCGTCCTTGTCGACGGTCGTGGTCTTCCTGCCCTGGGCGACCTCGACGGCGACGCGTTCCTCCGCGAAGCGCCCGTTCTGGTTCGCCTCGTTCGCGAGCCGGTGGGAGCGCAGCGCGAACTCGTCCTGCCGCTCGCGCGTGATCCCGAACTGCTTCGCGAGGTTGTCCGAGGTCTGCGCCATGAACAGCCCGCAGTAGCTGTCCTTGAGCGCGACGAACAGCGAATCCTCGAGCATGCTGCCCGGTCCGAGCCTTAGTCCCGCGCGCGCGCCGCGCAGCACGTGCGGCGCCTGGCTCATGCTCTCCATGCCGCCCGCGAGCACCCAAGATGCCTCGCCGAGCTGGATCATCTGCGCGCCGCTCACCACGCTCTGAATCCCGGATCCACAGAGACGGTTCACGGTCAGGGCCGGCACTTCCTTCGGGACGCCGGCCTTGAGCCCTACGTGGCGCGCGCCGTAGATCGCGTCGCCCGAAGTCTGGAGCGCGTTGCCCATCACGACGTGATCGATGATGTCGGGGGTGATGCCCGCGCGTTCGATCGCCGCGCGCGCCGCCGCCGCGCCCAGATCGAGCGCGGAGACGGAGGCCAGCGCGCCTCCGGGCAGCCCGTCGCCGCGCTTGCCGCCGATCCATTCGGCCATGGGCGTGCGCGCGCCGGAGACGATGACGATCTCGGGAAGTCCGTTGCTGGACAAGGGATGGCTCCTTGAGATTGAGGAAGTCGGTGAGGCCGATTGGACGAGCGACCGCGCGCCGGGATCGCGACGAGGGTTGGGCGCGCGCCGCTTTCGAAACGTAGCAGACGGGTTCGGAGGCCTCAAGCGGGGGCGGTGGAGCTGCGCCATGCTAGGCTGCGCGCCCGATGACCTCCCGCACCGAGTACCTGACCATGGACGTTCCCGCGCGGCGCGGGTTCGTGAACATCACGCCCGAGGTCGAGCGCGTGGTGCGCGCGAGCGGCGTCGCGGAGGGGCTGGTGCTGGTGAACGCCATGCACATCACGGCCAGCGTGTTCATCAACGACGACGAGTCCGGGCTCCACCACGACTACGAGGCGTGGCTCGAGCGCCTCGCGCCACACGCGCCGACGCGGGATTACCGCCACAACGACACGGGCGAGGACAACGCGGACGCGCACCTCAAGCGGCAGATCATGGGCCGCGAGGTGGTGGTCGCCATCACCGCGGGCAGGCTCGACTTCGGCCGCTGGGAGCAGATCTTCTACGGGGAGTTCGACGGCCGCCGCAAGAAGCGCGTGCTGATCAAGGTGATCGGGGAGTGAGGTTCGCGCGATGATCCGCCCGGCGAATCCCGCGGACGTGCCGCGCGTTTGGGAGCTGTTGCTCGCGCTCGCGCGGTACGAAAAGATGGAAGCGCGCGTGACCGGTTCGGCCCGGGAGCTGGCGGACCATCTGTTCGCGCCGCGCCCGTTCATCGAGTGCATGGTCGCAGAGGACGGCGGGACGCTGGTGGGGTACGCGCTGTTCCACACGATCTACTCGAGCTTCCGAACGCAGCCCATGATGTGGCTCGAGGACCTGTTCGTGGAGCCCGCGATTCGCGGGCGAGGGTTCGGACGCGGGCTGTTGCTCGCGGTCGCGAGGGAGGCCGCGGCCCGCGGGTGCTGGCGCCTCAGCTGGGCCGTGCTCGACTGGAACGAGCCGGCGATTCGCTTCTACGAATCCCTGGGGGCCGTGCGCGCGAACCCGGGCTGGCAGACCTACCAGCTCGAGGATGCCGCGCTCCGCGCGCTCGCCGCCGGCGCCACCGGCCCGCCGGCACAGCCGGATCCGCGTCCCACTTCAAGCAGTACTTGAAGGCGGGCGGCGGGGCAGCGCATCGAGCGCGCGCGCCAGCGCGCCCGGAAGCGGCTCGGCGAGCAACCGTTTGATCACGGCGGAATCGGCGCCGCGCTCGCGCAGCCAGGCGAACAGCAATTCCGACTTGGCCGGCCGGCCGAGCAGCGCGTAGGCGATCGCCCAAGCCTCTGCGCTTCCGATCGGAATGCCCTCGCGACGCGCGCTCACCACGGTGGGAATGCGGACGACCGCCTCGCCAGAGCGGAACGCGAATCGGCAGATGATCTCGATCGCTCCGTCCTCGAGCGCGAGCTTGTGATCGGCGTGGACCCCCGAGGGTCCCGACGCCAGGGACGGGGCGCCGGCGAAGAGCGGCGCGACGCGCTCCAGATCCGCGTCGGTGGTGAGGTCCCAGTCGCGGATGGAATCGGCGAGGCCGAGGGCCGCGAGCAATCCGCTGCCACCGAGCGCGCAGGTCAGGCCGGCGGCTTCGAGCGTATTCACCGCGTTCTCGAGGAGTGAGCGCGGCGGCGAGCGCTTCACCCCGAACACGGGCGGCCCTCGCGCGTCATTCCGCGATGCGTACGGCCTCGGCCGCGCCCTCGGCGAGCGCCTCGTGCAGCGAGCCGGCGAGCTCGGCGAGCGCCTCCCCAGGCGGGAGCGGTGCCACCATGTGGCGCGCCGCGGCCAGCCCGAGCCGTTGCGTCACGGTGGCCGCGCCAGCGGCTCCGCCCGCCTGCCCGATCTCGCCATACTCGGCATAGCGCTCGGAGAGCAGCACGCGGCGGCGGCCGAACGCATCGAGCGACGGCTCGCGCGCCATCCAGTCTTCGAGCACGCGCTCGTGAAGCGCGTCGATCGCTCCGCTGGTCTCGCGATTGAATCCGCCGGCGGCCACCAGCCCGCGCACGCAGGCGTAGAGCGCGAAACACTCCCACTCCTCGCGCACGCGCTCGCGCGCCGCTGCGCCCCGTTCCACGGGCAGGACCCCCGACTCCTCGAAGTCGGCGAGCAGGCGCGGCGAGACCGCGCTGAAGAATTCGGCGAGCGCGCGGCCGCGCCGCGCGGGATCCTCGATCATGGCGAGCCGCTAACTCTCGAGCAGCTCCCGCGCGCGCTCGGTCGCGCGCACCACCGCCTTGATCAGGGTCACGCGCAGTCCGCCCTCCTCGAGCTCGAGGATGCCGTCGATGGTGCAGCCCGCCGGGGTCGTCACCTGGTCCTTGAGCTTGGCCGGATGCTCGCCGGTCTCGAGCACCATCGCCGCGGCGCCGAGCACCGTCTGGGCGGCGAGCACCGTCGCGACGTCGCGCGGCAGGCCCACCTTGACTCCGCCCTCGGCGAGCGACTCGATGACGATGTAGATGAACGCCGGGCCGCTCGCCGAGAGGCCGGTCACCGCGTCCATGTGCCGCTCGTCCAGCGTCAGCACCCTTCCCACCGCGCTGAAGATCGAGCGCGCGAGCTCGAGGTGCTCGCGACTCGCGTGCGTGCCGGCCGCGATCGCCGTCATGCCGTGCTTGAGGAGGGCGGGCGTGTTCGGCATGGCGCGAATCACCGGGACCTCGCGGCCGAGATGCTTCTCGATGAACGCCGTGCTCACGGAGGCCGCGACCGAGATCAGGAGCTGATGGGGCTCGAGCGCGCCGCCGATCTCCCCGAGCACCAGCGACACCTGCTGCGGCTTGACCGCGAGCAGGACGAGGTCCGCGCCCGCGACCGCCTCGCGGTTCGATGGCGCACCATTGACGCCCAGGCTCCGCCGCAGCTTCTCGATCCGCTCCTCGTGCGCGGCGGTCACCGTCACCCGATCGGCGCGGATGACTGCGGCGTCGAGCAGGCCGCGGATCAGCGTCTCCCCGAGCTTGCCCGCGCCGAGCACTGCGAGCCGCTTCTGATTCAGCATCGCGTGACCTCCTCGTTCGGTGCTGCGGGACGAGCGGCGGGCCCCAGGGCCCGCCGCCCTCTAAGGACGGCGCATTCGCGATCCGCGGAACGCGATCACGAGGGCGGGTTGGTGCTCCAGTCGTAGAATCCGCGGCCGGTCTTGCGGCCGTGAAGTCCGGCCAGCACCATGCGCTTGAGCAACGGCGGCGGCGCGAAGCGCGGCTCCTTGAACTCGTCGAACATGATCTCGGCGATGTAGTAGGTGGTGTCGAGCCCCACGTAGTCTCCGAGCAGCAGCGGGCCCATCGGATAGCCGCACCCCAGCTTCATCGCGTTGTCGATGTCGTCGCGGCTCGCGAGCCCCTGCTCGAAGACGCGGACCGCGTCCAGCATGTAGGGGACGAGCAGGCGGTTCACCACGAATCCGGTCGAGTCGCCCACCGTGACCACGGTCTTGCCGATCGCGCGGCACCAGGTCTGCGTTGACTCCAGCGCCTCGCTCGTGGTGCGGATGGTCTTCACCACCTCGACCAGCTTCATGAGCGGGACCGGATTGAAGAAGTGGAGCCCGAGAAAATTCCCGGGCCGTTTCGTCGCGGTCGACAGCTCGGTGATCGAGAGGCTCGAGGTGTTCGATGCGAGCAGCGCGCCACCCTTGCAGGTCGCATCCAGCGCCGCGAACAGTTCCTTCTTCATCGCCAGGTTCTCGACGGCGGCTTCGATCACGAGGTCGCAGTCGGCGAGGTCGCCGAGCTCCACCGTGCCCTTCAGGTTGCCGAGGGTCTTCTCCATGTCGGCGGCGGCGAGCTTCCCCTTGTCCACCCCGCGCTGGAGAAACTTGCGGATGGTGCCCATGCCCTTCTCGAGCGCCGGCGCCGAGATCTCGCGCACCACGGTCGGGAATCCCGCCTGCGCGCTCACCTGCGCGATGCCGCTGCCCATCAGCCCGCATCCCACCACTCCCACCTTGCGAATCGTCATGAGAAGAACGCCTCCGTTCTGCGCGTGGTCGTCGGGGGTTGTAGTCGGCCACGGACAATAGGGGAGCGATGGGGGAGCGGCAAGGCGGCCTTCACACGAGGCTGGCCGCGCGGGCGGCGCGCTGCTAGGGTTCGGTGGCTGCCGTGCCGTGCGATGTCCACCGTCCGCGAGGAGCGCCGATGATCGCAGCCAACCCCATCACCCGCCCGGCCGAAGGCGAGTACAACCCGTACTACGGACGCTACATTTCGCAGGTGCCGGGCGACGACGCGCTCGATGCGCTCGACGCGCAGATCGGCGAGACGCTCGCGCTGCTCGCGCCGCTCGACGAGGCGCGCGCGCTCCATCGCTACGCGCCCGGCAAGTGGAGCGTGAA
This sequence comes from Candidatus Eiseniibacteriota bacterium, assembly GCA_041483195.1. GTDB lineage: Bacteria > Eisenbacteria > RBG-16-71-46 > RBG-16-71-46 > RBG-16-71-46 > WS-2. The sequence goes on from JBGPFC010000002.1 coordinate 35,003, forward strand.
GGAGACCATCGGCCACGTCGCCGACGCGGAGCGGGTCTTCGCCTATCGCGCGCTGCGCTTCGCGCGCGCCGACGCGACGCCGCTGCCGGGATTCGACGAGAACGTGTACGTGCCGGCCGGGCGCTTCGACGCGCGCCCGATCGACGCGCTGCGCGACGAGCTGGCGCGGGTGCGCGCGGCAACCCTCGCCCTGTTCCGCTCGTTCGACCCCGCCGCCCTTGCGCGGCGCGGCGAGGCGAGCGGCAATCCGGTCAGCGTGCGGGCCCTCGCATGGATCATCGCCGGGCACGAGCGCCACCACGCCGCGCTGCTGAGGGAGCGCTACGGCCTCGGGCGTTGAGCGGACGGAACGCCGATGTGGGCGAAGCCAGGGAGGAAATCCAGATGCGCAGCATGATCCTGCGAATCGTCGGGGTGGCACTGCTCGCGGGAGGTTGTGCTGGCGCCCCCATGAGCGGAATGGGGAATCAGCAGCCACTCCCGCCCGAGCCTCCGGCACCCGCGGCGGCCCGCCCCGCGCCCGTGACGGTCGTGCCGCTCCCCGCGTTCGGAGACTACGTTTACGTCGAACAGCTTCCGGAGGCGATCGAGAAGGTATCACCTGAATATCCCACCGGTCCCAAGGAGGGCATCGAAGGAGTCGTCATCGTCCAGGCGCTGGTGGGCACGGACGGGCGGGTGAAGGACACGCGGGTCGTGAAGTCCATCCCGATGCTCGACGACGCGGCCGTCGCGGCCGTCCGGCAATGGGTGTTCAAGCCGGCCATGAGCAAGGGCCTCCCGGTCGCGGTCTGGGTCGCGGTCCCGGTGAGGTTTCCCCCGCGCTGATCCCCCCGCCGCATGCCTGCCCGCGTGCGCCGCGCCGTGACCCGCCCCCCCCGGATCGCTTTCGCGTCCCCGCCCTTTCCATTAAGGTGCGGCGGACCTCGATCCACCGCGTTGCGCGTCCGCGCGCGGTGCATCGTCTCAGCGTGGAGACCTCGACGTGACCGACTCGGTGCTTGAGGCACTGGTTCTCGAAAATGAAATCCGGATCGTGCTGCTGGTGCTCGATGGGCTCGGCGACCTGCCCCATCCCGATCACTCCGGCCTCACGCCGCTCGAGGCCGCGCGCACCCCGAACTTCGACTCGATCGCGCCACGCAGCGCGCTCGGCCGGCTGCTCCCGGTGGGCCCCGGCATCACGCCCGGCAGCGGCCCCGGGCACCTCGCGCTCTTCGGATACGATCCGCTCACGACCGTGGTGGGGCGGGGCGTGCTCGAGGCGCTCGGCGCGGGGATCACGCTCGAGCACGGGGACGTCGCGGCGCGCGCCAACTTCTGCACCGTCGACGCGGCGGGAACGGTCACCGATCGCAGGGCGGGCCGCATCGCGAGCGAGGTGTGCGCGCGGCTGGTCGAGCGGCTGGCGCGCGCGCTGCCGCGCATCGACGACGTGGAGATCGTGCTGCGCGCCGGGAAGGGACATCGCTTCGTCGCGGTGCTGCGCGGCCCGGGCCTCGACGGTTCGGTGAGCGACGCGGATCCGCATCACGAGGGCCGGCCGATTCCCGCATGCCGCCCGCTCGCGGAGGATCCGCGCGCGCTGAAGACCGCGCACATCGTGAACGCCTTCGTGCGGGGCGCGCAGCAGACGCTCGCGGGGGAGCGCCCCGCGAACGCCGCGCTCATGCGCGGCCTCTCGGAGCGTCCGCGGTTCCCGGGCTATCGCGAGCGCTGGAAGCTCCGCGCCGCCGCGATCGCGGCCTATCCGATGTATCGCGGGGTCGCGCAGCTCGCGGGCATGGACGTGCTGCCCACCTCGGAGTCGCCCGCCGACGCCTTCGCGACGGCGGCCTCGCACTGGGGCGAGTACGACTACTTCTTCATGCACGTGAAGGGCACCGACATGGCGGGAGAGGACGGCGACTTCGACGCCAAGGTGGCGTGCATCGAGGCCGTGGACCGCGCGCTGCCCGCGCTGCTCGCGCTCGCGCCCGGGGTGCTGTGCGTGACCGGCGATCACTCGACCCCGGTGCCGATGAAGGGGCACTCGTGGCACCCGGTGCCGGTCCTGGTCCACTCGCCGTGGTGCGGCGCGGACCAGCTGCCGCGGTTCCACGAGAAGGCGGCCCGCGGCGGCAGCCTCGGCCTGCTTGCCAGCCGCGACCTGATCGCGGTATTGCTTGCGAACGCCGGGCGTCTCGACAAGTACGGAGCCTGAATGCTGAGACGCTGTCTGTTCGCGGGGCTGGGTCTCTCGGTCCTCGCCTCGCCCGTTTTCGCGCAGCTGCCTTCCACGATTTCCCCAGCGCTGTTCGCGTTTCCCGGCGCGCATTCCGGTCCCGGCTCCGCGGCCTCCGCCGGCCTCGCGCTCGCCGATCGATTCCTGGGGGACGAGCCATTCTGCAATCCCGCCACCGCGCGGGCGGCCACGCTGGTGCTCTCCCCAGCGCTGCTCCACGTCGGCCGCCAGGACCTGCGCGCCGACAATCGCCGCTACGACGAGGAGTCGGCGTTCATCGACGTGGCCGGCGGCTGGTTCGGCGCGAAGCGCGGCGCGCTCGGGATCACGGTGTACGGCTACCAGCCGGTGGTGCGCCTCGAGAACAACACGTTCCTGCGCGGCACGGCGCTGAACGCGCCCGGCGCGGAGCAGAGCACGAGCTCGATGCGCGAGTCGCGCGCCGGCGTCGGGCTCTCGTTCGGCTTGGGGCGCGTGCGGTTCGGCATCGCCCCCGAGTGGACGCAGCGCAACGATCGCTACGAGATTCACGACACCGGCGGGCCCGCGCCCGAGGTGCGGATCGCGTCCTTCTCGGGCGGCGGGTGGGGCGCTCAGGCGGGTGCGCGCGTCGCCTTCGGCGACACAGCAGCCGGCGCGATCCTGCTCGGCGCGGCCGCCCGCTACGTGCCATCGCTCGCGCTCGGCGGCGAGGAGCAGTTGGATCTGGTAGGCGGGAAGAGCACGCGCACGATCGCCGCCACGCGGAAGGCGGCGTGGGAGGGCGGCCTCGCGCTGCGCTGGTCGCCGACCGTCGCGTTCCACCTCATGGCTTCGGCGGGCGGCCGCACGGCGCAGCGATATGACGGATTCGGCGTGAGCCGCGGCGCGGGCGGCGACTGGAGCGTCGCCTGCGCGTTTCACGACGCGCGCGACCCTTGGATCGCGCGCGTGGGGCTCGGCGGGGAGCAGGAGCGCGGCGTGGCGGAGCCGCGGACGAGCGTGGTCGGTCTCGGCGCCGGCTGGATCCTCGAGAGCACCGTGCTCGAGCTGGGCATCCTGCACCGGGGCTTCGAGCGGAGCGGTCACGCTCCGTCGACCGAGGAGCGAGTCGTGATCGGCGTGACCCAGACGTTCTGACGGTTGCGCCGGGAAGGCGCGCGGAACCCGTATGCTATACTGCGATTCGAACTACGACATCCACGCGACCCGCGTCGGCGCGGGCGTCTCGGCGCATACCGACCGGGTCCGATTCAGGGTCGCGGGCGTCCGCGGCCCCGTTCCGCGATGCGAGAGTGGCGGAACTGGCAGACGCGCTGGATTTAGGATCCAGTGGGGAAACTCGTGGGGGTTCAAATCCCCCCTCTCGCACTGATCGCGCGTTCGCAACACCCTCCTCACCCACGGAGCACGGCTCACCCATGGATCTCAAGGTTCGCGCGAGCGGCACCTGGCAGCACACGATCGACATCGAGGTGCCGGTGGAGGAGGTCGAGGGCCGCCTCGTCGACGTCGCACGGCAGCTCCAGCGCCGCGCGAGCCTGCCCGGCTTCCGCCCGGGCCGGGTTCCGCTCGAGATGGTCCGCCAGCACTTCGCGGACCGCGTCGAGCAGGAGTTCATGGAGACGTTCGTCCCGCGCATCGCGGGCGAGGCGGTGGATCAGGCCCGGCTCAATCCGGTCATCCCGCCGCTCGCGCGCAACCTGCGCTTCACTCCGGGACAGCCCCTGCGCTTCGAGTTGCTGGTCGACGTGCGGCCCGAGGTCGAGGCCAGGGACTATCGCGGCATCCCGGTCAAGCGGAGCGCGCACGTATTCGACGACGCGGGAGTGGAGCGCGCGCTGAACGAGCTGCGAGAGGAGTCCGCGGTGTTCGCGGATCTCGACCGGCCGGCGCAGCGCGGCGACATCGTGCTGCTCGACTCGACGCGCCTCGATGCGAACGGGCGGCGGCTGCCGGGCTCGCGGCTCAAGGCCCGCCGGATTCCGCTCGGCACCCCGGACGTGCTGCCCGATCTCGAGAACGGGCTGCTGGGGGCCGAGGCCGGACAGGAGCGGACGATCGAAATCGCATACCCGGCCGACTACCCGGTGCAGGAGCTGGCGGGCAAGCCCGCGCGTTACGTGGTGCGGGTCCGCAAAATCCAGGAGAAGAAGCTGCGCGATCTGGACGATAACTTCGCTCGGGACGTGTTTCGTCTCGAATCGCTCGAGGAGCTACGCTCCCGGGTCCGGCTCAATCTCGAGGGGGAAGAACGCGTGCGGGTGCAGCGCGAGGTCGAGTCGGCGATCGCCGAAGAGCTGATCCGTCGCAATCCGGTCGATTTGCCGGAGCGGCTGGTCGCGTACATGCTCGATCGCGTGATCGCGGAGGCGATGGGAGAGCGGCCGGTGGACGATGCGCTGCGCCGGGAGCTCGTGACGCGTTACCTTCCGGGAGTCGAGCGCTCGCTGCGGCGCGAGGTGCTGCTGGGCGCGGTCGCGCGCCAGGAGAAGCTCGAGGTCTCCGAGGAGGACGTCGCGGGGGAGATCGAGCGCATGGCGCAGGCCGAGCCGCGACAGGCGGCGCGGGTGCGCGCCCGCTATCAGAGTGCGGAGCGGCGGCAGGCGCTCCACGAATCACTGCTCGAGCGCAAGGCGCTCGACTGGCTGATCAACGCGGCGGACGTGCAGGACGAGGCCACGGAATCTCGGCTGATCGTTCCCGCCGCCCGCTGATCGCGGTTCATTCAACGAGGAGTCGAGACGACATGGGCCTGGTTCCCATCGTAGTGGAGCAGACGGGTCGCGGAGAGCGCGCGTACGACATCTACTCGCGGCTCCTCAAGGACCGGATCATCTTCATCGGCACCCCGATCGACGACATGGTCGCGAACCTGGTCATCGCCCAGATGATCTTCCTGGAGGGCGAGGACCCGGATCGCGACATCAATCTCTACATTCATAGCCCGGGCGGCATGGTCACGGCCGGGCTCGCGATCTACGATACGATGCAGTTCGTGAAGCCCGACATCGCGACGCTCTGCATGGGCCAGGCGGCGAGCATGGGCGCCGTGCTGCTCGCGGCCGGCGCGAAGGGCAAGCGCTCGGTGCTGCCGAACTCGCGCATCATGATCCACCAGCCGCTGGGCGGCACGCAGGGCCAGGCCACCGACATCGAGATCTACACGCGCGAGATGGTCAAGATGCGCGACCAGCTGAACGGCATCCTCGCGAAGCACACCGGCAGGCCGATGGAGCAGATCGAGAAGGACACCGACCGCAACTACTTCATGTCGGCCGAAGAGGCCAAGGCCTACGGGATCGTCGACGAGCTCATCGAGAAGCGTCGCTAGGGGAGCGTCATGAAGAAGCGCATCGCAACGCCTCACCCGATCCGCTGCTCGTTCTGCGGCCGCGGCCAGGACGAGGTCGCGCGCCTGGTGTCCGGCCCTTCGGTCTACATCTGCAGCGAGTGCGTGAAGCTCTGCAACGACATCCTCGAGGGTGAGCTCGAGCGCGAGCAGCCGGCCGCGGCCGGCCAGCTTCCGAAACCGGCCGAGATCAAGCGCATCCTCGACGACTACGTCATCGGGCAGTCCCGCGCGAAGAAGACGCTCGCGGTCGCGGTCTACAATCACTACAAGCGCATCTACCAGTCGCCCGGCGGCAGCGACGTCGAGCTCGAGAAGTCCAACATCCTGCTGATCGGCCCGACCGGCACCGGCAAGACGCTGCTCGCCCGCACGCTCGCGCGCTTCCTCAAGGTGCCGTTCGCGATCGTGGATGCGACCAGCCTCACCGAGGCGGGTTACGTCGGCGAGGACGTCGAGAACATCCTGGTGCGGCTGCTGCAGTCCGCGGACTTCAACCTGGTCAACGCCGAGCACGGGATCGTGTACATCGACGAGATCGACAAGATCTCGCGCAAGAGCGAGAACCCGAGCATCACCCGCGACGTCTCGGGCGAGGGCGTACAGCAGGCGTTGCTCAAGATCCTGGAGGGCACGGTCGCCAACGTGCCGCCCCAGGGCGGGCGCAAGCACCCCCAGCAGAAGTACATCGAGGTGAACACCAAGGACATCCTGTTCGTCTGCGGCGGAGCGTTCGACGGGCTCGACAAGATCATCGAGCGCCGCGTCGGCCAGAAGATGCTGGGGTTCGGCGCCGACATCAAGAGCAAGAAGGAGAAGAACGTCGGCGAGATGATGAGCGTCGTGGAGCCCGAGGACCTGCTGCGCTACGGGCTCATCCCCGAGCTGGTGGGACGGCTGCCGGTGGTGGGCGTGCTCGACTCGCTCGACGAAGAGTCGCTGGTGCGCATTCTCACCGAGCCCAAGAACGCGATCACCAAGCAGTACCAGAAATTCCTCGACATGGAGGGCGTGAAGCTCGACTTCACGGAGGACTCGCTGCGCGCGATCGCCCAGCAGGCGATCAAGCGCGGGACCGGGGCGCGCGGCCTGCGCGCGGTGATCGAGGAAGCGATGCTCGACGTGATGTACGACATCCCGTCACGCGCGGACGTGATCGGCTGCACGATTTCCCGCGAGTGCATCATGGGAGGCGCGCCGCCGCTCCTCACGTACCGCGGCGAGCGCGAGAAGCGGCGCAAGGAAGCCTGACCGCTCCGCTCCACCCGTCACACCGGAGAATCCGTTGTCCCCGAACCCGCCCAAAGACCGGCCCTCGCGCGCGGCGCGCAAGCCGGCCGCCGCGGAGAAGCCGCAGACGCTGAGCATCGCGCGCGGCGACGAGCGCTTCACCTTCCGCGACCGCCTGCCGCTGCTGCCGCTGCGCGACGTCGTCATCTTCCCGTACATGACCATCCCGCTGCTGGTGGGACGCCTGCCGTCGATCAACGCGATCGAGAAGGCGGTGGCGCGCGACCGGATGCTGTTCGTGACCGCGCAGAAGAGCAGCGAGGTCGCCGATCCGTCGCACGACGAGCTCTACAAGGTGGGCACGGTGGTGCGCGTGCTCCAGCTGTTCCGGCTGCCCGACGGCACCATTCGGGTGCTGGTCGAGGGACTCTGCCGCTGCCGGGTCGAGCGTTTCGCGTGGTCGAGCGACTACTACACCGTGAAGGTCGCGGTGCTCGAGGAGCTGACCGTCGCCGGGACCTCGGTCGAAGCGCAGATGCGCCACGTGCTGTCGCTCTTCAACGACTACGTGCACCTCAACAAGCGCATCCCGGACGAAGTGCTGATGACGGCGAACAACATCACCGACCCGGCGTCGCTCGCGCACACCGTGTCGGCGCACCTGCTGGTCAAGGTGCCGCAGAAGCAGCGCCTGCTCGAGATCGAGGGCGTCGCCGAGCGCCTCAAGCTGCTGGGCGAGACGCTCGCCGCCGAGCTCGAGATCGTGAAGCTCGAGCGCAAGATCGAAGGCCAGGTGCGCTCGCAGGTGCACAAGAACCAGAAGGAGTTCTATCTCAACGAGCAGCTCAAGGCGATTCGCAAGGAGCTGGGCCACCAGAACGAATTCTCGAGCGAGATCGACGAGCTGTCCGCCGCGATCAAGAAGGCGCGCATGCCCCGCGAGGTGGTGCCGCGCGCGCTCAAGGAGCTGGACCGGCTCTCGAAGATGAGCTTCATGTCGCCAGAGGCGACCGTGGTGCGCAACTACCTCGACTGGCTGGTGTCGCTGCCGTGGCGCAAGGCCACGCGCGACAACCAGGACATCCGCGGGGTCGAGCGGATCCTCGACGAGGACCACTTCGGCCTCCGCAAGGTGAAGGAGCGGGTGGTCGAGTACCTGTCGGTGCTCAAGCTCACCGGACGGAACAAGGGGCCGATCCTGTGCTTCGTCGGCCCGCCCGGCGTGGGCAAGACGTCGCTCGGCAAGTCCATCGCGCGCTCGCTCGGCCGCCGTTTCGTGCGCGTCGCCCTGGGCGGGGTGCGGGACGAGGCCGAGATCCGCGGGCACCGCCGCACCTACATCGGCTCGCTGCCGGGGCGCATCGTGCAGAGCCTGCGCCGCGCGGGCAGCAGGAATCCCGTGTTCCTGCTCGACGAGATCGACAAGCTGGGCGCCGACTTCCGCGGCGACCCGTCGTCGGCGCTGCTCGAGGTGCTCGATCCCGAGCAGAACCACACCTTCAACGACCACTACCTCGAGGTCGACTTCGACCTGTCGCAGGTCATGTTCATCTGCACCGCCAACTCGCTCTACTCGATCCCGCCCGCGCTGCAGGACCGCATGGAGACCATTCGCCTGCCCGGTTATCTCGAGACCGAGAAGGTGCAGATCGCGAAGCGCTTCCTGGTGCCGAAGCAGACCGCGGCGGCCGGCCTCGGGCCGAGGGACGTTCGCGTCACCGAGCCGGCGCTGCAGGCGATGGTGACCCGCTACACGCGCGAGGCCGGGGTCCGCAATCTCGAGCGCGAGATCGCGGGGCTGTGCCGCAAGGTCGCGAAGCGGAAGGCGTCGGGCCTGCTGCGCCACGGGGTCACGGTGACGCAGTCCAACCTGCACCGCTACCTGGGGCCGACCCGCTTCCTCGACGACGTCATCGAGCGCGTGGCTCGCATCGGGGTCGCGAACGGGCTGGCGTGGACCGAGACCGGCGGCGAGGTGCTCACCATCGAGGTCACCATCCTGCCGGGCAAGGGCGAGCTGCAGCTCACCGGCAAGCTGGGCGAGGTCATGCGTGAATCCGGACAGGCGGCGCTCTCCTACGCCCGCTCGCGCGCGCAGCAGCTCGGGCTCGACAAGTGGTTCTATCGCGACATCGACATTCACGTGCACGTGCCGGAGGGCGCGAGCCCGAAGGACGGTCCGTCCGCGGGCATCACGATCGCCACCGCGCTCGTCAGCGCGCTGACCGGGGTTCCGACCCGGCCCGAGGTCGCGATGACCGGCGAGATCACGCTGCGCGGCACGGTGCTCCCGATCGGCGGCCTGATCGAGAAGGCGGTGGCGGCGCGGCGGGCGGGGCTCAAGACCGTCGTGATCCCCGCCGCGAACGAGAAGGATCTGGTCGAGATTCCCGACGACGTGCGCGCCGATCTTCAGTTCGTGCGGGTCGAGACCATGGACCAGGTGCTGGAACTCGCGCTCGACCGCGCGCCGCGGACCGAGGCGCCGCCCCGGCCCGACGACATCGAGCCCGCGCACTACACCCACTGAGTGATCCGGAGCCGCGAGCCATGACGGCGTCCAGGATCCGGCTCTTCACGCCCGGCCCGGTGGAGATTCCCGCCCGCATCCTGCGGGCGCTCGCGCAGGTGCCGCCGCATCATCGCACCGACGTCTTCCGCGACGTGATGAAGCGTGTCACCGAGGGGCTGCGCGCGCTGCACGGCACGCAGGGAGAGGTGTTCCTGCTCGCCGCCTCCGGCACCGGGGCGATGGAAGCCGCGGTCGTCAACCTGCTCGGGCCCGGCTCGCGCCCGCTCGCGATCGGCGGCGGAAAGTTCGGCGAGCGCTGGGCGAGGCTGCTCGAGGCGTACGGCCTCACGCACCAGACCCTCGACGTGGCGTGGGGGGCCGCGGTGGATCCCGGTGAGGTGGAGCGTCGGCTCGCGCTCGACCCCTCGATCGACACCGTCTTCGCGACGCACAGCGAGACCTCGACCGGCGCGCTCCACGACGTCGAGTCGATCGCGCGCATCACCCGGGCGCGGGGCGTGCGGCTGGTGGTGGACGCGATCACCAGCATCGGGGTGCATCCGCTCCCGCAGGACGCATGGGGCGTCGAGGTCGTGGTGTGCGGCTCGCAGAAGGGGCTCATGGTCCCGCCCGGCATCGCGACGGTGAGCCTCGCGCCGTGGGCGCGAGGCGAGATCGACGGCGAGCGGCTGCCGCGCTTCTATTTCGACCTGCGCAAGGCGCGCAAGAGCGCGCCGCTCGGCGAGAGCGCGTTCACGCCCCCCACGAGCCTGGTGCTCGCGCTCGAGGAGGCGCTCGGGATGATCCGGGAGGAGGGGCTGGATCGCGTGCTCGATCGGCATCGCCGTCTCGCGCATGCGACGCGCGCGGGAGCGGAGGCGCTGGGCTTCACGCTGTTCTCGAGCAGCCCTTCCCATGCGGTCACGGCGCTCGTGCCCCCGCCCGGCATCGAGGCGGGCGCGCTGATCAAGCGGCTGCGCGAAGCGCACGGCATGGTGGTGGCGGGCGGGCAGGACGCGCTCAAGGGCCGGATCGTTCGAGTCGGTCACATGGGCGCGTACGATCTCGGCGACATCCACGCGTTGCTGGGCGCGCTCGAGGCGTGCGTCGTCGCGATGGGCCGGCCGGCGGGCGGCGCGGTTCCCGCGGCGCGGCTCGCGTGGGAGCGCGCATGAAGGTGCTGGTGACCGACGCGCTCGCCCCGCGCGCGCTCGAGCGTCTGCGCGAGGCCGGGCACGAGGTGATCGAGGCGTCCGGGCTCCAGGGCGCGGCGCTGGTCGCGGCGCTCGATGGGGTGCAGGCGCTCATCGTGCGCGGCGCGACGCGCGTCACCGGCGAGGTGCTGCGCGGCGCGCGTTCGCTCAAGGTGGTGGTGCGCGCCGGGACCGGGCTCGACAACATCGATCAGAGCGCGGCGCGGCATCAGGGCATCGCGGTGTTCAACACCCCGCACGCGAACGCGGTCTCGGTCGCCGAGCTGGTATTCGGCCTCGCGCTCGCGTTCGAGCGCCACCTCGCGCCCGCGTCGACCGACTTGCGCGCCGGCCGCTGGGAGAAGGCGAAATTCTCGGGGCGGGAGCTGTCGGGCCACCGGATCGGGCTGGTGGGCTTCGGCCGGATCGGGCGCGAGGTCGCGCTGCGCGCGCGCGCCTTCGAGCTGGAGGTGTGGGCGAACGATCCGCTCCTCCCGCACTGGCCCTTAGGCTTCGAGTGGGTGCGCCGCGCGACGCTCGACGAATTGCTGGGCGCGTGCGACTACGTCTCGCTCCACGTGCCGCTCTCGCCCGACACGCGCGGGCTGATCGGCGCCCCCGAGCTGACCGCGATGCGCCGGGACGCCGTGCTCGTCAACTGCGCGCGCGGCGGTCTGGTGGACGAAGCCGCGCTGCTCGCGGCGCTCGAGGCCGGGGCGTTGCGGGGGGCGCTGCTCGACACGTTCGCGAACGAGCCTCCCGGGGCGAGCGCGCTGCTCGCGCTCCCCAACGTGCTCGCGACGCCGCATCTCGGGGCATCGACCGACGAAGCGCAGCGCCGCGCCGGCGAGGAGGCGGCGGCCGTCGTGATCGAGGCGCTGGGCGACTGAGCCGCGCGCGGGGGCGCGCCGGAGCTCCATCCTCTGGAGGATCGATGAAGGTCGCCGACATGAACTGGATGCAGGTCGAAGCGTGGCTCGCCCGCGACGATCGCGCGGTGCTCCCGATCGGCAGCACCGAGCAGCATGCCTACCTGAGCCTCGCGACCGACAACCTGCTGGCGGAGCGCGTGGCGGTCGAGGCCGCGGCGCCGCTCGGCGTCCCGGTGTTCCCGGTCGTGAGCTACGGCATCACGCCGACCTTCCGCGAATATCCCGGCACCGTGTCCCTGCGGGTGGAGACCCTGATCGCGGTGATCCGCGACGCCCTCGACAGCCTGGACGCGAGCGGATTCCGCCGCGTGTTGATCGTGAACGGGCACGGCGGCAACGCGCCGATCCAGACGTTCGCCGGCGAATGGGCGGCCGATCACCCCCGCACGCGCGTGCGGTGCCACAACTGGTGGAACGCCCCGCGCACGCTCGCGCGCGTGCGCGAGATCGATCCGGTCGCGTCGCACGCCTCGTGGATGGAGAGCTTCCCGTGGACCCGGGTCGCGGGGGCGGAGCCGCCCGATGCGCAGCGGCCGATGGTGGATCTCGCGCGGCTGCACCTGCTGCCGCCCGCCGCCGCCCGCGCGCTGCTCGGCGACGGCAACTTCGGTGGCCGCTACCGGCGCGCGGACGATGAGATGGAGTCGATCTGGCGCGTGGCCGTCGATGAGACGCGCGAGCTCATGGAGCGGTGGGAATAGGCGGCCTGGCATCACCGGCGGCGCCGGCGCGTCTCGCGTGTGGTAGCCTGCGCGGCCGAACCGCTCCCAACCAGGAGATCACGCCATGAGCCGGCATCCCCGATTCCGCGTGGCCGCCGCTGCGCTGGCCGCCCTCACGCTCACGAGTCTCGCGCTCACCGCCTCGGCCTCCGCCCCCTCGCCGCCCGCGACCCGCCGGGGTGACGTGAAGGAAGTCCTCCACGGGGTCGAGATCGTCGATCACTACCGCTGGCTCGAGGACAAGAACGCCCCCGAGACCCGCGCGTGGATCGACGCGCAAAACGCATACACCGCCTCCATGCTCGGACCGGTGCCGGGCCGCGCCCAGGTGCACGCGCGGCTCGAGCAGCTGCTGAAGGTCGACGCGGAGAGCGTCCCATTGGAGCGCGGCGGCCGGACCTTCTTCTCGAAGCGGCTGGCGGATCAGGATCTGTTCGTGCTCGTCATGCGCCAGGGGGAGGGCGGGCCGGACGAGGTGCTGGTGGATCCGCATCCGCTGAGCCCCGACCACACGGTATCCGTGAGCATGCTCGACGTCTCGGACGACGGAACGCTGCTCGCCTACGGCACGCGGCAGGGGGGCGAGGACGAGACCACCGTGACCCTCCTCGATCTGGCCACCCGCAAGGAGCTCCCGGACCGGCTGCCGAAGGCCCGCTACTTCGGAATCTCGATCACACCCGACAAGTCCGGGATCTACTACTCGCGGTTCGGGAGCGCGGGCGCGCGCGTGTATTACCACCGCATGGGCTCCGATCCCGCCGCCGACACGCTGCTGTTCGGCGAAGGCTATGGCCCCGACAAGATCGTGGTGTCGTCGCTCTCGGAGGACGGCCACTGGCTGCTGATCGCGGTGTACTACGGCTCGGCGACCGACCAGTCCGAGATCTACGTGCAGGACGCCGCGGCGCACGGTCCGATCACGCCGATCGTGAACGACGTGAAGGCCTATTTCCGCCCCGACATCGGCGGCGACCACCTGTACCTCCAGACCAACTGGAACGCTCCGAACGGCCGCATCCTCGACGTCGATCTGCTTCATCCCGCTCGCGATCGGTGGAAGGAGCTGGTCGCCGAGCTCAAGGACGCCGTGATCGAGGACATCTCGCTCGCGGGCGGCAGGCTCTGCGTGAACTATCTGAAGAACGTGGCCTCGAGCGTCGAGGTGTTCGACGCCTCCGGAAAGTCCGAGCGCACGATCGCCTTCCCCACGCTCGGCTCGGTGGGCGCGATCCGCGGCCGCTGGGGCAGCCCCGAGGCGTACTTCAGCTACACGTCGTTCACGGTGCCATCGATCATCTACCGCTACGGCGTCGCGACCGGGGACCAGCGCGAGTGGTGGAAGGCGAGCGTGCCGATCGGTGGCGATCCGATCGAGGTCAGGCAGGTGTGGTACGCGTCGAAGGACGGTACCCGGATCCCGATGTTCCTCGTGTACCGGGCGGGACTCCGGCTCGACGGCAGCCACCCGACCTACCTGACCGGCTACGGCGGTTTCACGGTGAGCGAGACGCCCGCCTATTCCGCGCGTGCCGCGCTGTGGATCGAGAAGGGCGGCGTCTTCGCCCTGCCCAACCTGCGCGGCGGCGGCGAGTTCGGCGAGGCCTGGCACCACGCGGGCATGCTCGAGAAGAAGCAGAACGTGTTCGACGATTTCATCGCGGCGGGCGAGTGGCTGGTGAAGAACCGCTACACCCGCCCCGAGAAGCTCGCGATCGCGGGCGGCAGCAACGGCGGCCTGCTGGTGGGCGCCGCGCTCACCCAGCGCCCCGACCTGTTTTGCGCGGTGGTGTGCAGCGTGCCGCTGCTCGACATGCTGCGCTACCAGCAATTCCTGGTCGCGCGCTTCTGGGTTCCCGAGTACGGCTCATCGGAGGACGCGCGCCAGTTCAAGACGCTCTACGCATACTCGCCGTACCAACACGTGAAGCCCGGCGTGAGCTATCCCGCGGTGCTGTTCGTCACCGGGGACTCGGACACCCGCGTCGATCCGCTGCACGCGCGCAAGATGACGGCCCTGCTCCAGGCCTCGACCGGGTCCGACCATCCGATCCTCCTCCACTACGACACCAAGCTCGGCCACGCGGGCGGGAAGCCGGTCAGCAAGCAGATCGACGACACCACGGACGAGCTGATGTTCCTGTTCTGGCAGCTGGGCGTGAGCGCGGCGCCGAGCGCGGCGGTGCCCGGAACGAACTGACTCCGGGCGACGGTGAGGCTCGAACCCGCGCGGCGTCCCGATGCTAACCGCCGGCGTCCGGCACCGGAGTCTCCCTCGCGAGCGCGGGCAGCCCGGGTGCGGATACCGGATTGACGCCGGCGAGGGCCGCATCGCACAGCAGGCGCAGCGCGTGGTAGCGCGAGAGCGGCAGCACGTGGCCGGGCGCCTCGCGCAGCACGCGCGCCGCGCGCACCCGGTGAGCCGGGTCCAGCGTCACGCCGATCACCCCGTCCGAGAACTCGCATCCGCCCTCGTGCCGGATCAGGGTGTGCGTGATGCCGTCGATGCGCGCGGTGATCCGCGCCCCGCCGGATTCGATCAGGATGCCGTCCGCCTCGGGAGCGGCCTCGAAGCTCGCGGGCGTCGGGTGAAAGCGCGGTTTCATGAGGTGGGGGCCTCCCGCTTCCGGGCAGAACGTGTCGCAGTTGCCGCACGCGTTGCAGGAGTCCGCGAACAGCGCCCACTGCTTCTCGCGGACGATCGCGAATCCTGCGGGACGGCTCACGACCGCGCCGCGCTCGATCGTCAGATCTACGGTCTCGATCGCGACCGGCGCGATCGGGAGCGCGAAGAACGCGTCGTTGGGACACACCAGCAGGCAATTGTTGCAGGATGCGCAATCGAGCAGCGCGAGCCGCCCCGCGCGCGGCGTGACGGCGCGGTGCCGTTCCGCGCTGAAAGCCGGGTCGGCGACCACCCGGGCCGCGTACGCCTCGAGCCGGGAGCGCGATGCGAACCCGGCGAGATCGCGCTCGCCGCGCGCCGCCATCGCGTCCTCGATCGCGCGGAGCATGCGCGGCATCCGGCGGTACCCGGTGGGCTTCAGCAGGTCGGTGCACACCGTGACCGGGGCGAAGCCGCACGCCACGACATCCGCGATGTTCTCGGCGTCGACGCCCGCGCTGAATGAAAACCGGATGGCCTCCGGGATTTCGCCGGCGAGCCGGTCGGCCAGCAGGATGGCGAGCGGATGGAGCGGCGGCCCGGACACGTACACCCGCTCGCCGGCGAGCCGGCCGCGCGTGTTGCGGACGACCAGCGTGTTGCTGAGCTTGGCCCCGAGCGTGAGACCGAGGCGCGAGGCCGCGACCGTCAACCGGCGCAGCATGGCGACCGCGTGCGGCCACTGGAGATCGCTCTCGAACGCGGCGCGGTCGAGCGTCAGCTCGTCGTAGCCGAGCCCGCGCCTCAGCACCTCATCGACGGTGTCGTAACCGAGCAGCGTGGGATTGAGCTTCACCACCACGTGGAGCCGGTGACGGGTGAAGAGGTGCTCCACCATGCGCTCGATCTCGTCCGCCGGGCACCCGTGGAACGTGGAGAGCGTCACGCCCGCCGTCACCCGCGATGGGATCTCGAGGTCCACGGCGGCTCGCAGCGCGCGCGGGATGCGTTCGCGCATGGACGCGATCGTGTCGTGCGCGTCGCACAGCGTGTCGAGGAAGCGTGCGACGCGCGGCGCCTCGAGCCCCGCGAGGTCGTACCCGACCGAGGCGTCGAACAGCGTCTCGAGCGGGCGGCCGGCGGCCTCTCCGATGCCGCGGCCGCGCAGCGCGTGGATCAGCATCCATGCCGAGACGTACTGTTCGGCGGACTCCTCGAGGGTGAGCTCCTGCGACCACTCGACGTTGTAGCCGACGTCGGGCGCGTCGATGCAGGGACGGGGCACCTCGATGCGATCGTTGGCCTGCACCGTCTTGAGCTCCAGCACGCGCGCCCCGGCGAGCCAGCCGAGCGCGAGATTCTGGGCGAGCTGGGTGTGCGGTCCGGCCGCCGGGCCGACCGGGTTCGCGGCCCGGCCGCCCGGCAGCGCGATGGACAGATCACACCCGGGCCGCGGGCGCCAGAACGAGCGTTGGGGCAGATCGAACACGGTGCGCCGCGACGCGAACTCGGCGAGCGCGCGCGCGAGCAGCACGGGCAGCGGCTGGGGGATGAGGCCCGGCATCAGAGCGCTTCCATTCCGCGCCACAGCCGCGCCGCGGCTTCGCGCGCCCGCGCGTCGATCTCTTCGAGGTCGGCTCCGGTGATGCGTCCCTCCGCGACAGCTTCGCGCCCCGCGATGGTGACGCGACGCGCGCGGCAGACATCGTCGCCCGCGGGCTCGACGCTCACCGTGTCGGCCTCGATCGAGGCGCCGGCCGCGAAGCGCTCCCCCGTGAGGGCGCGCCCGGCATCGAGGCGGCGGATCACGCCGGCGGGCGCGGTGGGCTCCGCCTCGGGGTGGATGCGCGAGAGGCTGAGCAGCGCGTGCAGCTCGGCGCGCATGTCGGCGGGAAAGCCATCGGTGCCGAGCGCCACGCGTCCGCTCGCCCACAGCGCGCGCGGATAGCCGACGTCGTTGTGCTGGTTCGAGCGCGGGTTCTGCACGATCCAGCAACCATGCGCGTCGGCGTCGCGCACTTCGGCGACGTCGAGGTGGACGCCGTGCGCGAGGATCGAGCCCCGAGGCAGCGCCTCGAGCTCGAGCAGGCGCTGAAGCGGCCCGCGATGCCCGCGGCGCTTCGCGTCCAGCACGTCCGCGATGTCCTCTGCGACGTGGACATGGGTCACCGTGTTCAGCTCGCGGCAGAGGGACGCGGCCCCGGCCAGCGTCTCGTCCGAGACCGTGAACGAGGCATGGAGTCCGACGACGCCGCGCACCAGGGGGCGCGCGTTCGAGCGGATGAAGCGGCGGCACTCCTCGAGTCCGCGCCGGGCCTCCGCGGCCCCGCCGTTGCGCTCGGTGGCGCCGTAGCACAGCACCGCTCGCATGCCCAGCTCCTCGCACGCATCCGCGATCACGTCGAGCGATCCCTCGATGCAGGATGGCGACTCGTGATGATCGATGAGCGTGGTGGTGCCGTGGAGCAGCGCGTGCGCCACGTAGAAGCGCGCCGCCGCGCGCAGCGTCTCGAGATCGAGCGCGCGATCGAGCCGCCACCACACGCGCTCCAGCATCTCGACGAAGCTCGAGGGCTGGGGCGCCTGGGCGGGCATGCCGAGCGGGGAGAGTCCGCTGTACACGTGGGTGTGGGCGTTCACGCATCCCGGGCGCGAGACGTCCGTCGCCGGGAACTTCATCGCCAGCGCTCGCGGGGCAGCGGCGTTCGAATGCGCCCCACCGAAAGCGCGCGCGCCGCGGGCGAGTCCTTCATGGGCAGCGCCATGCGCCGCACGCCGTCGAACGCCTCGAGCGCGCCGGCCACCGCCGCCGCGGTGGGCACGAGTCCGATCTCGCCCAGCCCCTTCGCCCCGAACGGGCCCTCCGGCTCCGGCTCCTCGACCAGCAGCACCTCCACCGCCGGCATGTCGCGCGCGCGCAGGATGCCGAGCTGGTAGCGGGAGAACGTGACCGGCATGCCGTCCACGCACGGCAGCTCCTCGCTGAGCGCGTAGCCCAGCCCCATGTGGATCGCGCCCTGGATCTGCGCCTCGCACAGCGCCGGGTTCACGGCGCGTCCCACGTCGTGCGCCGCGATGACGCGCTCGAGCCGGCCGAGTGGATCGAGCACGCACAGCTGCGTCGCGAAGCCGTAGGTGGTGTGCGTCTTGATGACCGGGACATCGGCGCCGAGCGCCGTGGTGTCGTCAACGCACTCGTCGGCGGCGTACACGCGGCCCGCGAGCGAGGCCAGGGCCGCGCCGCGATCGAGATCCGCCCGCAACTTCTCGGCCGCGCTCTTCACGGCCCGGCCCGCGAACAGCGTCGCCCGCGAGCCCGTGGTCTGGCCGCAGTCGAGCGCGAAGGTCGCGTCCACCTTCGGGCGAAACGCGGCGGGCGGGAGCCCCGTGACCTCGACCGCGATCTGGATCAGGACGGTGAACAGCCCCTGGCCCATCTCGGTGAAGCCCTGGTAGATGCCGACCGTGCCGTCGCGTTCGACGACCAGCCGCGCCTTGCCCCATTCCACCACGCCGTTCCCGAGCCCGGTGTTCTTGATCCCGCACGCGATGCCCACCGCGCGCCCCTCCGCGACCAGCGCGCGGTAGCGATCGCGCACCGCGAGCAGCGTGCGCCGGATGCCGACCGATTTCGTGAGGCGCTGCCCGGTGGTGAGCGCGTCGCCCGGTTCGATCGCGTTGCGCCAGCGGATCTCCCAGCGGTCGAGCCCGCTCGCGCGGGCGAGCGCGTCCATCGCGCCCTCGATCGCGAAAGCGGCCTGGTTCGCGCCGAAGCCGCGCATCGCGCCGCACGGCGGGTTGTTCGTGTAGACCGCGAGCGCCTCGATGTCCACGGCGGGCACGCGGTACGGGCCGCAGACGTGCCCCGCCGCCCGCTCGAGGACCTTCGCCCCGACCGAGGCGTAAGCTCCGGAGTCGCCGAGCAGCCGCGCCTCCACCGCGGTGAGCCGGCCTTCGGCATCGCATCCCACCCGCAGGCGCAGGGTGATGGGATGGCGCTTGGGGTGCATGCGTATCGATTCGCGCCGCGAGAGCGCGAGCTTGACCGGCCGGCCCGTGAGCGAAGCGAGCAGGGCCGCGTGTCCCTGGATCGAGAGATCCTCCTTGCCGCCGAACGCGCCGCCGCTCGGCCGCAGCTCGACGAACACCCGCTCCTCCGGCACCGCGAGCAGTCGTGCGACCTGGCGCCGGTCGTCGAACACGCCCTGGCCCTGGGTGTACAGGTGGAGCACGCCGTCCGGACGCGGCACCGCGAACGCGCACTCGGGCTCGAGGAAGTAGTGCTCGATGCGTTGCGTGCTCCACGTGCCGGAGATCACGTGCGCGCTGGCCTCCAGCGCCCGCCGCGCGTCGCCGCGCCGGATCGTGGAGCGCGAGAGCAGGTTGTCCCGCGACGGGTGCACGCGCGGCGCATCCGGGCGCAGCGCGGCCTCGGGGTCGGTGAGCGGCGCGAGGGTTTCGTATTCGACGTCGATGGAGGCCGCGGCCTCGCGCGCCGCGGCCTCGCTCTCGGCGGCGACCGCCGCGATCACGTCTCCCACGCAGCGTGTCTCCTCGCCGGCCGCGACGAACGCCGGCCAGTCGTCGGTGAGGAGACCGTTCCAGCGCTCGCCGCGCACGTCGGCGGCGGTCGCGATGCACACCACGCCCGGCACGGCCCGCGCGCGCGCGGTGCCGATGCTGACCACCCGCGCGCGGGCGTGCTCGCTCAGCGCGACGGCGCCGAACAACATGCCGGGGCGCGCGAGGTCGTCGACGAACGCGCTCTCGCCGAGCGTGAGCGCGCGGGCGCCGTACCGCTCGAGACGCGCGCCGACCCCTCCCGCGTCGTGCGGCCCGGGGAGCGGCACGCCGCGCGCGGCGCCCGCCGCGAGCGCGATCGCGTCGAGAATCGAGTGGTATCCGGTGCAGCGACAGAGATGTTCATCGAGCGCCGCCGCGATCTGCTCGCGGGTGGGCGCCGGGTTTCGATCGAGCAGGTGCTTCGCGCGCATCACGATCCCGGGCGTGCAGAAGCCGCACTGTACGCCGCCCGCGGCGGCGAAAGCGCCAGCGAACCGCTCGCGCTCCAGCGGGCTCAGGCCCTCGACGGTCAGCACCTCGCAGCCCGCTGCGGCGGCGGCGGGGAGGGTGCACGTCGCGCGCGGCTCGCCGTTCACCAGCGCGACGCACGCCCCGCACTGTCCGAGCGGCGGGCAGCCGCGTTTCGGCGAGCGGATGCCGAGCCGCTCCCGCAGGATGTCGAGCAGGGACTCGGAGGGAGCGGCTTCGACCTCGCGCGGCTCCGCGTTCACGATCAGAGAGACCCGCATGGCCTCACGCCCTCGCGGCCGCCGCGAGCGCCCCCGGGTAGCGGGCGAGGAACGCGATCGCGGCCTCCAGCTCACGCACGTCGAGACACTCCCCGATCTTGTGCGTGTTCTGCTCGATGCCGGTGCCGATGCCGAACATCGCGGCGTGGCGGAACGCGCCGGCATCGACCCAGCGCTTGCGCCCCGGCACCTCGATGCCGCTGCCCTCCGCCGGCACCGGCCAGCCCACGCCGTCGGTCGAGAAGATCCAGCGGTCGACGCGCGGCTCGCGCCGCAGCGATCCGCCCTGCTCGCGTGGCTCCCTGACGTGCGGCGAGACCGCGGCGCGCCACGCCGAAACCGCCGCGCGAATCGCCGGGTGCTCCTCGGGCGTCACCCAGCCCATGTAGATCTGCGGATTGCCAGGCACGTACCCGCGCCAGGTCGGCTGCTCGTAGGTCGGCACGGCGATCGTGACGCGCAGTCCCGCCGCGCGCGCGCGGCCCACCGCCGGCAGCGCCTCCACGTCGGCGAGCGCCCGCTCCGGGGTTTCGCCCACCGTGAGCCGGCGATCGAAACGGAAGGTGAAGCGTTCCGGCACCGCGCAATCGCTCGGCGTCTCGAGCGCGGCCCACGACGCGGTGCGCGTGCCGTGTCCGAGGAACGCGTGATCGAGAAATCCCTCGCGGCGGTCGTAGGCCGAGGCGGCCTCGGCGAGGATCGCGCCGCCGTGCTCGAGCGGGTTCAAGCCCTCCCATGGCATCGAACCGTGGCACGAGCGGCCCGCGATCGCGACCTCGATCTGCATGCGGCCGCGCTGGCCGCGATAGAGTCCGAGCGCGCCCTTCGCCGCGTCGCCGGTCGAGTCGGTGAGGATCACCACGTCGGGGATCAGCTCGGGCGGGGCGCCGGGCAGCAGCCGGCGGGTGACCCAGAGCGGGCCGCCGCCGTCGTTGTCCTCCTCGCCGACCGTGATCATGCCGCGCACGATCACGCCGCTCAGCGCCCCGGCGGGAGCGACCTCGACCAGGATGCGGGAGGCCACGATCTGCGACACCACCCCGCCGAGCTGGTCGGCCGCGCCGCGGCCGAACACCAGGTGGTGCCATTCGTCGTCGGGGGGCAGGTAACCGAGCTCGCGGCGCAGGAAGCCGCGATCCACCCGCGCGGGATCGATCACGCCCAGGTAGGGATCGATGCCGCCGGTCTTCTCGAGCCACTGCGGCCGCAGCGCCTTCACCGTGTCGCAATGGCCATCGAGCCAGATGACCCGCTTCTCGGCGCGCGGGACGCCGTCGCCGCGGTCCTCCAGCGTCCACTCGAGATTGCCGAACGCGTCGAAGCCCGCGTCGGCCGGGTTCGCGACCGCTCCGATCTCGATCATCGTGCGCAGCAGGTACTCGATGCGCGGCCCCTCGTGATTGCTGAGCCCGCAAGCGGGATCGCCGCCGGCTTCGAGCGGGCGATCCACGACGTCGGCGGGGATGCGGATCGCCTCGCGCAGGATCGAGGTCGCGAGCGGAAGATCGCGGGCGGCGAGCGCCGCGAGGCGATCGTCGAGCGCCGAGGACGCGGTGGGGCTCATGGCCGCGTCGCCCCGAGGCGCAGCGCCAGGTCGGGCACGCTCGCGACCGCGAGCAGCGCCATCACGACGTAGACCTTGTGGTTCGCCTGGCGCGCGACGTTCACGCGATGGCGGCCCATCACGGCGGGCGAGACCTCGGCGCCGATGTCGGCGGGCAGGCAGTGAAGGTAGAGCGCCTCGCCGCGCGCGGTGAGCCCCATGCGGCGCTCGTCGCAGATCCAGTCCCGGTGCGCAGCGTTGCGCTCGAGCGCCGCGCCCTCGATCGCGCGCATCCGCTCGCGGTCGCGCGCCCGGTTGGCGTCGACGCGCTCCAGCATCAGGTCGTACGGGCCCCAGCTCTTGGGGTAGACGGCCTCCGCATCGCGGAACGCATCGTCCATGGAGTCCACCACCGTGAAGCGTCCGTTCGATTCGCGCGCGCCGTCGACGGCCGCGGCGAGGCATTCGTCCATCAGGCGGTATCCGGGCGGATGCGCGAGCCGCACGTCGGCGCCGAACCGCGTGAGCAGCGTGATGAGCCCCTGCGGCACGGAGAGCGGCTTCGCGTAGCTGGGGGAGTACGCCCAGCTCACGGCGATCCTGCGATTCGCGAGCCCCGCGGGGAATCGTTCGCGCAGCCACTGGAGATCGGCGAGCGTCTGCGTGGGATGATCCACGTCGCACTGGAGGTTCACGATCGGGACCGCGCGCGGGTCGCCGCTCGCCTCCAGGTACTCGTCGATCCCGCGCTTCACTTCACGCATGAATCGCTGGCCCTCGCCGAGGATCAGGTCGTGGCGAATGCCGAGCGCATGCGCGTTCATGCCCAGCATCGCCCCGGTCTCTGCGGCGGTCTCGCCGTGCTCGACCTGGGTCGAGCTGCCGTCCACGATCACGGGCTGCATCCCGAGCCGCGCGGCCGCGCCCGCCCACGCGGACTTGGTGCGCGTCGAGTTGTCGAAGAACAGCGCGTAGGCGAGACGGTGGGGCAGCAGGTCGAGCGGGTGCCCGGCGCGGTCGAGCGCCGCGAACCGCGCCGCGACGGCGAGCAGCGTCTCGATCTCGGACCGCGTCCAGTCGGTGGTGAGCAGCAGGCTCCGGCCGCGGAGCGCTTCGAGGGCGGCGGGTTCGAGGGCGGCGGGGGCGGCGGCGCGGGTCATGGAATCTCCTTCACGATCCGGGTGCCCGCGCGTCCTTCGAAGGCGTCGACGAGGCACTCGGGGCGGCAGATGGTGACCTCCTCGCCGCCGCGCGCGAGGAACCGCATCGCGGCCTCGACCTTGGGGCCCATGCTCCCTGGCGGAAATTGCCCGGCGGTCGCGAGCGTCTCGAGCTCGGCGAGGGTGGTCTGACGCAGCGGACGGCGGCGCTCGGTGAGGTAGTCGCGGTAGATCGCGTCCACCGAGGTCGTGATGAACATGCGCTTCGCGCCGAGCGCCAGCGCGAGCAGCGCGCTCGCGCGGTCCTTGTCGATGACCGCCTCGAGGCCGCGCACGCGCCCTTCGCCGTTCCGCACGACCGGGATGCCGCCGCCACCGCACGCGATCACGATGACTCCGGCCTCTACCAGCCGGCGGATGGTCTCGAGCTGCACGATCTCGATGGGGGCGGGCGATGGGACGACGCGCCGCCAGCCCCGGTGCGAGTCCTCGACCATGTCCCAGCCGCGCTCCGCGCGCAGGCCTTCGGCCTCCGCGGCTTCGTAGAACTTGCCGATCGGCTTGGTGGGCTCCGTGAAGGCGCGATCGCGCGGATCCACCTCCACCTCGGTCACCAGCGTCGCGACCTCGGCCGCGATGCCGCGGCGACGGAGCGCCTCGCGCAGGTCGCGCTGGATCATGTAGCCGAGCGCGCCCTGCGAATCCGCCACCAGCGAGTCGAGCGGCACCTCGTGGATCTGCGATTTCGCGAGCTCGACCCGCAGCTGCATGAATCCGATCTGCGGGCCATTGCCGTGGGTGATGACCACCTGCACCCCGCGCGCGATGAGCTCCGCGAGCGGCACGACCGCGCGCGCGGTCACCGCGAACTGGTTTTCGACAGTGGGCGGCAGCCCGGGATCGAGCAGGGAATTGCCGCCCATGGCGATCACGACCGGATGTGACATGAGGCGCCCTCGCGTGTCGCGGCCGGCAGCTTCCCGCCCGAGGCCGGCGCGGGGGCGGGCCGCGTGCCCCGATCGAGCGCAACCTTTGTGCCGGAGCCGCGAGCCGCCCCGGGCGCGTGCGGGCTTCGGTTTGGGCGGTGCGCGCGCCCGGCGCGCCGCCTCGGCCCCGCCCCTCCATGACAGTTTCAGCAGGCCGCCTGACAGGAAAGCATCCCGTCCCGCCCCCGGAGAGCCGGAGGCCAGGGGCTGCGCCGCGCGCGGCATGCGGATAGGATCGGGACCGGCTTCGGCCCGCGGATTGCAGCGCGGCCCCGTGGCCCGGGTGATCGCGCGCGAATCGCTCGCGCGCCGGCGAGGCGCGCACGAAAGGAACCGACTCCGCATGTCCGTCTCAGACTTCACCACCGAGATCGAGAGCCGTGAGGTATACGATCGCGCGGTGCGGCGCTTCCGCGAAGCCCGCGTCTCGCTCCCCACCTTCGCGGAGCTCGCCGATCCGAGGCGCATCGCGCGCGGCACGCTCGCCTCGCTCGCGGGCGCCGATCCCGACGCCCCCGATGCGCGCAATCTCTACCGCGTCCACTGGTGGAACGACCGCTCGCGCCGGGCCCTGTCGGAGGTGCCCGACCACCTGGTCCTGACCCGCGAGCTCACCGGCGTCGAGTCCCCGATCCTGGTCGCGCTCGGGAATCGATTCCCGATGATCCGCGCGCACAAGGTGCTCGCGGCCTACGCGTGTCTCGCGCCGCGCGTCGTCACCGGGCGGTTCGATCCAACCTCGCATCGCGCGGTGTGGCCTTCGACCGGGAACTACTGCCGCGGCGGCGTCGCGATCTCGCGGATCATGGGCTGCCGGGGGGTCGCCGTGCTCCCAGAGGGCATGAGCGACGAGCGATTCCGCTGGCTCGAGCGCTGGGTCGTGGATCCCGCCGACATCGTGCGAACCCCCGGAACCGAGAGCAACGTGAAGGAGATCTACGATCGGTGCGCGGTGCTCGAGCGCGATCCCGCGAACGTGATCCTGAACCAGTTCAGCGAGTGGGGAAACCACCTCGCGCACCTGATGTGCACGGGGCCGGCGCTCGAATCCGTGTTCGAGGCCGCGCGTGCCTCGCGCCCGGGGCTGCGGCTCGCGGCGTTCGTATCGGCCAGCGGCTCGGCCGGCACCCTCGCCGCCGGCGACTGGGTGAAGGAGCGCCACGCCGCTCGCATCGTCGCGGTCGAGGCGCTCGAGTGCCCGACGCTGCTCGAGAACGGGTTCGGCGAGCACAACATCCAGGGCATCGGGGACAAGCACGTGCCCTTCATCCACAACGTGATGAACACCGACGTCGTGGCCGCGGTCTCGGATCGCGCGACCGACCAGCTCGGCGTGCTGTTCGCGTCGGACGAGGGGCGGGCCTACCTGGCGGCGCGGCGCGGCGTGCCGCCCGCCACCCTCGCCGCTCTCGACGGCCTCGGGCTCTCGAGCATCTGCAACGTGGTCGCGGCGGTGAAGACCGCGAAGGCGCTGCGACTCGGCCCCGGCGACGCGATCGTCACCGTGGCGACCGATGGCGCCGAGCTGTACGCCTCCGAGCGGCACAAGACGATGGCGCGCGACTTCGCGGGCGGGTTCGACGCGACCGCCGCCGCCGAGACCTTCGGGCGTCACATGCTGGGCGCCGACGAGGCGCACCTGCTGGTGCTCGACGACCGCGAGCGCCGGCGCATCTTCAATCTCGGTTACTACACCTGGGTCGAGCAGCAGGGGGTGTCGCTCGCGGAGTTCTCGGCGCGCGGCGATCAGGCGTACTGGATCGGGCTGCGCGAGCGGGTGGCCCGGTGGGACGAGATGATCCGCGAGTTCAACCGGCGCACCGGCATGGCGGCGGCGCATTGAGCGTGAAGGTCGCGAGCCGCCTCGCGTGTGCGGGCTGCGGCGATGCGCCCGGGGCGCGCGACGCCTACCCGTTTCGTTGTCCACGCGCCGGATCGGACGACGGCGCGGACCACGTGCTCACGCGCGTGCTCGACCTCGAGCCGGAGCGTTTCGCCCCGCAGGCGTCCCACCCGCGGTTCGCATGGGACGATGCAGAGCACCCGTTCGTGAGGTTCCGCACCCTGCTCCATGCGTACCATCGCGCCCGCGCGGGAGGAATGCTCGACGGCGAGTTCGCGGGGCGGGTTGCCGCGCTCGACGCGCGGGTCGCGGCGGTCGACGGACGGGGCTTTCGCGTCACGCCCTTCGCCCCGAGCCCGGCGCTCGGCGTGCAGCTCGGGGTCGCGGGCGGTCTGTGGATCAAGGACGAGACCGAGAACGTCGCGGGCTCGCACAAGGCGCGGCACCTGTTCGGCATCCTGCTCCACCTCGAGGTGGCGGAGGGCATCGGGCTGACCTCGCGCGCCGAGAGCGATCGGCGCGGGCTCGCGATCGCGAGCTGCGGCAACGCGGCGCTCGCGGCGGCCGTGCTCGCGCGCGCGAGCGAGCGCCCGCTTGGCGTCTTCATCCCGACCGACGCCGATCCCCGCGTGGTCGAGCGGCTGAAGGCGCTCGGCGCACGCATCACCGTCTGCCCCCGTCGCGGGGGCGAGCGTGGCGATCCGTGCATGCACGAGTTCCGCCGCGCCGTCGCGGCCGGCGCGCTCCCGTTCTGCTGCCAGGGGAGCGAGAACGGCCTCACGATCGAGGGAGGCGAGACGCTTGCGTGGGAGATTGCCTCCTCGCTCGCATCGGAGGGGGCCACGCTCGACCGGCTCTTCGTCCAGGTGGGCGGCGGCGCGCTCGCGAGCGCCACCGTGCAGGGATTGCGCGAGGCGAAGGCGCTCGGCGCGATCCAGCGCCTGCCGCGCATCCATCCGGTGCAGACGCGTGGCGCGCATCCGCTGCGCCGCGCGTACGAGCGGGTGCGCGCGCGGATCTGCGAGGCGCTCGGCGCGCGCGAGACCGGCGATGAGGCGTGCGCGGACTTGATGCGGGAAGCCGCCGGCGGCCAGCGGGTGCGCGATGTGCTCCACGACGCGCAGCTGCACCGCGCCCGGTTCATGTGGCCGTGGGAGGAGACGCCGCACAGCGTCGCGCACGGGATTCTCGACGACGAGACCTACGATTGGCACGCGGTGGTCGCCGGCGTGATCGAGACCGGCGGCTGGCCGGTCACCGCGGGGGAGGACGCGCTTCGGGAGGCGCGGGCGCTGGCCCACGACGTCGCCGGGATCCACGCGGATCACACCGGGGCCGCCGGGCTCGCGGGGCTGATCGCGTTGCGCGGGAGCTCCGGCACGCGGCCCCACGAGTCCGCGGCGATCCTCATGACCGGGATCGAGCGCCGCGGCTAGCGCGACGCCCGACCCGCCCCTGGCTACTTCTTCAGCGCGTCTTCCAGCGCCTGCACGCGCGATTCGAGCGCGCGATTCCGGTCCTTCAAACGGTCGATCTCGTTCCGGAGCTCGCCGGCGGGATGATCGCCCTTCGCGCCGAGCTTCTTCTGCGCGTCCAGCACGCTGCTCGCGCCGAGATCCTCCGGCTCGCGCGCGAGCGCGCGGGCGAGCGCGGGCAGCGCATCGGGGTCCCCCAGCGTTCCGAGCGCGCTCGACGCCTCCTGGCGCAGCCGCACGTGGTCGTCCCACAGCAACGGCTCGATCGCGAGCCGCGCGTCGCGGCGGGTGGTCTTGCCGGCGGCCGGTTCGGCCGGGAGCTTCGCCCCCAGCTTGCCGAGCGCGCGCGCAGCAGCGATCCGCACCGTGAGCGGCTCGCGTGGATGGGTGCGGGCGACCATGATCGCGAACCCGCGCGGATCGGCGAGCTCCGCGAGCGCGTCGAGCGCCGCGGTGCGCAGCGTGTCGTTCCACGACGCCCGCGCCAGGGCCTTCTCGCATTGCGCGAACGCGTCGTCCGCCCCGAGCTGCGCGAGCGCGCCGAGGCCCGCGGCCGCGACGCCGTATGCCGGGTCGGCGAGCGCCGCGCGCGCCGCCGCCGCCGCGCCGCTCGTCTCGCGGAAGTGCGCGAGCGCCGCGACCGCGACCTTTCGCACCCGCGCGTCCGGATCGTGGAGCCCGGGCTCGAGGCCGGCCAGCCCCGACGCGGTCGGGACCGCGCCCAGCGCGTTGGCCGCGGCGCGCCGCACCGCCCAGAAGCGGTCCTCCTTGAGCGCGCGCGCGAGCGCCGCGAGCGCGGCGGGGCGTCCCGCCATGTCGGCGAGCGCCCTCGCGGCTTCGATGCGGCTCGCGCCGAGCGGGGCGTCGGCGAGCTGCGCCGCGAGCTCCGGGGCGGGGCGCTCGAAGGAGAGCCTGCACAGCACCGAGAGATCGTCGTTCACCTCGACGTAGCGCGGGCGCGACGGCAGGGTCACGTAGGTCTCCTGGTGGCGTCCGTCCACCCGCAGGCTGCCCCGCAGGTCGCCGGAGGCGAGCGCGAAGCGGAGCGGCAGATCGAAGCGGAACACCGGCGTGAGGCTGTCGCTGGGCTGAGTCTGCTCGACGACGATGTGCGCGAGGCGGCGCTGATCGAGCCATTCCCAGGTCACGTGCAGGGACGGCACGCCGGCCCGCTCCACCCACTGGTCGAAGAACCCGTCGAGTCCCGCGCCGGTCGCCTGTTCCATCGCGTGACGGAACGCGTCGGTGTCCACGCTGGTTCCGCCATTCACGTCGAGGTAGTGGCGCATCCCGCGAAAGAACGCGTCGTCGCCGAGCATGCGCCGCAGCATGTGGAGCGTCCAGCTGCCGCGCGCGTAGATGCCGGCGTCGAACACCTCGTGCGCGAAGCGGCGGTTGGGCTCCACCACCGGCCGCCGGCCCTTGCTCTCTTCGTTCGCGAAGATGCCCGCGCGCTCGTCGAGCAGCGAGCGATCCATCTCGTCACGGCCCCACGCGTGTTCCCACCAGAGATCCGCGCCGAACGTCGCGAAGCCCTCGTTGAGCCAGGCGTGCGCCCATTCCCGACACGTGATGTAGTCGCCGAACCACTGATGAGCGAGCTCGTGCGCGACCAGTCCCTCCTCGCTGCGCTCGAGCGCGGCGGCGCGGTCCAGCAGGATGCGTTCGGTCATGGTCGTGGCCGTGATGTTCTCCATGCCGCCGAAGGTGAAGTCCTGCACGACGACCTGCGCGTACTTGTCGTACGGATAGCGCGCGCCGAAGCGCTCCGAGAAGAACTCCATCATCTCGGGGGTGCGTCCGAGCGAACGCGCGACCCGCTCCTCGGTGCCGGGCGGCACGAAGTACTGCACCGGGATCCCGCGCCACACGGTGTCGACGCGCGCGAACGTCCCGGCCGCGACCATCACGAGGTAGGAGGGATGGGGGAACTCGAGCCGCCAGTGATAGGTGGTCTCGCCGCGCGCCCGGTCGGGAAGCGTCTCGACCAGG
The DNA here is from genome assembly GCA_041483195.1 of Candidatus Eiseniibacteriota bacterium. Classification (GTDB taxonomy): domain Bacteria; phylum Eisenbacteria; class RBG-16-71-46; order RBG-16-71-46; family RBG-16-71-46; genus WS-2. The sequence continues at coordinate 64,063 of JBGPFC010000002.1, forward strand.
CGGCCGTTCCCGAGCGCGAACATGCCCGCCGGCACGGTGTACCACAGGTCGCTCGCCGCGCGCTCGACGGGCTCGTCGACGTCGGGGAACCAGAAGCGCGCGCCCTCCTCCTCGCCCTGCGACCACACCTCGGCGCGCCGGCCCGGATGGTTCGCGTCGGGGCCCGCCCAGTAGAGTCCCGCGCGCGGCGCGGCGTCGTAGGCGATGGTGATCGCCGCCTGATCGCCGCGGGCGAGCGTGCGCGCGAATCGCACCATCAGCCGCGACTCGTCGCTCTCGTAAGCGAGCGCGCCGCCCGCGCTGTCGCGCACCGAGAGCACGCGCAGCTCTCGCGCGTTGAGGTTCAGCGTGGCCAGCGTGTCGAGCGCACGCCCGGCGAGCGTCATGCGGCCCTCGATCCGGCGGTGCGCGAAGTCGAATCGCACGCGGAGATCGCGATGCTCGATGTCGAAAGCGCGCGAGGGTGTGTCGTGAACGACGCGGGCCGGCTCGGCCATCGCGGGCGCGGCGAGCAGGCATATGGCGAGTGCGGCAACGACGCCTGAGGCTTGCATGCGGGGTCTCCTCCCGGGTGGAAACCGGAGAATATTGAGGAGCGGCGGGCGCGGGTCAACCGGCGCGTCGAGCCCGGGGTTTGATTCGACGCGATGCGCCTGCTAGCGTGCCGCGCGGTTTTTCGCGCGGTTACGCTCGGAACGCGGCGCGTGGTTTCGTCCGGAGGTCGAACGTGCCTTGCACGGTGGTGGTGGGTGCGCAGTGGGGCGACGAGGGCAAGGGCAAGATCGTGGACGGCCTCGCGGCGGTGGCCGACGTGGTCGCCCGCTACCAGGGCGGGCCGAACGCCGGGCACAGCATCGTCCGCAACGGCGAGACCGTGGTGCTCCACCTGGTTCCATCCGGCGTGATGCACCCCGGCAAGCGCTGTCTGATCGGGAATGGCGTGGTGGTGGACGTCGCGGCGCTGCGCGACGAGGTGAGGCGGCTGGAAGCGCTCGGGATCGACGTGCGATCGCGGCTCGGGGTGTCCGCTTCCGCGCATCTCATCCTGCCCTACCATCGAGTCGCGGAAGCCGCCGCGGAGTCGGGACCGGCCGCGATCGGCACCACCGGGCGGGGGATCGGCTTCGCGTACCGGGACAAGGCGGCCCGTACCGGGCTTCGCGTCGGCGACCTGTACCAGCCCGAAGCGTTCGCAGCCGGGGTCGAGCGCAACCTCGCGCGGCTGATGCGCGAGTTTCCAGAGGCCGGGGCCCTCAAGGGCATGAGCGGAGCGTCTCTGGTGCGCGAGCTGAGCGAGGACGCGTCCTGGCTCGCACCCATGCGGTGCGACGTTTCAGCGGAGCTGCACGCGGCGCTCGCCGGCGGGCGAAACGTGCTGCTGGAGGGCGCGCAGGGCACGCTCCTCGATCTCGACCACGGCACGTATCCCTACGTCACCTCGTCGGCCGCGAGCGCGGCGGGGGCCCCGCTCGGCGTAGGAATCGGTCCGCGCGCCGTGGATCGCGTGATCGGGGTGACCAAGGCCTACACGACCCGGGTCGGGAACGGCCCGTTCCCGAGCGAGATGCCGGAGGCCGAAGCCGCGCGCCTGCGCCAGGCAGGCGAGGAGTTCGGCGCGACCACCGGCCGCCCGCGGCGCTGCGGCTGGCTCGATCTCCCGGCCCTGCGTTACGCCGCGCGCGTGAACGGGCTCGATGCGCTGATCGTCACCAAACTCGATGTGCTCGACACGTTCGACGAGATCCTGGTCGCGACCGCGTACGAGTCCGACGCGCGGATCCTCGAGGCTTTCCCCGCGGGGGCCGCGGTGCTCGAACGCTGCCGCCCGGTGTGGAAACGCTTCGCCGGGTGGAAGACCGATACCTCCGGCGCCCGCGCGTGGACCGATCTGCCCGCCGCGGCTCGCGCGTACGTCGAATGGATCGAAGGCGCGTGCGGCGTGCCCGTCACCTCGATCTCGGTCGGAGCCACTCGCGACGCCGAGGTGCGGCGGGGCTGAGCCACGCGCGGCGCTGCGTTGCCCCGTCCGCGGGCTTCGGCATAGACTCCGCGCGCCGCGAGCGGGGCGGAGGGCGGTCGCGGTTCGCCGCGCTCGCGGTGAGCGCCGTCCCGACGACCTGCACGTACGTGCAGTCCGTGACCCGTTAGCTCAGTCGGTAGAGCACCTGCCTTTTAAGCAGGGTGTCGCTGGTTCGATCCCAGCACGGGTCACCAACTTGGTACGGTACCTCGGTGCGGATCGCCTTTGGGGCGGCCGCTCCCCGCGATCGCCGCGGGCTCCCGGGAGGGGGGGGCGATCGAAGGAATTTCGGGTCCCGTTAATTTTCTGTAAACCCGTTCCGGCGGGCTCCGCATCTAGACAACCCGTCAGTTGGCGCCCCCCCCGAAGGTCGCCGACCTCACGATGGCCGCGTGATGCGAGGCCGCGCACGTGGTTCTCCCTGGCCAGCGATGGAGCAACGGGAAGTGGACTGTATTGGAGTCCGGGACAAGCTCTCGGAGTTTCTGGACCGCGATCTCGTCGACGCGATTTGTCGCGAGATCGAAGAACATCTCGAGCGATGCCGCGATTGCAGGGTCGAAGTCGACACGGTGAGGAAGACCATCACGCTCTATCAGAACGTCGGTGACGTCGAGGTCCCGATGCAGGTGACGGCGGCGCTCGAGAGCGCGCTGTCGCGCGAGTACCAGCGCGCAACTTCCGCGACACCCGAAGGGGCCGCCGATTGACAGGCGCTCCGCGCGCCGCGTAGATTTCCCCAATCGAGACCGCACACCGCCCGCGGGAAGTCGCCCTCGCGGGCGGTTCTGTTCCCTCCACCGGAGCACTCATGAAGCTCGTCGGCATCCTCGGACTTCCCGGGTCCGGCAAGACCACGTTGTTCGAGATTCTCATGCAGGGCGCCGGCGCCGCGCATGCCGGCGGCGGCGCGCGCGACCAGGTCGGCGTCGTCAAGGTTCCCGATCCGCGGATCGACCGGCTCTCGGCGCTCTACCATCCGAAGAAGACCACGTTCGCCAACATCCAGTTCGTGGACAGCGCGGCCGCGGGGCAGGGCAGCGCCCGCGCCGCCGCGAAGGGCCCCGATCTGTTCTCGGCCGTGCGCAACTGCGACGCGCTGATGGCGGTCGTGCGTGACTTCGAGAACCCGGCGGTGCCGGCGGAAGGCGGGGTCGATCCGGTCCGCGATCTCCGCAATCTCGAGGCCGAGCTCATGCTCAACGATCTCGCGATCGCGGAGACCCGTCTCGAGCGGATCGAAAAGGAATTGCGCATCGGCAAGAAGCAGGGGGAGCGCGAGCACGCGCTGCTCCAGCGCTGCCGCGGGATGCTCGAAGCGGAGCGTCCGCTGCGCGGCGAGTCCTTCGACGCCGAGGAGACGAAGCTGCTGCGGGGATTCCAGCTTCTTTCGCTGAAACCACTGCTGGTGGTGTACAACCAGGATGAGCATTCCCGTCGCGTGCCGGCCGCGCCCGGCCCCGGCGCGCTGGCGGTCGCGTTGCGGGCGCACCTGGAGCGCGAGATCGTGAACCTCGAGGCCGGGGAGCGCGAAGCGTTCCGTCGCGAGATGGGGATCGACGAGGACGGGCTCTCCCTTCTCATCCGCGCCTGCTACGAGGTGCTGGGCCTGATCGCGTTCTTCACAGTGGGACCCGATGAGGTGCGGGCATGGACCATCCACCGCGGAGAGCGGGCGGTGGACGCGGCCGGAGAGATTCACAGCGACCTCGCCCGCGGTTTCATACGCGCGGAGGTGATCGGCTGGGAGCAGTTGCTCGAAGCGGGCACCCAGGCGAAGGCGCGCGAAAAGGCGTGGCTCCGACTCGAGGGCCGCGAATACGTCGTGCAGGACGGGGAGTGTCTCGAGATTCGCTTCAACAAGTGATGAGGGAGGCGCCGATGACGCGCGCATCGCGCGAGGCCCGGCGCGCGGCGCCGCCGCTCGCGGGGCGGATGCTCGCGCTCTCGGTGCTGGCGCTCGCCGCGCTGCGGGTGCCGGTCGCGAGCGCGGCGACGCCGCCGAAGCTGGCCCAGCTCCAGGGGCATCTCGCGTTCGGATACGCGCGATTGCTGACCCGGGACGCGCCGGCCGGCTCGATCGCGGTCGACGGCGGGATCGATGTTCCGCTCGATGCCGATTGGAGCGCCGGGGTCACGCTCGGGTACGCGTTGCTCGGCGGCCGGACCGTCGAGCGCGGCAGCCTGATCGCCAGCCTGGACTACAGCGTGTTCGAAGCGATCGCGTTCGCGCACGTTCGGCCCTCGGGTCTCGGACCCATCGGCCGCCTCTCGTTCGGCCCCGGTTTCTTCTCGACCCGCGCGACGCTCTCGACGTCGGGCGGAGGCGCGTTGTTCAGCGACCTCGCGCGCGAGGAATTCGTCCCCGGATTCGCGATCGACGCGACGCTGATGAAGCACAAGCCATCGCCGGTGCGGGTGGGGTTGGAGCTCGGCACCCGCGTCGCGTTCCTGAGAGAGGAAGTCTGGACCCTCAGCGGGGTGCGGATCGCGTTCCACTATTAGCCGGCCGCCGCTCCACTCCCGGGTGAACCATTCTTCGTTGACTCGATCCGCCTCCCTTTCTAGAATTCGCGCCACGCGGAAAGGAGGTGGTCCATTGACTAGCACCCAGTTGTGGATCGCGGAGGTGGCTGTCCGCTAGACGGCCCACCGACGGCGGTTGGGTCGTCCGCGAATCCCAACAGCCTACCGGTTACGCGGGGGGCGAGCGGTTGCCCCCCGCGTGCTTTTTCCGCCGGGGGCGCGAGCGCCCGCGGCCGCCGATCCGCCGGGCGTGAAATCGCCGGCGCCCCGCCCGGCGGCGTTTTTGACACCCGCGGAGGGCGGCGGGTATCCTCGCCGGCTCAAGCTCCTTCGGGGCGGGGTGCGAAGTCCCCACCGGCGGTAAAGCCCGCGAGCGGGAGCGGACGGAATCCGGCGTCAGCCGGAATCGCGCGGCATGCCGCGCCCACCGCTCCTGCTGATCCGGTGAAACTCCGGGGCCGACCGTGACAGTCGGGATGGAAGAAGGAGGGGATCGCGCATGCCGGCCGGCAGGCGCGAAGCTCGCGCGTTGCGCACGTTCCGCCCCGTGGTGCAGAGACCACGGGGTTTCTCGTTAAGGGCCATGGCGACCAAACGACAGCAGCCTGGATTGAGTTTCATGCAGCGCGCGCTGCGCATCGCGGAGCGCGGTCGCGGGCGCACTCGTCCAAACCCGATCGTCGGGGCGGTCGTGGTGCGTGGCGGCCGTGTGGTGGGGGAAGGCTGGCATCGCGCGCTCGGCAGCGACCACGCCGAGGTCGAGGCGCTGCGCGCGGCCGGCGCGCGCGCACGCGGGGCGACCCTGTACGTCACGCTCGAGCCCTGCGCGCACACCGGGCGCACTCCGCCATGCGTGGACGCGCTGGTGCGCGCGGGCATCCGGCGCTGCGTCGTCGCGCTGCGCGATCCGCACGCGATCGTGAACGGCCGCGGCCTCCGGGCGCTGCGCCGCGCGGGGGTGGACGTCGAGCTGGGGCTCTGCGCGGCGGAGGCCCGCGACGGGCTCGAAGGTTACTGGCTCGCGCACACGCGCGGCCGCCCGCGGGTGACGTGGAAGGTGGCGGCGACGCTCGACGGCAGGATCGCGGATGCGCGCCGGCGTTCGCGCTGGATCACGGGTCCGGCGGCGCGCGCGCACGGCCATCGGATGCGCGCGGCAGCTGACGCGGTGCTGATCGGCGCCGGGACGGCGCGCGCCGACGATCCGCGACTCACCACGCGGCTCGGCCGCCCGGCGCCCCAACCGCTGCGCGTGCTGTGCGACACGCGTCTCGCGAGCCCATTCGGCCTGCGGCTGTTCGGGCCATCGCTCGCGCACGGCACGGTGGTGGCGTGCGGACCGCGCGCGCCGCGTGCCCGCGAGCGCGCGCTCGAATCGCGGGGCGTCAGGGTGTGGCGCCTGCCGCTGCGTGACGGCCGGGTCTCGCCGCGCGCGCTCGCGCGCCGGCTGGTCGCCGCGGGCTGCCACGAGGTGCTGCTCGAGGGGGGCGCGACGCTCGGCACGGCATGGCTGCGCGCGGGGCTGGTCGATCGCGTCGCGCTGTTCACCGCGCCGCGGGTGCTGGGGGCCGAGGGGCTCGCGTGGTGTGGCGCGCTCGCGCGCGGCGGGCTGGCGAGCGCGCCGCGCGGCCGGCTGGTCGAGCACCGCCGATTCGGCGAGGATGGGTTCACCATGGTCGCGCTCGAAAGGAATGCGTGATGTTCACGGGACTGGTCGAGGAGATCGGCGCGGTCGAGCGCATCGAGGAGCGACCCGGCGGCCGGCGCTTCTGGATCGGCGCGCGTCGAGTGCTCGAGGACACCCGCACCGGCGACAGCGTGGCGGTGTCCGGATGCTGCCTCACGGCGGTCGCGGTCGAGGCCGCGTGCTTCGCGGTCGAGGCGGTGCCGGAGACGCTGCGGCGCACGACGCTCGGCGCGTGGCGCGAGGGCGAGCGCGTCAACCTGGAGCGGGCGCTGCGCCTCGACCAGCGGCTGGGCGGACACCTGGTGCAGGGGCACGTCGACGCGGTCGGCGAAGTGCGCGCGGTGGTGCCGGAGGGGGACGGGCGGCGGCTCACGCTCGCGCTCCCCGCGGGCATCGCGCGCTACGTCGCGGAGAAGGGCTCGCTCGCGGTGGACGGCGTGAGCCTCACGGTCGCCGCTCGCGACGGCGCGGGCTGCGAGATCGCGCTGATTCCCCACACGCTGGCCGTGACCATCGCCGGCGACTACGCACCGGGACGCCGCGTTCATCTCGAGGTCGATCTGATCGCGCGCTACATCGCGCGGCTGATCGACGAGGCCGGCGTCGCGGGGGGCCCGCGATGACCCGACCGGTCCGGGTCGCCGCCAGCGGGCGCGGCACGGCGCGTGCGCGGTCCGGCCTCACGCCTTTCATCACGGTCAAGGATGCGATCCGCCGCATCCGCGCCGGCAAGATGATCGTGGTGGTGGACGACGCGCAGCGCGAGAACGAGGGCGACCTGGTGTTCGCGGCCGAGAAGGCGACTCCCGCGATGGTGAATTTCGCGGTGAAGCACGGCCGCGGCATCCTGTGCGCGCCGATGACCCCCGCGATCGCCGACCGGCTGGGCCTCAAGCTCATGGTGCCGCACAACACGGCGAAGTTCGGAACGCCATTCACCGAATCGGTGGATGCCGCGAAGGGCACGACCACCGGCACGTCGGCGTTCGACCGCGCCCGCACGCTGCGCGCGCTCGCCGATCCACGGGCGAGGGCCCAGGATTTCGTGCGCCCCGGCCACATCTTCCCGCTGCGCGCGGTGCCGGGCGGCGCCCTGCGCAGGGCCGGCCATACCGAGGCCGCCCCCGACCTGTGCTCGCTCGCGGGCCTCCAGCCGGTGGGAGCGGTGTGCGAGATCCTCGCTGAGAGCGGGCGCATGGCGCGGCTCCCCGAGCTCGAGCGGTTCGCCCGCGAGCACCGGCTCGGCATCCTCACCATCCGCGATCTCATCGCGCACCGTCGCAAGAGCGAGAACCTCGTGCAACGCGTGGTCTCGGTCCCGCTGCCCACCAACGCCGGGCTGTTCCAGCTCCACCTCTACCAGTGCGTGCTCGAGGGCGATCACCACGTCGCGCTGGTCAAGGGACGCTTGCGGGGGCGCGGCCCGGTGCTGGTCCGCGTGCACTCGCAGTGCCTGACCGGCGACGTGTTCGGCTCCGAACGCTGCGACTGCGGGGCGCAGATGCACGCCGCGCTGAAGGCGATCGCCGCGCGCGGACGCGGCGTGTTCCTCTACCTGCGACAGGAAGGGCGCGGGATCGGACTCGCGAACAAGCTCAAGGCCTATGCGCTTCAGGACCGCGGCCTCGATACGGTCGAGGCCAACGTCCAGCTCGGGTTCCCCGCCGACCTGCGCGACTACGGCATCGGCGCGCAGATCCTGGTGGATCTCGGCGTGCGCGAGATCGAGCTGCTCACCAACAATCCGCGCAAGATCGTGGGCCTCGAGGCCTACGGCCTCACCATCCGCAAGCGCGTGCCGATCCACACCGCGGCCAACCGCCACAACCGGCGCTATCTCGCCACCAAGCGCGACAAGCTCGGTCACCTCCTCGACCTCAAGCTGGGGGAGACGTGATGGGCGCCGAGATCAAGCCGGGGCACGACGCCGGCGGCCACCGTTACTGCCTGGTGGCCGCGCGGTACAACGAGAGCCACGTGCGGCGCATGGTGGACGCCGCGCTCGAAGTGCTCGCGCAGCGGGGCGCGGCGCCCGACGACCTCGAGGTGTGGTGGGTGCCTGGATCCTTCGAGCTGCCGCTCGCCTGCGCGTGGGCCGCCGCCACCTCACGCTTCGACGCGGTGCTCGCGTTCGGCGTGCTGATCCGCGGCGAGACCGAGCACTTCCGCCTGGTCGCAGAGGCCGCGACCCAGGGGTTGATGCGGGTGGCGCTCGACGCCTCGGTGCCGGTGCTGAACGGCGTGCTCGCGACCCTCGACGCCGCGCAGGCGGCTGCCCGCACCGGCGGTGACCTGGGCAATCGCGGGGCCGAGGTCGCGCTCGCGGCGATCCAGATGGCGCAGCTGCGCCGCGCGCGCGGGAAGCGATGACGCACCGGCTCGAGACCGCGCGGCGGCGCGCGCGCGAGGTCGCGTTCCGCGTGGTCTACCAGGCCGACGTGGCCGGCGAGACCTGCGCGCAGGCGTGGACGCTGCGGCAGGAGGACGAGCATCTGAGCGCGGACGGGCGCGCGCTGGTCGAGGACGTGCTGCGAACGCTCGAATCGTCCCGCGCGGAAATCGACGGCGCCCTGCGCGAGGCGGCCGAGCACTGGCCGCTCGAGCGCATCGCCGCCACCGATCGCGCGGTCCTGCGCGCGGCGGTGGCCGAGCTCATGGGGCGCTCCGGCACGCCGGCGCGCGTCGTGCTCGACGAGGCCATCGAGATCGCCAGGCGCTTCGGCTCCGAGGAATCGGGCCGGTTCGTGAACGGCGTGCTCGACCGGATCGCGAAGCGGCTCCGGCCCGCGGAATTCGAATGATCCACGCGATCCTCTCCGACATCCACGGCAACCTCGAAGCGCTCGAAGCGGTGCTCGCCCACCTCACGGAGGAGCGGCCCGACAGCGTCGTGTGCCTCGGCGACTTCGTCGGCTACGGCGCATCGCCCAACGAGTGCATCGATCGTCTGCGTCCCCGGATCGAAGCGGCGGTCGCCGGCAATCACGACCTCGCGGCGTGCGGGCGGCTCCGGCTGAACTACTTCAATCACGACGCGGCGACGGCCGCGCGCTGGACCGACGTGCAGCTCAGCCCCGAGAACCGCGCCTATCTGGTGGACCTGCCCTACGCCGTCGCGTGGCGCGGGGCGAAGCTGGTGCACGCATCTCCCGCCGATCCCGAGGAGTGGCACTACGTGCTCTCGCCCAACGACGCGCTGGTCGAGATGGGCGCCTATCCCGAGGTGCTGTGCTTCATCGGGCACTCGCACTTCCCGGGGGTTTTCGATCGCGACGAACTGAGGGTGCGATACACCCGCGAGCCAGAGCTCCCGATTCAGCCCGGGCATCGCTACCTGGTGAACGTCGGCAGCGTCGGCCAGCCGCGCGACGGCGACCCGCGCGCCGGCTACGTGCTGTGGGACGACGAGGCCCACACCGTGCGCCACGTGCGGCTCGAGTACGACGTCGCGACCGCGATGCAGCGGATTCGCGCCGCCGGGCTGCCGCCGTTTCTCGCGGAGCGGCTGCAGTGGGGCGAATGACATGACCGCGTTCAGCGAGACGGGCCGGCCCCGCCGCCCGGCCCGGCCCGCGGTGCAAGCGGGGCGTCGCGCGTGAGCGGGCCCATGCCGAAGCGCGTTTCGACGCTCGCCCACTGGGAATCGTACTGGCTCGGGCACGCCAACCTGGAAGAGACATACTCCACGGGCGGCCGGCTCACCCGCGAGATCCTGAGCGACGGGCCGGTCAATGGGCTGCGCGTGCTCGAGGTGGGGGCGGGCTCCGGCCGCGACACGCTGGGCCTGACGCGGGCCGGCGCGATCGGCATCGTGCTCGATTACTCGCCCGCTTCGCTCGATCTGGTCCGGCGCCAGGCGCGCTCGCAGGGACTCGCGGTTCAGCTGGTGCGCGCCGACGCGCTCGCGATGCCGTTCCGCGATGGGGCGATCGACGTGGTGTTCCACCAGGGCCTGCTCGAACACTTCCGCGATCCCATGCCGCTGCTGCGCGAGAACGCCCGCGTCACGCGGCGCGGCGGGCGCGTGGTGGTGGACGTGCCGCAGACCGTGCATCTCTACACCCTCATGAAGCAGGTCCTGATCGCGATGAATCGATGGTTCGCGGGATGGGAGACCCAGTTCACCCCGGGCGGGCTCGAGCGGCGCGTGCGCGAGTCCGGGCTCAGGGTGCGACGCACGTACGGCGAGTGGATGGTGCCGGGGCTCGCCTACCGCGCGCTGCGCGAGACCCTGAAGCGCTTCCTCCGAATGACGCTGCCGCTCGAGCCGCGCGGGCCGAAGTGGTGGCACGCGGGGTGGGAGGGATGGCGTGCCCGAGCGATTCGCCACCGGGCCGCGCTCTACACGTGCCACGTGATCGGCACGGTGGGCGAGAAGCCGTGAGCGGCGCGCCGCACCTGCTGGCCGTCAACTTCCGCGATCCCGCGCACCCGGAAGCGGGGGGCGCGGAGCTCCATCTCGAGCACATCCTGCTCGAGGCGGTCGGGCGCGGCATGCGGGTCACGTGGCTCGCGGCCGGGTTTCCCGGCGCGGCCGAGCAGGGCGAACATCGCGGGATCCGCGTCGTCCGGCGCGGCGACTGGTGGAATTTCAATCTGGTGGTCCCGGGCGTGCTGCGCCGCGAGTTCTCGAGCCCGCCGCCGGAGCTCGTGGTCGAGGACATCAACAAGGTTCCGTGCTTCACGCCCTGGTGGTCGAGATCGCGCGTCGCGGTGATCGTTCCCCATCTGTTCGGAACCGCCGCGTTTCGCGAGGCCTCGCTCCCGATCGCCGGCTACGTGATCGCGCTCGAAGCGCTCATCCCGAGCGCGTACCGTGGCTCGCGGTTCGTGGTCATCTCGGAGAGCACGCGCGACGACCTCGTCGCGCGCGGCATCCCGCGCGAGCGCGTCGCGGTCGTGCACTGCGGGCTCGACCACGCGCACTACCGCCCCGATTCCGCGGGAACCAAGAGCGAACGTCCCACGGTGCTCTACATCGGGCGATTGCGACGCTACAAGGGGGTCGACTGGGTGATGCGCTCGCTGCCCCGGGTCCTGCGGCGCGTGCCAGGGGCGCGGCTGGTCGTGGTCGGCGACGGGCCCCACCTGCCGGAGCTCAAGCTCTCGGCGGCCCGTCGCGGTCTCTCGCACGCCGTGGAGTTCCGCGGATTCCTCCCGCTCGATGAGAAGGTCCGTCTGCTCCGCGAGGCGTGGGTGCTGGTGCAGCCCTCGCCCAAGGAAGGCTGGGGGCTCACCGTGGTGGAGGCCGGCGCGTGCGGCACCGCGGTGGTCGCGGCCGACAGCCCGGGGCTCCGCGACTCGGTGCAGCATGACGTGACCGGCCTGCTGGTTCCCTACGACGACGACACCCGGCTGGTGGAGGCGCTCTCCCGCGTGCTCGAGGACGCAGCGTTGCGCGGGCGCCTCGCGGCGGCGGGGACGGCATGGGCCGCGCGCTTCACGTGGCCCGAGTGCGCGGCACGCTCGCTCGACGCGCTGCTCGACGACGCGGGGGGGCGCTGAGATGGCGGGCGGCGGACGTCCGGGCGCGAAGGCGCTCCTCATCGGGTTCAAGATCGCGTTCAGCCTCGGCCTCATGGCATTCCTGGTCTCCCGCATCCCGCTCGACAGCCTGGGCGATGCGCTGCGCGGCGCGCGACGCGAGTGGCTGGTCGCGGCCTGGCTGCTGTTGCTCGCCAGCAATCTGATCGGCAGCTACCAGTGGGAGCGCCTGCTCGCGGCGGTCGAGATCCGGATCCCGTTCTGGAAGGTGTGCGCCTACTACCACGTCGGGCTGTTCTTCAACAATTTCCTCCCCGCGAACATCGGCGGCGACATCGCCCGCGTCGCCGACGCCTCGCGCTACGGCCCCACCCGAGCCGCCGCGGTCTCGACCGTGATACTCGACCGTCTGATCGGAACCGTCGCGCTCGCCGGGCTCGCGCTGGTCACCACGCTGCCGGCGATCGACCACTTCCATCTGACCCTCGTCTACCTCGCGGTGGTGGGATTCTTCGCGCTGAGCGTCGGGCTGCTGTGGGCGCTGTTCCACCCGGCGCTGCTCCCGCTCGCGGAGCGCGTGCTCGCGCGGGTCGGGATGGGCGGGCTCAAGCCGCACCTCGACGAGCTGGCGATGCGTCTGGCGCGCTTCCGTGGCCAGCGCCGGCTGTTTCTCCAGCTGATCGCCGTCGCGCTCGTCGTGCAGGTCTCACGCATCTTCGTGCACGTTCTGGTCGCGCGCGCGCTGGGGCTCTCGGTGCCGCTTCCTTACTTCTTCCTTTTCGTGCCGCTGCTCGCGGTGATAGTCTCGCTGCCCATCTCGTTGAATGGCATCGGCGTGCGGGAGGGTGCCGGCGTGGTGTTGTTCGGTCTGGTCGGCGTGAGCCGGGCCCACGCCTTCTCGCTCCAGTTCACGACCTATCTGATCGCCGTCGCGGTGAGTCTGCTCGGGGGACTCGTGTTCCTCGTGCGGATTCCCCGCCGGCGGGCGGAAGCGCGGCACACGGAGGGATCGTCCTGATGAATTGGAACGGGCGCGCGACAGCGGGTCTCGCGCTGATCGTGTTTCTGGTGTCCGCCGCCATCTTCATGATCACGCTCACCCCGACCGTTCCGTTCTGGGATTCCGGCGAGTTCATCGCCGTCTCGTACATCCTCGGCATTCCGCACCCGCCCGGCACGCCGTTCTACGTGCTGCTCGGCCGGGTCGCCTCGCTCATTCCGTGGTCCGACGTCGCGCACCGCGTGAACGGCCTCTCCGCGATCTCCTCGGCGCTGGCGGTGATGATCACCTTCCTCACCGGGCTCAAGCTGATCCGCGTGTCGATGCCGCCGGAGCGCACCCGCTCGCAGGACTGGCTCGCTTACGGCGGTGCGGCGCTCGGCGCGTTCATGCTCGCGTTCTCCGACAACTTCTGGGAGAACTCGATCGAGGCCGAGGTCTACTCGATGATGAGCCTCGCGCAGATCCTGGTGTTCTGGCTCGGCCTGAGGTGGTGGGAGGCGCACGAACGCCGCCCGACGGTCGGACCGCTGCTGGTCGCGATCTACGTCATGTGGCTGTGCGTCGGGCTCCATCTCGGCGTCGGGATGATGGGACTGCCGCTGCTGGTGCTCGCGATGCTGGTGGATCGCAAGGTGGCCGGGCTGTTCGCGATGCCCTTCCTCGCGGTGCTGCTCGTCACCTGGGGCCTCGAGCGGATGGTGGGAGGCGTGATCGTTGGCGCGGCCGCGCTCACCGTCTACTTCGCGAGCAAGAAGAAGATCCCGGGCTGGCTCGCGCTCACCTCCGCGGCCGGCTCGCTGTACGCCACCTACGTGGCGTTCAGCGACGTGGACTTCACGCCCGGCAGCGCGCTGATCGCGGCGGCCTCGGTGCTGGCTCCGATGATCGCGCTCGCGCGCAAGGCGCGCGAGGGCCGCATCCTCCTGCTCGCGCTCTTCCTCATGACGGTCGGCTACTCGACGCACCTCTACCTGCCGATCCGGGCCGCGCAGCACCCGGCGATCAACGAGGGCAATCCGTCGAACTGGGAACGGATGCGCGATCTGCTCGAGCGCAAGCAGTACGGCTCGTCCAGCATGTTCGTGCGGCGCGGGCCGCTGTCGGCCCAGCTCGACAAGGAATTCTGGCGCTATTTCCAGCGTCAGTGGCCGCTGATGCCGGCGGGGCGCCCCTGGGTCGCCTCGCTGCTGCCGCTGCTGCTGGGCGTCGCGGGGGCGGTGTGGCACGCGCGGCGCAACCGAACATCTTTCCTAACGTGCGGCGTGCTGTTCGCGTTCGCGACCGCCGGCATGATCGTGTTTCTCAACTTCACCGATCACGAGGTCCGCGACCGCGACTACTTCTTCACGACCGGCTACCACTGGTATGCGCTGTGGATCGGCATGGGTGGAGTATGGCTGGCCGGCTGGGTGCGCGAGTCGTTCGCGCCGGGCCGCATGCGGGGAGTCGCGACCGGATCCACCGCCGCGGTGCTCATGCTGCTGCCTGCGCTGCTCTGCAAGAACCTCTGGTTCATGCACGACCGCAGCGGGAACTACGTCGCGCACGACTACGCGTACAACATGCTGGCGCCGCTGGCCCCCAATTCGTACGTCTTCACCAACGGAGACAACGATACGTTCCCGCTCTGGTACATGCAGGAGGTCGAGCACTGGCGCAAGGACGTGCGGGTCGTGAACCTGAGCCTGCTGAACACCGACTGGTACATCCGGCAGCTGCGCGACGAGACGCCGCGGGTGCCGATGTCGGTCGACGATCGCACCGTCGACATGCTCGGCCGCGGCGCCGTGCAGGACACCAGCGGACGGATCCTCTACACCAACCAGTTCATGGTGCAGCACATCGTCCAGCAGAGCCACCGGCCCGATGGCGCGGGCTGGATCAAGCAGCCCTACTTCGCCGTGACGGTGCCCGATCAGATGGGGCTCACGCCCTACTTCACGCTCGAGGGCCTGGTCTACCGCGTGAACACCGACAGCCTGCAGGGGGTGTTCGACGCGGAGCGCACGCGCAAGTCGCTCTACGACGATTTCAAATATCGCGGGCTGTTCCTCAAGGACGGTTCGTGGGACTCGACCGTGTACAAGGACGAGAACGCCTCGACGCTCACGCGCAACTACATGGCGGCGCACCTGCAGCTCGCGTTCTACTACCGGCACCACGACGATCTGGGGCGCGCGATCGCCGAGATGGAGCGCGTGAGCCGCATGTTCCCGGACTTCATCGAGGCCCAGATCCCGCTCGGCGGCTTCTACCTCGACCACGGGGATACCGCGAAGGCGATCGAGTTGTTCGCGCGACTCGCGCGGCTCCACCCGGAAAATCCCGAGGCGCGCTACTACTACGGCGTCACCCGGATCTACCGGGGCGACCTCGAGGGCGGCATCCGCGAGTTCGACGCCGCGATCCAGGATGAGCCCAACTACAACATGGCGTATTACGCGGCGTACTCGATGCTGTGGGAACGGGGCCAGCGCGAGCGCGCCCTGACCTACCTCGAGCGCTGGCTCTCGCTGCATCCCGACGACGCGCAGGCGCGCGCGCTGCTGGAGGGCCAGCGCCAGGGAGCCGGCGCCGTGCCGCGCCGCAACGCGCCGCCTCCGCCTCCGACCCGGATCCCGGGCCTGCCCTGATCGGGCGCCCCTCCATGGCCGAAACGCACGCGCTGGTGACCGGGGCCGCCGGCTTCATCGGCTCGCACCTGGTCGAGCGGCTGCTGCGCGAGGGGGCGCGCGTGACCGGAGTGGACTGCTTCACCGACTACTACGATCCCGCGCTCAAGCGCCGCAATCTCGAGGCCGCGCGCGCCGATCCGCGCTTCGCGCTGCTCGAGCTCGACCTGGGCGCCGCCGACCTCGCGACGCTTCCCGAGGTGGGCGTCGTATTCCACCAGGCGGCGCAGCCGGGGGTGCGGGCATCCTGGGGCCGGGAGTTCGCGGCCTACGTCCATCACAACGTGCTCGCGACGCAGCGGCTGCTCGAGCGCTACCGGCAGGCGCCGCTCGAGCGATTCGTGTACGCATCTTCGTCTTCGGTCTACGGCGACGCGGAGCGCTTTCCCACCGACGAGCTGCTGCTGCCGCGCCCGTTCTCGCCGTACGGCGTGACCAAGCTGGCTGGCGAACACCTCGCGCTGCTCTACGGGCGCAACTTCGGGCTCCCGGTGACGGCGTTGCGCTACTTCACGGTGTACGGCCCGCGCCAGCGCCCCGACATGGCGTTTCATCGTTTCTGCCGCGCCCTGCTGCAGGGCGAGGAGATCGTCGTGTACGGCGACGGCCGGCAGTCGCGGGATTTCACGTTCATCGACGACGCGATCGAGGCCAATCTCCGTGCCTGGCGGCGCGCGAGCCCGCAGGGTGTGTACAATGTGGGGGGCGGGTCGCAGGTCGATGTGCTGGAGGCGATCACGATGCTCGAGCGCGCGCTCGGACGCGCGGCGCGTCTGCGATTCGAGCCGCGTCCGCCCGGCGATCCCCTGCGCACGCGCGCCGATGCGTCGCGCATCTCGCAGGAGCTCGGCTTCGTGCCGGCGGTGCCGATCGACCGCGGGCTGGCCGCGGAGGCGGAGTGGGCCAGGCAGCTCTACGCGAGGAGCGTCGCTTGAGCGAGACGCCGTTCATCACGGTGCTGGTGCCGGCGTACAACGAGGCCGAGAGCGTGCCCGTGCTGCAGGCCGAGCTCGCGGCCGCACTCGATGCGCTGGGCCGTCCCTGGGAAGCGCTCTGGGTGGACGACGGCTCGCGCGACGGGACCGACGCGGCGATCGCCGCGATCGCCGCCGCCGACCCCCGGGTGCGCGGCGTCTCGCTGCGGCGCAATTTCGGAAAGTCCGCTGCGCTCGCGACCGGCTTCAAGCTCGCGCGCGGCGAATGGATCGTCACCATGGATGCCGACCTGCAGGACGATCCCGCCGAGCTGCCGCGCCTGATCGAAGCGCTCGAATCGGGCCACGATCTGGTCTCGGGCTGGAAGCTGAACCGCCAGGACCCGATCTCGAAGACCGTGCCCTCGCGCCTCTTCAACGCGGTGACGTCGTGGGTCGCCGGCGTGCGCCTGCACGACTTCAACTGCGGGTTCAAGCTCTACCGGCGAGAGGTGACGCTCGCGATCGAAGTCTACGGCGAGTTCCACCGCTTCATGCCGGCGCTCGCGCACTGGGCGGGATTCCGGGTCGCCGAGGTCGCCGTGCGCCATCGCCCGCGCCGCTTCGGGAAGAGCAAGTTCGGTCCCGCGCGCTTCGTGAACGGCTTCCTCGATCTCATGAGCGCCGCGTTCATCTCGACCTCGGCCCTCAAGCCGCTGCATGTGTTCGGGCGCATCGGCCTGCTGTTCCTGCTCGCGGGCTTCGGGATCGGCGCGTGGTTCGTCGCGCTGTGGCTGGGGGGCGAGCCGATGCGCGTCCGCCCGCTCATGCTGTTCGGCACGGGACTGGTGCTGCTCGGGATTCAGTTCATCCTGATGGGCCTGCTCGGCGAGATGATCGCCCACCTGGGCGCGCACGCGAGCTATCCGGTGCGCCGCCGCTACAATCTGGGCGAGGAGGCATGAAGGCCTTCGTGCTCGCGGGCGGCATGGGCACGCGTCTCAAGTCGCGGTTCGGCGACCTGCCGAAGCCGCTCGCCCCGATCGGCGGCCGGCCATTTCTCGCGCGTCAGCTCGAGTGGCTCGGCGCGCGCGGGGTCCGGGAAGTCGTGGTGTGCGCGGGCTACGGCGCCGACCAGCTGCTGGGCGCGCTCGGCGATGGCCGCGCGCATGGCGTGCACATCGCGTGGTCGGTCGAGGCCGAGCCGCTCGGAACCGGCGGCGCGCTGCGGCTCGCGGGGAGCCACGTGAACGGCCCGGCGCTGGTGGTGAACGGCGACACGCTCCCCGATTGCGATCCGCTCGCGCTCGAGCGCGAGCGCTGGGAGCACGGCGCGCTGGGCGCGGTCGCGCTGTTCGAGGTGGCCGACGCGCGTGCGCGCGGCCGCGTCGAGTGCGACGCCGATGGCGTGATCGTTCGGTTCGTCGAGAAGGACGCGGCGTCGAGCGGCGCGGCCTGGGTGAACGGCGGGCTCTACGCGTTCGCGGCCGCGCTGTGGCGGCACCTGCCGGCCGGCGTCTCGTCGCTCGAGCGCGACGTGCTGCCGGAGCTCGCCGCAGCGGGCCGACTGCGCGGCTTCCGGAGCGCTGGCACGTTCTTCGACATCGGCACGCCCGATGAGTGGGAGCGGGCCGAGCGGCACTTCGCCTCATGAGGGCCCCGCACTATTTTCGCGCGCGCGCCCCGCTCCGGCTCTCGTTCTGCGGTGGAGGCACCGACGTCTCGCCGTATCCCGAGGAGCACGGGGGGATGGTGCTCTCGGCGACCATCAACCAGTACGCCCACGCCTCGCTGCGCCCGCGCCGCGACTCGCGTCTCACGCTCGCGAGCCTCGACTACGACGTGGTCGCGAAATACGACCATCCACGGCGGCTCAAGCTCGACGGCAGCCTCGATCTCATCAAGGCGGTGGTGCGTGCGTTCAAGGTGCGCCGCGGCGCCGACGTGTGGGTGCACAGCGACGCGCCGCCGGGCTCCGGGCTCGGCTCCTCGAGCACGCTGGTGGTCGCGCTGATCGGCGTCCTGAGCGAATGGCTGAAGCGTCCGCTCTCGGGCTACGAGGCCGCGGAGCTGGCGTACCGCATCGAGCGCGTCGATCTCGGCCTCGCCGGCGGGCGGCAGGACCAGTACGCGGCCGCCTTCGGCGGCTTCAACTTCATCGAGTTTCACCGCGACTCGACCATCGTGAACCCGCTGCGCATCCCGCGCGCGGTGCTGCACGAGCTCGAGTACCGCCTGCTGCTCTGCTACATGGGGCAGACGCGGCAGTCGGCGCGCATCATCGAACGCCAGACCGCTTCCTACCGCCAGGGCAAGCCCCAGGTGCTCGAGGCGCTCGAGCGGCTCAAGCGCGAGACGCTCGAGATGAAGAAGGCGCTGCTGCTCGGCGAGGTGGACGCGATCGGGGAGCTGCTGCACGAGGCGTGGGAGAACAAGAAGCGTCTCGACGAAAGCATCTCGAACACCCGCGTCGACCGGCTCTATCGGCTCGCGCGCCGTGAGGGGGCAATCGGCGGCAAGATGCCGGGCGCCGGGGGCGGCGGATATTTTCTCCTGCTCACGCGCTTCGACCGCAAGCATCGCGTGGCGGCCGCGCTCGAGACGCACGGCGGGCAGGTGGTTCCGTTTCAGTTCGAGGCCCGCGGGCTCCAGACCTGGTCGTCGCCTCGCGCGCGCTGACCATGCGCATCGCGCTGCTCGGTCCCGTGGCACCCTGGCGTGGCGGGCTCGCGCAGTACCTCGCGCTGCTGGGCGAGGCGCTGATGCCGGTCGCGGAGGTGCGGGGCGTGACCTTCACCCGGCAGTATCCCGGCTTCCTGTTTCCGGGGCAGAGCCAGCTCGACCCGTCCGCCGAGCGGCCGCGATTCCCGGTGGTGGCGCTGCTCGATTCGATCGATCCCCTCTCATGGCGCCGCGCCGCCGCGCAGCTCGAACGGTTCGCGCCCGGCGCGGTGATCCTCAAGTGGTGGCTCCCCTTCTTCGGACCGGCGTTCGCATCGGCGGTCGGTCCGCTGCGGCGCCGCGGCACGCGCGTGGTGCTGGTGTGCGACAATCTGGTTCCGCATGAGAGACGTCCGCTCGACCGGGAGCTCACGGCCTGGATGCTTCGGAATTCCGACGGATACCTGGTGATGAGCGAGAGCGTGGAGCGCGACCTCGACCGGTTGAAGCCCGGCGCGGCGCGCCGCCGCGTGCTGCATCCGCTGTACGCGCAGTTCGACCGCGGGCGGTGGACGCGCGCGAGCGCGCGCGCGATGCTGGGGCTCGCGCCCGACGCCGAGGTCGCGCTGTTCTTCGGCTACGTCCGGCATTACAAGGGACTCGACACGCTGCTCGCCGCGTGGCCGGCGGTGCGCGCGCGGCGTCCGGTGACGCTGCTGGTCGCCGGCGAGTTCTACGAGGACGCTGCGCCCTATCGCGCGCTCGCTCAGGCCGCGGGCGGTGAGCCCGGCGTGCGGCTGCTCGATCGCTACCTGCCCGACGCGGAGGTCGAGGCGGTGTTCAAGGCGGCGGACGTCGCGGTGCTGCCCTATCGGTCCGCCACGCAGAGCGGCGTCACGCACGTCGCCTATGCGCTCGGCGTTCCGGTGATCACCACCGACGTGGGCGGGCTCGCCGAAACCGTGATCCCCGGGGAGACCGGCCTGGTGGTGCCGCCGGAGAACCCGGCGGCGATCGCGGACGCCGTCGTGCGCTTCTTCGAGCGCGGCATGGGGCCGGCGCTGCGAGAGGGCGTCGACCGGTTGCGCCACGCGCACTCGTGGGACGCGCTCGCCACCCGGACGCTCGAGCTGGTGGACGCGCTCGCGCCGGAGCGGGGATGGCGATGAAGGGGCCGGTGGGAAGCCCGCGCGCGACGGCGCTCGCGATCGGCCTCGCCGTGTTCTGGATCTACGCGCTCACCGGCGGCGGACGCATCGTGGGCAGCGACGAGATCGCGATGTTCGACCTCTCGCGCGCGATGCTGCACGGGCACATCGATGTTCCCGAGAGTTCGACCCTCAAGGGCGTAGGCGGGCGTTTCTACACGAAGAATGCCGCCGGGCAGGCGGTGATCGCGCTCCCCATCGTCGCCCTCGCGGAGGGCGCGGCCCGGGCGAGCGGACTTCCCGCCGCCGGCCGCGAGCTCGCCGCCCGATTCGTCGTCTCATTCTTCAACGCAGCGGTCGCAGCCCTGCTCATCGGACTGTTCTATCTCGGCGCTCGCCGGCTGGGCATCGGAGCGCGCCCCGCGCTTGGCGCAGCCGCGATGCTGGCCTTCACGACGCCGCTCTGGGTGTACTCGAAGAGCTTCATGGCGGAGCCGCTCGAGGCGCTGGGACTCCTGCTGGTTTGCGTCGATGCGGCCCGAGCCCGGGCGAATGAGACTCGCGACGCGCGTTACGCCGGGATCGGTGCGTGCCTCGCGATCTCGGTCAAGCTCAGCATGCTGGCGCCGGCGCTCGTTCTGTGCGCGACGATCCTGGGGTCGCGTCCTCGTCTGTGGGTCTGGCCGGCGATCGGGATCGCCATCGCGCTTGCCGGACATGCGTTCTACGACCTGAAGCGATCGGGCGCCGTGCTCGCGACCGGCTACGGTGCACAGGCGACCCCGGCCGCGTACACGACGCCCCTGCTCGTCGGTCTCTACGGATTGCTGCTCTCGTCCGGCAAGGGCGTGATGTGGTTTGCGCCGGTGCTGTGGCTCGTACCCCGTGGCTGGTCGGCCATGAGCCGCGGGGGAGCGCACCGCGCCGACGCGCCGCTGCGGCGCCGCGCAGCGTGGTACGCGGGGTGGGGGATCCTCCTGGCATGCGTCGCGTGCCTGGCGCTCTACGCGAAGTTTCAGCACTGGGCCGGCGACGGCTCGTGGGGGCCGCGCTATCTCGTGCCGCTCCTCCCGCTTGCGTTCCTCGCCGTCGCGTTCGCGCTCCATGGCGCCTCGCGCAATCGGCGCCGGCTCGCGTGGGCGCTCGCGCTGGCCGGGCTGATCGTGCAGATCGGCGGCGTGTCGATTTATTTTGGAGCGCAGATGCGCGAGGCGGGCGATTACCCGTACCGCGTTCCACTCGAAGATCCACGCTCGATGAGCGACAGCCATTTCAATCCGGCGTTCAGCCCGATCGCCGCGCACTGGGGCATGCTCGCCCGCAACGCGGGGGAGCATCTGCGGGGCGCCGCGCCGCGGCTCTCGGGCGGGGGCGAGGTCGACCCGCGGCTGGGCGTGAGCGCGGCCGACCAGCGGCAGCTGCTTCACGCCCTCGATTTCTGGTGGGCCTACATGGGCTACGCCGGCATCGCGCGCGGCGCGATTCTCGGCGCGATCGGAGTGCTGCTCGCGCTCGCGGGGGCCGCGCTGATCGTGCTGCGCCGGGCGCTCGCGGCCGAGGCCCGCGCGGGATGAAGCGCCTCGTCATCGTGGTCCTCAACTGGAACGGGCTCGAGGATACGCGCGCGCTGCTCAACAGCCTCGCGCGATGCCGCGAGCCCGGGGGCTGGAGCGCGTCGGTGCTGGTCGTCGACAACGGCTCGACCGACGGCTCGGTCGCGGCGCTCGGCGCGGAGTTTCCGCGGATCGCGCTGCTCGCGCTCCCCGACAATTTGAGATTTGCGGGCGGGAACAACGCGGGGGTGCGGCGCGCGCTCGAAGAGGGCGCGGACGCGGTCATGCTGCTCAACAACGACACCGAGGCCGACCCCGCGCTGGTCGAGCGCATGCTGCTCGCGCTCGACCAGCATCCCGAGGCCGGCGCCCTGGGCCCGCTCATCTACTACGGCGCCCCGAGCCAGCGCATCTGGTACGCGGGCGGGCGCTGCGTCGTCGGGTGGGGACACACCGCGCATCGCGGGCTGCGCGATCTCGATCGCGGCCAGTACCGATCGATCGAGTCGACCGGCTATCTCACCGGCTGCTGCCTGCTCGCGCGGCGCGAGGCGTGGGAGCGCGTGGGCCTGCTCGACGAGCGCTACTTCATCTACGCGGAGGACGCGGACTGGAGCCTGCGCGCGCGTCGCGCGGGGCTGCGCCTGCTGTTCGTGCCCACCGCGCGGCTCTGGCACAGGGTGAGCGCGACCGCCGGCGACGCGAGCCCGTGGAAGATCTATCAGCGCTCGCGCGCGAACCTCACGCTTTACGCACGCCACGCGCGCGGGGTCGCGAGGGTCACGTGGATGCCGGCGTTTCTCGCGCAGCAGCTCGCGCTCGCGGCGTGGCTGCTGGTCCGGGGCCGGGGCGCGGCCGCGGTCGCGGTGCCGCGCGCGTTGTGGGACGCGGCGCGCGGGCGGCCCCCCGCGGCGGTGGCGCCGTGAGCGCGCCCGAGTGGGTGCGCAAGCCGGCGCGCGGGCCGGGCGATCCTCCGCTCTTCCTCTACGAGATGGTGGACGCGGCGGCGGCCGGCGCGCGCGTGCTGGACGCCGGCTGCGGGCCGGGCTCGTGGGACTACCCGCGGCGGCCGGATCTCGCGATCACCGGCTTCGACGTGAAGTTTCCTCCCGGCCCGCCCGCGCGCGGCCCGCGGGTCACGGTGTTCCGCGGCGACCTCGCGCGGCTGCCGCTACGCGATGGGAGCTTCGATCTCACGGTGTGTCACTACGTGCTCGAGCACGTCACCGCCCTCGGCGCGTGCTGCGACGAGTTGGCCCGCGTGACGCGCGCCGGGGGCTCGCTCTACCTCTCGGTCCCGCGGGCCGCGGCCTTCGACGACCGGCTCTACCGTTTCGCGGGATACTTCGCGAAGTTCGCGCTGCTGAAGCTCCGCAAGCGGATCGAGCACCAGCAGCGCTTCGACTTCGAGATGCTGGTCTCGCTGTTCGCCGCGCGCGGATTCGAGCCGGTCGCGCTGGCGCGCGTGCCCGCCGGGTTCTCGTGGATGAACGACGCGCGCACCAGGTCCCTGCAGGGACCGTTCACCGACACGCTCGCTTTGCTCCACCGCGTGACGGGGATCGATCTGGCTCGCGACGCCAACTTCGTGCTCGCGTTCGTGAAGAGTGGGAGGGCCGGCGCGCGCCGCGTCCCGGCGGAGCGCCGCGTGACGCACGTGTGCCGCGCCTGCGGCGAGCACAGCGTGCTCGATCCGCCGCGCCCGTGGCCGGCGCGCTGGAGCTGCCCGTGGTGCGGGGCCGTGAACCCGTTCGGGAGGCCGCGGTGACCGGCGCGACGCGATGCGCCGGGGCGCACGCCACGCGGCCCGCGAGCCTCCGGGAGTGCCCATGCGCGAAGCATTGAAGAAGCTCACCGGCGAGTCGCTGATCTACGGCGTGGGTCAGGCGAGCGGCCGTGCCGTGCAGCTGCTGCTGGTGCCGCTGCTCACGCGTCTGCTGGATCCCCAGGCGTTCGCCGTTGGCGACCTGATGATGGCGTACTCGCAGACCGCGATCCTGGTCATGGTGTGCGGCATGGACGGCGCGCTCGCGCGATTCTTCTACCAGGAGCCCGATCGCGAGGCCCGCATCCGAATGGCCTCCTCCTCGCTCGTCTTCCGGCTCGCGACCGGCACCGTGGTCGCGGGGCTGCTGTGGCTGCTGGCGGCGCCGCTCGCGGCGTTGCTGGTGGGCAACGCGGTGTACGCGAAGTACGTGCGGATCGGGGCGGTGACGATCCCCTTCACGCTCCTCGTCCTGTTCGGCAACGACGTCCTGCGGGTGACATTTCAGCCCGGAAAATTCGTCGCGCTCAACATCACCCAGACGATCCTGGTGGGCGCGTGCTCGCTCTGGTTCGTGTGGCGCATGCATCTCGGCGTGGTGGGCGTGCTCTACGGACGGTTGCTCGGCGACGCCGCGAGCGCGGCGATGTCGATGGTGCTGGTGCGGCACACCGTGCGCCCGCGCTTCAGCTCCGCCGCGCTGAGGCGCATGCTGGCATACGGCGCTCCGGCGGTGCCCGCCATGTTCGCGTACGGCCTGATCGCTTCGGCCGACCGCTTCGCGCTGCAGCGCTGGTGCTCGCTCGAGGCGGTCGCGGTGTACGCGGTGGCCATCAAGTTCTTCGCGGTCGTCGCCATCGGCGTCTCCGCGTTCCAGCTCGCCTACGGCCCGTTCGCGTTCGCGCGAGCGCAGACGCCGGATGCGCCGCGATTGTTCGCGCGCGTGTTCGCGGCCTACGTCGTCGCCGCGTGCCTGGGCGCGCTGCTGGTCGCGGAGTTCGCGCCGGCGATCCTCGGGGTGCTGGTGCCGGCGAGCTACGCGGGCGCCGCGTGGCCGGCGGCGTGGCTCGCCTTTGCGGCGGTCGCGCTGGGCGCATACACTGTGGCCTCGATCGGCATCGGCCTCGCGCTGCGAACGCCGCTCCTGAACTGGTGCGCCGGCGGCGCCGCGCTGGTGGCCATCTCTGGAAACGCCCTCCTCACCCCGCGCTTCGGTCCTTCGGGGGCTGCGGTCGCGACCCTGCTCGGGTACGTTGCCTCGTCGGTGATCACGTATGGGATCGCGCAGCGCGTTCATCCGCTGCCGTATCGAGGCGGGCGTCTGCTGGCGGTCTTCTCGCTCGCGCTCGCGCTCGCGCTGGGCGCGCAGCGATTCGCGCCGCCGGGCGCCGCGGGAGTAGCGGTCAAGCTGGGCGCCGCGCTGGTGTTCGTGGCGGCCTGCGCCCGGCTCGGGATGTGGACGGTGCGTGGCTCGGTGGCGGCCGAGCGCCCGGGAGACACGTCGCGCGCATGAGCGCGGCGGCCTGAAGAGGAGGCGCTGGGGATGTGCGGAATCGCGGGACTGTACGAGACGCGCGGACGAGCCGACCTCGGACGTCTCTCGCAGATGTCGCGGCTGTTGCGGCATCGCGGGCCGGACGACGAGGGCATCGTGCTCATCGATCCCGGCGCCGGACAGAGCGTGACGCTGGGCGGCCCGGACACGCCGGCCGACGTGTATGCGAGCGCGCATCCCTACGCACCGGGCCGCACCGCGGGGGCACGGCGCGACGCGCGCCTGGGCATCGGCCTGCTGCACCGGCGGCTCTCGATCGTGGATCTGAGCCCGGGCGGCCATCAGCCGATGTGCGACGGCGCCGGGCGGCTCTGGATCACGTACAACGGCGAGATCTACAACTACGTCGAGCTGCGCGCCGAACTCGAGGGGCTGGGCGAGCGCTTCACGAGCGCCAGCGACACCGAGGTCATCCTCGCGGCGTATCGCCGTTTCGGACCCGATTGCCTCCAGCGTTTCAACGGAATGTTCGCGTTCGCGCTGTGGGACGGAGAGCGCCACGAGCTGTTCTGCGCCCGCGACCGCTTCGGCGTGAAGCCGTTCTATTATCAATGGGACGGCGCGCGGTTCGCGTTCGCGTCCGAGCCGCGCGCGCTGGTGCTCACCCAGCCTCGCCGCATCGCGGCGCGGCTCGAAGCGGTGCGCGACCTGATCGCGCTCGACTGGGTGGATCACGAGGCCCACACGTTCTTCGAAGGGCTGCTGGCCCTGCCCGCCGCGCACTCCCTCACGTTGTCCGAGCGCGGGCTCGCGCTGCGGCGCTGGTGGTCGCTCGATCCCGGCGCGCGCGCGACCGGAGACCCGCGGGAATGGACCGCAACGTTCGAGCGACTCTTCACCGACGCGGTGCGCGTGCGCCTGCGGGCCGACGTCGAGGTGGGGTCGTGCCTCTCGGGGGGCCTCGATTCATCGGCGGTCGTGACGACGGCGTCGCGCATCGCGGCGCGCCCGCTGCACGCGTTCAGCTGCGCCTACGACGAGGGCCCGACGTTCGACGAGCGGGCGTTCGCGCGGCTCACGGTGGACGCGAGCGGAGCGATCCCGCACGTGGTCGTGCCGGACGGCGCGGATTTCTGGAGCGCGTTCGACCGCCTGCACGACCTGCAGGGCGAGCCGACCGCGGGCCCCGGGCTCTATTCGCAGTGGAAGGTGATGGAGCTGGCGCACGGCGCGGGGCTCAAGGTGCTGCTCGACGGACAGGGCGGCGACGAGACGCTCGCCGGCTACTTCCGTTACCTGCCGATCCGGCTCCGAGATCTGCTCTCCGCCGGGAACTTCGGGGGCTTCGCCGCGCTGTGGGGCGGCGTATCGAACCGGCTCGGAGCCTCGACCGCGCTCGCACTCACGTTCGAGCCGTGGCTTCCGTCCGCCCTGATCGCCCCGCTGCGTCGCCGCTTCGGACAGGGGAAGGACCGCGTGCTGGGTGAGGCCATGCGCGCCCTCCCGCCGCGCGGACTGCCGCGCCCGCCCCGCGGGTGGGAAAGCGGGCTCCAGCGGCAGCTCGCGTTCGACACGCTGCAGCGTCTGCTGCCCTCGCTGCTCCGCTACGAAGACCGCAACAGCATGGCGTTCTCGATCGAGACCCGACTCCCGTTCCTGGACTACCGGCTGGTCGAGTTCGCGTTCTCGTTGCCAGACGACCAGCGGCTCGATGGGATCACGACCAAGGCCATCATGCGCCGCGCGCTCGCGGATCGCGTGCCGGCTCCGGTGCTGGATCGCAAGGACAAGATGGGTTTCGAGACGCCCACCGACCTGTGGTTGCGCGGACGCTTCGCCGCCGAGGCGCGACGCCGGCTTGGATCCCCCGGCCCGCTGCACGAGTGGCTCGATCCCGCCGCGCTCGGGGCGGAGCTCGACGGCTACCTGTCCGGCCGTCGCGCGATCGGGCTTCAGGTCTGGCGCTGGCTCGCGCTCGAGTCATGGACGCGCCGCTACCTGGTCTCGGATCCCCGGGTCAACGAGCGCGGTTCGGAACCCGCGCTCCACGCGGGCCGCCATCTCCAGTATGCCGAAGTCGTGGAGCGCCGAGCGCGCGAAGCTGCGCTCGCCGGCCGGCCCGCCTAGTGGATCTCGTCGTCCTCTCCGAGGTGCGATGGGGATACTTCCGGACGCGGAAGCAGTTTCTGCTCTCGCGATTTCCCGAGCGCTGGCGCGTGTTCTTCGCGCAGCCCCCCGCATTCGGCGCGGACGATCCCTGGTCGCCGCGGCGCGAAGGCAACGTCACCTATTTCACGGTGCCCTTCCTCAAGCCGGGCACCACGAGCGCGCTCTACAACCGCGCGATCGACGCGCGGCCGGGCCGCGCGCTGGTGGAATGGTTCGCCGAGCGAGCGCTGCGCGCGCGGCTGCGAGCGCTGGGCGTCGAGCGGAACCCGGCGGTGCTGGTCTCGAACATCTACTGCCCGGGCGCGCTTTCGCGGCTCTCGCGCAAACTGGTATTCTATGACTTCAACGACAGTCCCTTTCAGTTCGCCCGGGTGCCGGAATGGGCGAAGGACTACTGGCGGCGCACCTTGCGCGAGGTGGATGCCCTGTTCGTGGTCTCTGAGTATTACCGCCGCCAACTCGCGGCGGAGACCGCCAAGCCGCTGATTCCGCTCGGCAACGGCGTGGAGTTCGCGCACTTCGAGGCGCCGCGCCCGGCTCCGCCCGAGCTTCGGCGTCTGCCCCGTCCGCTGATCGGCTACGTGGGGCTGCTCTCGCACTTCCTGGATTTCGAGATGCTCGAGGGCCTGAGGCGGGAACGCCGGGGGGGAACGCTCGTGCTGATCGGGCCCGGGACCCCGGCGACCGGCGCGGCGTTGAAGGAATTCGCGGCGCGCGAAGGCGTCGCGCTGATCGGCCCGCGCCCCTACGCCGAGATCCCCGCCTGGATGCAGGCGCTCGACGTTGGCGTCATTCCGTTCCGGGCGGGCGATCCGTTCGTGCAGGGAATCAACCCCAACAAGGTGTACCAGTACCTGGCGTCCGGATTGCCCGTGGTCACCACGCCGGTGCTCGATCTCGAGCCGTCGCCGCCGCACCTGCAGTTCGCCACCGATGCCGCGACGATGACGGCCGCCGTGCACCGCGCGCTCGAGGCGCCCGCCGAACGCGAGGCGCGGCGAGCGCTCGCGCGGCCCCACGACTGGGGCGTGCTCGCCGCGCGCATGGTCGACGAGATCGAGCGCCGCCTCGATCGGGCGTCGTGAGCCGGCCCGCGGGTTCGAGACCGCGAGAGACCGTGGCCGATCGCAAGACTCCGAGACGCGAACCGCGGAAGTCCGGGCCGTCGTTCTCGCTGACCACGGGGTGGGCCGCCGCGATCATCGCGCTGCTGGTGGTGGTGTTCTTCCATCAGGTCGCGCTCGAGGGCAAGACGTTCGTCTCGCCCGACACCACCGCGCCGGTGGGCTTCGTCCGCATGGGGGAGCGCTCGCTCGATCAAGACCACGTCTACCCGCTGTGGAATCCCTACGTGTTCCTGGGCATGCCCTCGTTCGCCAGCGGCGCTTACAACCCGCTGATCTATCCCCCCGACTGGCCGCTCGCGCTGGTGCAGAAGGTGATTCCGCTTCCCGACATGTCGTGGATGCTGCTCTACTATTTCATCGGCGGGCTCGGGCTCTTCCTGCTCGCGCGCGAGTGGGGGGCGCGCCCCGAGGGCGCGCTGCTCGGGGCGGTGGGATTCGTGTTCGCGCCCAATCTGGTGGCGGTGGGTTCGCACGGGCACGGCAGCCAGCTCGTGGACTCGGCCTATCTGCCGATCATGATCTGGCTGGCGACGCGTTGGCTGCGCCGCGGGGGCCTCGCACACGTCGCGTGGCTCGCGCTCGCGGGCGGCTTCCAGCTGCTGCGCGGTCACGTGCAGATCTGCTTCTACACATGGATCGCGATCGCGTTGTACGCCGGGGTCGAGTGGCTCGGCGCGCTGCGGCGCCCGGGCGACCTGCCACGCGTCACCGCCCGCGTGATCGCGGTGGGCGCCGCCGCCGCGCTCGCGTTCGGCATCTCGGGGTTCTACAGCCTCCCGCTGCGCGACTACGCGCGCTGGTCGATTCGCGGCAGCGCGGAGGGCGGCGGCGTGGGAATGGAATACGCGACCCAATGGTCGCTCGCCCCGTTCGAGCTGCCATCGATGCTGGTGCCGGGCTGGGCGGGCTTCGGCGGACAGACCTACTGGGGCGCGATGCCGTTCACCGACTACCCCAACATCTACCTCGGCACCATCGCGGTGATCCTCGCGGTCCCCGCGTTCCTCGCGGGCGGCACGGCGCGCGTCTTCGCGCTCACGCTCGGGCTGTTCGCGCTGCTGGTTTCGTTCGGAAAGAACTTCCCGCTCTATGGACTCCTCTACGATCACCTGCCGCTCTTCAACAAGTTCCGCGTGCCCGTCATGGTGGTGCTGCTCGTGCAGCTCGCGGCCGCGCTCGGCACAGCGTGGGGGGCGTCCGCCGTGCTCGATGTACAGCCGTCCAACGCGCGCAAGCCCGCGTCGGTCGACCGGCTGCTGCTGGGCTCGGCCGTCGTGCTGGGAATCGCGCTGGTGGTAGGGGGGCTCGGCCAGGACGCGTGGCGCGGGGCGTACGTCGGATTCGCGCTCGGCCACCACGGAGGTTACTCGCCGGAGCTCGCGGGCCTCGCGTATCAGGGATTCGTGTCGGACCTGGTCCGGGTCGCGCTGCTCGGGTTGCTCGCCGTCTTCGCGGCGTGGCTCGCGCGCCGCGGCAAGCTCACGGTCTCGGTGGCCGGGCTCGCCCTGCTGGTGCTGATGCTGGCCGAACTGTGGCCGGTTAGCGCTCGCGTCATGCAGCCGGTGATCGGAGACGTGGTGCCGCACCGTATGGACGCGGGCCGCGACGACCTGGTCGAATTCCTCGAGCAGGCGGGACCGCCGGGATCGTTCCGCATCCTTCCGCTGCAGGAATTCCAGAGCAACCGGTTCGCGGGTTTCGGCATCGCGTCGGTGGGAGGGGCGCACGCCGCGAAGCCGCGGCTGTTCCAGGATTTCTACGAATCGAACTTCGTCGACAATCTGGCGTGGATGCGCCTGCTCAACGTGCGCTTCATCGTGTCCGGCCGGCCGCTCCAGCCGCTGCCGCCCTATCTGAAGCCGGCGCACGAGGGCACGGGCTACGCCTACGAGAATCTGGTCGCGCTCCCGCGCGCGACGGTGGTGGGCGCCTGGCGCGTGGTCTCCCCGGCGCGCGCCATCCTGGATTCGGTCGCCTCCGGCGCCCACGATCCGGGGTCGTTCACGTTCCTCGAGCGGGAACCCGGAATCGCGCCGGGCGACGTGTCCGGGGCCAAGGCGACGATCGCGTCGTACCGGCTCAACGACGTGACGGTCGAGGTGACCATGCCGCGCCCGGCGCTGCTGCGCCTCGCGGATCTCTGGTACCCGGACTGGGGCGTGACCGTGGACGGACGTCGTGCCGAGCTGCTGAAGGCCGACGACCTGCTGCGCGCGGTCGCGGTCCCGGCGGGGCGGCACCGCGTCGTGTTCCGCTTCGAATCGCCGGCCGTGCGCAGCGGTCTCATGCTCTCGCTCGCAAGCCTGGCCGTCGTCGTTGCCCTGCTCGGCTTCGGCACGCTCGCGAACCGCAAGCCACCGCCCGCGGGCGCCGTGGCGGCGAAGGCGGCGTGATGCAGACCCTCGTCATCATTCCCACCTACAACGAGATCGAGAACATCGACGAGTTGCTGCCGCGCCTGCTCTCGCTGCCGCTCGACCTGCACGTGCTGATCGTGGACGACCACTCTCCGGACGGCACCGCGGCGGCCGTGAAGCGCTGGATGGAACGCGAGCCGCGCATTCACATGCTCGAGCGCCCGGGCAAGCTCGGGCTCGGCTCCGCCTACCGCGATGGTTTCCGATTCGCGCTCGCGCAGGGCGCCGAGTACATCTTCGAGATGGACGCCGATTTTTCCCACGACCCGGACAGCATCGGCGATTTCCTGAAGCACGCGCAGGAGGCGGACGTCGTGCTGGGATCGCGCTATTTGCACGGTGTGACGGTCGTGAACTGGCCCCTCAAGCGCCTGATCCTCTCGTATGCCGCCAATCTGTACACCCGGGTGGTGACCGGACTGCCGGTCAACGACGCGACCGGAGGCTTCAAGTGCTTTCGGCGCAGGGCGCTGGAGGGGATTCGACTCGAAAGGGTGCGGTCGGACGGTTATGCCTTCCAGATCGAGATGTCTTTCAAGTGTTGGAAGCGGGGCTTTAGAATCAAGGAGATCCCCATCCTGTTCGTGGACCGCCGCGCCGGGGAATCGAAGATGAACCGCCGCATCATCTGGGAGGCGGCATGGATGGTGTGGCGCCTGCGGCTGCTGGACCTGTTCGGCCGGGTGGAGTGAGTGTCATGAAACATCGTCTCGCGATCGGCGCGATCGCGCTCGGGTCCGCGCTGTGTTCCGCGCATGCCTCTGCGACCGGCGCGTGGAATACCTACATCCGCACCTACAGCTACTCCGATCTACTCGCGGAAGGCGACACCGTCTGGTGCGCGACCGGCGAGGCGGGGCTGCTCCGTTTCCGTCCGTCGGACTCTTCGTTCGTCACCATCGCCCGCGAGCCCAGCGGGCTCGCGAGCAATCACGTGTCGCGCATGGTGCGGGACCGCTCGGGCCGGCTCTGGGTCGGCACGCTCGGCGCGGGGGTGAGCCGGCTCTCCGCCGACGGCAAGACCTGGGACCTGGTCAATCGGTTCGACGGCCTGCCCTCGGACAGCGTCACGGCGCTCGCGGCCCTGAACGACACCGTGTTCATCGGAACGACCCGCGGGCTCGCGCTGTGGAACGGATCGTTCATCACGGGCGCCCTGCCGGATGGATTCAACCCTTCGCCGTTCGCGAGCGACTACGTCACCGGGTTCGTCGCGTTCGGCGACACGCTCTGGGTGTCGACGACGCTCGGCGTCTATCGCAGTCACCTCTCGACG
Organism: Candidatus Eiseniibacteriota bacterium; assembly: GCA_041483195.1. Taxonomy (GTDB): domain Bacteria; phylum Eisenbacteria; class RBG-16-71-46; order RBG-16-71-46; family RBG-16-71-46; genus WS-2. The sequence goes on from JBGPFC010000002.1 coordinate 95,980, forward strand.
CGGCTGACCACGTGGACGCTCGAGACCAACAACATTCCCCCGTTTCCGTTCATCGGCCTCGTGACCGACGGCGTCACGATGTGCGCGGTGACGCTGGGGGGCACGCCCTTCGTGCGCCGTTTCGCACCCGGACCCTGGCAGGCCAAGTTCACAGACATCGACGGCGCGAGCATCGGCGGGGCGCTCCGCGTGTACGAGGATCACCACCGCATCCTGCTGGCGACCGATCTCGGACTCTACGCGTGGACCGGCAGCGACTGGCAGATCGCGAGCCTCGCGTTCCCGTCGGACCCGAGGAACCCGCGCCGCATCTTCGCGTTCACCGTGGACCCGGTCACGAACCTTTTCTACGCGGCCGATCAGGATGGCCTCTACGAGCAACCCGCGACCCCGGGGCCCTGGCGGCTGCACACGCCGCCCACGCCGCCCGGCAACAACGTGCTCAACGTGAACATCCATCGCGGACGGGTGTACGTGACCACGTTCGAGGAGGGCATCGGACGTTTCGACGGACGCGAGTGGCGCGTGTGGCCGTTCGGCCCGCGCTGCACCGTGGGGTGCGACACCACACTGCTCGCGCCCAATTACCCATTCGCGTTGCTGGTGGACGGGCAGGGGAAGAAGTGGTTCGGATGCTGGGGAGAGACCATCGACGTCCTGGACGACAACGTGTCGCCGCCGTCTGCGACCCATTTCCTCTACCCGACGCCGCCCACCAACAACGACCTGCACACTCGAGCCTGGGCTTCGACCGCGGACTCGCTGGGCGGGAGATGGTTCGGAATGGACACCGACGATTTCGGCAATCCCGAGCGCGCGCCGCTCGGGCTCGAGTACTACAATCCCCTCGGCGTCTACGCGGCCAACTACAGCCCCGAAAACTCCGCGATGCGCATGGGCAAGGTGCACGGCCTCACCACCGACCGCACCGGGCGCGTGTGGGTGGGATACACCGGCGCCGGGATCGACTACTTCCTCTGGCCGCCGAACAGCGGCAGCGTCCCGGAGTTCCAGACCGTCACGGGCACCGAGCGGCTCGACATCGAGGGTCTCGTCGCGCACGGCGACACGTTGTGGGCGCTCGCCACCAGCGAGGTGCGCGCGTTCCGGACCGTCACCTCTCCGCCCGCGGAGATCGCGTCGTATCCGATCCCCGCGGCGCCCGGCCAGCTCGCGGCGAATCCGCTCGCCGTGGCGCGGGACGGAACGGTGTGGGTGGGCACCGTGAACGGGATCCGGGTCATTCATCCGGGCGGGCTGACTCAGGACTACAACGTGAAGAACTCGCCGCTCGCCGACGACGAGATCCGTGCGATCCGCATCGACCCCGCGACCGGCGCGGTGTGGATCGGGACCACCGGCGGGCTCAATCGGTTCGATCCCGGCTACCGTCCCCCGCCGGCGCCATCCGTGCCGCGCCTCGAGTTCAAGATCTATCCGAACCCATCGAGCCTTTCCGCGCTCGGCGTGTCGCTCCGGCTCGAAGGCAACGCCGCCACCTTCGATGGGGCGATCTACGACGTGCAGGGGCGACGGCTCAGGCGATTCTCGGGGATCACGAGTCGCGGGCTGGTGTGGGACGGTCGCACCGAGCGCGGCGAGCTGGTGGGTCCCGGCATCTACTTCATCCGGGTGGAATCGGGCGGCAAGTCCTCGGTGTCCCGCGTGGCGCTGCTGCGCTGAGATGCGGTGATCCGCCTCACCCCGCGCGTACAGGAGGGTCCGCCTGACGTCTGGGCGGCGCTGCTCGCGTCGGATCCCGGCGCCTCGCCCGCCCATCGCCCCGCGGTGTGGGCCGCGCTCGCGGCGTCGCTGCCCGGCATGGAGTCGCGTTTCATCGCGGCCGAGTCCGACGGGCGCGTGATCGGTGGCGCCCCGGTGATGATCGAGCGGCGCGCGGGGTTTCACTGGATCCACGCGCTCCCGTTCCTGCTCCCCGGAACGCCGCTGGCCCCCGAGCAGGATCGGGCCGCGGTGGATCTCGCCGTGGCCGAGGGGATCGCGGCACTGCAGCGCGAGCGTGCGGCGCTGGGCGGAGAATGGGTCTGCTACCGGCCCGATCCTTCCCCGGGCCACGGCCCCGCGCTCGAGATCCCGTGCGGAGAGACGCGCGTGCATCCGAGCGCACTCATCGATCTCGACCATGGGCCCGAGGCGGCGCTGCACCGGATGGAGCGCAAGACCCGGCAGGCGATCCGCCATGCGCGCGCGCTCGGCATGTCCTTCGCGGAGGAGCCCTCGGCGCTGGTGGAGGCCTACGCGCTTTACCTGCGCCAGTCGCGGGGCTGGCGCGGGCATCGCGTGCTTCCGCTCGAGCTCTCGCGCCGGCTGCTCGCGCCCGCGGGCGGGGCCGCGGATGCGCTCGGGCCGGCGGCGCGCCTGTTCACGGTCCGAGATGGACGCGGCCTGCTCTCCGCGACGCTCGCGCTCGATCACCCTCGCGAGCTGCTGCTGTGGTGGAGCGGCACCCACCCGGACGCGCGCGGGGGCCAGGCATTCACGCTCCTGCTCGGCGCGATCGTGGAATGGGCCGCCGCGCACGGTCGTGCCCGCGTGAACCTGGGCGGGAGCGCGGGACTCGTGCCGGTCGAGGCGTTCAAGGCCTCGCTCGGGGCGCGCATCGTGCGCGTGCCGGTGCGCTGGCTCGACGCGCGGCACGCTCCGGCCGCCGGACGGTGGGTGGCCGCGCTTCAGAATCGGATCCGGCGCGGCCGGCCGCTCGGGGAGCTCGCGTGAAGATCGCGACGCTCGCGAACGCATCGGTCATCCACACGCGGCGGTGGGTGGAACACTTCCGCGCGCGCGGACACGACGTGCGCCTGTGGTCGCTCGAGCCGGGACCCGCCGCGCTCCTCGCGCAGCGCCTGCCGCGCTTCCCGCTGCCGGGCTTCGCGCGCTACCCGCTCGCGGCGCCGGCGCTGCGGCGCGCGTTCGCGTCGTTCCAGCCCGACGTGGTCGATGCGCACTACGTGCCGAACTACGGGGTGCTGGGCGCGCTCGCCGGACGACGCCCGCTGGTGATCAGCGCGTGGGGCTCGGATCTGCTGGTGGCCGGCCGGCGCGATCCGCTCCAGCGCGCGCGCGCCCGCTTCGCGATGCGCCGCGCCGACGCGGTGCTGGTGGACGCCGCGAACCTGGGCGCGGCCGCGCTCGCGCTGGGCGCGCCGCGCGAACGGCTCCACGTCGTGCCGTGGGGCGTGGACCGCGGCCGCTTCCACCCGGCCGCCGCGCGGGAGCCGGGATTGCTGGTCAGCGCCCGCATGCACGAGCCGATCTACGACCTCGAGACCATCATCGCCGGGACGGCGCCGGTGCTCGAGCGGCGCCCGGAGGCACGACTCGTGATCGCGGGGGAGGGCAGCCTGCGGCGCGGGCTCGAGGCGCTCGCGGCGCGCCGGCTGCCCGCGGGTCGTTACACGTTCGTCGGCCGGCTCGAGCCGGTCGAGCTGGCCGCGCTCCTCGCGCGAGCTGAGCTCTATCTCTCCGCCTCGCTCTCGGACTCGACATCGGTCTCGCTGCTCGAGGCGATGGCGTGTGGCGCGGTGCCGGTGGTGAGCGACATCGACGGCAATCGCGAGTGGGTGGGCGAGGGCGACGGCGCGCGGCTGTTTCCCGCCGGCGATCCCGAGGCGCTCGCTCGCGCCGCGCTGGGCGCGCTCGACGACGCGAGCTGGATGGCGGCGGCCCGCGAGCGCAATCGGCGCGTGATCGAGACCCGGGGCGACTGGAACGTGAACCTGGCGTCGATCGAGGCGCTGTTCGAACGGCTGGCCGCGGGCACGCACGGCCCCGATGCGATGCGGAGGGCCGCGGCGGGGCCCCGCGGGGGCGCCGTGCCGCGCGGAGCCCGCGAATGATCAGGCGCCGCCTGCTGGTCCTGTGTTACTTCTATCCGCCACTCGCGGGGGGCGGCGTGCATCGCGTGCTGGGCTTCACGCGCCACCTGCCGGCATGGGGGTGGGATTGCACCGTGGTGTGCGCCGGGGCGGAGGATTACTGGGTGCGAGACGAGAGCCTGATGCAGCGGGTGCCGGCGGATACCGAGGTGGTGCGCGTTCCGGGCGGGAGCGCGCTCGCGGCGTGGTTGCGCTGGACGCGCGCCCGCCCCGGCCGCCGCTCGAGCGGGACGTTCGCGGGACTGCGCCGAATGAGCGACTGGTGGCTCCTGCCCGATTCGTACTCGGGATGGGCGAAGCGCGCGCGCGGGGTCTCGCTGTCGCGCGTGCGAAAGGGCGGCTTCGACGCCGTGTTCTCGAGCTCTCCGCCCGACAGCGTGCACCTCGCCGGGCTCGAGCTGAAGCGGCGCACCCGTCTGCCGTGGGTGGCCGACTTCCGCGATCCATGGATCGGGCTCTATTTCCGCGATCCCCCCACCCGGTGGCATCGCGCCCGGCAGCAGTCGCTCGAGCGCGCTGTGCTCGCATCGGCGGACGTGACGGTGACGGCGTCGCGCACGCACGCCGCATGGCTCGAAGCGCGCCCCGGCGCGCGGCCCGCGCGCGTCGTCCACATCGCGAACGGCTTCGAACCCGACGCGGCCGTGGCTCCCGCCGCGCCGGCACCCGATGCGGCGACCGCGGGAGAGCGGGCGTTCGACCCGGACCACTTCACGCTGGCCTTCACCGGGACGCTCTCCCAGATGCCGGACGCCGAGGTGTTCTTCGAGGCGCTGCACGAGCTGTTCGCGCGCAGGCCCGAGGCGCGCCGGCGCCTGCGGATGCGCATCGCGGGGCCGTATGATTCCGGCTACGAGGATCGCTCGATCGCGCTCGGGCTCAAGGGCATCGTCGAATTTCTGGGTCCGCTGCCGCACGCCGCGACGCGCACGCTGCAGCGCGCGGCCGACGTGCTGCTGATGTGGAAGCCACGCGGCACTCCGACCATGGTTCCGGGCAAGCTCTACGAGTACGCGGACAGCGGCCGTCCGATGCTGGCGCTGCTGCCCGAAGACGACGAGGCGGCCGAGCTGGTGTCGCGCGCGGGCGGCGAGCGCGTGGCCCCGGGAGATCGCGCGGCGCTCGCCGCGAGCGTCGAGCGGCGCTATCTCGCGTGGAAGGAAGCCGGACGATCGAGGAGCGCGCGCCCCGCGTGGCTCGACGATCACACGCGCGCGCGCCTCGCCGGGCAGCTCGCCTCGGTGCTCGATTCGCTCGCGGGATCCGCGCGATGATCCTCTCGCTGAACGGTCCCGTCACGCGCGTCGAGCGCGTCGGGCTGGTCGCCGCGCTCGCGCTCGCCACCGCGCTCATGTGGCCGCTCCGGCACTACCTGACCGACGACACCTACATCCACCAGCAGTACGCGCGCCACCTCGCGAACGGGCAGGGGCTGGTCTTCAACGTCGGCGAGCGCGTGTACGGCTGCACCAGCCCGCTCTGGGTCGCGCTGATCGCGGACGGAATGGCGCTGGGCATCGACGGGCTGCGGGTCGCTCGCACGCTCGGGTTCCTGGCGACACTCGCATCGATCGCACTCTTCTTCCAGCTGATGCGACGCACGCTCCGCACGCCGGAGCTGCGCGCGCTCGCCACGCTCGCGTGGGCGGGGCACGCATGGATGCTGCGCTGGTCGCTCTCTGGCATGGAGACCCCGCTCGCGGTGGCGCTCGTGCTCGCGGGATTCGTCGCGTTCACCGAAGGCCTGCAGTGGGGCTCCCGTCCGGTTCGAACCGCCGCCCTCTGGTCGCTCGCCGCCCTCACGCGCCCGGAGGCCGTCTTCCTGCTCGGGCTGTGGACGGTGTTCCTGATCGTGGACACCGACAGTCGCGCCGGCCTGCGCCGCCTCGTCTTCGGTCTCGTCCCGCCGCTCCTGATCTACGGAGGATGGCTGGCCTTCTCGCGCCTCTACTTCGGGACGTTCTGGCCCAACACGCTCGAAGCCAAGGCCGCGGGTTCGGAGGGGCTCGCCTTCCAGCTCGACAACCTGTGGCGTCAGGTCAAGATCGTCGGCGCGACCGACGGCGTGAAGGCGGCGGTGCTGATCGCGGCGCTGGTGTTCGGCGCCCGCCGGATGTGGCCGCGCCACACCACGGCGCAGCGCATGGTGCCATGGGTCTGGCTGGTCGGAGTCCCGGCGCTGTACGTGGCGCGGGGCGTGCCGGTGCTCTCGCGATACCTGTTGCCGCTGCTGCCGGTGATGGGATGGCTGGCGTGGCGCGCCGCCGAGGTCTGGTGGGTGGGAGAGGACCCATCACCGGCGCAGCGCCGGCGCGCCGTCGTGCTGGGCGTCGCGCTCGCGGCGCTCACGCTGTTCCAGAATCTGACCGTCTATCGCATGCAGGTGCTCCCGCACGTCGAGTCGTTCAGTGAGGGATTCCGCGGATCGCTCGTGCGGTGGGGGCGCTGGTTCGGCGATCACGCGCCGCCCGGAGCGGTCATCGCGACGCCCGACATCGGCGCGATCGGATATTTCAGCAGGCATCGCGTCGTCGACCTCGCGGGCCTCGTGACGCCGCAGATGGTACCGCTGCTCAGGCAGCAGCCCGCCGAGGACGTGGTGCGCGAGCTGCGGTTCGAATCGTTCGCGCGTCCCGGTTTTCTCGTCGACCGCGCTCCGGTCGCGAACGATCTGATCGCGCGCAGCAGCTTCGCGGCGTGCCTGACGCCGCTCGGTCACGCGTCGGTTCCGAATCTCGGGATCGCGCGCCCCGGCGAGGCCGTTTACACGTTCTACCGCGTCGACTGGGCGGTCTTCGACACGCTCCGCGCGCGACGCTGAGCCGGCGGCGCGCGCCCGGTTCGCGCCAACGCGAACGCAGGGCATTCGAGCCCTCCTCGAGGAGCGCGCGACCCCGGATCCGGCGCTGCACGCGCGTGCACTTCCGCCGGCCGCGAAATATTCCAAATCACCTGACGATTCCTTTTGACAGCCGCGCATCTTCGCTCGTATCGTGCGGCACGCGGTGGGGAGTTGTGGGGATTCGTGGCGGTTGGTGGCAACCAATGGGAATGCGAGAAGCGCGTCCGATGGCGTTCTACGGGACCGAAACCTACGCGATCGATCACAAGGGCCGCATCAGCGTGCCCGCATCGATGCGACGCGCGGGAACGCGCAAGAAGGCGCTCGACTCGTTCTATCTCGTCGCCGGCTTCGAAGGCTGTCTCGCCCTGTACGCGCCCGATGACTGGGCGCGTGTCGAGGAGCGTCTCCGCCGCCTCCCGATGGGAGGCCGCAAGGGCCGCGCGTTCGCGCGCGCGTTTCTGATGAACGCAACTCCCGTGACGGTGGACGCGCAGGGACGCATCACGATCCCACCGGCACTCGTGGTCCGTGCAGCGCTCGGCAAGGAAGCCGTCCTGCACGGACAAGTCGATCGCATCGAGATCTGGAATCCCGAGCGGCTTCGGGCGGCCGTCGCCGAGGCCGATGGCCAGCTCGAGTCGCTGGCCGACGAAGTCCTGGGTGGCGGGGACGCGTGATGGCGCGCGGGGCGGTGAGGCCGGCGCGCGTCCCGTTCGCCGTGAATCTCGAGCTCAGCCACGGCCGTCACGGCGCGGCGGCGCGGCTCGAGATTCACGAGCGCGGCGGCGACCGGCTCGCCCTGCTCAAGCTCAGCGGCTGGATCGACCAGGTCGCGGTGCGCCGTCTGGAAGGGACGCTCGCCGAGCTCGCGGAGCGCGGCACGAGCCAGCTGCTCCTCGACTGTTCGCAGCTTCGTCACATCGACTACCGGCTGGTGCCGGTGCTGGTCGACGCGCTGTCGCGTTTCGAGACCCACGCCGGCGGGTTCGTGGTGTGCGGGCTCTCGCACTACCTGCGCGACCTGTTCCGCCTCGCGGGATGCGAGCCGCGGCTGCGCTGCTGGCCCAACGCGGACGAGTTGCTCGGTCCCGCCCTCGAGCCGGGCCGTGAGCGCGCGTCATGAACCGGTTCTGGTCGCCGAGACCCTCGCGCTGCTCCGCAATGGCCCCGGACTCTACCTCGACGCCACGCTCGGCGACGGCGGGCACGCCGAGGCCCTGCTCGACGCCGAGCCGGCATCCCGATTGCTCGGCTGCGATCGTGATCCCGACGCGCTGGCGTCCGCGCGCGAGCGACTCGCGCACTTCGGCGGGCGCGTGAACCTGGCGCATGCGACGTTTCGCGAGCTGCCCGACGCGCATCGGGCGATCGGGAGCGAGCGGCTCGCGGGCGCGCTGTTCGATCTCGGTCTCTCGTCGCGACAGATCGACGACGCATCGCGCGGCATGAGCTTCATGGGGGAGGGCCCCCTCGATCTGCGCATGGATCGCTCGCGCGGGATTCCGGCAGCGGCGATGCTCGCGGAGGTCGACGAGGGCGCGCTGGCATCGGTGCTGCGCGAATACGGAGATCTCACCGGGGCGGCGCGTCTGGCGCGCGCCATCTCTGCCGAAGCGAGGCGCGGGGGCCTCCCCACGACCCGCGCGCTCACGGCGGTGGTGGATCGCGCGCTGGGCGGGCGGCCTCATCCGCGCCGCTACGCGCAGGTGTTCCAGGCCCTGCGCATCTGGGTCAACGGTGAGGCGGAGGATCTCGAGTTCGCGCTGAGCTGGCTGCCGGATGCGATGCGCGAAGCGGGCGTCGTGGTGACCATCGCCTATCACTCTGGCGAGGATCGCCGGATCAAGCGGGCGGCGCGGGGACCGGTGAGAACGGCTCCGTCGCGTCGCCGGCCGCAGGTGCCGGAGGAACGGCTCCCCGAGGGGCCGTGGGAAGTGCTGAACCGTCACGTGGTGGTTCCCTCAGCGGAGGAGACGGCTCGCAATCCACGCGCTCGCAGCGCGCGGCTTCGGGCCTTCCGGAGGAAGTCGACATGAAGTTCCATCTCCGCCGTTCCATTCCGTCATGGCGCGCGCCAGAAGCGCGCGTCGTCCGTCCCGAGCTGTGGCTGCTCGCCATCGCCCTGGTCGGAATCATGCTGGTCGAGGTGTGGCAGAGCTCCCGCATGGCCGAGCTCAGCCTGCATCTGGACCAGACCCGTTCGGCGCTCGCGCAGGCACACGCACGGCTGGAGTTCGTGCAGGCGCGGCTCGACCGCCGAACCACTCGCGCCGAGCTGACCCCGCTTGCGTCTCAGCTGGGTCTGGCGCCAGCCGACGCCCAGCAGGTGGTGGCGCTGCCCGCGGAGTATCTCGCGGGCGCCGACACCCCGTCACGGGACGGAGCCTCCGTCTCGATGCTGGCGTTGGCGGAAAGGGCATCGCGGGCACTCGTGCCGGAGGCCACGGCGCGGGTTCGCGCGGGAAATTGATCGAACGCACGTCGTGACAGAGGTGCGCCGGATGTCCGGCCGCACCACCGCACCGCGCGAGTGATGGCCAGGCGGTCCGCGTGAACCGCCGTTCCATGGAGGGAAGGGGTTGGCCCACACGGAAATGCGCAAGAGTCGGGTGCTGGTGGCTGCGGCCGGTCTGTTTCTCGGCCTGCTCCTGGTGTGGCTGCGCGTCGCGTGGCTCGCGCTCGCGTGCCACGGAGCGTACGAGGCGCGGGCCGAGCGCAATCAGGAGCAGCGCGTTCCCCTGAAGGCGGTGCGCGGAGACCTGCTCGACCGCTACGGCCGCCCGCTCGCGCGCGACCTGGTGACCTGCTCGATCTCCGCGGCGCCGGCCGAGATGAAATCGCCGCGCGCCGTGGCGCGCGAGCTCGCGGCGCTGCTTGCGCGCGATCCGCTGCCGCTCGAGCGCGCGTTCGAGCGGCGCCCGCGATTCCTCTGGGTCGCGCGGCGCGTGCCCCCGGAGCTCGGCCAGCGCATTCGCGATCGCGGGTGCGTCGGCGTGTACGTCGGCAACGAGATCCAGCGCGAGTATCCGCTGGGCGCGGCGGCGGCGGAGTTCCTGGGACGCACCGATCTCGACAACAGCGGAGTCGAGGGTATCGAGCTCGAGCTCGACGAATCGCTTCGCGGCCACGCGGGATGGGCGACGCGATTCCGAGACGGTCGCGGCGGCACGCACGAACTCTCGCGCGGGCTGAAGCGCGAGCCCCAGAACGGCAGCGACGCGGTGCTCACCCTCGATTCGGACCTGCAGGCCATCGTCGAGAGCCATCTCGCGCGCGCCGTGGATACGTTGCGCGCGGTGCGCGGCTTCGCGCTGTTCGTGGATCCGCGCACCGGCGAGGTGCTCGCGGCGGTCGACGTTCCGCATCTGGCCGCCGGGAAATCCCGCAACTGGACCTTCACCGACATGTACGAGCCCGGCTCGACCTACAAGATGGTCGTGGCGGGCGCGGCGATCGAAGAAGGACTCGCGCGGCCCGATCAGGTGTTCGAGGCATCCGCGAACGGCGTGTGCCAGGTGGCCCCGGGCGCGGTGTTTCACGACGTCCACAAGGCGGCGAGCTACACCTTCCGCGACGCGGTGCGCTGGTCGAGCAACATCGTCATGGGGAAGCTTGGAGTCCTGGTCGGGGCGGAGCGGCTCTACCGTTATTCGACGGCGCTCGGATTCGGCAGCCTGACCGGGATCGACTATCCGGGCGAGAGCGGCGGACACCTGCGGAGTCCCGCGCAGTGGTCGGCGCGCTCCTGTCCGACGATCGCGATCGGCCATGAGATCTCGGTCACGCCCCTGCAGCTCGTCCTCGCGTACGCGGCGGTCGCGAACGGAGGGGTGTTGATGCAGCCGATGCTGGTGCGCGAGATCCGCGACGCGCACGGCGGCACGCGGCGGTTCGCGCCCCACGCGTCGCGTCGCGTGTTCAGTCCCGCCACCACGCGCCTGCTCGCCGAGATGCTGACCGCCGTCGTGGACAGCGGTACGGCGAAGGCCGCTCGGGTTCCCGGACTGGCGATCGCCGGCAAGACCGGCACGGCCCAGAAGTACGACGCGAGCATCGGGACCTATGGCAAGGGCATGTACCTCTCGTCCTTCGTGGGGTTCGCGCCCGCCGCCGATCCCTGCATCGCCGGCGTGATCGTGATCGACGAGCCCCACGGCAAGCACTACTACGGGGGCGATATCGCGGCGCCGGTGTTTCGCAAGGTGATCGAAGACCTCCGGAGGCTTCCGCACGGACCGTTCGACCCCGGCATCTCGCAGATCGCGGTGCGTCCCCCCGAACCGGCACCGGTGGTGGTGCCCGACCTGCGGCTGCTGCCGCCGCGCGATGCCGAGCGGACTCTGTTCGCGCTCGGACTCCGCGCGCACATCACCGGCGATGGCTCACGCGTGCTCGCTCAAGTCCCGCCCGCCGGCGACGCGGTCGAGCGTGGCGCGAGCGTGGCGCTCTGGCTGGAGGCGCCGGGAGACTCGATCGGGCGTGCCCTGCCGGATCTGCTGGGTCTGCCGGTTCGCGAAGCGCTGCGCCGGCTCACCGTGCGCCAGGTGGAGGCGCGGATCGAGGGGCACGGCGTCGTCGTGCGGCAGGCCCCCGCGCCCGGTACTCCGTTGCCGCTGGCCGGCGGGGTGAGGTTGTGGTGCGAGCGGCGTGTGACGGGTGTGCCGGCCGTGGCCGGCGCGGGATCGGCGGTCGCAGCGGCGGCCGCGTACCATGAGGAGCCGTGACCCTGCGTGATCTGCTCGCCGAGATGGACGTGATCGCGGTCCACGGAAATCCGGATGTCGCGATCGCCGGGCTGTCGCTCGATTCGCGAACCGTGCGCACCGGCGACGCGTTCTTCGCGCTCGGGGGCGTGCGACGCGACGGCGCGGCGTACGTCGATGCCGCGATCGCGGCGGGGGCGGCGGCCGCGGTCGTGGCGCGCGGAGTGCCCGCCGCGGTCGTGCCGAGCGTGGAGGTGGCGGAGCCGCGCCTCGCGCTCGCGCAGGCTGCGGCGCGGTTCTACGGCCACCCTTCGCGCGAGCTCGCGGTGGTCGGCATCACCGGAACCAACGGGAAGACGACCACCACCTGGATGCTCGAATCGATCTTCCGCGCGGCGGGCAGGCGGCCGGGCGTCATCGGCACCACCGGTTATCGGATCGGTGAAGAGTCGCGGCCCGCGCCGTTCACGACGCCCGAGGCGCCGCAACTGCATGGATTGTTGCGTGAGATGGTGGATCGTGGGGTCGAGGCGGTGGCCATCGAGCTGAGCAGCCATGCGCTGGTTCAGCGCCGCTGCTACGGTCTCGACTGCGACGTCGCGGTGTTCACCAATCTCACGCAGGATCACCTGGACTATCACGGCGACATGGACGCGTACCTCGACGCCAAGCTCATGTTGTTCGACGGGCGGAACGGTCCCAGCTCCAAGCCCGAAGTGGCAGTGGTGAACGCGGACGATCCCGCCTGCTGGCGATTCGCCTCAGCGGCGGCGCGCGGCGGGCTGCCCGCGCTCGCCTACAGCGGGAATGTCTCGAGCCGGGCGCGCGATCTCGCGGTCGCGGTGACCAGAGTCGAGCCGGTCACATCGGGCCTGAGGCTTACGCTTCGAGCGGGCATGCCGCACGCCAGCCGCGCCGGATCGGGCGGGGCGGATCCGGGCGATCTCGACGTGACGCTGCCGCTGCTCGGCCGCTACAACGCATCGAACGCGGCCGCCGCCTGCGCGGCCGCGCTGGCGCTGGGTATCGGGGGCGATCCGCTCAAGCGCGGTCTCGAGAGCATGCCCGGGGTGCCGGGCCGGCTCGAGCGCGTGAGCGAGGGGCGGGCCTTCGACGTGGTGGTCGACTACGCGCACACGCCCGACGCGCTGTCGCGGGCGCTCGCCGCCGTGCGCGAGCACTTCTCCGGCCGGCTGCTGCTGGTGTTCGGCTGCGGCGGCGACCGGGATCGGGCGAAGCGGCCCCTGATGGGACGCGCGGCGGCGGCGGGCAGCGACCGCGCGTGGATCACGAACGACAATCCGCGCGGCGAGGACCCGGGCGCGATCGCCCTGGAGATCATGGCCGGCGCGCAGGGCGCGGCATTCGAGGTGGAGCTCGACCGCCGCGCCGCGATCGCACGCGCCATCGATGCCGCGCGCCACGGCGACGTCGTGCTGGTGGCCGGCAAGGGACATGAAACCACCCAGACCATCGGCGATCGGGTGACGCCGTTCGACGACCGCGCGGTCGCGCGTGAGCTGCTGCTCGCGGGGCGCGGAGGAGGCGCGTGATCGCGCTCGCCGCCCGGCCGATCCTGACCCTGCCGCAGCTCGCCCAGCTCTCGAACGGCGACCTCGTGGTGCGCGACATTCCGACCGCGGCCGCGGAGCGCGAGGCGTTCCTGAGGTCCGGGATCGACGGCGTGAGCATCGACTCGCGCACGCTGGCTCCTGGCGAACTGTTCGTCCCGCTTCCCGGCACGCGCGTCGACGGTCACGCGTTCATCGCCGGCGCCTTCGCGCGCGGCGCGGGGGCCGCGCTCTGTGCGCGCGATCGCGTCGCATCGCTCGCCGCGGTTCCATTGGGCCCGCTGATCGTGGTGGACGACGTCACGGCGGCGCTCCAGAGGATCGCGCACCACTACCGGACCGGCTGGCCGGGATTGCTCATCGGGGTGACGGGCAGCGCCGGCAAGACCACGACCAAGGACCTGGTCGCTGCGGTGCTCGCGAGCGCCGCTCCGACCCTCAAGACCGAGGGCAATCTGAACAACCACTGGGGCGTGCCGCTGACGCTCCTGCGTCTGCGCCCCGATCACCGGGCGGCCGTGATCGAGATGGGCATGAATCACGAGGGTGAAATCGCGCAGCTCGCCGCGCTCGCGGTCCCCGGCGCGGCGATCATCACCGGCGCGGGCAGCGCCCATCTCGAGCACCTGGGCTCGCGCGAGGCGATCGCGCGCGAGAAGGCCGCGCTCGCGTTCGCGCTCAAGCGGGACGAGGTCGCATTCGTCTCCGCCGATTCGCCGTTGCTGCTCGCAGCGCTTGAGGGCGCGCCGTGCCGGCGGGTCCGCTACGGGTTCGAGCCCGGCGCCGACGTGCGGCCGCGCGCGGTGCGCGCGCTCGGGGCCGAGGGCAGCCACATTGAGGTCGATGGTTTCCCCTCGTTCCAGCTGCACCTCGTCGGGCGCCACCAGGTCCCGAACGCGCTCGCGGCGCTCGCCGTGGCGCGCGAGCTGAAGATCGACCCGGCCGCCGCGGCCTCCGCCCTCGAAGCCTGTCGCGCCGGGCACGGGCGCATGGAGGTGCTCCGCGCCCGGGGCGCGGTGCTGCTGGTCGACTGCTACAACGCCAACCCCGAGTCCACGCGCGCGGCGCTCGATACGCTCGCGACCTGGCCAGGCGCTTCGCGGCGCATCGCGATTCTCGGCGACATGCTGGAGCTGGGCCCCGACGCCGCCCGGTTCCATCGCGAGACCGGGGCGGCGGCGGGGGATGCCGATCTGTGGGCGGTGGGCGAGCATGCCGCCGACTTCGCGGCGGGCGCGCGGGACGCGGGGGTGTCCGCCACGACATTCCCGAGCATCGCCGCGGTGGCCGAGGCGCTCGCTCGCGCGCTCGCGCCGGGCGTGGTCGTGCTGCTCAAGGCGTCGCGCGGCGCGCGCCTCGAGCGCGTGCTCGACGGACTCTCAGGGCTCGAAGGGGAGGCGTGAGCCCATGTTCTACGAATGGATCTATCCACTGCACCAGATGCCCGGGCTCTCCGCGCTCAACGTGTTCCGTTACATCACGCTTCGATCGGCGTACGCGGCGGTCACGGCGCTGCTGCTCTGCTTCGTGCTCGGTCCGCCGATGATCGACTGGCTGCGACGCGTGCGGCTCGGCCAGAAGGTGCGAGCGGAAGGCCCGCAGAGCCACCTCACCAAGGCCGGGACCCCCACGATGGGCGGCATCCTGATCGTCACCGCGATCGTGGTGCCGACGCTGATGTGGGGAAACTTCCATTCGCGCCCGGTCTGGCTGGCGGTGCTGGGAACGGTGTGGCTCGGCGCGATCGGGTTCCTCGACGACTACCTGCGCGTCGTGAAGGGGCTGCCGAAGGGACTGCTCGGCCGCTACAAGCTCGCGGGCCAGGTCATCCTCGGGCTCGCGATCGGACTCGTCATGCTGCGCTGGCCAGAGCACGGCCTTCCGGCGACCGCGACTCAGGTGCCCTTCCTCAAGTTCCACATCCTGAACTTCGGGTGGCTGTTCGTGCCGTTCGTGATTCTGGTCGTCACCGCGAGCTCGAACGCCGTCAATCTCACCGACGGCCTCGACGGGCTCGCGTCGGGACTGGTGGCGATCGCGGCCCTCACGTTCGCGGGCATGTGCTACCTCTCCGGGCACCTCAAGTTCAGCGAGTACCTGAACATCACGCACCTCGCGTACGGCGGCGAGCTCACGGTGTTCTGCTCCGCGGTGCTGGGCGCGTCGCTGGGATTCCTGTGGTACAACTGCCATCCGGCCGACGTGTTCATGGGCGACACTGGGTCGCTCGCGCTGGGCGGCGCGCTGGGCGTGGTGGCGGTGCTCATCAAGCGCGAGTTCTGGCTGGTGCTGGTGGGCGGCGTCTTCGTCGCCGAAACGCTCTCGGTGATGATCCAGGTCGCCTCCTTCAAGCTCACCGGCCGTCGGGTGTTCCGAATGTCGCCGCTCCACCATCACTTCGAGCTCGGAGGCTGGGCCGAGTCGCGCGTCGTGCTGCGGTTCTACATCGTCGGCGCGCTGCTGGCCCTGCTCTCGCTCTCGACGTTCAAGCTGCAATGACCATCGACGCCCGCCACCCGCTGCCCGGCAGCCGCCCGCTGATCGTGGGGGCCGCGCGCTCGGGACTGGCCGCGGCCGAGCTGCTCGCGCGTCACGGGCTGGCGGTGCGCGTGTGCGACGCGCGGCCCGCTGGGGCGCTGCCGGAAGCCGCGGCGCGGCTGGCCGCGATCGGCGCGGAAGCGGTCTTCGGACGCGACGACGCGGGGCTGATCGAGGGGAGGGACTTCGTGGTGTGGAGCCCGGGGATACCCGTGAACCATCCGCTCGCGGTGTCGGCGCGGGCGCACGGCGTGCCGCTGCTCTCCGAGCTCGAGCTCGGGTACCTCGCTGCGCACGCACCGTTCGTGTGCGTCACCGGCACCAACGGCAAGAGCACGACCACCGATCTGGTGGGCGCGCTGCTGCGCGCGGCGGGCCGCGAGGTCGAAGTGTGCGGCAACATCGGGCGCGCGGTGTGCGAGGTCGCGGAGCGCGTGAGCGTGAGCGGGCTGCTGGTGGTCGAGGTGTCGTCCTATCAGCTCGAGTCGGTCGAGCGTCTCAAACCGTTCGTCGCGACCTGGCTGAACCTGACGCCGGATCATCTGGAGCGCCATGGCAGCTTCGAACACTACGGCGCGCTCAAGCGCCGGCTGTTCGAGCGCCAGGACGACACCGACTACGCGGTGTGGAACGCGGACGATCCCGAGGTCATCCGTCGCCGCGGGGGCGCGGGCACCTCGCTCACGTTTTCCATGGCGGGTCCGGTGGGCGAAGGCGCGTTCCTGGCCGGCGACACGCTCACGCTCGCATGGCGGGGCGGGATCGAGCCGCTGATCCCCACGCACGAGCTGCGGCTGCGCGGCCGCCACAATCACGCGAACGTGCTCGCCGCCCTCGCGACCGCGCTCCCGCTCGAGATCGCGCCCGAGACGCTGCGCTCCGTGTTGCGCGAATACCCGGGACTCGAACACCGCCTGGAGCTGGTGGGAGCGATCGATGGCGTCGAGTTCGTGAACGACTCGAAGGCCACCAACTTGAGCTCGCTCGAGGTGGCGCTCGCGAGCTTCGACGCGCCGGTCGTGCTGATCGCCGGCGGGCGCGACAAGGGCCAGGATTTCGGGACGGTGCGCGAGCTCGCGCGCGAGCGAGTGCGCCACGCGGTGCTGATCGGCGAGGGCGCTCCGCGGATCGCGGCGGCGTGGCAGGGTCTCCCGCTCACCCGCGCCGGGTCGCTGGCGGAGGCGGTGGATCTCGCGTTCGACCTCGCGAAGCGGGCCGCGGCCGGGCCTGCCGCACCCCCGGCGGCCGTGCTGCTCTCGCCCGGATGCGCGTCATTCGACATGTTCGCGGACTTCGAGGATCGCGGCCGGCGCTTCAAGGCCGAGGTCCGTCGGCTGCGGCTGGCGGAGGCGCGCGCATGAAACGGGGCGACCGCTGGATCATCGCGCTCGCGTTCGCGCTCACGGCGGTGGGGGTCATCATGGTCTATTCCTCGAGCGCGATCCTGGGGATCACGCGCTATCAGGATCCCGACCATTTCCTGGTGCGCCAGCTCCAGCGCGTCGCGCTCGGCGTCGTGGCGCTGGTGATGTGCGCGCGACTCAATCCGCGCCGGCTCGAAATGGCAGCGCCCTGGCTGCTCGGAATCGCGGCCGCCATGCTGGCGGCGGTGGTGGTGATGGGGCACGTCGCGAACGGCGCGATGCGCTGGCTGTCGTTCGGATTGTTCTCCGTGCAGCCCACCGACCTCGGGCGCATCGCCTCGGTCGTGTTCCTCGCGTGGTGGCTCAAGCGACATCCTCCCGCGGAGGGCGGTTTCCTGCGCGGGGTGATCCCGCCACTCGCCATCGTCGGCTGCCTGAGCGGGCTCATCCTGCTCCAGCCCAACCTGAGCAGCGCGGGCCTGCTCGGCCTCACCGGATTTCTCATGGTGTTCCTGGCCGGCGCGCGCCTGCGCCACGTCGCGGTCCCGGTCGCCGCCGCGGCGCTCGTGGTCGTCGTCATGCTCCAGACCCATCCGTACCAGATGGAGCGGCTCCATACGTTCCTGCGCTTCACGCTCACCGGGGATCTGGACTCGCGCGGAGCGGGGTGGCAGCTCGATCAGTCGCTGATCGCGATCGGGTCGGGGGGATGGATGGGGCGCGGCATCGGGGGCGGGCTCCAGAAGTATCTGTTCCTTCCGGAAGCACACACCGACTTCATCTTCTCCATTCTGGCCGAGGAGATGGGCTTCCTGGGCGCGAGCGTGCTGCTCGTGCTGCTCGCGCTGCTCGTCTGGCGCGGCATGCGCGTCGCGTCGCGCGCGGCGGAGCCTTTCACCGGCCTGCTCGCTGGAGGACTCACGTTGCAGATCGGCCTGTACGCCATCGTGAATCTCGCGGTCGCCACGGGGCTCGCCCCGACGACCGGATTGCCACTGCCGTTCGTCTCGTATGGTGGCTCGGCCCTGCTCGCGAACATGGCGGCCGCCGGACTGCTCTACCGCATCAGCGCGATGAACGGCGTCGACGAAGCGCTCGCGCGCCAGCGCTGGTCCCGGGAGAGCGCATGAAAGTGATCATCGCGGGCGGCGGCACCGGCGGGCACGTCTTCCCGGGCATCGCGGTCGCCGAGGAGCTCAAGCGCCGGCGCCCGAGCTCGACCGTGCTGTTCGTCGGCGGACGGCGGGGGCTGGAGGCGCAGGCCGTACCCGGCGCGGGGTTCGCGATTCGCTACGTCCAGACGCAGGGATTCCCCCGCCGCGCGTGGTGGCGCTGGCCGCAGGCGCTGATCTCGAACTTCGTCGGGTTCATCCAGTCGCTGTGGATCCTGTGGCAGGAGCGGCCCGACGTGGTGCTCGGCACCGGCGGCTACGTGAGCGGGCCGGTCGCCCTCGCCGCCTGGATGCTGGGCCGCCCGCTGCTGCTGCAGGAGCAGAACAGCATCCCCGGCCTCGCCAACCGCTGGCTCGCGCGGATCGCCGACGAGGTGCACCTGTCATTCGTCGAGGCGCGCTCCTACTTCGCGCGCAAGGACAACCTGAAGGTGAGCGGAAACCCGGTGCGCGCCCACATCCTGAGCGGCGACCGCGCGACAGCTCTGCGGGAGTTCGGACTCGCGAGCGGCAAGCCAACGGTGTTCATCTTCGGCGGCAGCCGCGGCGCGCACCGCATCAACGAGGCAGCGATCGACGCGATGCGGCGGCTCAAGGGCCGGGTGGACGTCCAGTTCATCCTCCAGACCGGGCGGGAGGATTTCGACTGGGCGCGCGGCGTCGTCGAGCAGGAACAGCTTCCGGCGAAGGTGTTGCCGTTCCTGCAGCGGATTCACATGGCCTATGCCGCGGCGGATCTGGTCGTGTGCCGCTCCGGAGCGATGACGCTCGCCGAGATCGCGGTGTGCGGCACGCCCGCCATCCTGATTCCGTATCCCCACGCCGCGCACGGCCACCAGGTCGTGAACGCCGGAAACCTGGTGGACCGCGGGGCGGCCGCGATGATCGTGGATCGCGAGCTGAGCGGAGAGCGGCTGGCGCGCGAGATCGCGCATCTGGTGAGCGACCGCCAGACCCTGTCGCGCATGTCGGCCAACGCGCGCACCTTCGCGCGGCCCGACGCTGCGGAGCGCATCGTGAAGAGCCTCGAGCGGTGGTCGGCGGGCCGCAAGGCCGCGCGGGACGCGGCCGGCTCGAGCGAAGGCGGGGGGCGCTGAATGTACGGGCGCACGCACCGCATCCACTTCATCGGCATCGGCGGCTCCGGCATGTGCGGGATCGCCGAGGTGCTGCTGAATCTGGGCTACCAGGTCTCGGGGAGCGATCTCAAGCTCGGCGAGATCACCGATCGCCTGGTGGCGCTGGGCGGCCGCGTGTTCCAGGGCCACGCGCCGTCGAACGTGGAGGGCGCGCAGGTCGTCGTGTTTTCGAGCGCGGTGCGGCCCGAGAATTCCGAGCTCGAAGCCGCGCGCGCCGCAGGGATTCCGGTGATCGGGCGCGCCGAGATGCTGGCCGAGCTCATGCGCATGAAATACGGGGTCGCGGTGGGCGGCTCCCACGGCAAGACCACGACCACCTCGATGATCGCGGCGGTGCTCGCACGCGGTGGGCTCGACCCCACGATCGTGGTCGGCGGCCGCCTGCGCGCGATCGGCTCGAACGCGATCCTCGGCCACGGGCGCTTCCTGATCGCCGAGGCCGACGAGAGCGACGGCTCGTTTCTCCGGTTGAGCCCGGCCGTCGCGGTGATCACCAACATTGATCGCGAACATCTCGACCACTACGCGGGGCTCGAAGCGATCCGCCAGGCGTTCGTGTACTTCGCGAACCGCGTTCCGTTCTACGGCGTGACGGTGTTATGCGCGGACGATCCGCAGGTGCGCGAGATCCTGCCCTCGGTGGCGAAGCGCACGACGCTCTACGGCACGAGGCCCGAGGCACAGGTCCGCGCGTCGCGCGTCGAGCTCACTCCCGGCGGCTCGCGATTCGTCGTGCACGCGTTTGGCCGCGAGCTGGGCGCGATCGAGCTGCAGGTTCCCGGCCGGCACAACGCGCTGAACGCGCTGGCGGCGGCCGCGGTCGGTCTCGAGGTCGAGGTGGGATTCGAGCACATCGCGGAATCGCTGGGGGCGTTCCATGGGGTCGCGCGCCGGTTCGAGACGCGCGGCGAGATCGCCGGGGTGCGGGTGGTGGACGACTACGGGCACCATCCCACGGAGATCGCGGTCACGCTCGCGGCCGCGCGCACGCTGGGCGGCCGCGTGCTGGTCATCTTCCAGCCCCACCGCTACACGCGCACCGCGCTCCTGCGCGAGGAATTCGGCGGCGCCTTCCGCGACGCCGATCGCGCGTGGGTGCTCGACATCTACGCGGCGGGGGAGACGCCGATCGCCGGGATCTCGGGTCGCACCATCGTCGAGAGCGCGCACGAGCAGGGCGCCACGAACGTCGGGTACGCGCCCGATGGCGCTGCGGCGGTCGCGGGCGTCGTCGCAGAGGCCCGGCCCGGCGATCTCGTGCTCACGCTGGGCGCCGGCGACGTGTGGAAGCTGGCGGAGGAGATCCTCGCGCTGCTCGCGACCGGCGCGCAGGCGGAGCAGGGGCGCGTCCGATGAGCCTCTACCAGGGGCGCGCGCTGCGCGCCGAGCCGCCCCGCCGGCGCGGCGGGAAGATCCGGCGCGTGTTCGCGATGCTGGGGCTGGTCGTGACGATCGCCGCCCTCGCGCACCTGCCGTGGAGCGCGATGCGTGATCGCTGGGCCGTGGTGAGCGACGTGAGGGTCGAGGGCGTTCACTACCTGACCGCCGCGCGCGTGCGCGCGATTGCCGGAGTGGACCGCGGCGCGGACCTGTTCGCGTTCGACGCGGCGCGCGCGCGCCAACGGCTGCTGCTCGATCCGCGCGTCCGGGCCGCGCGAGTCGGAAGCGGCGGCCTGCGCTCGCTCGTCATCCGGATCGAGGAGCGTGTCCCGGTGCTGCTGGTCGAGCACGGCGTGCCGTGGGAGATGGACTCCGCCGGGGTGCTGCTGGCGCCGCTCGCGAACGGCGTGACCGCCGACCTCCCGTTGCTCGCCGGGCCGGCGTTCGCCGCGCTGCCCGCAGGCGCCCGGGTCGGCTCGATCCAGGTACGGAGGGGGCTCGCGTGGATGCAGGCGCTGAGCGCGCAGGAACTCGCGCTCGGCGGGCAGATCTCGGAGATCGACGTGTCGGACCCGCGCGCCACCTCGCTGTTGCTCATGAACGGCACGCGGGTGCTGTCGCCGGCGTGGCCGCCCGCGACCCGCACCCTCTCCGCGCTCCGGGTCGTGCTCGCCGATCTCGCGCATCGCGGCACCCAGGCGCAGGAAGTGGATCTTCGATTCGAGAATCAGGTCATCGTCCGGCCGGTCGCGGCTTCCACGGCGCCGGCCTCGCAACGCAGTTAGCCCTCACAGGGAGGTGGGCATCGCCATGGGACAGGTTTCCCGGACATTCGTGGGACTCGACATCGGCACCACCAAGATTTCGTGCATCGTCGCCGACCAGAACGGCAGCGGCGAGCTGCGCGTGGTGGGCGTGGGCAACGCCCCCAGCGAGGGGCTGCGCCGCGGCGTGGTCGTCGATCTCGAGAAGACCGTGCACAGCATTCGGCGTGCGGTGGAAGAGGCCGAGCGGATGGCGGGCGTCCCGGCGCGAGCGGTGACCGCCGGGATCGCGGGCGACCACATCCGCAGCATCAACAGCCGCGGGGTGATCGCGGTCTCGCGCAAGGACAACGAGATCGGACCGTCCGATGTCGAACGCGTGATCGAAGCCGCCAAGGCGATCGCGATCCCGATGGACCGGGAGATCATCCACGTCATCCCTCAGGAATTCATCGTCGACGATCAGGATGGTATCAAGGACCCGATCGGGATGAGCGGCGTGCGTCTCGAGGCGGAGATCCACATCATCACCGGGGCCGTGACCTCGGCGAAGAACATCTGCCGGGCGATCCAGCGCGCGGGATTCAAGGTCGCGGACCTGGTGCTCGAGCCGCTCGCATCGGCCAACGCGGTGCTGTGTCCCGATGAGCGCGATCTCGGGGTCGTGCTGCTCGACCTCGGCGGCGGCACCACCGATGTCGCGGTGTTCTTCGAGGGCTCGATCCGCCACACCGCGATCGTCCCGTTCGGCGGCGCGAACGTGACGAACGACATCGCGATCGGATTGCGCACCCCGATCGACAAGGCGGAACAGATCAAGATCCAGCACGGCTGCGCGCTCGCGGCGCTGGTGCCGGCCGACCAGACCATCACGGTGTCGGGCGTGGGGGGCCGGGCCGACCGCGAGATCTCGCGCCACGTGCTGGCCTCGATGATCGAGCCGCGCATGGAGGAGATCTTCGCCCTCGCGAACAAGGAGGTGAAGAAGAACCACTTCGCCGAGCTGCTGGGCGGGGGGGTGGTGCTGACCGGCGGGACCTCCCTGATGCCCGGGGTGGTCGAGCTCGCCGAACAGGTGTTCGAGATGCCGGTGCGGCTGGGCGTTCCGCAGGGGCTGGGCGGGCTCTCGGCCAACGTCGCCGATCCACGCTTCGCCACCGGCGTGGGGCTGGTGCTTCACGCCGCGATGGGAGAGGGAGCCGAGACCGCAGGCCGCGAACGCCGCGGTCACGGAGAGAGAGCCCGCGGGTTCGACCTGCGACGCTGGTTCACCGATTTGTTCTGATCCATCACCGCCTCATACCCGGCGGATCTCGCGCGCGTACGGATCGTCCGTCCGCGCCGCCGGCGGGGAAGGCACAGGGAGCCGTGCCATGTTCGAGCTGGAGATCGAGAACACCAACACCGCGAAGCTGAAGGTCATCGGGTGCGGCGGCGCGGGCGGAAACGCGGTCAATCGCATGATCGGCGCCGGCCTGCGCGGCGTGGAGTTCATCGTCGCGAACACCGACGTGCAGGCCCTCAATCAGTCGCTCGCCCCGCACCGGATTCAAATTGGAATGAGCGCGACCCGCGGGCTGGGCTCGGGAGGCGATCCCACGCAGGGCCGGGCCGCGGCCGAGGAGGACACCCAGTCCATCTCCGACGCGCTCAACGACAGCGACATGGTGTTCATCACCGCCGGCATGGGTGGCGGCACCGGCACCGGGGCGGCGCCGGTCGTCGCGCGCCTCGCGAAGCAGACCGGCGCGCTGACGGTCGCGGTCGTGACCAAGCCGTTCCAGTTCGAGGGTCGGCGGCGCATGCGGCAGGCCGACGAAGGCCTCGCCGAGCTGCGTGCCGAGGTCGACACGCTGATCGTGATTCCCAACGAGCGGCTGCTCTCCGTCGTCGACAAGGGCACGTCGCTGTCGGACGCGTTCAGCGTGTGCGACGAGGTGCTGCTCAAGGCGACCAAGGGGATCTCGGATCTCGTCACCGTCCCGGGGATCGTCAACCTCGACTTCGCGGACGTGAAGGCGGTGATGTCGAATCGCGGGAACGCGCTGATGGGCACCGGCCGCGCCTCGGGTTCGAACCGCGCGACGGAGGCCGCGCAGGCCGCCGTGTCGAGCCCGTTGCTCGAAGACGTCTCGATCGCGGGAGCGGAAGGCGTGCTCGTCAACATCACCGGGGGTCGCGATCTCACGCTGCACGAGGTCAACGAGGCCGCCGGCGTCGTGGTGGGCGCGGCGGGCGAGGATGCGAACGTGATCTTCGGAGCGGTGATCGATCCCAACATGGACGGCGAGATCATGATCACGGTGGTCGCCACCGGATTCGGTCACGTCGAGCCGCGGCTGCGCCTGATCGACAAGGCGCGAGCGGCCGCCGATGGCGAGGAGGACGGTGAGCTGAAACACCCGCAGCCCTGGAAGCGGGGCGATGACACCCGCGCCTCGCGCTGGAGCCGCTCCGGGACGCGCGGCGAATCCCTCGAGGTCCCGACGTTCCTGCGGCGGCAGATGGACTGACACGCCGGACCGTCACCATCTGAGCGCGACCGCCCGCGGGGCTCGATGGCCGCGGGCCAGCGGCCCGCGCCAAAACAGGAGTGTGCTCTGACGATCTTCTCGACACTGTTGCGCTGGGGTCACAATCGGCACTACAGCCGCGGCATGGTGCACTTCAACCGCGGAGAATACGATCGAGCCGCCGAGTCGTTCGAGCGTGCGCTGGCCGAGGTGCGGGAGCCGTCCGATCCGGACTACAGCCTCGCTCGATGCTATGCCGCCGAGGCGCGCTCGCAGCTCGGGCTCGCGTTCTTTCACGCCGGGCAGTACTCCAGCGCGGAGCGGGAGTTCACGCGCGCCCTCGAGGAGAACCCCTCGTTTCCCGATTTGCGCTACCTGCGGGCGCGGATCTACGAGCGCTCGGGGCGCACGCAGGAGGCGGTCGCGGAGCTGACGCTCGCGCTGGGGGACCAGCCGAACTACGTCGACGCGCACCTGCTGCTGGCGCACTGCCACAGCCAGCTCGGCGATCCAGCCCGGTCCGCCGCCTCGCTGCAGCGCGCGCTCGAGCTGGGTTACATCCTGCCGGCGGGCATGGAGTCATCGCGGGCCGCCGAATGGAATACCGCGGAATGGGCCGACGTGATTTCCGACGCGCGCCCGGCCGGGCCCGCCACGGGCTCACAGGATCGCGCCCTCGAGCGCTACCACGAGGGCGACCTGGCCGGCGCCATCGAGGACCTGCGACGGGCGGTCGCCGAGCAACCCGCGTGGGCCGACCGCCGCTGCCGGCTCGGGGGTCTGTTGCTCGAGGCGGGACGCCTGGACGACGCTCTGCTCGAGCTGGAACAGGCCCTGCGGATCAACCCGCGCTACCTGGAGGCACGCATGCTCGCAGCCCGCGCCCACCTCGAGCGCGGGGAGGCGGGCGCAGCGGTGGCCGGGCTCGAAGTGGCGATCGCGAGCTTCCCCGACTATCCCGATCTCCACTTCTGGCTCGGGCTCGCGCGGTTTCGAGCGGGCGATCTGGCTCGCGCGGCGGAGACCCTCGAGCGCGCGGTCGAGCTCAATCGCCAGTTCGGGCGCGCCCAGCGCCTGCTCGCGCTCGTCTATCACGCGCTCGGGCGGCGCGAGGACGCGCTGCGGGCGCTGCGCCGGGGTCTGGCGCGCGATCGCGAAGTGCCGCACGCCGCGGTCGAGGCTGCGCTGCTGCTCGACCAGCTCGGCGATTCGGCGGCCGCCGAGACCGAGCTTGCGCGCGCCATCACGTTGCGACCCGGCTATCCCGACCTTCAGCTCGGGCTGGCGCGGGTGCGCGCCGGGCGCGGCGATCCCGAGGGAGCGCGGGCCGCGTACCTCGCGGCGCTCCGGCTCAAGCCGGATTACGGAGTGGCCGCGATGGAGCTGGCGCGCATCGAGCTGCATCTCGGCCGGCAGGCGGAGGCCGAGCGCCTGCTCGCCGAACTCGTCGGGCGTCATCCGCACTGGGCCGATGCGCAGGGGCTGCTGGGGCGCACCCGGCTGCTGCTCGGCAACGCGCGCGGGGCCGAAGCCCCGCTACGGGCCGCGGTCGCGCTCCATCCCGGATATGCCGCCGCGCGGGCGGATCTCGGGTGGGCTCTGCTCGCGCTCGCGCGCAGCCGCGAGGCCGACGAGGAATTCGCGCGCGCGCTGGAACTCGACCCACTCCATGCGCTGCCGCGGCAGCAGCTCGAGTGGCGGGAATTGCTGAGCGCGCGGCGGGAGAGCGCGGCCTGAGCGCGGCGCGCGTGTGCCGGGGGCACGTCACGCTCGCCGGGGCGCGACCCCGTCAGCGGGGACGCGTTCGCGCTCGATGAGCCGGAATGACGCGCGTCAGACGGCCGGGATCTTCCGCCGGCTCCGCGCCGCTTTTTGCACCTTATTGCCGCGCAGGCAGCGCGTGCACACGTCGATGTTCTTGACCCGGCCTCCGACCAGAGCGCGAACCCGCTGAAGGTTGGGGTTCCAGATGCGTTTGCTCAGGTTGTGGGCATGGCTCACGGCGTGGCCGTGCATGGTTCCCTTACCGCAGACGTCACAGCGTTGAGCCAAGGCAAATCCTCCTGTGCAGAGAGCGGCCACCGGCAGTCCGCACCGGCGCCATCGAGGGCTCGAAAAGGACGGGAGAGACTAGCAGCCGTGAGCACGAGTGTAAAGCGCGAGGCCCGTCCCGGCGCGAGGGCGCTCGGGCGGGCAGCCGTTCGAGCGGAACGGGCTTTTTCCAGGAGTGCGCCTCGCGGACAATGCGCGGGACGGCGCGGCGCAGGGCCGCGCCCTTGCGAATGAACCCGGGGAGCGCGATGCACTCGATGCCGATCCGCCGAGCCGCCGGGCGGTCCGCGCCGGCCCGCCGATGCCGGCCGTGACCAGTTCGCACCTGGATCCGCAGTCGCGCCTGCAGTTTCTGCCGGGCGTCGGCCCGGTCCGCGCGCGCGCGTTCGAGCGGCTCGGACTCTGCACGCTCGAGCACCTCTTGCGTCACTACCCGCGGGCCTACCTCGACGCGCGCCGGTTCGTGAAGATCGGTGATCTGCGACCGGGCGAGCTGGTCACGATCGACGGCGTGGTCCGCAACGCCGCAGCGATCCGTACCCGCGCCGGGCGCACCGATTTCGTCGCGACCCTCGAGGATGGCACCGGCCTCCTGCCCTGCTACTTCTTCGGCCAGCCGTTTCTCGCGCGCTCGATCCGGCGGGGCGCGCGGGTCGTGGTGAGCGGCGAGCTCGACCCGATCGAAGGGCGGATGATGAACCCGCTGTTCGAGGTGATCGATGGCGACATCGAAGCCCTGCTCCACGTGGGGCGGCTGGTGCCGGTGCACGCGCTGACGCGGGGCGTCACGGCGCGCGCCATGCGGCGCGCGGTTCGCGCCGCCCTCGATGCCGCCGCGGACCGCGTCGACGATCCGGTTCCGCCGGAGATCGCGCGCACGCACGGCCTGGCTCCGCTCGCGGACGCGCTCGCCGGGATCCATTTCCCCGATGACGATGCGGCGCTCGCGGCCTCACGGCGGCGGCTCGCGTTCGAGGAGCTGTTCCTGCTGCAGAGCGTGCTCGAGCTGCGCCGGCGCGCGCTGCGCGAAGAGGGCCGCGGGTTGGGGAGCGCCGGCCCCGGCGCGCTCGCGGCCGCGGTGCGGCGCACCCTGCCCTTCGCGCTCACGGCCGATCAGGATCGGGCGGTCGCGGAAATCGTGGCCGACCTGCGCGCGACGCACCCGATGCAGCGTCTGCTGCTGGGCGATGTCGGCAGCGGCAAGACCGTGGTCGCGCTGCTCGCGGCCCTCCACGTGGTCGAGGCGGGACATCAGGTCGCGTTCATGGTGCCCACCGAGATCCTGGCGCGACAGCACGCGGAAACGCTCGCGCGCCTCCGCGGGGAAGCCGGCGTCGCGATCGCCGCGCTCACGGGAGCGACGCCCGCCGCCGAGCGCCGCGCTCTGCTCGCGCGGCTGAGCGCGGGCGAGCCCATGATCGTGGTCGGCACGCACGCGCTGCTCGAGGAGAAGGTGAAGTTGCCCCGGCTCGGGCTCGCGATCGTGGACGAGCAGCACCGTTTCGGGGTGCGGCAGCGCGCGACCCTCGCGCAGAAGAACGTGATCCCGGACGTGCTGGTGCTCACGGCCACGCCGATCCCGCGCACGCTGACGCTCGCGTGGTACGGCGACCTCGACGTGAGCCGGCTGGCGTTCCGGCCTGCCGGGCGCGGCCGGATCGTCACGCGCGTCACCGGCGAGGAAAAATTCCAGCTGGTGATCGAGTTCATGGCACGAGAGATCGACCGCGGCCGGCAGGCATTCGTCGTGCTTCCCGTGATCGAGGAAGGCGCCCGCATCGAATCTCGCGCGGCCGAGGCGGAGTTCGTGAGACTGCGCGGGCACCCGATGCTGCGCCGCTTCGCGCTCGGGCTGCTCCACGGCCGGCTCAAGCCGGACGAGAAGCAGGCGGTGATGCGCGCGTTCGCGGAGGGCGCCACCCAGCTGCTGGTGACGACGACCGTGATCGAGGTCGGGATCGACGTGCCGAACGCGACGGTGATGGTGGTCGAGAACGCCGAACGGTTCGGGCTGACGCAGCTTCACCAGTTGCGGGGGCGCGTGGGGCGGGGCTCGAACCGATCGGTGTGCGTCCTGGTGCCGGGTCCGGGGGCGAGCGCG
Organism: Candidatus Eiseniibacteriota bacterium; assembly: GCA_041483195.1. Classification (GTDB taxonomy): domain Bacteria; phylum Eisenbacteria; class RBG-16-71-46; order RBG-16-71-46; family RBG-16-71-46; genus WS-2. Next base: position 124,018 of record JBGPFC010000002.1, read on the forward strand.
AGCGCGCGCGAGCGGCTCGCGGTGCTGGCCGATACGGAGGATGGGTTCGCGATCGCCGAGGCGGACCTGCGGCTGCGCGGGCCGGGCGAGATGTGGGGCACGCGGCAGAGCGGTCTGCCACGGCTGAAGCTCGCGGATCTCGCACGCGACGAACAGCTGCTCGAGGAGACGCGCGCCGCGGCGCGCGGTCTGGTCGCGGGCGACCCGTGGTTGCAGCAGGCCGCACACGCGACGCTCAAGGCCACGCTGCTCGCGCATTACCGCGAACCGCTCGCGCTCGCGCTCGCCGGATAATCGCGGCTTGCGCTCACGCGCGGTTCGGGCAGAATGTCGGCGTCTCGCATCGGGATCGAGGAGGAGAGTCCGCGATGACCGTTCAGTGCCCACATTGCGCCACGCGCTACGAGCTGCCCGGACGTCTCATCGGCGCCGGGGGAGCCGAGGTGCGTTGCCCGCGCTGCCGTCGGAATTTTCTCGTCTCTTCGGATGGGGTCGTTCTGAGCCCGGCAGCTCCCGCGGGGGGCCCGCGATCCGCGCACCCCGAAGCTCGCGAGCCCGCACGCCCCGATCCCCGCGGGCCCGCCCGCCCCGCCGCGGAAGCCGGCCCGACGGCCACGGGCGCCGGGTCGGGCCCGACCGGCGGCGCCGCGGAACGGCCGGGCCCCGCTGCGCAGCAGATCGCGACGGCTCCCGATCCGCACGTGATCGCCCGCGCCGTGCTCGGAGACCTCGCCGAGCGCTCGGGCGATCCCCTCGCCGAGGCCGGCGCGCAGGGGCGCCTGTTCTCGGAATTCGGCCCGGCGTTGCTGGGGGCATTCGACGAGTATCGCCGCCGGGTGGGAGCGGGGGCGCAGCCCGGGCCGTTCCGCGAGGCGCTGCGGGAACGCTGGGGAATCGAGCTCGAGCCGCGCTGGGGCGAGGACCCCGCGACGCGCTAGCTAGCGCGAGGTGTCGCTTCGCATCAGCTCCGGGTCGCGCCGCCCCCACATCGCGGCAGTCAGCCCGGCCAGCGAGACGACCAGGGCGCACACCAGCAGCGTCACGCGCGTGCCGAACCCGCGCGTCAGCCAGGCCGCCGCGCTCACCGATGCGAGGAACAGCAGGCGCATCAGGAAATCGCGCGTGCTGAAAACGCGCCCGCGCTGCTGCAATTCCGTCCCCTCCTGAATCAGCGTTTCCGAGAGCACGAAGGCGGGCGCGACGAACACCCCCACCAGGAAGCTCGCCCCCGCGAAGACCGCGAATCGACTCGACAGCGCGAACGCGGCGAGCGCGCCCCCGGCGAGCAGGAATCCGACGCCCAGCAGCAGCGGACGCGGCACGCTGCGACCGCGGGTGTTCACCCACCAGGTGCTGAGCCCGCTCCCCAGGCCCAGCGCGCACAGGAGAACGCCCAGCCGCTCCATCCCCGGCAGACTCGCGGCGCGCTGGATGTGCAGATTCCCGGCGACGTGCAGGAACCCGCCGCCGAGCCAGACCGCGGCCAGCGCGATGAGCCCGAGCCGCACCCGGGAGCTTTCACGCAGGACGCGCCATCCCTCCCCGACCTCGAGCAGGTAGCCGCCCCACGTGAGCTCCGGCCTCTGGCCGCGATGCTCGGGCGGCCGGTAGCGCACCAGCGCGAGCGCCGCGACCGAAACCAGATAGGTCCCGGCGTTGATCCGCAACGCCATCGCCCAGCCCCAGTGGTCGACGACCCATCCGCCCGCGAGGGCGCCCGCCGCCGTCGCCGTGATGCCCGCGACGGACAGCAGCGCGTTCGCGGCCAGCAGTTGCGCGTGCGGAACGATCTCGGGAGTGATCGCGCTCTTGGCGGGGAGGAAGAACACGTTGCAGGTGAAGAGCAGGAACACCAGCCCGAACACCGGTGCCGCGAGATGGCTCGAGGTGTAAAGCAGCGGGATGGCGAACACCACGCCGGCGCGCAACGCGTCCGAGACGATCAGCACTCGGCGCAGGTTCCAGCGATCCACCCACGCCCCGGTGAATGGAGCGAACAGCAGCACCGGCGCGAGCATGACGTTGGCGAGCAGCGAGAGCAGCCACGACGAACGGGGGTCGAGAAAGTGCCGCGTGTGCTCGGCGAGCAGGCCCACCAGCGCGAGGTAGGTGAAGCGCTCACCGAGGATCGAGATCAGCTGTCCCCACCAGAGCGCTGAGAAATCGCGCTGGTGGAGCAGCGGCGTCTCGGCCCCCGCCGCCATGGGCTCGGGCCTAGGCGGCGCTGTGGACGGCGCCGCGTCGCGCAAGCGCCTCGCGGTAGACCCCCTCGATGCGGTCGGTGACGCGGGGCCACGCGAACTCCAGCGCGCGCGTGCGCCCCCGCGAGGCGAGGACCACCCGCCGCTCGTGATCTTCCACGAGCCGTGAGAGCGCGTGTGCCAGCGCCCGGCCATCACCGGCCGGGAACATCACCCCATTCTGGTCGGGGACGACGACCGAGCGATACCCCGGGATGTCGGAGGCCACGACCACGCGTCCCGCCGCCATCGCCTCGAGCAGGACGATTCCAAAGCTCTCGTTACCTGAGGCCGGCGAGACGAAGATGTCGCCGGTTGCGTACCAGCGCGGGAGCTCGCCGCTCGGCACGTGTCCAAGGAAGACGACGTGCTCACGCAGCGCGGCCGGCACCGAGGCCTGATACCGCGGCCGCAGGTAGGAATCGCCGACGATCAGGAGCCGAGCCCGGCCGTGCGTGCGTTCGACCACCTCGGGCATGACATCGAGCAGCAGCTGAACACCCTTGCGCGGGTCGAGTCGGCCGACGAAGAGCAGGTTCACCTTGTCGCGATCGCGCCAGCGTTCGAACGGCTGCACCGATGGATGGAAGCGATCGATGTCGACCCCGTTCGGGATCACGTGGTACTCGCCCGGGAAGTAGCGGGCCGTGAAATCGCGAGCGGTGTTGGAGACTGCGATGCGCGCGTCCAGGCGGGCCACCACCGGTTCGAACCAGCCCTTGATCCAGTCGAACACCCGGTTCGGCGTGCCGGTGGTGTGAAACGTCCCGACCTGCGTGCATTCCGCGGCGAGAATCGCGAGCAGCGGGAGCGTGGGGACGAGCGGGGCGTGCGTGTGGAGCAGATCGAAATCGTACTCGCGCATGATCGAGCGCAGCTGGCTCTTGAGACGGATCCCGATCGCGAGATCGACGAACGCCCCATTGAAAGGCACGAGGACGTTGTATCCGATGCGCACCACGCCCGGCGCGTGCATCGCTTCACCCTGTCGAAAGCGGCTGGTGATGATCGTGACGTCGTGCCCGCGCCGCCTCAGCTCGAGCGCGGTGTAATGCACATGCTCGGTGACGCCGCCGTAGCGCGGATAATAGGACTGGGAGACGATCCCGATCCTCACGACGCCTGCACGCTCCGCGCCGCGGCCGCGGGCTCGGCCTCGGCGGCCGGGGCCGGCTCCCATAGCGGCCGGAAGATGCACCACTGGTCGAGGTGTTCGCGGATGTGTCGCGCGGCGGAAGCTGCGACGGCGGCGTTGAGCGCCGCCGTGTTCTCGAACCGGGCGGGGTCGAGCGCAGGCTCCATCACGATTCGGAATCGCCCCGGTCCGAGTCGCTCGCAGAACCCCGAGATGATGAGTGCCCCGGTGCGTTGCGCGAGAACTCCGGGGCCGGCGGGAAACCGCATCTCGCGCCCGAAGAATTCGACGGTGACGCCGTGGCTATAGACGTCGCCGTCCACCATGAGCGCCACGAGATCGTTGTGCTCGAGCGCCCGCAGCAGCTTCCGGAAGCCGTCTTCCGGGGACACGGTGTGGATCGCGAGCTCGGTTTTCGTCTCGCGCACTGCGGGGGTGAGCCAGCGGTTGAGTTGCACCCCGGCCACCGCGTGGAGCGCGTATCCCCAGTGCGCGAGCACGACCGCCGCCAGCTCCCAGTTTCCGACGTGGCAGCTGCTGAGGATGACCCCGCGTCCGCGCGCAACCGCCTGCTCGAGGTGCTCGCGTCCCACCACCTCCACCGATCGGAGCAGGTCGTCGCGGGTCAGGTGGGGCAGCCGGAAGAACTCGAACATCATCCGATTGTAGCTGCGCATCATCCGCCGGACGATGCGCAGCCGGTCGCGGCGGCTTGCCCGCGGGATGACAACCGCCAGATTGGCGAGCGCGGCATGCCGACGGGAGGGGAAGCATCGAAGATGGAGCTCGGTCAGCGCGTCCGCGAGCAGGTAACCGAGGCCGAGCGGGAGACTGGCGATCAACGATGTGAGCCAGCCGAAAACGAGTCGAGACATCCTGTTCCCCACTCCTTGTATGGACCGGCTGGGCGAGCGATCCGGTGAGGCGAAGCTACGGCCTCGCGCGAAATGCTGTCAAGGCGCCTGGGTGCCTCGCGCGGGCCGTGCGCGCGCCGAAACTCGCGGGGGAAGGAGCCGCGCACATCGCGCCCGATCATTGACCCGGCCGCGCCGCGAGGGATACGATGCTCACGTTCGGCAGCGCGTCGAACCGGGTTTTCGAAGCCGGGCTTCGGCCCCGATGCCATGGATGGACATTGCGCGGCAATCGCATGCGACTCGCCGCTGCCGCGCGCGGAGGGTACGGTCATGGCCAGTCAGAAGCTGGTTCGCTGCCTGATCCGTCGGCGCGGCAGCCGTGAGGATGGAAGTCTGCGATTCATTCCCCTCGAGATCTTCGGGTTGTGGGAATACCTCATGAGCACCAAACATGACTTCGAGGTGGTCGCGCCGCGGGCTTCACTTTGGCTCGACATGGAGGACTCTCCCGAAGCGGCATACAGCGAGAATCAGTACGAGCGCGTCACCGAAGTCTCGGCATTCGTCTACTCCGGGCGCGACGAGATGTTCACGCGCGCCTGCCGGTATTTCAGGAGCGACGAATGCGAACGCCTGAAGAGCATCTTCCTCGCGCACTACGCCGAGGGCGACGAACACCCCCAGACGCACGTTCGGGAACGCCAGGGCATCTGGCTGCACCGGCAGGCCGGAGCGGTTCCCATCTCCTAGTGCGAAGGGCCGCGGCGCCGCCCTTCCGCCAGCCCGCGAGATTCCGTCGCACGGCACCCTGCCGGGCCCCGCGGTTCCCGGGCCCCCCGGGGCGGCACCTCCTCGCTTCCCCCTGGCCTCGCGTTCTTTTCGTTCAAGCCGCCGTGAGCCCGCGCCGATAGCACTCCCTGTATAGGCAGGCGCCCGGCCAAACGCCAGGTCAGGCGGATGCGGTCCTCGCCGCCGGCGTCCGCAGGGCGCCAGCAGACGAGAATCGCGGCCCCATCCGATGCGTGAGGATCGTTCGGGCGACGCGTTTCGGCGCGGAAGCAAATGGACGGTTTGCACCATCCTCAAGGTTCCCGTGGAGAAAGGGCGGCAAGGGGCTCCGTGGGACAAAATCTTGTGACAGGGTGGGGTCGCTCAGGGAGGAACTCATCGTGGTCGTCGTGAGCTATTCGGGCAAGGAGATCAACGCCAAGCTGGTGTACTACGGATGCGGCTTGAGCGGCAAGACCACGAATCTCGAATCCATCTACGAGGCGGTGCCGGACACCAGCCGCGGGAAGATGGTGAGCATGAAGACTCAGTCGGATCGAACCCTCTTCTTCGATCTGTTGCCGCTCGATCTCGGCGAGATCATGGGATTCAAGACGCGATTCCTGCTGTACACCGTGCCGGGCCAGGTCTTCTACAACGCGACCCGCAAGCTGGTGCTGAAGGGTGCGGACGCCATCGTGTTCGTCGCCGACAGCGAGGTCGGCAAGATGGAGGAGAACAAGGAGAGCCTCGCGAATCTCCGCGCGAACCTCTCGGAATACGGCCTCAGCCTCGACAACATTCCCTACGTCATTCAGTACAACAAGCGCGATCTGCCAAACGTCTACACGCTCGATGAGCTGAACGCCGAGGTCAATCCGGGCGGCAAGGTGCCGTTCTTCGAAGCGGTCGCGAAGGACGGACGGGGCGTGTTCGAGACGTTCCGCGGGATCTCGCACCTGCTGATGGAGAAGGTGACGCGGGACTTGAGGCGCAGCACCGGCGGCGGGCCGGCCCAGCGCCCGGCGGCCGAGATGCCTCCCGAAGCCAGGCCCGAGCTCGCGCATCCCGCCCAGCCGCTCGCGCCTCCCAACGTGCCCGCGCACCTCGCGGCGCGCGAAATGCCAGAGGCCCCGGCGCTCGCGAGCGGGGTCGATTATGGCCGCGAGATCGAGCTTCCCGGCGCGCGCGCGGCCGCGGCCCAGGCGGCGCAGGGCGCCGCCACTCCACAGGCCGCGCCCGTCACCTCCGCATTCGCCTCACCCGCGCCGATCGCTTCGGCCCCGGTCGCGGCCGCTCCGGTTCGCCAGGCCGAGGCCGCTCCGGTCGCGCCTCCGAGACCTCACCAGCCCGAGGTCGCGTCCGCTCCGGCGCCAGCCGCGCCGGCACGTGGCGCGACTCCGCACCCGAAGGCGGAAAGCGCCTCGCAGCCGGCTGCGAGCGGTCGCTTCGCCGCCGAGAGCGCGCCTCCCGCTCCGCGCCACGAGGGCGCGTCGGCCGGAACCGCGACGGCGCACGCCGTGCGCGCGGCCATCGTCGACGCAACCCATCCGGCGTCATCGCCGGCCTCTCCGGGGCTGGCCCAGCGCATGGATTCCGAGGAGCTCATCGTTCCGATCCGGCTCGGTGTCAAGGGCACGCACGAGATCGTGCTGCGCATCGTGCTCAAGCTCGAGGGCTGAGGTCCGCGTCGGCGCACGCGTTACGGATCCGACAAGTCTTCTCCAACCCGTCCGTTCCCCGAGATGCGTGTTGACAGGGGGGCCGCGGGTTCTTAGCTTGAGTGCACCCATGAAGGCTCCGATCGTCCTGATCTCCTGCCTGGCGCTGACAGCGGCGCTCTCGGTTCCTGCGTCCCGCGCGTCGGCTAATCCGTTCGGCGGAACCGGTCCATCCGTTTTCACTCCGCGCGTCCCGATCAGCGCGCTGGCTCGCCCGGTGGCATGGCTCGACCCGTCGCGCTTTCACGTCTCCTCTTCGGTCAGCATGGGCTCCGGATTCGGCGGCGGAGTGGACGCGCTGCAGACCCTGAGCCTGAGCTATCGATTTGCCGCGCCCGCATGGATGAACGTCAGCCTCGGGAACACCTGGGGGCCGGACGCCGCGGGCGGGCGCAACTCGATGTTCCTCGAGGGCGTGGACTTCGCGTTTCGACCGAGCGCCTCGACCTTCTTCGAATTCCGTTACCAGAATCTAAGGTCGCCTCTCCAGCGTTCGCCGGTCGCCTCGGGATTCTGGGGACCGTAGCGCCCGCTCCGGGTCCTTCCGGCCTGCGCCCGTGAGCCGCATCGGCACCGCCTTTGCAGCATCGCGCGGCCGCACCGGCCTCATTCCGTACATCACCGCCGGGTACCCGTCGCTCGACGCCTCTCTCGACATGATGCGTGCTCTCGATGGCGCCGGCGCGCTGGCGATCGAGATCGGGATTCCCTTCTCGGATCCGATCGCGGACGGCCCCGACATTCAGCGTGCTTCGGAATGGGCGCTACGCCAACACGTCGGCGTTCCCCATGTCCTCGACCTGGTCGCTCGGTTTCGCCGCGAGAGCGAGCTTCCGCTCGTCCTGATGACCTATTTCAATCCGATCCTGCGCGCGGGAGTCGAGGCGTTCGCGGCCGGCGCCAGGGCGGCGGGGGTGGACGGTGTGCTGGTCTCGGATCTGCCGCCCGAGGAGACCCCGGAGGTGTGGGAGTGCTTCGACCTCGCGGGGATCGACACGGTGGTGCTGGTTGCCCCGACCACCGATTCCCGGAGGCTGCCCCGGCTCGTGGGGCGCAGCCGCGGATTCGTCTACTGCCTGGCGCGGACCGGCGTCACGGGCTCGAGCGATGGCTACAGCGGCCCGTTGCCGGACCGCGTCGCGGAGTTGAGGCGGCACTCGACGCTGCCGGTCGCGGTCGGCTTCGGGATCTCGGGGGCGGGGGACGCACGGGCGATGCGCGAGGTCGCGGATGCGATCGTGGTGGGCGCGGCCTTCATGCGCGAAGTGGGGCGTGATCTCGAGCGCGGGGCGGACACGCGGGTGCGTGCGCTCGCGGACCAGTTGGTCGCGGCGTTGCGCTGAGGCTCACGCGGGGGGGCAATGCGCTCCCCCCGCGCGGATCTGCGGGTGCGAAGTCGTGGCCGCCGCGTCCTAGCGGCGGATCCACCACAGCAGATCGATGTACAACACGATCAGGCCGAGTTCCACGGTTTACCTCCAACTTCGAGGGTCGCGTTCAAGACGCGGTCAACCGTTCGGATCGGCCGCCCGTGGGTTGGCAGCGCGGGCGGGGGAGGCGGCGTCCTGCCGTCTCACCTCGCAGCTTCGGCAGTCGCGCGATGCAACTTGAGTGCTTTTTGCGTGGCGGGTCCCGCTCCCCGCGCCGGCTCGGTGAGCTGGCGAAGCACCACCACCGTCAGGTCGTCGAGCGGACGATCGGCGAAGGCGCGCACGGCGGCGAGCAGCGCCTCGAGCACGTCCGCCGCCCGCCTCCCGGGGCAGGCGTCCAGCACCTCGCGAACCCGGTCGGTCCCGAACAACTCGTCACCGCACTGTGCCTCGGTGAGGCCATCGGTGCAGAGCAGCAGCAGATCTCCGGCTCCGAGTTCGACCGGCACGTCGGGATAGGTGGCGTCCACGCTCACTCCGAGCAGCACGCCACCATCCGTGAGTTCCTCGAAGCGGCCGTCGCGCCGGCGAACCAGCGGCGGGGTGAGGCCCGCGTTCGCGAGCCAGACCCGCCCCCCCCGCACCTCGATGCGCGCGCAGAGGAGTCCCATGAACTTCTCGGGTTGATCGAGGCCGACCAGCTCGCGATTGAGAACGTCCAGCAGCGCGCCCGGACTCAGCGCGCGCCGCGCTTCGTCGCGGAAGCGCGCCTGCACGCCGGCGAGCACCAGCGCGGCGGGCACACCCTTCCCGGCCGCGTCACCCACGGCAAGCGTGAAATCGCGGGGCGCGGTCTCCACGAAGTCGTAGTAGTCGCCCCCCACCGACTCGCATGAGAGCGTGGCCGCCGCGCAGTCGAGCGTCGGATAGACCGGTGCGCGACGGGGGAGGCGGTGCGCCTGAATGGCGCCGGCCTCGCGCAGCTCGCGCTCCAGCGCGCCGTGCGAACTGGCTTCGCGCCGCAGCGCGCGATTCTCGAGCGCCACCGCGAGATGGTCGGCGAACCGCTCGAGCTCGCGCGCCTCGAGCTGTCCGAGCCATGCGCCCGCCAGCCGCCGCCCCAGCAGCAGCAACGCGCGCCGCGGAGACTCGCCGACCGGCACGATCCATCGCACGCCGCCGCGCTCCAGGGCCATGGCGAGCTCCGCGCCCCCCTCGACCTCGTCGACTCCCACCACGCCGGCGCGATCACCCAGCGCGCGCGCCAGATCGGTTCCACCCGCGGGCAGCGTCGTTTCCCCGACGTGGCCGGCATCGCGCGCGATCCCGTGCTCGAGCGCCAGCGCCGCGCAACCGTCGAGCCGCAATTCCGCGGCCAGCGTCCCGCATGCCGTCGAGAGCAGGGGCTCGAGCCCGCCGGGGTGATCCGCACCGCTTCCCACGATCGAAATCACTCCGCTGCTCGCCGGCAACCGCGCACGCAATCCGCGGACCCATGCGCTGAGCGGGCCCGCCAGCCCCGCGACCAGCGGAACACTCGCGAGCGCCAGGCCCTCGACCTCCGCGCCCAGTTCGGCGCCGCGGTGCAGGGCGATCCATTCCCCGCCGAGATACGCGAGCGCGCCCCCCGCGCCGAGCATCAACGCGAGCGAGCCGGCGCGCAGCGCCATCCGGAAATCGAAGATGTGATGAACCACCACCGCCCACGCGAACGAAGCCGGCACCAGCAGCGTGAGCATGACCGCCCACCGTTCGCCGGGGACGGCCGTGCCCGGGGAGAGATTGCGGATCAGGATCAGGGCCGCGAGCGGGCCGGCGCCGAGCACGGTGCCGGCCAGCGCGACGCGCAGACGCCGGCGTTCGTCGGCCGACCGCGCTCGAAAGTAGGATCGCCCGAAGAGCGCGAGCGCGACGATGAGCCCCAGCGTGAACCACACCGCGGCCGCCACCTGAAGTGCCGCGAATGCCACGTCGGCGCCCGGAAAGGCGCTCGGTCCCAGCGGCTCGAGGAGCGCGGTCGCAAACAATACCGCAGCGATTCCATAGCCCCATCGAACGCGCGTCTCGAGTCGCCCGCCCCAGCGGGCCGGTTCTGGGAACATCGCGAAGAAATGGACGAAGAGCGCCGGCAGGAATAGCGTGATGCCCGAGTACGCGGTGCGCCACACGAGCGCGAAGGCCGCCGAACGCAGCTGGGGGAGCGGCGCGATCAGCCATGCAAACGCGAGGCAGAGCAGGAAGAAGGTGCGCGTGAGCCGGTCGCGCCGCTCGCTCCAAACCAGCCCCGCGAGCAGCACGAAGCCCGAGCTCACGACCAGCAGCGCCGCGAGCATGCGGCGCTCGGAATCGGGAAGCGGCTCGGCGGCGAGCCAGACCCGATCGCGACGATCCCCCGCGCGTCGTTCGAGGAGCAGGGGCCGGCCCGGCGCGGCGTCCGCGAGCAGCTCGCGCGCGAGCCACCCTGAATCGGTGGGGCGGCCGGTCGCCGCCAGGCGGTCGCCCGGCAGTATCCCGGCCCGATCCGCCGGACTTCCGGCGATCACGGCCGCGACACGATCCGACTGGACGATCAGCCCGGTATAAGGCCGGCCGGGCACGCCAAGGGCCGAGCACGCGAGCACCGAGGCCGCGGGCAAGAGCAGCCAGGCGATCATCCGGGCCGACCATCCGCGATGCATCCGTGCCTCCCGGGTCGAACGGCGGCCCGAGGCTAACAGGGCGGCCCCGGCTGTCAAGATTCACTAGGGGCTTTGTAACCGGGCCGGGATGTGGCTATTCTCGCCTTAAGTGGTTCAAAGTTCTTGCCGATACGCTGACTGTCCGACGGGTGATTCTCGCCCCGGCACCGGAGCGGAGGAAGCTTCACGATGCTGGTCCTAACAAGGAAGTTAGGAGAAAACATTCGGATTGGTGACTCGGTGAAGATCACCGTGCTCGAAGTGCGTTCCGGGCAGGTGAAACTCGGAATCGAGGCTCCACCCGAGGTGAAAGTGCACCGGGAAGAGATTTATGCCCGCATCCAGGAAGAGAATCGGCGCGCACAGCGAACCAAGGTCGGCGGCTCCGAGCCGGCGGCCGCGCCGCGCGACAGCGAAACGAAGGACCGGCCCGCGCCCGAATGAGTCGGTCGCACGCGATCCGGGGCCGTCGCCGCCGGTGGCGGCGCGGCGAGCCGACAACGACCCCATTTCGCGAGCCAACATGAAGTCCATCCGTCCTCCATCTCGCAGTCGTCGTCCGCTGCCCCTGCCGGCGCGGCCGCCGTCGACGGTCTTCGCCGAGCCCATCCGCTGGCCGAACGTCATGACCGCGAGGGCTCGCATCGCGGTGCAGTTCTACGACCGTCCGGACGTGCGTGCCTCGGTCCTGGCAGCTGTGCTGGACGAGTTGATGCGCGAGTAGAATTCGGGTTCGGTGCTCGATGCCGGCCCGGGGCGGGGCGGTCGCGGTGTCCGCGGCCGCCCCGCTTGTTATACTGCGCGCTCCATGAGAGCCAAGTGTCGGTGAGGCGCGGTCGCGTGTCGGTGCTCTCCATCCCGATGGGACCGCTGAGTCGTGCGCTCATGGACGACTCGGACAGCGGCGTGGTGGTGCTCGATCCCGCGGCACGAGTCGCGAGCATCAATCCGGCCGCGCTGCGTCTGCTCGCCCTTCGTGCCTCGGACGCTCGCGGCCGCCCGCTGAGCGAGCTGCTCCGCACCGTCGTCGCGAACGACGATCTCGTAGGCGACGCGTTGCGCGCATCGCGCACCGAACGCGAGGCGGTGCTGCTCGCGCGGGATGGAAGCGAGGTCCCCGCGCTCGTCCGCAGCGTTCGGCTGGGCCGCCCGCCGTGGGTGCTGATCACGCTGCGCGATCTCACGCAGGTCCGGCGCATGCGGGAGGAGCTCCGCCGCCACGAGCGGCTCGCCACCCTGGGCCAGCTGAGCGCCGGCATCGCGCACGAGATTCGCAATCCGCTCGCGGGCATCGGCACCAGTGCGCAGGTCCTGTTGCGCCGATTCGAGCCCCGCGACGATCGGGCCAAGTTCGTGCGGGTGATTCTCGAGGAGGTCGCGAGGCTCGACCGGATCGTGACCAGCCTGCTCCAGTACGCCCGCCCCCGGACCCCCGAGCTGCGTGCCGGCACGCTCGCGGCCTGCATCGAGCGCGTGCGGGTGCTCGCGAGCGAAACCATCGGCCAGACCGGGGTGCGGGTGGAAGTCGACGTGGCGCCCCGGCTCGGTCCGGTCTACATTGACTCAGACCTCGTCACGCAGGTGGTGCTGAACATCACGCTGAATGCCGTTCAGGCGATGCCCCAGGGTGGGACGCTCCGCTACGAGGTGCGCCGCGCGCGTCGTCGTCCGGCGCCGCGCGGGCCCGGACGACGCGCGTCGGACGCGGTGCGCCCGCCGGGGGGGGCGCGACGAGCCGTCGAGCGCGTGACCTTCCAGCAGGTGCGCGTGAGCGACACGGGGACCGGGATCCCGCGCGGCGTGCTGGCGAAGCTGTTCGATCCGTTCTTCTCGACCAAGCCCCGGGGCACCGGGCTGGGTCTCTCGATCTCGCAGACCATCATGCAGGAGCACGGTGGGACGATCGAAGTGGCGAGCCGCGAAGGGCGCGGCACCACCGTCCTGCTCAATTTCCCCGTGGAGAAGCGACATGGTGAAAGGCGACAGCTCGACGCACGTGCAGACCGCGCACACGCTACTCATCGTTGACGACGAGCGTTCGCTGCGCTTCAGCATCGGGGAATGGGCGCGCGACGCGGGTTACCAGCCGGTCGAGGCCGCAGGGTGCCGCGAGGCGCTGGAACGCATGCGTGAGCAATCCGTCGATGTCGTGCTGCTCGACCTCAAGCTCGGGGACGAGGACGGCATGGAGGTGCTTCGTGATCTGCGCGCCGAGGATCCCTCGCTGCCGATCATCATGCTGACCGGGCACGGCACCATCGAGCACGCGGTGCGCGCGACGCGGCTCGGCGCATACGACTTCATGCTCAAGCCTCCCGATCTGGACCACCTGGGTGTGGTGGTGGCCCGCGCGCTCGAACACTCGCGGCTCCGCCGGGAGGTCGATCGCTTCCGCGCGACCTCTGGCCAGAATCAGCCCATGATCGGCGAGAGTCCGGGGCTCAAGCGCGTGCTCCAGCGACTCGAGAAGGCGGGCAAGAGCAGCAGCGCGACCGTCCTCATCCAGGGGGAGACCGGGGTGGGGAAGGAGCTCATGGCGCAGTTTCTCCACGCTCACAGCCCGCGCGCCGGCGGGCCGTTCATCGAGCTCAATTGCAGCGCGATTCCCGAGCAGCTTCTCGAGAGCGAGCTCTACGGGCACGAGAAGGGCGCGTTCACCGACGCCAAGCGGTTCAAGAAGGGGCTGTTCGAACTGGCCGACGGCGGCACCCTGTTTCTCGACGAGATTGGTGAAATGGCGCCCGCGCTCCAATCGAAGCTGCTGCGAGTGCTCGAGAATCGCACCTTCCGCCGCGTGGGCGGACACGCCGACATCACGGTCGACGTTCGGGTCGTGGCCGCGACGCACCGCGATCTCAAGCGCGCGGTCAGCGATGGAAAATTCCGGGAGGACCTCTACTTCCGGCTCAACGTCGTGCCGATCGAAATGCCTCCGTTGCGCGATCGGCAGGAGGACATCCGGGCGCTCGCGGAGCATTTCATCACGCGCTTCTGCCGCGAGCTGGGCCGCCCGGTCCTGCGACTCCACCCCGAAGCGCTCAGGGGTTTTCACGACTACGCGTGGCCTGGAAACGTTCGCGAGCTGAAGAACGTCATCGAGCGCGTGGTCCTGCTCGAGGCCGACGACGAGATCCGGCGCGAGCACCTGCCCTCCGAAATCCATCGCACGACCACGCGCGAGACCGCGGCGGGCGCGGCGGCGAGCCCGTTCCCCCCGGGGGTCGTTCGGCCGCTTGCCGAGATCGAGATGCTGGCGATCGATCACGCGCTGGTCGTGTGCGAGGGTAACAAGACCCGCGCGGCGCACCTGCTCGGCATCTCGCGCCAGACCCTGAGAACCAAGCTCAAGGAATTCGCCATCGAGGACGATGTTGAAGAGGGTGGCGAGGTGGGCCCCGAGTAGTTCGCAGCGCCTCTCCCTGGTCCCGCGGCTCGCGCCGATCTTCCCCCGGCGCCGACCAGGAACCGTTCGTGCGTTCTAGGCGTGCGCAACGAGGTTAGGCGGGCGGAATGCATTTCGGAATGCAGTCGGTTCGCGCGTTTCGCCAACTCCGGAGCTGATCCACCCGCCCGGCCGGGTTCGCGCGGTTTCTCGCGCGGCGCCACAAGTCGCTCTCCCTGAACGGTATGGCCCCGGCCTCACGGGCGCATCGCCGATCCGATCCCGGGCTCGGAATGAGCGCCGGCCGCGTCGTTCGCGCCCTGCCCGAGGCTGGCACGCAGACTGCAACCGGGTTTCCGCGCTGCCACCCACGGAGACCCCTTTCCATGTCCCACATTCTCATCGTCGATGACGAACCCACCACCTCGTGGGCGCTCGCGGAAGGGCTGTCGGACGACGGCTTCAGCATCGACACCTTTCGCAGCGCCGAAGACGCGTGGGCCTGGCTCCAGGGTGGGCACAGCGACCTCGTCATCTCCGATCTCCGGCTGCCGGGCATGAGCGGACTCGAACTCGCTCGCAAGCTACGCCGCGGCCGCCACGCGCAACCGGTCATCATCGTGACGGCGTACGGCACCCCGGAGACGATCCGCGACCTGCGCGGCGCGGGTGTCGCCGACTGCTTTACCAAGCCGTTCCCGATCGATCGGCTGCGTCGCTCGGTGCGCCTCGCGCTCGAGGCCGCCGCCCAGCGCGCCCGCCGGCGCCGCAAGGCCGCGGCGTGCTGAGCCGCCCCGCCTCGCAACGCGCGCGCGGCCTCAGGCGCGCCCCCGCGCCGGTGCGCCAGCTCGCGGCGCTCCATTCCGGCCGGGCGCGGATTCGCGCCGCGCTCGAACATTGCGCGGAGCAGGAACGCGCGGTGCTGGCCCTCATGTTGTTCGAGCGCCTCACGCCGGCGGAAGCCGCGCAGGCGCTGGGGATGCCGATCACGGATCTGCTGCGCACCTACGACGCGCTGCTCCGCGAGCTGCGGCGCGCGCTGCGCGGGCTGAGATTCCGATCGAGGCTCACGCAGGACGGCCGCACCCGCACCGCGTCCGAAGCGCGCGTGAGGGAAGCCTGATGCCGATCCGGCGGCCTCTGACCCCGAGCGCCGATCCGGCGGGTGAGATCCCGGCGACGTCGGGGGCGCGACTCGATCGCATCGACGCCGCGCTCGTTTCTCTGGGCGCGGAGCAGCATCGCCTCGAGCGCATCGGCCTCGAAATCCCACTCGCGCGCTGTCATACCCAGAAGCGCTACTGGATGTTCCTGAGGGCGTTGTTCTCGATCCCGGATGCGAAGCGCTCCACCCCGTGCGGAGGATCACCGTGGCCGAGCGCGACGATTCGCTGAAGCCTTCGAGCCGGGCCGGCGCAAGGCGTCAGCGGCCGCCGCTGGCCGTGGTCCCCGGGACCGGCCAGCCGGCGGAGTCCGAGGACCATCCCGCGCGGTGGAGCCGCCCGCACGTGCCGATGATCGTCATCGCGAGCGGGAAGGGCGGGGTGGGCAAGAGCAACCTCTCCGCGAATCTCGCGGTCGCGCTCGGTGAGCGCGGCGCCCGCGTGCTGCTGGTGGACGCCGATTTCTCCCAGGCCAGCCTCGATCTGCTGCTCGGCCTTCATCCGCGTCACGACCTGCAGCACGTGCTGGCTGGCGAGAAGACCCTCGAGGATATCGTCGTCGAGGGGCCGTTTGGGGTGAAACTGGTTCCCGCGGCATCCGGGGCGCCCGAACTCGTCGATCTCGACGACGTGCGCCTCGAGTCCCTGCTGCGCGGCCTGTCCCAGCTCGAGGCCGACATCGACCTCGTGCTCCTCGATACCGCGTCGGGGGTCGGGCGCCAGGTGACTTCGCTCTGCCTGGCGGCCGACGAGGTCGTGGTCGTGACCACTCCCGAGATGCCCGCCTTCGCGGATGCGTATGGCCTCATCAAGCTCCTCCAGCACCAGGGGCTCGCGCGTCCGGTGCACCTGCTCGTGAACATGGCGGGAAGCCCGGAGGAGGCGGAAGAGACCGCGCACCGCATTCGGCTCGTGGCCCGACGCTTCCTGCGCATGCAGCTCGACGTCTGGGAGCCGGTGCCGTTCGATCTCGCCATTCCCCGCGCCGTGCGCCGCCAGGAACCCGTGCTGACCGCGTACCCGCAGTCCCCGGCGGCGGCGGCCTATCGGGCGCTTGCCGAGCGTCTCTGGACCACGCCACCGCCGACGCCGACGATCGAGATTTCACATCCGCAGCGTTTGGAAGCCTGAGAGGAGGAAGTCCCCATGCCCCGTGCCGCCACCGCGTCCCCTGCACGTCCGTCCGTTTCCCTTCGCCTGGTGCCTCGCCGCGCCGCACCCGCGACAGCGCCGGGCCTCACCCCCGTGACCTACTCGAAGGACGATCTCCTCAAGCGGTTCGCGCCGCTGGTGCGTCACGTCGTCGAGCGGGTGGCCGCGACGCTGCCGCGCAACGTCGATCATGAGGATCTCTACTCGGCGGGGGTGCTCGGCCTGCTCGATGCCCACGCCAAGTTCGACACCCGCAAGGGCGTGAAGTTCGAGACCTACGCGGTGTGGCGGATCAAGGGCGCAGTCCTCGATCAGCTGCGCGCGCTCGACTGGGTGTCGCGCTCGATGCGACGCAAGGCTCGCAATCTCGACGGCATCACACGCAAGCTCGACCAGAAGCTGGGACGCGCGGCGTCCGAGGACGAGGTCGCGCGCGAGATGAAGATGACGCGTGGCGAATTCTATCGGTTGCTCGATCACGTTCGGGGAGCGGTGCTGGTCTCGCTCGACGAGAGCCGTTCGGGCGAGGAGCAGGAACCCACCACGCTCGCCGACCATCTGCCCGATCCCAACGCCGCCGACGTCGAGGCCCGGCTCGAGGAAGAGCAGACGCATCACGTGATGCTCAAGACCCTCGATCAGCTTCCCGAGCAGGAGCGGCTGGTGGTGGCGCTCTACTACTACGAGCACCTCACGCTCAAGGAAATCGGCAGAGCCCTGGGCATCTCGGAATCGCGCGTCTCCCAGGTTCACACGCGCGCCATGATGCGGCTGCGTCTCCGGCTGCAGAAGGCCCTGGCGCAGGAGCGGGCGGCGTGACGCAGCCGGAGACCGCGGAGCCGCTGCTGCCGCCGCCGCCCCACGAGGCGATGATCGAGCGCATGCTCGAGCACGCGCACGCGATCGAGGCGGCGGGCAAGCCCGAGCACGCGGCCGCCCTCAGGTCTTCACTCGAGGGCTGGCGGCGGGCGCAGCAGGATTGGATTGAGCGCCTCGCGCGGGCGCTCGCGGTCCACCACGAGATCAACAACGCGCTGGTCGGCGTGCGGGGCAACGCACAGCTGCTGCTGATGGGTCCGGCGGGCAAACAGCCGGGCGTGAGAGAGCGTCTGGAGGTCGTGATCCGTGAATCCAAGCGCATCCAGGAAGCCGCCGGGAGAATTCGCGAGATCAAGGCCGCGATCGGCGGCGCGGACCCGGCCTCCCGTGCCGCCTGACGCCGGCCGGGCCTCCGGGCCCGACGCCACGAGCCGCCGGGCGGATGGCGCGACCGCGGTCTCGGGAACGCCGGGCGGCGAAGCGATCGCGCGTCGCCGCGCCTCGCGTTCGCTGTGGGCGGCATGCGAGGCGCTGCTCACGGCCGCGTCCGAGCCGCGTGCTGTGAATCGTGCGCTCGACGCGCTGCGCGTCGCGTTCGAGTGTGACGGCGTCGCGATCCACGCGCTGGGGCCGGAGGGCGCGATGGAGCCGCTGTGCGCGCGCGGAGAATGGCGTGTCGCTCCCGGCGACCTGCGCGACTGCGTGAGCGTGCCGCTGATGCGCGGCGCGGAACGGGTCGGCGCCCTCGAGCTGCTCGCGCGGCCGGGCCAGCACTGGCGCCCGGCGCAAATCGGCCTGGTGCGAACCGCATCCGGCGCGCTGGGTGCCGCGCTCGGCGTTCGTCTCGAGCTCCAGCGCCTGCGCCACCAGCCGGGTCGTGACGGCGTCACCGGGCTGCCCGACGCGCGAGCTTTTCACGCGCGGCTTCACGAGGAACTCGCTCGCGCGCGCCGCCATGGATTGCCGCTCGCGGTCGTCATGGTCGACATCGATCGTTTTGCCGCACTCAATTCGCGCTACGGGCGCGCCGTCGGCGATGCGGTGCTCGCCGAGACGGCGCTGCTGCTGCGGCTGACCTTGCGCGAGACCGACGTGCTCGCGCGCCTCGGGGGCGATCGCTTCGGAATCGTGCTCCCGGAGTGCGACGTACCGGCCGCGGCACGCTGCGCCGAGCGGGTACGGCGCATCGTGGAGGAGCACGAATTCGCCCGCGTCGGCCGCGTCAGCGCCTCGGCGGGCGTGGCGGTCAGTCCCCGGGACGGGATGGAACTGGTCGAGATCATGAATCGCCTCGACCACGCGATCGCGATCGCCAAGAAGTCGGGACGCAGGCGGGTCGCCGTGGCCGGACAGACGCACACCCACTGAGAGCGGCGGAGGCCGGAATGAGACCGAAGCCGCACGCGCCGGCCCACGAGCCCGGAGCCTCGGGCACGAGGGCCGCGCCGTCGCCGCCCGCGATCGTCTCGCGCAGCGGGCTCGCGGCCGCCTCGAACCCGGCTGACGTGTCGGAAGCACCCGTGGGTCTCGCCCGGGCCGGATCGGTGGGGGTCGCCGGCGACGCTCCGGCGCTCGCGTTCGGAAGCGGGGCGGATGCGCCCGGTACCCTGCCCGAGACGGAAATCGAAACGCGGGCGCGCGTGCTGGTGGTGGACGATGAGCCATCGGTCGTCGACGTGCTTCGCGAATTTCTCTCGGGTGAGGGTTACGAAGTCTCCGTGGCCTCGAGCGGGGAAGAGGCGCTCCGGCTGATTCCGGAGCTGCGGCCGGACATCATCCTGACCGACATCAATCTGCCTGGACTGTCGGGACTCGAGGTCATGCGCTTCGCGAAGAGCGTCGATCCCGAGGTCGCGGTGATCGTGGTGACCGGCTACGCGTCCGCTTCCACCGCCATCGATGCGCTCCGTCAAGGCGCGTACGACTACGTCACCAAGCCATTCGATCTCGACGACGTCCATCAAATCGTCGAGCGCGGCGTCGCGAACCGGCGCCTGAAGGCCATCAATCGCCGCCTGGTCGAGGAGCTGAGGCAGAAGAACGCGATCCTCCAGCGCCACGAACAGGAGCTGCGCGAACGCGTTCGGCTCGCGACCTGGCAGATGACCACCCTCTACGAGGTCGGCAAGGAAGTCGGCGCCAACCTCGAGCTCGCCCCGCGTCTCGCCCTCATCTGTTCCAAGGCCGCGGAATTGTCCGGCGCGCCGTCGGCGCTCGTCTACTTGAGAAATACCGAGACCGAGCGCCTTCACGTGGACGCGGCCCACGGGGTCGAGATCACGGACAGCGAGGATACCCTTCCGCACTATCTGCAGGCCGAGAGCGCGCTCGGCATCAGCGCTTCGGATCCGCGCCCGGCCCGTCGCGCGGTCGGCGACGGGGAGCCGGCGATGGAGTTGCCGTCTCTGGCCGGCCACCCGGTGCGCAACATGCTGGCGGTGCCGATGATCGCCGAGTCGCAGACCCTGGGCGTGCTGGTCCTGATGAACAAGCCGGGCGGATTCAGCGACGACGACGAGAGTTTCCTCGCCCAGTACGCCTCACAGGTCGCGATCGCCGTGCACAACTCGCAGTTGTTCGAACACACGAAGAGCCTCGACCGCCTCAAGTCCGAATTCGTGGCGGTGGTGTCCCACGAGATCCGCACCCCCCTGACCTCGGTCAAGGGCGCCGTGGAATTGCTCGCGGACGATCGGTACTTTCCCAACACCGAGCAGCAGACGAAGCTCCTCACCATCGCGCACGCGAATGCGGAGCGGCTGCTGGTGCTCATCAACGACATCCTGGATTTCTCGAAGCTCGAATCGGCGTCGCTGCCGATGAGCATCCAGCGCCAGCGCATCGAGCCGGTCGTCCATCAGGCGGCGCACAACCTGCGCACCATGATGGAGGAGCGCCGCATTCATCTCGAGGTGCTGCTCTCGCCCGAGATGCCCGATCTCATGCTCGACGCGAATCGAGTCGCGCAGGTCCTGACCAATCTGCTCTCGAACGCCACCAAGTTTTCCCAGTCCGGCGGGCGCATCGAGATCACCGCGGAGCCCTGGGAGGGCGTCGTGCGGGTCGGCGTGCGCGATCACGGCGAGGGCATCGCGCCTCAGGATCTTCCGAAGCTGTTCCGCAAGTTCTCGCAGGTGGACTCTTCGGCGACGCGCAAGGCGGGTGGGACGGGACTCGGCCTGGTCATCTGCAAGGGCATCGTCGAGCAGCACGGCGGAAAGATCTGGGTGGAGAGCACCCCGGGGCAGGGCAGCACGTTCTACTTCACGCTGCCGCTCGCCGAGCGACTCGCCGCCCCCGCGATCCCGCAGGCCTGATCCGGGCCTCGGACCGGTCGCCGGCGACAATGCGCTTGACCGCGACGCGGCGCGCTCGTTAAGTTGCGCGCGCCGGTCCGGACGGGCCGGCCGGTTCAAACCCATCACGACCTCGGATGAGCGCCACGGACGACGCTTCTCGTTCATTGCCTGCCGGGCCCGCCGCGCCCCGTCGCACCGCGGCGACCGCGATCGCGCTCGCCGCGATCGTCGCCGGCGCGGCGCTGGCGCTGGCATTCGGCCCTCGCGTCACCCCGATCCGGCTTCTGAGTCACGAAGCGAGCGCCGCGTGGCGCGGTCCCGCCCCGGATCCCGAATCGTGGGCGCCCGGCGCACCGCCGGGCGTGACGGTGAAGCTGGTGGAACATGGGGGCCGTAGCGATCTCGTCGTACGCGCTCCCGATCCCGGGACCGCCGTCTCGCTCGCCCGCACGCTGGTCTCCGAGCGCGCCAGCGGCCGGGCCGAATGGTCGCGCCGGCGCTCCGCGCTGCGCGTCGCGTGGCGCGAACGGATCCCGATCGGCCCGCTGCCGGTCCCTTCCGCGCGCGGCGATTGCGCGGCCCTCCTGCGAGGCTGGGCCGAGGCCTGGCGTGGAGTCGCGGGCGACGATCCCACTCGCTTCGCGCCCGCGACCGAGCCCGCGCGCGGCGAGGCGTTGCGACTGGACGAGGCCGATGCGGCGCGCGAAGCGGTCGCGGGCGATCCGGCCGCGCTCGAGCGGGCCCTGGTGCGCTCGGCGGACCTCGATCGCGAGCAGCTGCGGGACGCGGTCCGAGGCTGGGATGCTGGCGCCTTCGACGAGATCGTGGCGAGGTGGAGAAACGCGAACCGCCGCCGAGCCGAGGATCTCGAATCCATCGCGGTCGCGATCGAAAGCGACCTCGATGAAGCTTCGATCGAGAACGTTCGCTTCGCCGTCCCCGGCCACGCGCTCGATGCCGAGCGCAGAATTTCCGATCCGTCGACACTGCTGCAGGCCATCGCGCAGGTTCCGGCCACGATTCGCACCCGGCCCCGGTTCGAAGCGTGGCTCGCACTCGCCGCGGTCGGAGCGCTGCTCGGATTTCTCCTCGCCTGGCCGCTGGTATGGCGGCTCTCCCGGCACCACGAACCGCCCGCGCGCCAACCCGCCGCGCCGCGCTCACCCGCGCAAACCGATACCTGGCTGCACATCCTCAGCGGCCCGTCCACCCGTCGCACGGGCCAGGCGGCGCTCGTCCTGTCGAGCGGCTTCCTCGAGCGGGGCAAGTCGGTCCTGATCATCGACGGTGCTCCTCGCTCGCCGCTCCATCGCTGCTTCGATTGCGAGAACCGGCTGGGGCTCGACGAGTGTCTGGCGGGACGGATGCCCCTGCTCGGCGTGCTCCAGAGCAGCGGCGTTCCGGGGCTCTTCTTCCTGTCGCACGGTGGGGGCGTGCGGGCCACGCACTGGACCCAGCTTGATCGACTGCTCGAGGAGGCCCGGCCACACTTTGGCCACGTCATCCTCTCGCTCGATCCTTCCTGTCCCCGCGAGATCGGCAGCACGCTCGCGGGCCGGGTCATGGACGGCTGGTGGACGGGCGGCCCGGGGCCCCGGGGCGGCGCCGCATCGAGGGTCGAAGCGCGGATCGGGATCGCGTTGAGCGACATCGAGTTGCCGCAGCCCGAGGAGACTTCGCTGGAAGCGCTCCGAGCGCGGTTCGTGGCGACCACTCCGCTCGGGCCCTCATCCGAGATCCCCTCGGAGCCCGGCCCCGAGATCCTCGCCCCGCGGGACGGGCCTCCGGTGCACAGCGCGCCCGTGGTGCTGGACTGCGACTTGCAGGTTCGTGAGCGGCTCCGGTTCCTGGTCTGGATGCGACGCGTCCAGGCCGAAGGCCGGGGCGGGATCCTCGAGCCGCTCGTGCGCGGCTGAGGCACGTCGTCCAACCATTCCGGTTCCCGGGCATGCTTCGCGCGCGGCGGACCGATCGCCGGGCCCCGTGGCTGCGCCAGATGAGCGCGCCGCGCGCGGCGATCGCTCTACCCGCGCGGCGGCGCGCCCACCTGCCGGGTGAGGCCGGGTGCGAGTGACGAATCCGGATGTACTCCTCATCGAGTGCCTCGACGCAGCGGGCTCGTCTCCCGACGACGCGCGCGCGCGACTCGCCGCGCTCGATGCCTGCGGGATCAGTTCACGCGCGGTGGTCGTCCATCCGGGAGACGGGTCAGCCTTCGCCCCGCCCGACGGGCGGAGCGAAGGGCGAATCGTGTCGCTGCCCGGCGGTGCCTCCGCTCCGCGTGCGCTGCGCGCGGAGTACGCGCGCGCTCCCGCGGCCCTCACCGTGATCGCCTCCGCGGCAAGCGGCGGGGGATTCGTCGCGAGGTCAATGCCCGATGGCGCGGACCTCTGCTGGTGGCCGAGCGCGGTGGAGGCAGGGCGCGGGTCCGCGTCATCGGGCGCCTCGCGCGCGCTCCCGAGGCTGCCACTCGATCCGCTCGATGCCGCGGTCATCGACCCGCCGCGCGGGGCGCGGGCGCGCCTTCCGCTCTGGGACGGGGACTATCTCCTCGTGCCGGTACCGCTCGCGGGCGAAGCAGGTCGCGAAACGATCGAGGCTTTCGCCGCGGTGGCCGCCCGGTGGAGCGCGATGGATCTCGTCGTCTTGTCCGACCCCCAGGACCAATACGAGCGCGTCGCGCGCCGGCTCGGGGTGGGCATGCGGGTCCATTTCGCGGGTCGCGCTCCGCGCGACGCCGAGGTCCCGTGGCTCTCGTGCGCTTCCGCGATCGTGCTCGCGAGCGATGGTCCGATTGCCGCGGGCCTCGTGCTGCGGGCGCTCGCCTGCGGCTCGCCGGTGCTGCCCGCCGGGGCCGGGGCGGCGGGGGTGGGCATCCGCCACTGGCTCGCGGCTCACGGGTGCGCATGCGCTCCGCTCGCGGCCGGAACGCGGGCACTGTCGCTCGCGATCGAGCGCGTGCTCGAACGCGGGAGGGACGTGGTCGCGGCGATCGAGCACGGTCGAGCGGAGTCGGAGCGACGACGTCCCGCGCCATTCGCGACCCGCCTGAGCCCGCTGCTCGCCGACCGCCGCCTGCGCTCACGGCGCGCCGCGTGAGCTCGCGCGCCGCCGGTCGCAGGTCGCGCGAGCGGGGCGCGCGTGCCGCCTCTTGCGTGGCCCGCTTGCGGAGGCTACCGTGCCGCGGCCCGACGCGGCTCGCGAGACCCGAACGGGCAGGGAGGCCACCGTGCGGGTGCTGGTGACAGGCGGTGCGGGTTTCATCGGTTCGAACGTCGCCGACCGTTTCGTGGCGCTCGGCCACGACGTCGCGGTGCTCGACAACCTCTCGACCGGGAAGCGCGAATTCGTCCCCAGGGCCGCGCGATTCTTCGAGGCCGACCTCACCGACGCGGAGGCGGTGGAGAGCTGCGTCGCGGCGTTTCGTCCCGAGATCGTCGACCATCACGCGGCGCAGATCGACGTGCGGCACTCGGTCGTGGACCCGATCCACGACGCCCGTGTCAACATCCTCGGCGCGCTCGCGCTGCTCATGGCGTGCACCCGCCACGGCGTGCGGAAGTTCGTCTACGCATCGACCGGTGGCGCGCTGTACGGCGAAGGCCGGACGCTGCCCGCGACCGAGGACCATCCGGTGAATCCGGAGGCGCCCTACGGGGCGAGCAAGCACGCGCTCGAGCACTATCTGTACCTGTGGAGGTCGCTGCACGGTCTGGACTACACGGTGCTGAGGTATCCGAACGTGTTCGGGCCGCGCCAGAATCCGCACGGCGAGGCGGGAGTCAACGCCATCTTCATCGGCCTGATGCTCGCGGGGAAACGCCCGCGCATTTTCGGGTCGGGCGAACAGCTGCGCGACTACCTGTACGTCGCGGACGTCGTCGAGGCGAACGTGCTCGCGCTCTCGCGTGGCGGCGGCGAGATGCTGAACCTCGGCACCGGGGTCGGCACCTCGGTCAACGAGATCTTCCGCGAGCTCAAGTCCATCCTCGGCTTCGAGGGCGACCCGATCTACGAAGCGCCTCGCCCGGGCGAGGTGCAGCGCATCTACCTCGACGCCTCGCGAGCGCGCGAGGTGCTGGGATGGGCGCCGGTCGTCGGCTTTCGCGACGGCTTGATCCGGACCGTCGAGTGGTCGAGGTCGGTCGCCACCTGAGCGGGGCCGCGTTGCCGCGCGTTCACCAGATCCGGGCGCGCAGGCTGTCGGGTCGCACCATCGTGTCCCCCGGCCGGCAGTGAAACGCGCCGGCGAACTCCTCGAGGTTCGAGAGCGGGCCGTTCACGCGCCAGTGATCGGGGGAATGCGAGTTGGTGAGGGCGAGCGTGCGCAGCATCTCGGGGCGCATGAGTCCCCGCCACACCTGGGCCCATCCCAGGAAGAAACGCTGCTCGGCGGTCCAGCCGTCGATCAGGGGCGGACGGGGCTTGCCCGCGAGCGACTTCTGAAATGCCGAGTAGGCGACAGCGACCCCTCCCAGATCGGCGATGTTCTCGCCCAGGGTGAGCCGGCCGTTGACGTGCAGCGTGTCCACCGCGACGTACCCGTCGAACTGGGCCGCGACCTTCGAGGCCCGCTCCTTGTAGCGTCCGGCGTCATCCGCCGTCCACCAGTCGCGCAGGTTGCCATCGCCATCGAACTGCCGGCCGCGATCGTCGAAGCCGTGCGTCATCTCGTGTCCGATCACCGCTCCGATCGCCCCGTAGTTCACAGCGTCGTCGGCCTCCGGGTCGTAGAACGGGGGTTGCAGGATCCCGGCCGGAAAGTTGATGGTGTTGAGCGACGAGCTGTAGTACGCGTTGACGGTCGGCGGCGTCATGGCCCATTCGCCCCGATCCACGGGCTTGCCGATCTTCGCGATCTGGCGGCGCGTCTCGAACGCGTGGGCGTTCGAGTGATTCTCGAGAACGCTCGCGCGGCCCACCGCGAGCGTCGAGTAGTCCCGCCAGCGGTCCGGATACCCGATCTTCTCGCCGAACGCCGCGAGCTTGGCGACCGCCCGCGGGCGCGTCGCATCGCTCATCCAGTCGAGTCCATCGATGCGTTCGTGCAGCGCCGCCTCGAGGTTCTTCACCATTGCGAGCGCGCGCGCCTTGGCCGCCGGGGAGAAGCGCTCGGCCACGTACTCGCGACCCAGCGCCTCGCCGAGATCCTGGTCGGTGAGCTGCACGCAGCGCTTCCAGCGCGGCGCCAGCTCCTTCGCGCCCGAGAGGCGCCGCGAGAAGCTGAAGTCCTCGGCGACGAACGCCGACGAGAGCAGCGGCGCAGCATCGTCCACGACCTTCCAGCGCAGGTAGGCTTGCCAGTCCGCGAGCGGCACCGCGGCGATCAGGCTGTCGAGCGCGTGAAAGAAGAGGGGCTGCAGCACGTTCACAGAGTCGATGGCGCCCGCCCCGCGACGGCTCAGGTAGTCCCGCCATTCGAAGCGTGGCGCGATCCCCGCGAGCGAGTCGAGCGGCATCTTGTGATAGGTCGCGTTGGGATCGCGGCGCTGGACGTTGGTCATCGAGGCCCTCGCCAGCGCGGTCTCGAGCGCCATGACGCGCGCGGCCTCCGCGCGGGCCGCGACCTCAGGCCGCCCGATCAGCACGAACGTGCGCGCGATGTGCTCGGCGTAGTCGGCGCGAGTCGCCTTCGATGCGGAGTCTTCCTTCGTGTAGTAGTCGCGGTCCGGAAGCCCGAGCCCGCCCTGCGACGCGTTCGCGATCACCAGCGTGCTGTGCTTCGGATCCTGCGCCGCCGCGAAGGCGAACGTCGACCGCACGCCGTGGGCGTGGAGCCACGCCGTCTCGCGCCCGATGTCCGCGGGGGACGTCATGCCGTCCACGGCGAGCAGCAGGGGCTCGAGCGGCTTCACTCCCGCGCGCTCGGCCGCCGCCGAATCCATGCACGTGCCATAGAACGCCGCGAGCTTCCCGGGCTCGGTGGCGGGCTGGGGCCCTGGCGCGCGCGCGAGGCGCTCGAGGATCGAGTGCAGCACCTTCTGATTGCGGTCGAAAAGCTCTTCGAACGCTCCGTAGGCCGAGCGGTCGGAGGGGATGGTGTGGGAGTCCATCCAGCCGCCATTCGCGAACCGATCGAAGTCGCGGCAGGGTGCGCAGGTCGTGTCGAAATTCGCCGGATCGATCGCCCGGGCCGCGTTCGCGGAAGGGGCGGGTGCGGCGAGAGCGATCAGGATCAACGGCGCGAACGGGGAGACGGAGCGCATGGGAGGGATGTCCTTTGATGAGAAGGGTGGTCGTGGTTCCGCTGCGTTTGGCGCGGTGAGGCTCCGCCCGCACCCGGCGGAATGCAACCGCGCCGGCACCGGCGCGGGAATCCGGACGACGCGCGTGCCGCTATCGCATGAGCCGGACCTCCAGCGATCCGTTCGGCCCGTGATCGTGCACGGCCCGCACGTGAGCAGCGTTCTCGATCCAGCGGTAGCCTCCGCTCAGCGTGAGGTCCACGCCGCTCGCAGGCCAGCAGCGCAGACCGAGAGCGCCATCGCGGGTGCGCTCGACCACGCCTTCGAACGAGAGCGACGGCACGCGCGGCGCGCCGGGGACGAACGGCTCCTCGAGGTTGTTCTCGCCCCGGTCGGTCTGGATCGCGTGGGCAGCGATCTGCCATGCCGGGCTCAGATCCCACGCGCCGCGCACGCGCACGCGTCGCGCGTCGGGCCCGGTCAGGAATCCGAGCGGCTGGCCCTGCGCCTCGTACGCACGGCCGAAGTATGACGTGTAGACGAACCGGGAGACCCGCGTGTACTCGGTGCCCCAGCTCACGCGGGTACCGCCCACCAGGCCCGCGCCTTCCCAGCCGAGCTGCCAGGCGAGCTTGTTCGGGATCCTGCCGGTGCGCGCGTGCAGGTCGTCGATCAGGCACTCGCCGTAGACCCTCGTGCCGGGCCGCATCCGCCAGGCCGCGTCGCACGCGACCAACACGTTGTTGCGAAGCGCGGCGGTCGAGTCCCGCTCGTCCTGCACCTCGAGACGCTGCACCAGCACGTACGGGATGACGCCCGCCAGATAGAGCGGCTGCCATCCCGGCGCGTGGTAGCGCGCCAGCTCGGTGACGCCGAGTCGCAGCGCGGAACACGCCTGCCATTCCAGCCGGTGCGCCGCGAGCTGCTCACCCGCCGCAGCCCCGAGCGTCGCGGAGAGGGCGGTCCAATCGAGCCGCAGCGCGTCGAGCCTGGCGTGCGTCGCGAGGCCGGTGATCGCGGGCGAGGTGCGGGAGAGCGTGAGCGAGCTCTCCTCGCCT
Organism: Candidatus Eiseniibacteriota bacterium; assembly: GCA_041483195.1. Classification (GTDB taxonomy): domain Bacteria; phylum Eisenbacteria; class RBG-16-71-46; order RBG-16-71-46; family RBG-16-71-46; genus WS-2. Next base: position 151,845 of record JBGPFC010000002.1, read on the forward strand.
GGCCCCCAGTGCCAGCGGCCGCGTCCGAGCTGCGCGCCCCAGCGCTCGGAGGGTGAGGCGTATGCGATGTAGCTCTCCTCGGTGTGGACGATGAGATCCGAGCCCGGCACGATCGGGTCGGCGAAGGTGCGGGCGCCGTCCACCCGGCCGGCGACGAGGTGCGCGAAGGCGAGCCAGCGATCGAAGCTCGCGCCGATCCGCGCGTGCATGCCGGAGCCCGTGCCGAAACGCGACGCGTGCTCGTCGATCTCCCCGCGGCCCTCGATGCCGGCCGAAACTTCGAGCCGCGCGCCATCTCCTCCATCGCGCGCGATCAGTCGCGGCGTGGATCGCAGCCCGGCGGCCGGCGCGAAGCGCGGCATCGCGTCACGAGCGAGCGCGCGCTCGAGGCGGACGAGCGAGATGCGCTGAATGAGCGGCGGGTCGGGCGCCCCGGCCCCCGCGCCCTCGATCTCGAATCGGGTCAGCGGCCGGGAATGAAGATGGGGGAGGCGGACGCGATCGCCGAGCGGAGCGGGATCGAGCAGATCCAGGACCCGCAGCTCGGTTTCGAGCGGGTCTCCCACCGGGATGAATTCGAGCGGGGTGCACGAGGCCGGTCGCCCCGGCAGCGTAAGGCCCGCGGCGACGCAGAGCAGTATGGCCACCGGGCGGCGCGTCCGGCCGCAGAGACGGTCTCGCATCGCGGGGCATGCTAGCAGTCCGGCCGGAGCGCGGCCACTTCGCGAGCGGCCCAGGTGGATCCGAGGCGAAGCCGTCCACTCTCACGCCGCTCGCGCTTCGATGCGGGCGCGTGGGACGCGCGTTTGAGCGAGTCTCGCGCCCTGTGCTACGGTCCGCCGCTCGATTCCATCTGGGCCCGCATCGCCCCGCGGGCCGCCGCCCCTCGTCCGAGGAGGTCGTGTGCGTCCCGGCAATCCCGAGGCACTGTCCCAGCCCTACGATCCTGTCCGGGTCGAGTCGCGCTGGTACGCCCACTGGGAGGAGCGCGGCGTGTTTCGGCCGCGGTCGGGCGGGGACGATCCGTTCGTGATCTCGATCCCGCCTCCCAACGTCACGGGCTCGCTCACCATGGGCCACCTGCTCGGCGAATCGGTCCGCGACCTCGTGCTCCGCTGGCAGCGCATGGCGGGGCGCGACACGCTCTACGTGCCGGGCATGGATCACGCGGGGATCGCGACTCAAAACGTCGTCGAGAACCGTCTCCGTGACGAGGGCACGAGCCGCCACGCGCTCGGCCGCGACGGTTTCGTGCGCGAGGTGTGGGCCTGGAAGGAGCAGTACGGGGGGCTGATCCTCAAGCAGCTTCGTCGCGTCGGAGTGTCCGCCGACTGGAGCCGCGAGCGCTTCACCCTCGATCCCGCCTACTCGCGCGCGGTGCTGCTGGCGTTCCAGAAGCTGCACGCGAAGGGGCTCGTGTACCGCGGCCGCTACATCGTGAACTGGTGCCCGCGCTGTCTCACCGCCCTATCCGACGAGGAAGTGGAGCACGTCGAGACCCAGGGCCAGCTGTGGACGATCAAGTATCCGATCAAGGGCACCGAGAAATTCATCACCGTCGCGACCACGCGGCCCGAGACCATGCTCGGCGACACCGCGGTGGCGGTGCACCCGAAGGATCGTCGCTACGCCCACCTGGTGGGCAAGACGGCGGTGGTGCCGCTCGCGCGGCGCGAGATCCCGGTGGTCGCGGACGATGCCGTGGATCCCAAGTTCGGCTCGGGCGCGGTCAAGGTGACGCCGGCGCACGATTCGAACGACTTCCAGCTCGGGCAGCGCCATGGCCTTCCGGAGCTGGTGGTGATCGACGAGCAGGGGGCCATGAACGAGAACGCCGGCGACTTCCGCGGCCTCGACCGGTTCGAGGCCCGCGCGCGCATCGTCAAGGCGCTGGCGGACGCCGGTTACCTCGAGAAGGCCGAGCCATACGTCCACGCGGTGGGCCATTGCTCGCGCTGCGACACCGTGATCGAGCCCTACCTCTCGTGGCAGTGGTTCGTGAAGATGGGGCCGCTCGCGGCGCCGGCCATCGAGGCCGCGCGCAAGGGTCGGGTGAAGTTCTTCCCGTCGCGCTGGAAGAAGGTGTATCTCAACTGGCTCGAGAACATCCGCGACTGGTGCATCTCGCGCCAGCTGTGGTGGGGGCACCGGATCCCGGTGTGGTACCGCGGCGACGAAGTGGTGGTCGCGCTCGAGCCGCCGGCGGGCGAGGGGTGGCGGCAGGACGAGGACGTACTCGACACCTGGTTCTCGTCGTGGCTGTGGCCGTTCGCGATCCTGGGCTGGCCCGACGAGACGCCCGATCTCGCGCGGTACTATCCCAACAGCCTGATGGTGACCGGCAGCGACATCATCTTCTTCTGGGTCGCCCGCATGGTCATGGCCGGATACGAATTCACGGGGCAGACGCCGTTCGCGCACGTGTTCTTCACCAGCATCGTCCGCGATGCCGAGGGACGAAAGATGTCGAAGTCGCTCGGCAATTCGCCCGATCCGCTCGAGATGATGGACCGCTTCGGCGCCGATGCCGTGCGATTCACCATGATCTACCTGACGCCCGCCGGGCAGGATCTGCTGTTCGACGAAAAACGACTCGAGACCGGACGCTTCTTCGCGAACAAGGTGTGGAACGCGGCGCGGCTCGTGACGCTGCGGCTGGGCGACGAGGATCTCTCGAGGATCCGCGAGTCGCAGCTCGAGCTCACGCTCTCCGATCGCTGGATCCTGTCGCGCTTCGCGAACGCGGTGAAGGACGTCACGCGCTGCCTCAAGACCTACCGGCTGAACGAGGCGGCGAACGCGCTCTATCACTTCACGTGGAACGAGTACTGCGATTGGTATCTCGAGATGGCGAAGCCGCGCTGGGGAGAGGAGGCCGACGCCGAAGATCGGCGCGCGGCGCGGTGGGTGGCGTGGAAGGTCCTGGACGGCGTGCTGCGCCTGCTCCACCCGTTCATGCCGTTCGTCTCGGAGGAAATCTGGCAGGCGATCCCCCACGAGGGCGACACCCTCGCGCTCGCGGCCTGGCCGGTCGCGAAGCGCGCGTGGTTCGACGCAGAGACCGAGCGCCAGATCGCGTTCGTGCAGGAGCTGGTGGTCGCGGTGCGAAACCTGCGGGCCGAGAGCAATCTGGCGGCCGGCAAACGTGTGCCGCTGGTGGTGCGCGGGGCCGCGGCGCAGCTCGACCTGGTCGAAAAGCTGCGCGATCAGATCATGGCGCTCGCGCGGATCGAGACGCTGACCGTCTCGCGCGACGGCGCCCGGCCGGCGGTCGCGGCTTCCTCCGTGGTCTCGGGCGCCGAGGTGTTCCTGCCGCTCGAAGGCCTGATCGACGTCGACGAGGAGCGCACCCGGCTCACGAAGGAGGCCGCGAAGCTGCTCGACGACCTCGAGTCGGTGAAGAAGAAGCTGCGCAATCAGGACTTCCTCACCAAGGCACGCCCGGATATCGTGGACAAGGAGCGCGCGCGGCTCGTGCACCTCGAGGAGACGCTCGACAAGCTGAAGCGCGCGCAGGATTCGCTGCGCGTCACCCAGCGCTGACGGACGCTCGACCAGGAGCATTCCCATGAAGATCGGCATTCTCGGCACCGGTGACGTCGGACAGTCGTTGGGGCGCGGCTTCGCGGAACTCGGGCACGACGTGAAGATGGGAACGCGCGACCCGAAGAGCGAGAAGGTCGCCGCCTGGGTCGCGAAGACCGGCGCACGGGCGTCGTCCGGAACGTTCGCGGAAGCCGCCGAGTTCGGGGAGGTCGTGGTCATCGCCACCCTCTGGAGCGGGACCGAGAACGCGCTGCGCCTCGCGGGCCCGGAGCGGTTCGCGAACAAGGTGGTCATCGACGCGACCAATCCGCTGGTGTTCAAGCCGGGGCTGCCGCCGGCCCTCGCCCTCGGCCACTCCGACTCGGGCGGCGAACAGGTGCAGCGCTGGCTGCCGCGCGCGCGGGTCGTGAAGTGCTTCAACACAGCGGGCCACGCCCACATGGTGCAGCCCCAGTTCCCGGGCGGGCCTCCCGACATGTTCCTCTGCGGGAACGACGAAGCGGCCAAGACGACGGTCGCCCGGATCCTGAAGGACTTCGGATGGCCGGCGATCGACATCGGCGGGATCGAGGGCGCGCGCGAGCTCGAGCCGCTCTGCATCCTGTGGGTGAAGATCGGGATGCGCACCGGCGCCTGGAATCACGCGTTCAAGCTGATCCGGAAGTGAGCGCTCCGCCCCGCGCCGCGCGCAGCGCGATCTCAACGACCTATCGCCGGATCTACGCGGCGGTGCGCCGGATTCCGCGCGGCCGGGTCGCGAGCTACGGACAGATCGCGGCGCTCGCGGGGATCCCGCACGCGCCGCGGGTCGCGGGGTACGCGCTGCACGCGCTTCCGGATGGCACTCCGCTGCCGTGGCATCGGGTCGTGAGCGCGGAGGGGCGACTCAGCATCGCGCGCCTGAGTCCCGACGGGGCGCTCACGCAGCGCATGCGTCTCGAGCGCGAAGGGGTACGCTTCGATCCGCGCGGGCGCGTGGACCTCGCGCGGCACGCGTGGCACCCGCGCGCCGGGCATCGCCCGGGGGACTCGCGCCGGCTTCAGCGCGCGGACAGGCTGTCGGCCCCGACCCGCCGGTAGCGCGCGAGACGGAGCGGCCCCTCCGCCGATTCGAATGTCTCGCGCTCGATCAGCACGCGGCCGATCGCGGCGGCGCGTTCGGTGCGGAGCGCCAGCTCCCGGCGCACCTCGGAGTTGGGGCTGCGCACCACGACCCATACCTCGTCGAATGGCGCCGCGTTCCCCGCGGCCGCGCGCTCCATCTCGTCGAGCTGTTCGGGGGTGTAGCCCGACGCGAACGGCACCGCGGGATGTGACACCTCGAACGCCGCGACCGGCGTCTTCTGCCTCAGGTTGTAGAAGCGGAACGGGTCCACGTCGAACGGCACCAGCGCCGCCGTGCGTCCCGGCGGGCTCGCGCTCGCGATGCGATGCACAGCGTCCCGCCACGGCTCCTTCGTGTAGTCGGTGTCGTAGCGCACGCAGGCGTATGCGCCGGTCGCGAGCAGCACCGTCGCCCACGCGATGCGCGCGGGGCGGGGCAGCGAAACGATGCCGCGCGCGAGCAGCACCGCGAGCATGGGAGTGACCAGCACGAAGTAGCGCGGCAGCCAGAGCGGCTGCTTGAAGGAAACGATCCAGACCGCGGCCAGCGGGAGGAACAGTCCGCCGAACGCGAGCCGCGTGACGACGCCGCGCGTGCCAGCCGCGACCGCCGATCGCAGCGCGATCGTGAGCGGCACGATCGGGATCAGCAGCAGCACCAGGTGCGCGAGGCGGCGCGGCACGAACGCCTCGAGGCCCGGAAGCGTCGCGCCCGGCGGCGGCGTCACGATCGGGATCGGCGAGAGGAACACGGCGCGGAGCACCTGGAAGGCCTCGTGGCCCCCGGGCGCCCGCAGGTACCAGTGGCTGTGCGAGAGCCGGCCCGCCTGGGCGAGGCTGATGAAGAACCACGGCAGGTAGAGCGCGAACGCCGCCAGCAGCGCGATCAGCCACGGCGCGAACCGCCTGCGCCCCGAGCGCGAAATTACCGAGAATGCGCCCTGCACGCCCACCCCCAGCAGCGCGATGCTCTGCGTGTAGAGCGCGAGCGCGGAGGCCGCGACGAACGGCACCCACGCGCGCCGGCGGTCGAGCAGCGCGGCGCGCGCGTACAGATAGAGCGAGAGCGTCGCGAAGGCCGCGACCAGCGTGTAGGTGCGGGCCTCCTGCGCGTACATCAGCTGGAACGGAGAGAGCGCCGTGATCGCGGCCGCGAGCGTCGCCTCGTCGCGGGAGGCCGCGAGGCGCGCGATGCGGTAGGTCAGCCAGACCAGCGCCAGCGACGCGAAGAACGACACCAGCCGCAGCTGGGCCTCGCCGTCCCCGAGCCTGAGCGCGAGCGCGGTCAGCATGTAGAAGAGCGGCGGGCTCGCGTCCTTCTGCGCGCAGAGCCGGATCAGCTCGGGCAGCTTCGCGGACGCCGCGGTCCAGGTGGAGCCCTCGTCGGTCCACAGGCTGCGGGCTCCGATGTGCCAGGCGCGCGCCAGCGCGGCGGCCGCGAGCACCGCGATCACTCCCGGACGCGCGTGCCGGCCGCGGGCGAAAGGCGCGGCGATCGGGTTCACGTCAGCGCCCGGTCAGAAGATCCACGATGCGCAGCCCGCTCTTGCCGTCGCCGAACGGGTTCGGCCAGTCGCGCGCGCGGGACGCCATGGCGCGCGCGCACGCGACGATGGACTCCGGCGCGGCGCCCGCCAGCACGTTGGCGCCGACTTCGACCGATTCCGGGCGCTCGGTGTTGTCGCGCAGCGTGACGCACGGCACGCGCAGGCAGCACGCCTCCTCCTGGAGCCCGCCCGAGTCGGTGAGCGTGAGCGCCGCCCGGGCGTGGAGCCCGAGGAAGTCGAGATAGCCGAGCGGAGGCAGCGCGCGCACCGGGCCGTCGACGGCGATGCCGAGCGATGCGAGCCGCGCGGTGGTGCGCGGATGCAGCGAAGCGAGCACCGGGATGCCGAGTGCGCGCGCGCTGTCGGCGAGGCCCTGCACGATCCCCCGCAGGCGCTCGGGATGATCGGTGTTCTCGGCACGGTGCACGGTGGCCACCGCGTAGCGCCCCGGCTCGACGCCGAAACGCTCGAGCAGGCCCGGGCGATCGGCGCGCGGGCGCTGCAGCTCGAGCTCGTCCACAACGGTGTTGCCCGTCACGTGAATGCGCGAGGCCGCGAAGCCCTCGCCGAGCAGGATCCCACGCGATTTCTCGGTCGGGGCGAACAGGTGTTCGGAAAGATGATCGGTGAGGATGCGGTTGATCTCCTCGGGCATGGCGCGGTCGTAGGAGCGGAGGCCGGCCTCGACGTGCCCGACCGTGATGCCCATCTTCTGCGCGGTCAGCGCGGCCGCGAGCACCGAGTTGGTGTCGCCCTCGACCAGCAACACATCGGGCCGCTCGCGCCCGAGCAGCGGCTCCATGCCGCGCACGATGGTGCCGATCTGGTAGGCCTGCGATCCAGATCCCACCTCGAGGTTGTGGTGCGGCTGCGGCAGCCCCAGCTCCTGGAAGAACACGCCGTCCATCTCGAACGAGTAGTGCTGGCCGGTGTGGAGCAGCAGGTAGGGCAGTTCGCGCGCGATGCAGGCGCGCACCACCGGCGCCATCTTGATGATCTCGGGGCGGGTGCCGACGACGACCGCGATCTTCAACGCGCGCGATGCCTCAAGCGGCGGCCGCTGCTGACTCGATGGCCAAACCCTTCATCATCTCCTCGACCACCTCGCAGCACGAGTTCCAGGAGTTGACGCGCGGGTACACCTGCGCGGTGCAGGCGAGATACAGGCGGCCCGGGATGACGGTGGTGGGAGGGCGCACCTGGCTGTAGCCCACGCTCCAGATGGGCTCGACGTACGGCGCGCGGAACACGAATTGATCGGTGATGCCGCGGCCCGCCCCGGGGAAGAGCGTCTCCAGATCGCTCCGGTATCGCGCGAGCATAGGCTCGTCGCCGAGCTTGAACAGCTCGCTGTCGCGATGCGTGTAGTTGACGAGGTAGGTCACGTAGCGGCCCTGGGAGCGCTCGAGCGGAACCAGATTCGACATCTCGATCGCGCCCTGCGCGGTCGCACCGCTGTCGACCCACGGCATCCAGTAGTACGAGGTGAGCGGGCGTTCGAGCAGGAATACGCCGCTCACCACGCCCTGATAGTCGAGCGAGAGGGTGGAGAGACCACGATCGAGCCCGAGCCCCTGCGTCATGCGCTGAAACTGCGGAAGGGGCGAGGTCGCCACCACCAGGTCGAATCGCTCGCGGCGCCCGTCTTCGAGAACCGCCGCCATGCGCTCACCCTCGCGCTCGATGGCCCGCACGCGCGTGCGCATGCGGAGATCGGCGCCGCGCTCGCGCAGGTGACGCTCGAACGCGTCGATCAGCGAACGGTACCCGCGCGTGAGGCAGCCTTTCACCTCGGCCTTGGTCTTCTGCTCGCGGCTCATGCGACTCGACAGCCACAGCGCCGGGAGCGCCGGGTAGTGATCCCCGATTTTCGCTGAGAGCAGCGGCTTCCACAGGATCTCGAACGCCCGCTCTCCGACCTTGCCCCGCACCCAGTCCGCGGCCGTGACGTCGTCCAGCGCGGCGTTGGAGCCGTGCCTGCGCATCTGCAATCCCATCCAGCCCATGCGCAGCCGCTCGATCATCGTGAGCGGCGAGAACCGCAGCAGGTCGATCGCGTTGTTCAGCGGGTAGACTTGCTTGCGGTACATGAAGCCCATGCGGGTTTCCCGCCACTGTAGCTCGCGCTCGAGCCCCAGTTCGCGGATCAGCGGGAGCAGCGCGGTGTCCTGCGGAAGGATGCAGTGGTAAAAGCGCTCGAGGTGCCCGTCGCGGTACGGGAACGTGGTGCCGAGGCCGCCGAGAAAGTCCTCGCCCTCGTAGAGCGTGACGTGCATGCCGAGGCCGGCGAGGCGCAGCGCGCTCGCGAGCCCCGAAATCCCGCCACCGATGACGGCGGCCGTCTTGGCCATGCATCCTTCCCATGTGCCGTGGGTGGGCACGGTTGGAGATCGCCCGGCGGTGTGCACGAAGCGCTTCGAGGGCGGCCGCGCGGCCCACCCCGGCTCAGAGCACGAGGATCCGCACCCGTTATCGGCGTCCGACCTCGCCGCCTGAAGCGCGGGGCCGCGTCATCCGGCGAGCGCGCGAGTCGTGGATCGCAAGCCCCATCGCTGCGGCGGCAGCTTACGGGCGAGGGGCCGTCCCCGCAAGCGATGGATGCGCCCGCCCCGAGTGTTGCCGCTCCGCGAATCGCTGCCCTATGCTGCGCGACCGAGCGTCGCCCGGCGTCCGCCGGCGGATCGTGCGGCGGGACCCACGGGTGAAGCGCAGACGGGGCGAGGAGGAGCCGGATTGACGAGTCCGAGCGCGGTCGACCAGAGGACGTCCTTCCGGGGGTTGTGGCTGCTCGGCGCCGGGCTGCTCGCGGTGCGGTTCCTTCATCTCACCGGCCCGCTCGACGATCCGCACTCGTGGCGTCAATGCGACACGGTGGGCTATTCGCTCGACTTCTACCGTCGCGGGGTCGACCTCCTGCATCCCGCGGTGTGCTGGCTGGGGGCGCATCGCACGCTCATCTTCGAGCTCGCCCTGCCCGAGGCGATCAGCGCCATGCTCTATCGCGTGTTCGGGCCGAGCGCGGTGTGGGATCGCGTCGTGGCGCTGGGCTTCTTCGTGATCGCGAGTCTCTACTTCCATGCGCTCGTCCGGCGGGTGGCGGGACGGCGATCGGCGGCGCTCGCGACCGTCGCCTGGTTGGCGCTGCCGCTCGGCCAGTTCTTCTCGCGGGCCGCGCACGTGGATTTCGCGGCCACCGCGTTCGCGCACGCGCTCCTCTACCACGCCTGGGTCGCGCTCGAGCGCCGCTCGCCGGCGCACGCGGCGCTCGCGGGCGCGGCGGGCGCTTTGGCGGCGATGATCAAGGCGCCCTACCTGCTGCCCATCCTTCCGCCGCTGGCGCTGGTCGCGCTCGCGGCCCCGCTCGCGGCCATGGTGTGGATGGGCGCGCCGCTCGCGCTGTCCGCCGTGGCGTTCGCGATCTGGCGGCGTCACGTGGACGCGGTGAACGCGGCGGCCCCCGACTGGGATTTTCTCCCTGGCTACTACAAGGAAGTTAATCCGCTGTGGTGGTACTTCGGCGGCGCGTCGGAGCGTTTCGACACCGCGAGCTGGATCAAGCTCGCGCGACGGCTGCTGTTCGAAGTCGCGACCCCGCTCGGCGCGCTGCTCGCGATCGCGGGACTCGCGCCGCGCGCGACCAGGAGTCACGCGGGCGGCGGTCGCGTCGGCGCCGAGGCGGGGCCCGGTGCTCGCGCCTTCGCGCTGGCGTGGTCGCTGGGCGTGCTCGGCTACCTGCTCGTGTTCTTCCCGCTCAACGTGATCCACGACTACTACCAGATCCCGTTCCTCGCGCCGGCCGCGCTGTGGATCGGTCTCGGGATGGATGCGCTCTGGGAGCGCGCCCCGCAGGTCGGACCCGTGCGCGCCGCCGCGCTCGCGCTGGCGGCCTTCGCGCTGCTCGCGGTATGGGCGCCGCGCCGGCTCGGCTACTACCGCGTGGACTGGCTGCGCGTGGAGGCGGGCCGCATGATCGACGCGCGGCTGCCCCGCGGCGAGCTGCTGATCGTGGCCGACCACAACTCGGGGTACAGCGATCCGCGACTGCTGCGTCGCGCCGATCGTGAGGGCTGGGCGCTCGCGATCGCGGACCTCACGCCGGACCGCCTGCGCACGCTCGCGGGGCTGGGTGCGCGGTGGGCCGCGGTGGTGACCAGCCCCGAGCATCCGGGTCTCGCGCCGCCGCCGTCGCTGGCGTGGGCGCGCATCGCGGAGCTGCCGATCGTCCACGCGGGGCATCCGATCGGCACCCTCGGTCTGTACGATCTCGATCGCCCCGGGCCCCGGCCCCCGGGAGGGTCGACGCCGTGATGCGAGTGGCGCTGCGCGCGGCGCTGTGGGCGGTGTCGATCGCCTCGGTGCTCGTCTACCTCGCGCTCGCGATCCGGCGCATGGTCTACCCGCTCGAGCTCGACTGCATCGAGGGCGTGATGCTGGACCACGTTCGCCGGCTCGCCGCTGGCCAGCCGATCTTCGTCGAGCCCTCGCTCGGTTTCATTCCGCTCGCCTACATGCCGGGATTCGCGACCGCGAGCGCGCTGGTCGCCCGCTTCGCGGGAACGCACTTCTGGGTGCCGCGCCTGATCTCGGTGGCGGCGACGCTTGGCATCATGGGGGTGATCGCCTGCGTGGTTCGCGCGGAGACCCGGAGCTGGACCGCCGCGGTCGCGGGCGCGGGCCTCTACGCCATGGCGTTCGGGCTCACCGGTGGTTGTTACGATGTCGCGCGTCCCGACTCGCTCATGCTGCTGCTCGCATTCGGCGGGCTCGCGACGCTGCGCTTCACGCGCGGCGCGGCCGGCGCGATCGCGGCCGCGCTGCTCCTGACGGTGGCGTTCTTCACCAAGCAGCACGCCGCCTGGTTCGTGCTCGCCTCGCTCGCCCACCTCGCGTGGAACGACCGGCGGCGGCTCGGTCCGTTCGCGCTCGCGATCGCGCTGGGCTGCGGAGGCGGCTACGCTTTGCTCGCGGCGTGGCTCGGCCCGTGGTACCGGTTCTTCACGCTCGAGGTGCCGTCGGGCTGGTCGGAGCTGAGCAGGGGGCGGATCCTCACGTATCTCGGGCACGGCGTGTTCGGCACGCTCGCCCTGCTCTCGGTGCCGGTCCTGCTCTCGCTCGCGCGCGCCGAGCGTCCGTGGCGCGGCCCTTCGGGGATCTGGATGTGGGCGGGTCTGGGCGCGATCGGCACCGGTTTGCTCGCGACGCTCGACCCCAGCGCATACCGCCACGTGATGATCCCGACGATGGTGACGCTCGCGATCCTGGGACCGATCAGCCTCGCGCGCGTGAGCCGGGATCTCGAGTCGGCGGGGGCGGGGGCCGCGCGCGTTCCGAGCGTGCTCTTCAGCGGCATGCTGCTGCTCCAGTTCGTGCCGCTGCTCTACCCGGTGCGAAGCCAGATGCCGCACCCGCACGCGGCCGAGGCGCACGCCGCGCTGCTGGGGCGGCTGCGTTCCATCGAAGGCGTCGTGCTCATGCCCTATCACGGATTCTATCTGTCGCAGGCCGGGAAGCCGGTCTCGCTCCAGATCATCGCGCTCGACGACATCCTGCGCGCACGCGGGAACCGTCTGCTGGCCCGGGACCCGCGGTTCCTCGATCGCATGTTCGAGCCGCTGCGGCGCGGGCCCCATCGTCCCGCGATCGTCACCGACATCCCGCTCGAACGGGGCAACAGCGCGCTGTGGCGATCGCTCGCGCCGGTCTACGCGCTGGCCGACACGCTGGGCTGGATCTCCGAGCCGCTCCGTCCGGTGACCGGGAATCCCTACGCCCCGCGCTACCTCTACCTGCCGGTCGAGCCGGCGGCGAGCGAGGCCGCGAGCGCGCCGGCGTCGGCACCGGGCCGCGCGCCGTGATCCGTCCGCTCGCCACGGTCAGCGTGGACGTGGACCCGGTCGATCTCCACCTGATCGGCTACGGGTTCCGCGACCTCCCGCCCGACCCGCTGAGCTACGAGCGCGCGCTGCCGCGACTGCTCCAGTGCTTCGAGCGTCACGCGATCCGCGCCACGCTGTTCTTCGTCGCGCGCGATGCGCAGGGTCAGGCGCCGGCGATCCGCGCGCTGACCGCCGCTGGACACGAGGTCGCGAGCCACTCGCTCACGCACCCGATGGCGTTCGCGAAGCTCTCGCCAGAGCGCCAGCGCGCGGAGCTGGAGGGATCGAAGCGCGCGCTCGAAGCGGCAGGAGCGGGGGAGGTGGCCGGCTTTCGTTCACCCAACTTCGACATGGACGCTCGCGCGCTTGCGGCGCTCGCCGCGGCCGGGTACCGCTACGACGCGTCGGGCTATCCCACGCCGCTCCTGTTTCCCGCGCGCGTGGTGCTCGCGCTCAAGAGCCGCGATCCGCTCGCGGTGTTGCGGCTGCGGCCCTGGCCCTTCACGCTGCGGCGCGCCCCGCACACGCTCGATGCCGGCGGCCGTTCGCTGCGCGAATTTCCGGTGAGCGTCACGCCCGGGGCGCGCTTCCCCGTCTATCACACCCTGCGCTACGGAATGAGCGACGCGCGCTTCGCCGGCACGCTCGACGGGTTCGTGCGTCGCGGCGAGCCGCTCTCGTATCCGCTCCATGCGGTGGACGCGCTCGGGTTCGCCGAAGACGGCGTGGACCCGCGCCTCGCCGGACACCCGGGCATGGCCACCGCCCTCGCCGCCAAGCTCGACCTGCTCGAACGCAGCCTGAAGGCGATCGCCGAGCGATTCGAGACCGCGACGTTTCGTGAGCGGCTGGACCGCGAAGGCGGCGCGCGCACGGAATGACCGCGCGCGGCCGGCGTACCTTGGGACGATCGCACGACTCGGCACCCCGGAGGCACTCCATGAATCGCCCGATTTCGCTGCTGACGCTTGGACTCACGACGCTCGCGCTCGGCGCGCCGCCCGCGTCCCGCGCGGGCGCGGCGCCCGCCGGCCCGGCGGTCACGATCTACGGCCACGACCTGGGTTTCGTCAGCGAGACCCGCGCGTTCGACCTGCGCTCCGCCCGCGACACCGTCCGTCTCGCGGGAGTCCCCGACCGCATCGATTTCTCATCGGTGCGCCTCGCGGCCGGTGACGCGAGGCTGACGCGGCTCGCCTACCGCTACGACGTCGCGGGGGGCGATGCGCTGATCGAGCGCGCGAAGGGGAGCCGGGTGCGCGTGACCTCGCGCGGCGATCGGATGACGGAGGGCACGCTGGTGGCGGCGGATGAATCCTGGCTGGTGGTGCGCTCGGACGACGGAGCCCTGAGCACGCTCGCGCGCGTGGCGGTCGATGCCGTGGCGCTGGCCAGCCCCCCGGCCGGCATCACGTTACGCCCGACATTGGAAGCGGTGCTGGAGGGCGGAAAGCGCTGCCACACCGAGGCCGAGCTGAGCTATCTGACCGGGGGCCTCTCGTGGAGCGCGGAGCACACCGTGGTGCGACGCGGCGAGGGCGCGGCCACCTGGTCGACCACGGTGACCGTCGACAACCAGACCGGGCGCGAGTTCGCGGACGCCACGCTCAAGCTGGTGGCCGGCGAGCCGCAGCGCGCGGCACCCCCCCCGATGCCGATGGCACGCAAGGCCGTGATGCAGATGGACGTGATGGCGGGCGCCGGCGCCGACTTGAGCGAGCAGTCGTTCGCCGAGTACCACCTCTATACCCTCGATCGCCCCGCGACCCTGCGCGATCGGGAAACCCAGAGCCTGACGCTGCTCGATCCGCGGAGCGTGAAGGTCGTGCCGCGGTACCTGTATCGGGGCGGCGACCCGCGTGGCGTGCGCACCCAGCTGATCGTGAAGAACGAGGCCGCCGCGGGGCTCGCGGTGCCGCTGCCCGGCGGGCGGGTGCGATTCTACGAGGCGGATCCCGCGGGCGATCTCCAGTTCACGGGCGAGACCACCATTCTCCACACCGCCGAGGGCGAGGCGCTGACCCTCGAGGTCGGGCAGGCGTTCGACCTGGTCGCGGAGCGGCGCGAGATCTCGAACCGGCGAATCTCGGATCGCGAGCGCGAGGTGCAGGTCGAGATCAAGCTGCGCAACCGGAAGAAGAGCGACGCCACGATCGTCGTCGAGGAGAACGTGGGCGGCGACAACGAGGTGATCCAGAAGACACACGACTACACGCGCAAGGACGCGAGCACGCTGACATTCGTCATTCCGGTCGCGGCGGGGAAGGAAGCGGTGATGAGTTACACGGTGCGGTTGCGCTATTGAGGCGCGCGTGACGCACGGGATGCCGGCGGCCGCCGACGAGCGCGTCGGGTTCGTGCTCCGCCTCGGCCGCGCGCTCCACACGCACGGCGTCTCGGCGGACCGCCTCGAGGACGTGCTCGACCAGGTGTCGCGGCGGCTCGGCCTCGAGGGGCAGTTCTTCTCGCAGCCCACCTCCATCTTCGCCGCGTTCGGCGCGCAGGACCGGCAGCACACGTTCCTCATGCGCGTCGACCCGGGCGAGGTGCACCTCGAGCGGCTCGCGGAGCTGGACGGCGTCGCACGCGATCTGCTGCGCGGCACGCTGGGTCCGGCCGATGGCTCGCGCCGCGTCGATGCGATCACCGGCTCGCGGGCGCGATATGGCGCGGCGCTCACGACGCTGGCGTTCGGCGTCTCGTCGGGCGCGGCCGCGCGGTTCCTGGGCGGCGGCGCGCGCGAGGTGGCGCTGGCCGCGGCGATCGGGATCATGACCTCCGTGCTCGCCCGGCTCACCGGGCGCGCGCCCGCGACGCGCCGGGTGTTCGAGCCGCTCGCAGCTTTTGCGGCGGCGCTGCTCGCGGCGGCCGCGAGCGTGAAGCTCGGCGCGCTGTCCGTCACCATCGCGACGCTCGCCGGGATCATCGCGCTCATCCCCGGCCTCACGCTTACCACCGCGATGACCGAGCTCTCGACCCGTCACCTGGCGTCGGGCACCGCGCGGCTCACCGGCGCGGTCGTGTTGTTCGTCGCGATCGCCTTCGGCGTGGCGCTCGGCGGAAGGATCGCGGCGATCGGACTGGGCGCCTCGCGCATCGCGGCGCCGGTGCCGCTCGCGGGCTGGACCGAGTGGCTGGCGCTGCTGGTCGCGCCGCTCAGTCTCATGGTGCTGTTGCGAGCGGCACCGCGCGACGCGCCGTGGATCCTGGGCGCCGGCGCTCTCGCGTTTCTCGGCGGACGCCTCGGCGCGCACGCGCTCGGACCCGAGCTCGGCGTCTGCGCCGGCGCGCTCACCGCGGGGCTCGCGGCGAACGCGTATGCGCGGCGGGTCGACCGCCCCGCCGCGGTCGCGCTGGTGCCCGCCATCCTGCTGCTGGTGCCGGGAAGCGTGGGATTCCGCAGCCTGGTCTCGCTCCTCGATCGCGAGGTGGTGCTGGGCGTCGAGACCGCGTTCCGCACCGTGCTCATGCTGTCCGCGCTGGTCGCGGGATTGCTGCTCGCGAACATCGTGCTCCCCGCGCGCCGCGCGGGGTAGTCGGGGGCATCGAGCCGGGGCGCCCACGAGGAAGATGGCGCCTCGCGCACTCGACCGGTCCCCCGCGCTCGGGTAGCATCGCGCCCCGAATCCCTCGGCGCGGCACGAGCCGAATGCTCGAGCCGTCTGCTGGGCATCCCACGACCCCCGGAGTCGCCCGTTGAACCCTCTCGAACAACGCGTGCGCGCCCTGCTCGATGGCCGATATCGCATCGAGCGCGAGATCGGCCGTGGCGGGATGGCGACGGTCTACCTGGGCGAGGACCAGAAGCACCATCGGTCGGTGGCGATCAAGGTGCTCGACCCGGATCTGAGCGCGATGCTCGGCCCGGAGCGCTTCCGCCAGGAGATCGCCTTCGCCGCGCGGCTCCAGCATCCGCACATCCTCACGCTGCTCGACTCGGGCGCCGGCGACGGCCTCCTCTATTACGTGATGCCATACGTCGAGGGCGAGTCCCTCCGCAGCCGCCTCGATCGTGAGCGGCAGCTTTCGGTCGACGAGGCGCTGCGGCTGACGGAAGAAGTCGCGCGGGCGCTCGACTACGCGCACCGTCAGGGCATCGTTCACCGCGACATCAAGCCCGAGAACATCCTGCTCGCGGACGGCGAGCCGATGATCTCGGACTTCGGGATCGCGCGCGCGGTGCGCGCGGCGGGCGGCGAGCAGCTCACTCAGTCGGGCACCACGCTCGGCACCCCGCCCTACATGAGCCCCGAGCAGCTCGCGAGCCAAGCTGACGTGGACGGACGCAGCGATCTCTACAGCCTCGGCTGCGTGCTCTACGAGATGCTGGCCGGACAGCCGCCCTTCACCGGCCCGCCGCAGACGCTCGCGCACCAGCACCTGAACCTCGCGCCGCGACCCGTTTCGGAGATGAGGCCGACGGTTCCGGGCGCGCTCGACGAAGTCCTGCAACGCGCGCTCGCGAAGACGCCCGCCGATCGCTTCGCAACGGCTTCGCAGCTCGCCGACGCGGTGCGGGCCACCTCGACGCGGGCGGCCATCGCGGCAACCCCGCCACCGGCCGCGCCGCCGATCGCGATCGCGGGGCCGGCGCCCTCCGTTCCCGCGGAGCCGTCCTCGCCCGTGCGCGCGCCTTCGCGCCGTGGGGCCGGGCGCGCGGCCGTCCTCATCGCGTTGTTCGCGATCGTGGGAGCGATCGCCGCGTGGCGCTCGGGTCTGATCGATCGCGTGCTTCACCGCTCGCGAGCGCCGGTGGCCACGCAGCGCCAGTGGCTCTGGCTCGCGTCGTTCAACGGGCCGGCGGATGATCCGAGCATGGCGGGCGCGGCGCGTGACCTGGTCGCGGCGGCGCTGGATCAGTCCGAGCGGGTCGCGACCGTTCCGGCGGAGCAGGTGCGCATCGCGCTGCGCAACGCGGGCCGGCCGGAGTCCACGCGGGTGGATGGGCCGCTCGCGCGCGAGCTGGCCTACCGGTCGTCCATCCCGGTCGTGGTGGAGGGAAGCATCGGGCGGATCGGGAGCGGTTACAGCATCGCGCTGAACGCCACCAACGCGAGCGACGGCCACGTCATCTTCACCACCGAGGGCACCGCGGCCGACGAGGGGGCGATCATTCCCGCGCTCACGAGGCTCGCGCGCGAGCTGCGCAAGGGACTGGGCGAGCGCTCCGCGGGCTTCCGCGTCGAGCAGACGATGGGCGACGCGCCGACGCCTTCGTTCGAGGCGTTCAAGCTTTATGTCCGCGGCCGCACGCTGATCAACGACGACGAACCAGGCGCGGCCGTCCCGATCCTGCGGCGGGCGCTCGCGCTCGATTCGGCGTTCGCGGTCGCGTGGGGCGCGCTCGGCACCGCGTTCGCCAACATGGGCCAGCCCGATTCCGGGCTCGCGGCACAAGGCGAGGCGCTGAAGCATCCGGAACGTCTGACCGAACTCCGCCGCCTCGACGCGCTCGGAAAGATCGCGCTCATCCGGGGCGACTCGCGAGCCGCGATGGAGGCCTACGATGGCATGTTGAAGCTGAACCCCTCGCCGACCGACGCGGCCGTCGCGCTCAACAATCTGGCGATCGCTCTCAGCTCGCTCGGCCAGGATGAGCAGGCGCTCGCGATGTACCGCCGCGCGGCCGCGGCCTGGCCGATCGCCGCCCCTCCCATATCGGACAACAACATCGCCTCCGCGCTGATCGGGGTCGGGCGTCCCGAGGAGTCGCGCGCCGTCGCGGCGCGAATGAAGGGCGACCCGGCGGCGCTGGCCATGCTCGACGTCCTGCTGGTGGAACGTGATTGGGTCCACGCGGACAGCATCGCCATGGCGCTGGACCTGGAGCCGCGGGCCGGGCTGCTGGCCCGCTCGATCGCGGGCGAGGCGCATGCATCGATCCTCGCCGCTCGCGGTGAGCTCGGGATCGCGGCTCGCGTTCTCGATCGCATCCAGGAGCGGGCGGCCGCGGAGGGGCGCGCGGGGTTTGCGGCCGTGGCCTGGTCGGACCGGGCGTGGCTTGCGTATCTCGCGGGGCATGAGGCTCCTTCACCACCTGCGCCCGCCGGTCAAATCTTCCCGGGTCCGAGCGCATCCGCGCTGGGGGCCGCGATGCACGGCGATTCGGCGGCCGCGAACCGGTGGATGGCGGCCTGGAGTCCGAACGGCGGCCCAGAACCGCGTCGGACTTTCGCGGCGCTGATCGCGGGCTGGCTCGACTGGCGGCGGCAGCGCTGGTCTCGAGTGCTCGAGGATCTGCGCGAGACCGCCCGAGGCGGGCTGCGGGAGGGAGTGCCTCCCGTCGAGGGCCTGCGGCTGCCGGCGCGCTGGCTGATGGCCGACGCGTTCGAGAAGCTCTCTCAGCCGGATTCGGCGGCCGTCTATCTGGGCCTCATGCTCGATCCCCCGGGCCGCCACACTCGCGTGTTGTCCACGCGCGGCCTGTCGGAGCCGTTCGTGCGCCGGCGGCTGGTCGCGCTCAACGTCGCGCTCGGGCGGATCGGCGAGGCGCGGCGCCAGTGGGACCAGCTGGCGGAAACCTGCACGCGCCCCGATCCGCCGCTGGCGGCCATGCTGTACGACACCCGCACCGCGCTGCTGTCGGCGGAGGCGATGCGGGGCGCGGCGAGGAAATAGCGGGCGATGCAGGGCCGGGCGCGCTCGCGCGCTCGCGCGATCGCGGCTCAACCACGCGAGCGTCGCCAGCGTGCGCGGGGGCGGGCGCCGCGCTTCGCCGCCCGCTCGACCGCACCCCCCGCCTCCGCTACCATCGCCCGGCCATGCCATTCGAACTGCGCGCCCCATACTCGCCCCGCGGCGACCAGCCCGACGCCATCGCCGAGCTGGCCTCCGGCCTCGAGCGTGGCGACCGTTACCAGACCCTGCTGGGCGTGACGGGTTCGGGAAAGACCTACACGGTCGCCAACGTGATCGCGCGGTGGAAGCGGCCCACCCTCGTCATCTCGCACAACAAGACGCTCGCGGCCCAGCTCTACGGCGAGTTCCGCCAGTTCTTCCCGGACAACGCGGTGGGCTACTTCATCTCGTACTACGACTACTACCAGCCCGAAGCCTACGTTCCATCGACCAACACCTACATCGCGAAGGACGCGAGCATCAATGACGACATCGACCGGCTGCGGCTGCAGGCCACATCGATGCTGCTCGAGCGCGAAGACGTCATCATCGTCGCGAGCGTCTCGTGCATCTACGGGCTGGGGACGCCCGAGGACTGGAAGGGGATGCGGCTGAACGCGGCCGCCGGCGAGCGTGTGAGCCGTCGCGACCTGCTCGAGAAGCTGGTCTCGATCCAGTACCAGCGCAACGACATCGAGGTGGGGCGCGGCTGCTTCCGCGTGCGCGGCGACGTGGTCGAGGTGCATCCGGCGTACGAAGACACGATCGTGCGCATCGAGCTGGACGACGACGTGGTGGCGCGCATCTCGGCGGTGGACCCGGTGACGGGACAGGTGCAGCGCCGCATGGAGAAGCTGGCGCTCTACCCGGCCAAGCACTTCGTGACGCCCGAGCCCCGAATGCACGCCGCGCTCGCGGGCATCCGCGCGGAGTTGAACCAGCAGCTCGAGAAGTTCCGCGTCGATGGCAAGCTGCTCGAGGCGCAGCGGCTCAAGCAGCGCACCGACTACGACCTCGAGATGCTGCGCTCGATCGGCACCTGCCCCGGGGTGGAGAACTACTCGCGCCATCTCTCGGGGCGCGCGGCGGGCGAGCGCCCGGGCTGCCTGATCGACTACTTCCCAGACGACTTCCTGCTGGTGATCGACGAATCGCACGTCACCGTCCCGCAGATCGGGGCCATGTACGAGGGCGACCGCTCACGCAAGCAGACGCTGGTCGAGTTCGGATTCCGCCTGCCCTCGGCGCTCGACAACCGCCCGCTTCGCTTCGACGAGTTCGAGACCCTCACCGGGCCGACGCTGTTCGTATCGGCGACGCCGGCCGAGTACGAACTGCAGAAGACGCGGGGCGTCGTGGTCGAGCAGATCATCCGGCCCACCGGGCTGGTGGATCCCGAGGTCGAGGTGAAGCCGATCCAGGGCCAGGTGGACGACCTGCTGGCCGAGATCCGCACGCGCGTCGAGCACCGGGAACGCGTGCTGGTCACGACCCTCACCAAGCGCATGGCCGAGGACCTGACCGACTACCTGAAGGAGATGGGCGTCCGCGTGCGCTACCTCCACAGCGACATCGATGCCCTCGAACGCGTCAACATCCTGCGCGGACTTCGCCTCGCCGACTTCGACGTGCTGGTGGGCATCAACCTGTTGCGCGAGGGACTCGACCTCCCCGAGGTGTCGCTGGTGGCGATCCTCGACGCCGACAAGGAGGGCTTCCTGCGCTCGGAGCGCTCCCTGATCCAGACCGCGGGACGGGCCGCGCGCAACGTGAGCGGGCGCGTGGTGCTGTACGCCGACGTCATGACCGACTCGATGCGGCGCGCGCTCGAGGAATTCGCGCGCCGGCGCACGAAGCAGCTCGAGTACAACCGCGCGAACGGCATCACGCCCCGCACCGTCGAGAAGAGCGTACAGGACGTGATGCGCTCGACCTCGGTGGCCGACTCGATCGGCGCGAGCGAGGAGCAGGAGGTGCGCGCGTTGCTGGGAGCGATCGGCGAGGACGGCCCGGAGGCGCTGGTCGCGCGCCTCGAGGCCGAGATGCTGGATGCCGCCCGCAAGCTGGAGTTCGAGCGCGCGGCGTCGCTGCGGGACCGGATCGACGAGGTGCGGCTCGCGCTCGGCGCCGCGGAGCGCATGGGCCTGACCCCTGCGCAGTCCGCGCATGCCGCGGCGGGCGGTCCCGAGGGTCCGCTGGTGAGACGCCGGACGCCGCGGGAGCCGCGCGCCGTGAAGCGCCGCTTCGGGCGGGATCGCTGACATGCTCGAAGCCATCGCGTTGCCGATCGTGAAGTACGCGCTGAGCGAAGACGTGGGGACCGGCGACATCACGACGCTCAATGCGATTCCATCGGGCGTGAACGCCCGGGCGGCGATCATGGCGCACGCGCCGGGCGTGATCGCGGGGCTCGACGTGGCGCGGCTCACGTTTCGCGAGGGGGACGCCGGTCTCAAGTTTCGCCCGCTCGCGCGCGACGGCGACGCGGTCGAGGCCGGCGCGGCGGTCGCGCAGGTCATTGGCGACGTGGGCGGCATCCTCAAGGTCGAGCGCACGGCGCTCAACTTCCTCCAGCACCTGTCGGGCATCGCCACCCTCACGCGCCGCTACGTCGACGCCGTGCGCGGCACCGGCGTGATCATCCTCGACACGCGCAAGACCACGCCCGGTCTGCGCTTCCTCGAGAAGTACGCGGTCACGGCGGGCGGGGGCGAGAACCACCGCCTCGCGCTCTGGGACATGTACCTGGTCAAGGACAACCACGTGCGCGCGGCCGGCGGCCTCACCGCGGCGATCGATCGCATCTCGCGCACCCGACAGGGCGACCTGCTGCTCGAGGTCGAGGTGGAGTCGCTCGATCAGCTGCGCGAGGCGCTGCGTCCCGAGGTGGACCGCATCCTGGTGGACAACCGTCCGCCCGAGGAGGTGCGGATCGCGGTCGCCGAGGTGGACCGCTGGTGCGCGGAGCAGCGTGAGCCCAGCCCGCGACGCACCGCGGCCGCGAAGCGCTGGCCCGAGGTCGAAGTCTCGGGCGGCGTCAACCTCGACAGCGTGCGCGCCTTCGCCGCCACCGGCACGGACTACATTTCGGTCGGCGCGCTCACGCACAGCGCGCCCGCGCTGAATCTGAGCCTGGAGATCGAGGAAGTTGGCTGAGACCCTCTTCGAACGCGCCGCGTACGAAGCGCGGCTCACCACGCGCAGCCTCGGGCGCACGCTGATCGCGCGCGCCGAGGTCGCATCCACCAACGACGTCGCGTGGGACGCGCTGGGGGAAGGCCTGCCCGACGGCACGGCGGTGGTCGCCGATGCGCAGACCCGGGGCCGCGGGCGCGCGGGCCGCGACTGGCACACCGGCCCCGGCAAGGGCCTCGCGCTGAGCGTGCTGCTCCAATCGGGCTGCGATCGCCGGCCGCTCGGCCTGCTGCCGCTCGCGGCGGGCCTCGCGCTCGCCCGCGGGCTGGAGCGGCTCGGCGCGCGCGCCGAGCTCAAGTGGCCGAACGATCTACTGCTGGCGGGCCGCAAGCTGGCGGGCGTGTTGTGCGAGAGCCGCGGCGTGCGCGGCGCCGAGGCCGCCGTGATCGGCGCCGGCGTCAACGTCGCGCACGCGCCAGAGGATTTTCCGCCGGCGCTGGCGGCGGTCGCGACCTCGCTCGCGATGGAGGGCTGCGTCACGACCCGTGAGGCGGTGGCCGCCGAGTTCCTGAACGCGCTCGAGCCGCTGTGGAACGAGCTGCGGGAGGGAGATCCCATGGCGGTGCTGGGCGCGTGGCGATCGCGGGCCGGCTTCTGGGGCCGCGCGGTGCGCGTGCGGACCCCGGGCGGGCCGGTCGATGGCATCGCGCGCGCCCTCGACGACGACGGGGCACTCGTGATCGAGGACGCGAGCGGCGCGACGATCACCGTGCTGGCGGGCGACCTCGACATCGCGGGCGCGAGCGTGCGCGAGGGCGCATGAAGCCCGATCCGCGGCAAACCGGCGAGATGACGTTTCTCGAGCATCTCGAGGAGCTGCGCAAGGTGCTCACCCATGCGATCATCGCCTGCCTGATCGGCGCGTTGATCGGCTGGTGGATCGCGCCGCGCGTGCTCGAGGACGTCATCCGACGCACGGTGAAGCAGGCGGTCGTGCTCTCGCCGCTCGAGGCATTCAACGAGCGGTTGAAGCTGGCGCTCATCCTGGGCCTCATGCTGTCGCTGCCGGTGGTGTTCTACCGCGTCTGGAGCTTCGTGGTGCCCGGGCTCATGAAGCGCGAGCGCTCGATGATCCTGCCGATGGTGTTCGCGTCCATGCTGCTGTTCGCCCTGGGCGCGTGGGCCGCGTACGGCTACGTGGTGCCGCTCGTGATCCAGGTGTTGAGCGGCTTCATGACCCCCAGCATGAAGGCCGAGATCCGGCTCGGCTCGCTGCTCGGATTCGTATACAACATGGCGCTCGCGTGTGGAGTGGTGTTTCAGCTGCCGCTGGTGACCATGACGCTCACCGCGATCGGCCTGGTGACGCCCCGCATGCTGCTCCAGCAATGGCGCTTCGCGATCGTCGGCGCGTTCTTCGTCACCGCCATCATCACCCCGGGCGACGTGGTCACCGCCCAGCTCGTGATGGGCGTGCCGATGACCGCGCTCTACTTCTTGAGCGTGGGATTGTCCTACCTGGTCGCGCGCCGCAAGCGCGCGAACCCGTCCGAGGTGAAGGCCGATGCACTGGAGGGAAGCGGCGATGCCATCTGAACGGAAGAGCGGAAGCGGCCGCGGCGGCGCGAGGCCCGCGGCGCGCGCGGCCGCGGCGGCGCACGTTCGCGGCGGAGCGCGGGCCGCGCAGGAGCTGATCGCGGTGGACGTCGGCAACAGCGAGACGGTGGTGGGCCTGTTCCGCGGCGAAGCCATCGCGGGTTTCTGGCGGCTCACCAGCGGGCGGCTCACGGCCGACGAGCTCGGACTCCAGCTCGAGCTGCTGTTGCGCGCGGCGCCGCGCGGCGTGCGGCGCGGTGCCGTGTTGTGCTCGGTCGCTCCCGCCCTCACGCTGGCGTGGATCACGGCGCTGGAGCGCGCGACCGGCGCCCCGCCGGTCGAGGTCAGCGCCGCGACCGCGAAGGATCTCCCGATCCGCTACCACGACAAGAGCGCGGTGGGCGCCGACCGCATCGCGAACGCGATCGCCGCGCGGGGGCTCTACGGAACGCCGGCGATCGTGGTGGATCTCGGCACCGCGACCACCTTCGATTGCATCTCGCGGCAGGGCGCGTATCTCGGCGGGATCATCGCGCCGGGTGTCATGACGTCGGCGGAGGAACTGTTCCGCCGCGCGGCTCGCATTCCGCGCGTGGAGCTTCGCAGGCCGGCGCGCGCGCTCGGCCGCACCACCGAGGAGTCGCTGCGGGCGGGCGTGCTGTGGGGCGCCTCCGGGCAGGTGGATTCGTTGGTGCGCCGCCTCGCGCTCGAGATGCAGGGCACGCCTCACGTCATCGCGACCGGAGGACTCGCGCCCGTCATCGCCCCCGAGTGCGAGACCGTGAACTTCGTGGACGAGACGCTCACCCTCAAGGGCATGCGGCTCGTGTGGGAGAAGGCCTCGTGAGGCCCGCCGGTTTCACCCCGCGGCCTCGCTCGGAGGTCCGGTCGATGCCGCGCGGCGCGCGCGGCGCTTCGGCCATGATGGTGCTCGGCGCGATCGTGCTCGCGGCCGGCGGCGCGCCCGGCGCCGCGCGCGACGGCGATTCGCCCGACACGCGGCTCCAGACATCCGTCGTCCGGCGCCTCGCGGATCCGGCGTGGGAGGGGCGCGGCGTCGGCACCGCCGGACTCGATTCGGCCGCCGTGTTCGTCGCCGGTGCGATGAGGCGGACGGGACTCACGCCGGCGGGAGACGACGGCGGCTACTTCCAGGCGATGGAGGTCACGACCGGCGTCGCGCTGGGCGAGCCGTGCGCGATCGAGATCGGCGGCGTGCGCCACGACGTCGGCGAGGCCTTCATGCCGCTCGGCTTCTCGACCAACGGGCGGCTGCATGCGCCGGTGGTGTTCGCGGGCTACGGCATCTCCGCGCCCGGAATGGAGTACGACGACTACGCGGGGCTCGACGCCCGCGACAAGCTGGTGCTGGTGATGACCAACGAGCCGGGCGAGATGGACTCGACCAGCCGCTTCGATGGAAGCGTCAACACCCCGCACGCGGAGCTGCGCACCAAGGCGATCAACGCGCGCGAGCACGGCGCGCTCGGCATGCTGGTCGTCAACGGGCCGAAGTTTCACTCGGGAGAGCCCCTCCGAAAGCCGCGTGGCGAGGGCGGTGGCTACATGACGAGCGGCCTGATCGCGGCGCAGGTGTCCGAGCCGCTCGCGGACGCGCTGCTGGCGCCGCTCGGCATCACGCTCGCTCAGGCGCAGGCGGCGATCGAGGCCCACGCGAAGCCGCACAGCCTGGCGTTCGCCGAATCCGCGACGGTCACGGTGACGCTTCGGCGGACGCGCGCACGGATCGAGAACGTGGTGGGTTGGATCCCCGGACGCGACACCACGCGCACGCTCGTGATCGGCGCGCACTACGATCATCTCGGGTACGGCGGCGAGGGCTCGCTCGCGCCCGACCTGCACGTGCCGCATGTCGGGGCGGACGACAACGCGTCGGGGGTCGCGGCGATGCTGAGCGTGGCCGCGGACTCGCGCGCGCGCATGGCGCGCGGCTGGCGCCCGGAGCACAACCTGGTGTTCTGCGCGTTCACCGGCGAGGAGATCGGGCTGGTGGGCTCCGCGCACTTCGTGGATGCCCCGAGCCGTCCGCTCGAATCGATCGAGGCGATGCTCAACATGGACATGGTCGGGCGGCTGCGCGACGACAAGCTGATGGTGATGGGGGTGGGCACCGCCGGCGAATTCGATTCGCTGGTCCGGGGCGTGAACCGGGCGGCCGGGCACTTCGACCTGAAGACCTCGACCGACGGTTACGGCCCGAGCGATCACTCCTCGTTCTACAAGCGCCAGATTCCGGTGCTCATGCTGTTCACGGGCGCGCACCCCGACTACCACAAGCCCAGCGACACCCCCGACAAGATCAACTTCCAGGGGCTCGCGCGCGTCGCCGGCTTCGCGACGGCCATCGTCGACTCGCTCGATCTGCGGCCCCGGGTGCACTACGAGAAGGCGAAGGCCGACAGCAGCGTGGGCCGCATCGCGGGCGGCGGCGGCTACGGCGCATACCTCGGCACCATCCCGGATTACATGCAGACCGAGGGCGGTGTGCTGCTCTCGGGCGTGCGCGCCGGCGGTCCCGCCGATCAGGCCGGCATTCGCGGCGGCGACGTGATCGTGAAGTTCGACGGGGTGCACATCGACAACATCTACGACTACACCTACGCGTTGCGTTCGCGGAAGCCCGGCCAGCTGGTCCGGATCACCGTGAAGCGCGGCGGCGCGGAGCAGGACTTGATCGTGACGCTCGGGAGGAGACCGTGAACATGCAGCACATCCAGTCGCGCAGGGTCGTGAGGATCGGAGCGGTCGCCGCGGCGATCGCGTTGCTGGGCTGGAGTTCGACGCCCGTTTGGGCGGGACGACTCGATGCCCGGCCGGTGCCGCCCACCGCGGTCAGTCAGGACAGCCTGATCCGGGTCGGCGAGCATCACTTCGAGCACCTGTGGCAGCTCACGTTCGGCGGCGAGAATGCGGAAGGCTACTGGTCCGCGGGCGGCACCCGGATCATCTTTCAATCCACCCGCGACGGATGGCCCTGCGACCAGATGTTCGTCATGAACATGGAGAGCGGCAAGATCACGCGCGTGAGCACGGGCAGGGGCCGCACCACGTGCGGCTACTTCTACGATCACGACCGGCGCGTGCTGTTCTCTTCGACGCATCTGGCCGGGGACTCCTGCCCGCCGTTGCCCGACTACTCGAAGGGCTACACCTGGCCGCTCTATTCCGGATACGACATCTTCACCGCGCGCCCCGATGGCGGCGATCTGCGGCGCCTCACCGATCATCCGGGCTACGAGGCGGAGGCCACGGTCTCCGTGGACGGAAAGTGGATCGTCTTCACGTCGCTGCGTGACGGCGACGTCGACCTCTACAAGATGCATCCGGATGGTTCCGGCCTCGTGCGCCTCACGCACGAGCCCGGCTACGACGGCGGAGCGTTCTTCTCGGCCGACGGCCGGTGGATCTGCTGGCGCCGGAATCCGCTCACCGACTCGACCGCGATCGCCACCTACGGCGAACTGCTCGCGCAGAATCTGGTGCGGCCCACGCGCATGGATCTCTGGGTGATGCGCGCGGACGGAACCGGCAAGCGGCAGGTGACCGACGACCCCGGCGCCTCGTTCGCGCCGTACTTCACGCCCGATGGCAAGGCGCTCATCTATTCCTCGAACTGGGAGAACCCAACCGGCCGCAACTTCGACCTTTACCTGGTGGATGTGGCAGGGGGCAGGCCGCGGCCCGTGACGCGCGACGGGAGCTTCGACGGCTTCCCCATGTTCAGCCCCGATGGCCACTGGCTGGTGTTCGCCTCCAATCGCGGCGCGAAGGTGCGCGGCGAGACCAACCTGTTCCTCGCGCAGTGGCGGCCCTGAAGCCGGGCCGCGGCGAGCGCTCGGCGGCTCCTCCCGGAGTGCGTGAAGCGGCGGGGGCGGGCGCGCCCGGCCGGGTCGCGACGCGCGGGTCCGGCCCCGCGACCTGGGCGGTCCTCGGGCTGCTGGCGGTCTTTCTCGGCGCGTCGTATCCGCACGCGCTGTCGCTGCCCTTCATCAACGACGACTACCTGATCCTCGACAAGACCATCCGGCAGTCGCTGGGATCGCTCTGGGCGCCGCGCGACCTGCTGTTCAACTGGTACCGCCCGTGGTCGCGTGAATTCCACTACTGGACGCTGCGACACCTGTTCGGCCTGAACGTGAAGCCCTACCACCTCGCGAGCTTCGCGCTGTGGCTCGCGGACATGACGCTGTTCTTCACGCTCGCGCGGCGCCTCGCCGGCGGCGCGACCGCCGCGCTCGCCGCCGCGGCCACCGCGGCGCTCGCGGCGTGGGCCGGCTCGCTGCTGTGGGTGGCCGGCGTGCAGGATCTGTGGATGATGCTGTTCGCGTTTCTCTTCCTCCACGCGTTCGCGCGCCGGCGCGCGGCGTGGAGCGCGGCGTGGCTCGCGCTCGCGCTGCTCAGCAAGGAGCTGGGGGGCGTGCTCCCGGCGCTCGCGCTGGCGTGGGCGCTGCTCGTGGACCGTGATCGCGCGCGCTCCGCGTGGCGTCGTGTCGCGCCGCTCGCGGCGCTGACCCTGGGCTGGGCGTTCCTGCATCCGCGACTGCTGGGGCGCATGTGGGGACCGTTCGCGGAAACCGTGGAGAGCGCGGGGCGACCCTCGCCGCTCGCGACCGCCGGCAAGACGCTGCTCGCGCTGATCAATCTCGAGGCGTGGCCGGCGCCGGTCTCGGGCGCGGGGACGGTGCTGAGCTACAGCGCGATCGGCATCGCGGCGCTCGGCGCGCTTGCGCTGCTCGCCTGGCGCTCCGCTGCGAACGAGCGGGGGAAGGCGCGTGCGATCGGCGCCGCGCCGGGGAAGCGGCGAGCGCACGCCCGCGCCGTGCGCGGCGCCGAGGAAGCGGCCGCGCCGGACGCGCGCGCGCCCCGCCCGGTCGCGTTCGCCGCGTGTTGGGCGCTGGTGGGCTCCGCGCCGCTGCTGCTGCCCTCGATCGGATGGCATGCCTACTATGGATTGTTCGGCGCGTTCGGCGCGTGGCTGATGTTCATGATCGCGCTCGAGCGCCGCCCGGGCATCGCGCTCGCGGTGGTGCTCGCGCTCGCGGCGATCCGCCCGCTGCGCGCCGACACGCCGTCCTGGGACTGGGCCTCCGACGCGTATCAGCGGCGGGCGGGCTACTTCCTCCAGCTGCTGCGCGACGACCTGCTGCGCCGGCATCCCACGATGCCGCCTCACGCGCGGCTCTACTTCGCGCGCGTGCCTCGCAATATCGGACTCATCGCCGGGGACGGTCCCGCGTTCCGCGTGTGGTATCGCGACACCACCATCCGGGCCGGCTACTACTCGTACTATCGCCCGCGCGCGGAGGGCGAGCCCGCCGGGCCCGACTACTTCTTCCGCTTCGACAGCGTGGGCGCCTGGGTCGAGGTCGTGCCGGGTCGCGAGGACGTTCGGGCCGCGCGGGAACGCGATCCCTATTGGGAGGCCGACCACCGCGAGCTCGCGCTGCTGCTCGGCACCTCCGACGACTGGCGGGCCGCCGCGCGGGAGCTCGAGAAGCTGGCGGGCGCGTTTCCGGACTCGCTCGAATATCCGCTGAACGCGGCGGTGTGCTACGAGAAGCTCGGGGACTCGAGCGCGGCCGCGCGCTGGTACGCGCGCGCGGCCGCGCTCCCCGCGGCGGATCCGCGCGTGAAGGACGCCGCGCGACACTACGCGCGCCACTTGAAGCCCGCGCCGTAAGCGGCTATTGATCCGCGCGGCACGTTGCGCGGCCGGGCGGACGAAGGGAGCCTGATGGGCAAACGGATCCAGTTCGATGATGCGGCACGCGAGGCCTTGCGCCGCGGCGTGGATCAGCTGGCGGGCGCGGTGCGCGTCACCCTCGGACCGCGCGGGCGCAACGTCGTGATCGAGCACGGCGCCGGCGGGCCCACCATCACCAACGACGGGCTCACCATCGCGCGCGAAATCGAGCTGGCCGACCGCTTCGAGAACATGGGCGCGCAGCTGGTCAAGGAGGTGGCGATCAAGACCGGCGAGGTGGCGGGCGACGGCACGACCACCGCGACCGTGCTCGCGCACGGCATCGTGACGCGCGGCCTGCGCGCGATCGCCGCCGGTCACAACCCCGTGACCCTGAGGCGCGGCATCGAGCGCGCGGTGACGACCGCGGTCGAGTCGATCAAAACCCAGTCGCGCGCCGTGCGCGATCGCGCCGACATCGCGCGGATCGCCGCCGTGAGCGCCAACGACGACGGCGCGATCGGCGACCTGGTGGCCGATGCGATGGAGCGCGTCGGCCGGCAGGGTGTGATCACCGTCGAGGAAGGGCGCGGCATGGAGACCACGCTCGAGGTGGTGGAGGGCGTGCGCTTCGACCGCGGCTACCTCTCGCCCTATTTCGTCACCAGCCCCGAGACCATGGAGGTCTCGCTCGAGAATCCGCTGGTGATGCTCGCCGACCTCAAGTTCTCGGTTCCGCGGGATCTGCTGCCCGCGCTCGAGCACGCCGCGAACGCATCGCGTCCGCTGCTGCTGGTGGCAGACGACGTCGAGGGCGAGGCACTCGCGATGCTGGTGGTGAACCGGCTGCGCGGCACCGTGAGCTCGGTCGCGGTGCGCGCCCCGGCCACCGGCGACCGTCGCCGCGACCTGCTCGACGATCTCGCGGTGCTCACCGGCGCCACGCTGTTCGCGCCCGATCTCGGGCGCAAGGCCGACCAGATCCGTCCCGAGGATCTCGGACGCGCGCGTCGGGTGCGGGTGGACCGCGACAACACCACGATCATCGAGGGCGGCGGGCGCGCGGGCGCGATTCGCCAGCGGATCGCGCAGATCGAGAAGTCGCTCGCGACCTGCGATTCCGACTACGATCGCGAAGCGTTGCGCGAGCGGCTCGCGCGGCTCACCGGCGGGGTGGCCGTGATTCGGGTGGGCGCGCCCACCGAGACCGCGCTCGGGGAGCGGAAGGCCCGTCTCGAAGACGCACTCGCCGCGACGCGCGCCGCGGTGGAGGAAGGCGTGGTGGTGGGCGGGGGCGTCGCGCTGCTCCGCGCGCAGGCGGCGGTGCGCGCGCTCGCGCTCACGCCCGAGGAGCAGGTGGGGCGGGACATCGTGCTGTTCGCCCTCGAGCTGCCGGCGATGCAGATCGCGGAGAACGCGGGGCTCGACGGCCCGGTGGTGGTGGAGCGCATCCGGCGCGCGGGCGGCGACATCGGGCTCGACGCATCGACCGGCAACTACGTCGATCTCGCGGCGGCGGGCATCCTCGATCCGGCGAAGGTCACGCGCTGCGCTCTGCAAAACGCCGCGAGCATCGGATCGCTGGTGCTCACCACCGACGCGATCGTGGTGGACAGCGACGACGACGAATCCGCGCCGGAGGCCGAAGGCTAGAGATCCGGAGCGGCGGTCGGGGGCGGGGAGTTCACGGCCATCCGAGCGGGCGCGTGAGCGCGAACGTATCGGGCGCGGACACCGCGCCCGCGCCATCGATCGTGAGCCGCGCCTCCCCGCCGCACGCCGCGTGCGCCAGCACCGCGAGCCCGATCCATCCGCCCGCGCCGTCGGGTGCCACGCTGGTGAGGACGCCGACCCGTTCATCGGCGGCGCGGACTTCGGCCGGAATCGCGGGCGGGGCGCCGGCGGCGCCGATCCGCGCGAGCCGCCGCCGCACGGCGTCGTACGTGACGAGCCGCAGCAGCGCCTCCTGTCCGGTGAAGCAGCCCTTCGCGAGGTGGACCTCGTGCGCAATCCCGATCTCGAACGGCGTGAACGCCTCCGCGATCTCGTGGCCGTGACGCGGCCAGCCCATCCGCACGCGGCGCGGCTCAGCGTCTTCGGCCGCGGCGGCGCCCGGCGCGGCATCGATCGCGTAACCGAAGTCGGCAACGGGCTGCACGCGGACGGGCGCGCCGTCCCGCTCCTCAGCGGTGCCCGCCGCGAGACCGCTCGCGTCCGGAATCCCGCGCACCGCAAAGCGCGCGCTCTGATCCTCGACCCGCACCCGCTCGCGGAACACGTGGCGTTCGATGAACGCGGCGAGCGTATCGCCCGGCGCGTCGTCGCGGATCAGCCAGAGCGCGCCGTCGCGGGTCCGCGCGACCGCCGCGCGATGCAGCAGCCGGCCGCGAAAATCGCAGAAGGGCGCCATCCGCGCGCCGCCTGAGGCGAGGTCCTCGAGGAACGGGGTCGCGAGGCGGTGGAGCAGCCCGAGCGCGTCCGGCCCATCGAGACGGATGAGCGTCGGCGCAGACCGGGCCGGGCCCGCCGGGCCGGCGGGGGCGGAGTGCGAATCGGAGGATCCCACGCGCCGAGGCTAACCAGCGGGCGAGGGTGGCGCAACCCGGCACCCGATGCTAGATTCGCGCGTCGCGTTCACACGCCGCCTCATGCGGAGTCCACCGATGCCGGTCAATACCGAGACGCTCGCCGAGCTGCTGGAGACGCTGATCAACATTCCGAGCGAGACCGGCTCCGAGCTCGCGCTCGCCGACTGGATCATGAACCGGCTGCGCGCGCGCGGCGCGGGGGAATGCCTGCGCTCGGGGCACAGCGTCGTGTGGCGCGGCCCGCAGCGCGGCCGGCCCCTGGTGGTGCTCGCGGGTCATCTCGACACGGTGCCGGCGCGCGGCAACGCGCGCGCGCGCTACGGCGACGGCCGGCTCTACGGCGTCGGGTCCACCGACATGAAGGGCGGCGACGCCGTCATGCTCTCGCTGGCCGAGACGCTCGACCCCTCGCGCCTCCGCTTCGACCTGGCGGCGGTGTTCTACGAGGCGGAGGAGGGGCCGGCGGATGGCAACGGCCTGGGTCGACTGCTGGGCGAGATGCCGTGGTTGCGCGAGGCGAGGCTCGCGGTCCTGCTCGAGCCCACCGATCTCAAGGTGGAGCTGGGATGCATCGGCACGCTCAACGCCGAGGTGCGCGTCACCGGCAAGAGCGCCCACAGCGCGCGGCCCTGGCTCGGCGCCAACGCCGTCGAGCGCGCGGCACCATGGCTCGCCGAGATCACGCGCTTCCCGGTGACGTCGGTCAGCGTGCAGGGGGTCGAGTTCCGCGAGACGCTCCAGGTCACGACGCTGCACGCGGGCCGCACCCGGAACGTGATCCCCGACGAACTGATCGCGAACCTCAACTATCGCTTCCCACCCGACCGCACGCTGGATTCCGCCGAGCGGCGGCTCCGCGCCCTGGTGCCCGGCACCTTCGAGTGCCGGATCGTGGATCGCGCGCCGCCCGGGCGGGTGTGCCTCGACCGGCCCGAGGTGCGTGAGTTCATCGCGCGCTTCGACGCCGCGACGGCGGGCAAGCAGGGATGGACCGACGTCGCGCGCTTCACCGATCTCGGCATCGCGGCGTTCAATTTCGGCCCGGGCGTGCCGGAGCTGGCGCACCAGGTGGAGGAGTACTGCCCGGTCGCGAATCTCGCGCCGGCCTACGACTGGCTCGCGCGCTACCTCACGTCGGAGGACGCGTGAGCGCCGGCGCGACGCGGCGCGTGGCGAGCGAAGCGCCGCTCAACCCGCTGCTCACGGGCGCGGGCGAGTATCCGTTCATCCGCCTCGACCGCATGAAGCAGGCGCTTCAGCCCTCCGGGATGAAGCCCATCAACTTCAGCATCGGCGACCCGCGCGAGCCGACGCCGGCGTTCATCCGCGACGAGCTGAAGCGCTCGGTGCCCGACGTCTCGAGCTATCCTTCGGTCGCTGGACTGCCCGAGCTGCGCGCGGCGTGCGCGGGCTGGCTCGCGCGCCGGTTCGGCGTATCGCTCGATCCGGAGACCCAGATCCTCCCGGCCAACGGCACCAAGGAGGCGGTCTTCCTGCTCGCGTTCGCGGTCGTGGGGCGCGATGCCGCGCGCGACACGGTGGTGATTCCGACGCCCGCCTATCCGGTGTACGAGCCCGCCGCGCGTTTCGCGGGAGCGCAGGTGCACTCCGTTCCACTCGCTCGGGCCGAAGGATTTCGGTTCGATCCGGAGCGCGTGCCGGACACGGTGTGGGCTCGCACCGCGCTGCTCTGGCTCAACTACCCGCACAATCCCACCGGCGCCACGCTCGATCCGGCCGCCTACTCGCGCATCCACGAGCACGCGAGAGCGCACGGATACTGGGTGGCGTCCGACGAGGCCTACGCCGAGATCTATTTCGGGACGCCCCCGCGCAGCATGCTCGAGGCCGGATCCGACCACGTGCTCGCGCTCCACTCGCTCAGCAAGCGCTCCGCGATGACCGGCTACCGTTCGGGTTTCATGGCGGGCGACGAGCGGCTGATCGCGGCGCTCCGGCGCTTTCGTCCCAACGTGGGGGTGGCGACCCCGGAGTTCGTGCAGCACGCGGCGATCGCGGCGTGGAACGACGACGCGCACGCCGGCGACCAGCGCGCGCGGTACGCCGTCAAGCGCCGGCTGTTCCTCGACGACTTCGCGCGGCGCGGGTGGGTGACCGAGGCCAGCGAGGCGACGTTCTATCTCTGGATCCGCGCCGCGCGCGGTGACGACGTCGGCCTGGTGGAGCGCATGCTGCGCGCGGGGCTGGTGGCGCTGCCCGGCTCGTTCCTGGGGGCGGGCGGCGAGGGGTTCGTGCGCTGGGCGCTGGTGCCCACGCTCGAAGAATGCCGCGAGGCGATCGCGCGGCTCGCCACGGTCGAGAACGCATGAGCGACGAGTATCCGCTCGATCGCTGGCGCGCGACGGTGGCCGAAGCCTACGACGGGCGCCGCCCACTCGACGACGCCGCGGTGCGCGGCGCGGTCGAGGGCACGGTCGCTGCGCTCGATTGCGGCGATCTGCGCGTGGCCGAGCGCGGGCCGCAGCGCGAGCGCGTGGGCGGCGCGCCGTCCCCGGGCGCGGAGTGGATCACGCACGGCTGGATCCAGCAGGCGCTCGCGCTTTACTTCCGGCTGCGCATTTCGAAGACCATCGAGGCCGGGCCCTTCGAGTTCCACGACAAGATTCCGCTCAAGAAAAACCTCGCGGCCGCCGGCGTGCGCGTCGTGCCCCCGGGCATGGTGCGCTACGGCGCGTTCCTCGAGCCCGGGGTGATCGTGATGCCGGCCTACGTGAACATCGGCGCGCGCGTGGGGGAGGGGACGCTGGTGGACACCTGGGCGACGGTCGGATCGTGCGCCCAGATCGGCAAGCGCGTGCATCTGTCGGGCGGCGTGGGGATCGGTGGCGTCCTCGAGCCGCCGCAGAGCCGGCCGGTGATCGTCGAGGACGATTGCTTCATCGGCTCGCGCGTGATCCTGGTCGAGGGCGTGCTGATCGAATCCGGCGCGGTGCTGGGAGCCGGCGTGGTGCTGACGTCCTCGACGCCGGTCGTGGACGTGACGCGAGCCGAGGCCGCGATCATGCGCGGACGGGTCCCGCCGCGGGCGGTGGTGATCCCGGGCACGCTGCCCAAGCAGTTTCCCGCCGGGTCGTTCGGGACGCCATGCGCGCTGATCATCGGGGAGCGCAAGGAATCCACCGACCTCAAGACCTCGTTGAACCTGGCGCTGCGGGAGTTCGGCGTGCCGATGTAGGACCCGGCCGCGCCCGGGCCCGCACGCGAGGCCGGTTCGCGTTCGACCGCGCCACCTCGCCGTCCACGGACCGCCGCGCCCGCGCTTGACCACCCCCCATCCCGCTCCTAGACTCCGCGCGGTTCGTGGCGGCCGGCCATCGGGTCGTCCGCCGCTCGCACATCGGAGGCAAGCGGTTGGCCACCATACGTCTCGAAGGTCTCTCGGTGTTCGGGCACCACGGGGCCCGGCCCTACGAAAAGGAAGCCGGCCAGCGGCTCGAAGTCGACCTGGAGCTGGAGCCGACCGACGACCGTGCCGAGAAGAGCGATCGCCTGGGGGATGCCGTGGACTACGATCTCCTCAATCGCACCGTGCGTGAGGTGGTCGAGGGCAAGAGTTTCCATCTGCTCGAGACGCTCGCGGCGACCACCGCCGAGACCGTGCTGGAGCGCTTCGCGGTGCGAAGGGTGAAGGTGCGGATCGCGAAGCAGAATCTGGGCTGGACGACCGGTGGACGGGCGATCATCGAAGTCGTGCGGGAGCGGCGCGCATGAAGGCGTTCATCGGGCTGGGCTCGAATCTCGGCGAGCGCGAGGCCATGATCCGCCAGGCGCTCGAGGAGCTGGTGCGCCTGCCCGGCACCCAGCTGACGCGGGCTTCCTCGCTCTACGACACCGAGCCGGCCGGCGAAGTGGATCAGCCGAACTTCTTGAACGCCGTCGCGCAGATCGATACCGAGCTCACCCCCCGCCAGCTGCTCTGGAATCTGATGCTGATCGAGAAACGTCTCGGCCGCGTGCGCACCCGGCGCTGGGGGCCGCGCACCATGGATCTCGACCTGCTGCTGTACGGCGACCTCATCATCGAGGAGCCCGACCTCGTGGTGCCGCATCCGGAGCTCACGAGGCGTTCGTTCGTCCTGGTGCCGCTCGTCGAGCTCGATCCCCTGCTGGTGCATCCGGGGACGGGAGAAACCCTGCTCAATCATCTGTCGAGGCTGACCACGAGGCCGCCGATCAAGCGGGGCACCCGGCTCTGGAATTGAGGATGGCGGACAATCGCTACATCGTCGTCGAGGGGGTCATCGGAGTCGGCAAGACCACCCTCGCGCGGCTGCTGAGCGAGCGTCTCCAGGCCAAGCTGGTGCTCGAGGAAGTCGAGGAGAATCCGTTTCTCAAGGATTTCTACCGGGACCGCGCGCGCTACGCTTTTCAGACGCAGATGCACTTCCTGTTCAGCCGCTATCAGCAGCAGCGCGGGCTCCCTCAGATGGAGCTGTTCCGCGAGCGCATGGTGGCGGACTACCTGTTTCAGAAGGATCGCATCTTCGCCTCGCTCAACCTCTCGGAGCGCGAGCTGGCGCTCTACGAGCGGATGGTGGGGTGGCTCGAGCTCGAGATCATGAAGCCCGACGTCGTGGTCTACCTGCAGGCCAGCCCCGACACGCTCATGGAGCGGATCGGCCGGCGCGCGCGGCCATACGAGAAGGAGATGGAACGCGAGTACATCAAGCAGCTCAACGAGGCCTACAATCATTTCTTCTTCCACTACGCGGAGGTCCCGCTGCTGGTGGTGAACACGAACGCGATCGATTTCGTGAACAACCCGGACGACTTCGAGGATCTTCAGAAGCGGATCCTGGCGCACGGGCAGGGCACCGTCTACTACGCACCGATCGAACGGGGGAGCACCTCATGAGCGCCGATCCGCCGGTGAGGGCCGCTGGCCCTTCGCGCGCGAAACGCACCGCGCCGATGTTTCTGGAGTCGAAGCGGCGCGGCGAGCCGATCGTGGTCGTCACCGCCTACGATTTTCCGACCGCGCGCATCGCCGACGAAGCCGCGGTGGACATGATCCTGATCGGCGACAGCGTTGGCACCGTGGTGCTCGGCTACGAGAGCACGCTGCCGGTGACCATGGAGGACATGCTCCACCACACGAAGGCGGTGACGCGGGCGAAGCCCCTGGCGCTCGTCATCGCCGACATGCCGTTCATGTCGTACCAGGTGAGCGTCGAGCAGGCGGTGCTGAACGCCGGGCGGCTGGTGCAGGAGGGCGGCGCCGACGCGGTCAAGCTCGAGGGCGGCGAGCGGGTCGCCGAGGCGGTGCGGCGCATCGTGGAAGTCGGCATTCCGGTGATGGGCCACCTCGGTCTCACGCCGCAGTCGGTGCTCGCGTTCGGCGGATACAAGGTGCAGGCGCGCGGCGAGGCCGACCAGGAGCGCCTGTTGCGCGAGGCCCGGCTGCTCGAATCGTGCGGCTGCTTCTCGCTGGTGCTGGAAGGCATCCCCTCGCGGCTCGGCGCGACGGTGAGCCGCGATCTCACGATTCCCACCATCGGGATCGGCGCGGGCCCCGGCTGCGACGGGCAGGTGCTCGTCAGCCACGATCTGCTCGGGCTCTACCTCGGGCACACCCCGAAATTCGTGCGACGCTACGCCGCGCTCGCGGACGAGATGCGGAGCGCCTTCGAGCGCTTCGCGGCCGACGTGCGTGGGCGCTCATTTCCCGGCGAGCGGGAGTCCTATTGATGGCGTCGCCCTCGCGCCGCGCGGTACGTCGCGTCTCGTGGGCGTCGCGCGTCATGCGGCGGGTCCGCAAGATTTCCGATCTGCGCAGCCAGACCGCGGCGTGGCGTCGCGCGCGCGAGCGGATCGGGTTCGTTCCGACCATGGGGGCGATCCATCGCGGACACCTGAGCCTGGTGCGCCGGGCGGCGGCGGCGAACGACCGCGTCGTCGTGAGCATCTTCGTGAACCCGCTCCAGTTCGGTCCGGGCGAGGACTTCCGCCGCTACCCGCGCCCGCTCGCCAGGGACCGCGCGCTGCTGCGCGCGGCGGGGGTCGATCTGCTCTGGGAGCCGCGCATCGATGACGTCTACCCGGCCGGCGACCGCACCCGCGTGCGCGTCGCGGAGCTGGGAGAGCGCCTCGAGGGCCGGGCGCGCCCCGGGCATTTCGAGGGCGTCACCACCGTGGTGCTGCGGCTGCTGCACGCCGTGCAGCCCGACACGATGTGGGTGGGGCAGAAGGACGCTCAGCAGGCGCGGATCATCGAGCAGATGGTGCACGACCTGCACCTGCCGGTCGCGGTGCGGCGCGCGCCAACGGTGCGCGAGCCCGACGGCCTCGCCTGCTCGTCGCGCAACGCGTATCTCGTCCCCGGGGAGCGTGCGCAGGCGGTCGCGTTGTCGCGGGGGCTCGCCGAGGCGCTGCGCGTGCTCGAGGGCGGCGAGCGTTCGGCGGCACGGGTCCGGGGAGCGATCCGCCGGGTGTGGCGCGCCCATCCGCGCGTGCGCGAGGATTACGTCGCGGTCGTGGACGCGGGGACGCTCCTGCCGGTGAAGCGCGTGCGGTCGCGCGTGCTGGTCGCGGTCGCGGCGCGGGTCGGCCGGACGCGCCTGATCGACAACCTCGAGTGGGAGCCGGCGTGACGCGCTATCGCCATTCCGAGGTGGCGTGCCTGGTGCTCGCCGCCGGGCAGGGCACGCGCATGAACAGCGATCTCGCCAAGGTGCTCCATCCGATGGCGGGCCAGCCGCTGCTCGCTCACGTGCTCGACGCGCTCGAGCGGCTCGGGGTGGGACGCGTGCTGGTCGTGATCGGCCACCAGCGCGAGCGGGTGCGCGCGGCCTTCGATGAGCGCGGGATCGAGTGGGTGGTGCAGGCGGAGCAGCGTGGCACCGGTCATGCGGTGCTGATGGCCGGCCCCGCGCTGGAGGCCTTCGAAGGCACGCTGCTGGTGGTGTGCGGCGACACGCCGCTGCTCAGGCCCGGCACGCTCCACGAGCTGCTCGTTGCGCACGCGTCGGGAGACGCCGCGGCCACCGTGCTCTCCATGCGCGTGCCCGACCCGAGCGGGTACGGGCGCATCCTGCGCGGCGCCGGCGACTCCGTCACGGCGATCGTCGAGGAGCGCGACGCCACCCCGGAGCAGCGACTCATCGACGAGGTGAACTCGGCGATCTACGCATTCGACTATCCGAAGCTGGTCACCGTGCTCGCCAGGCTCAGCGCTCACAACGTGCAGGGCGAGTACTACCTGACCGACACCATCGCGTTGCTCCAGCGCGACGGGCATCGCACCGCGGTGGTGTGCGGCCCCGACTATCGCGAGCTGCTCGGGATCAACACCGTGGATCAGCTGGCCGAAGCGGAACGCATCTATTTCGCGCTGCAGGAACGTGGCAGCGAGGCGGGCGCCGGCTGATGGCTCCCGCGCGGGTCACGGATCGGCTCTGGGCGCCGTGGCGCATGGCGTACATCCGCGAAGCCGCCGCGCCGCGCGGGTGCCTGTTCTGCATGGTGCGTCGGGCGCGGGGGTCCGACCGGACGCTTCGAGTGCTCGCCCGCGCTCCGCACGCGCTGCTCATGCTGAATCGCTTTCCGTACAACCCCGGGCACCTGATGGTCGCGGCCGCACGTCACGTGGCGCGAATCGGCGATCTGGAGCCCCTGGAGCGTGAGGATCTCGTGCGGCTGCTCGCGCTCGGTGAGCAGGCGCTCGAATCCGAATACCGCCCACACGGCATGAATGTCGGCGCCAACCTGGGCAGTGTCGCGGGCGCGGGCTTTCCGGGGCACCTTCACGTCCACATCGTCCCGCGCTGGAACGGCGACACCAATTTCATGCCGGTGATCGGGGAGACGAAGGTGCTCCCCGAGTCGCTGGACCGGACCTGGCGGCGCCTGCGTCACGCGCTGGCCGGGCTCGCCACGCGCGCGCCGCGTGCCGCGACGCGCGATCGGACCGGCCGTGTCGACCGTCGCTAGCGTCACGCGCCGGATCGCGATCACCGTGCTGGCGGTGACCGTGCTGGCGCTCATCCTCTCGTGGGGCTACGCTCGGTTCCGGCGGCTTCCGGAGATGCGCACGCGGGGCGCCGCCGAACGCGTGATCCGGGTCCAGGTGCTGAACGGGTCCGGTGAGGGCGGCATCGGTTCGCGGGTTGCCTCGACGCTCCGCGACGGAGGGTTTCACGTCGTGGAAGTCCGGAACGCGGATCGCACGGATTACTTTTCAACGCTGGTCGTGGCGCGCCGCGACGATCGGGCGGCAGCGGATGTCGTCGCGCGCTATCTGGGAGGGCCGCCGGTGATCCGCCAGGCGTGGGATTCCGATCTGGCGGAAGTCACGGTCGTCATCGGGAGCGATCGCAGTCGACTCCGGCTCGACCACTAGGCGCAACCAAGGAGGAAGACGTGTTCGGACTCGGCGGAGCGGAGATGGGGGTGCTGTTCCTGGTGATCCTGCTGATCTTCGGTCCGAGTCAGATTCCGAAGATGGCGCGCAGCATCGGGCAGGCCATGCGCGAGTTCAAGAAGGCGCAGCGCGAGATCAGCGACGAGCTGAACAAGGACGACGGCACGTCCGGGAAGCCGCCCGAGAACAAGCCCGTCCAGTAGGCGATCGCCACGCGGCGCGTGGCGGGCTAGTAGTTCTCGGTGGAGCTCCGAAGGTCTTCGACCTTCGCCTTGCTCCGAAGTGCCGTGAGGTAGCCGACGAAGAAATTCTGCTGCCGGCGCTGCAGGATGTCCGTCGAGATCTGGCCCTTGAGCTTCGCGAACGAAGCGGTGTCGGCGGGCGTGAGCTGGTCGAGTCGCGCGAAATACCATCCGTTGAGCCCGCGCACCGGGCCGATCACCCGGCCGGGAGCCCCCGCAAACAGCGCACCGACCAGCTCGGGAACCGCCGAGACCCGCGGGTCGGGCTGCTGGCGGGTCATGCCCGAGATCTTCATGGAGATGATTCCGGCCGATTGTGCCGCCTGTTCGAGCGTGGTGCCCCGCGCCAGCGCCGCGGCGATCGCATCCGCCTTCGGCTTGCTGTGCTCGACACGCGCCTCGAGGGTCGCAAGCTGGCGCACCGGCTCCGCCACCTCCTCGCGGGGGGGAATGCCGGCGGGACGCTGCGCCGCGACCTGGACGATGGCGAATTCGTCGAGACCTTCGAACACCTGGCTGAGCGCGCCGTTCTTCGCGCTCAGCCCCCAGTCGCCGGCCTCTGGCACGCCGAACAGCACCTGGGGCGAGCCGTTGAAGTCGTAGAATTCGGTCTTGGTGGTCGCGATTCCCTGCTCGGCCGCTGCCTTGCCCAGGCCGATGTGCGAGGCACGGGCGCGCAGCTTCTTGAGCTCGTCGATCTGGGTGCGCATGGTATTTTCGTTGGGCCGCACCTTGACCACGAGCTGCGCGACCTTGAGGCCCGGGCCGCCCCCGGGCCCTGCGGCCTTCTCGAGCAGCTTGAAGACGATGAAGCGCGTGCCGTCGAGGAGCGGATCGCTCACGTCGCCGACGTTCATCGCCGCGATCTTGGGTCCCATCACCGGACCGAACTCCGAGGGCTGGAATACGCGGTCCACGAGGCCGCCCTTGTCCGCACCCGGGCCCTCCGAATAGTCCTTCGTCAGCGCGGTGAAATCCTCGCCGCCCCGGGCGCGGCCGGCCAGCCCCTGCGCCATTTCGCGCGCGGCACGCACCTCGTCGTCGCCGATGCGCTTCGGCACGACCAGCGCCTCGAGCTGGGTGCGCGGTCCGGAGGCGAAACGAGTCCGGTACTTCTGGTACGCGCGCTCGAGATCGCCATCGGTGGGCATGGTGCCCTGCGAGTCCGCGGTGGCGAGCACCTGAACGACCGTCGCGTTCGCGCGCTCGTAACGATCCCGGAACGCGTCGCGCAGCTCGGGCTCGGACAGCTTGATCGAGGCCAGCAGCCGCTCCTGCAGCTTCCGCACCGGGAGCTGCTCGCGCACCACCGCCTCGAACGGGGCCCAGTTGTTCTTGGGATCGCGGAGCGCCTGCTGGTACTTGGCGGGGTCGAACTTGCCTCCGGTCTGGAACACCGCGGCAGTGGCCAGCGCGGCGGGCGGCGACGTTTCCAGCGCCAGCAACACCTCGCGGTCGGTCACCTTGATACCGAGCGCGCGCGCCTGATCCGTCAGCAGGCGCTGCGTGATGAGCCCGCGCCACGCCTGGAGCTCGACCATCTGCTGATCGCGCTCGGTCGGATCCGATCCGTACTGGCGCTTGTAGGCCTCGCGCTGCTCCTGAAGCGCCGCCATCCACTGATCCCGCGAGATCGGCGTGCCGTTGACGGTTCCGACCGCGCCGGTGATGCGAGCCTGCGACCCGGAGCCCAGCCCCGAGCCGAGCAGGAACACAAACCCGCCGATGAACGAGGCGACGGTGACGAAGATGAGCACCCACCAGATCGTCTTGGTGCGCCTGGTGGCGCCGCGCAGAAATCGAAGCATGCTTGACTCCGGGCCGATGCGAGAGCGATTGCCGGTAACGAAGCGAGCGGGGGAGTCTAGCAGCCGGTATGGAAGCGCACAAACGATGCCCGCCGAGCGAGGTCGCGATCCCCCGTTGCGGCGCCGAGCCCGCCTCACGCACGCAATGATTGCGGGGCCGCCCGGCGTGTGCTACCTGTAGCGATGGTGCCATTCCGAGTTCCACGGAGGGAGGTCGAGCATGCGCAGCGAGGCCCTGGGTCGTGCGGTCGAACCCGAGGCTCCGGCGCGGCCCCCGCCGTGGCCGGTGCATGTGCTCGATGCGCTCGACCAGGCGGTCGTCGCCCTCGACCGAGAGCGCAAGGTCATCTACAACAACCGCCGGATCGAAGAGCTGCTGGGGGTCGAGGCCGGCACGTTCATCGGGATGGCCGGGTCGCGCCTGTTCCCAGGCGCCGAGGCGCGCTGGCTGAAGGGCGCCTCCCGCGAGCCGCGTGATTTCCGGTTGGAGGCCGAAGGGCGACAGCTCACGCTCAAGGCCGAGTCGCTCCCGATCCGCGACGAAGACGGCGATCTGATCGGCTCGGTCGTGCTCGCGGAAGCGATCTCCGAGACCGAGGACGGCGAGTTCCAGAAGCGCATCGACCGGCTGGTCTCGCTCGGAGAGCTCTCCGCGTACGTCGCGCACGAGATCCGCAATCCGCTGACCGGGATCCGCACCACGGTGCAGTTCGTCGGGTCCAAGCTCAAGCCACGCGATCCGAGTCGCGAGGACCTCGACGACGTCATCAAGGAGCTGGATCGAATCGAGCAGATCATCAATGGCCTGCTCATGTTCGCGCGCCCGCCCGCGGCTCGGCCCCAGCCCTGCGACCTCCACCAGGTGCTCGAGAAGACGCTCGCGCTGCTCGAGCTGCAGCTGACCGACGCCCAGGTCGTGCTGTTCCGCGAATACGCGGAGGATCTGCCGATGGTGTACGCCGATCCCGACCTGGCGCAGCAGGTGTTCCTCAACCTGTGCCTCAACGCGATCCAGGCGATGCCGGAGGGCGGCGAGCTGCACGCCGCGACCGGCGTGCGCCGCTACCGCACGCGGCGTTCGATGGTGGACGTCTCGTTTCGCGATACCGGCGTGGGAATCCCCAGGGACCTCATGGAGAAGATCTTCGATCCGTTCTTCACAACGCGCTCGATGGGCACCGGGCTCGGACTCCCGATCTCGGTGCAGATCGTGCGCGAGGTGGGAGGGGTGATCACCGCGAAGAACAACCCGGGCGGCGGCGCGACGCTGCGCGTCTCGTTCCCGATTCCGGCCGAGTCGCCGGGACGTCCGGAGGAATGAGCTCGCGATGAAGCTCTCGGTGCTGGTAGTGGACGACGAGCTGCTGATTCGCAAGTCGCTCGCGAAAGTCCTTCGCGCGCGCGGCTACGGCGTGGATCTGGCGAGCACCGGCGCCGAGGGGCTCGAGAAGGTGGGCGAGGTCAGGCCACAGGTGATGATCCTCGACATGCGACTGCCCGACACGGATGGGCTGTCGGTCCTGCGGCGGGTGCGTCAGCTCGACCCCCTGCTGCAGGTGATCGTGATCACCGCGTTCGGCGATCTTCAGACTGCCGTCGACGCGATGAAGCTCGGGGCCTGCGACTTCCTGCGGAAGCCCTACGAGATGGAAGACATCGTGCTCGCCGTGCAGGCCGCCGGGCTCAATTTCCGGCAGGCGAGCGAGCTCGATCTCTACCGCCGGCAGGCCTGGCGGCAATACTCCGACGAGGAGATCATCGGGCGCTCGAAGCCCATGGGAATCGTGCGCGAGCTCATCGAGAAAGTGGTGCGCAGCAAGGCCACCTCGGTGCTGATCACCGGCGAGAGCGGCACCGGGAAGGAACTGGTGGCGCGGGCGATCCACTACAAGGGGGATCGCGCCCAGGCGCCGCTCATGGAGGTCAACTGTTCCTCCTTCCACGAGGGTCTGCTCGAGAACGAGCTGTTCGGCCACGAACGCGGGGCGTTCACCGACGCGGGGGAGACCAAGAAGGGATTGGTGGAGCTCTGCGACGGCGGCACGTTGTTCCTCGACGAAGTCGCCGACATGTCGCTGCCCACCCAGGCCAAGCTGCTCCGATTCATCGATCACCGCAACTTCAAGCGGGTCGGGGGCGCACAGGACATCTCGGTGGATATTCGCATCGTGACGGCGACCAACAAGGATCTCGAGACCGAGGTGCGATCCGGTCGTTTCCGCGGCGATCTCTACTTCCGGCTCAAGGTGGTGAGCATCCATCTCCCGCCGTTGCGCGAGCGCGGCGACGACATCCTGCTGCTGGGGCGCCATTTCGTACGCGAGTTCGCGCGCAAGTTTCAGAAGCGCTTCAACGAGATCTCGCCGGCCGCGGCCGAGATGCTGACCGCGTACTTCTGGCCTGGCAACGTGCGCGAGCTGCGCAACCTGATCGAGCGGGTCGTGCTCCTCGAAGAGGGCCAGCACCTGCTGCCCGAGCACCTCCCGGCCGAGTTCACCGGCCGGCGCACCGCGGGCGGCGACGCGCCGGCGAGCGGCGACGCGCTCTCGCTGCCAACGCTCGCGCAGATGGAGGCCGAGCACATCGCAGAAGTCCTGCGGCTCACGGCCGGCAACAAGAGCCGCGCCGCGCGCGTGCTCGGCATTTCCCGCCAGGGTCTCATCGAGAAGCTTCGCCGGCTGCGCATCCTGGAAGAGGGCGTTGGGCGTCAAGTATCTTGACACCCACAAAGAAGTGGACATCTGTTGCTAACTTGAGTCGCGACATAGTCATGGAATCGTGATTCCGCGCAAGGTTCCATAAAATTGACACTTAGGCCCGCTTTCCACACCGCAGTCCCCAGTC
Organism: Candidatus Eiseniibacteriota bacterium; assembly: GCA_041483195.1. Taxonomy (GTDB): domain Bacteria; phylum Eisenbacteria; class RBG-16-71-46; order RBG-16-71-46; family RBG-16-71-46; genus WS-2. The sequence continues at coordinate 196,833 of JBGPFC010000002.1, forward strand.
ATCCCCGCCGGTCCAGTCCCTCCTAGCAGCCCGCTGAATCAATTGCCGCAACTGGTTACAAGCCGCCTCGAGATGACATCCGGGCTTCTGGCATGACTGCTGCTGATATAAAGGCGCAAGGCCTCACGGGGCACTCGGGAGCTCCGTGTCAGGGCCGCCCGGGCCGCGATCCTGGCGGCTGCCACAAGTGGATCGGCGAAGGGTCGTTCGCTTCGCCGCAGGGAGTTCAATCACAGCGAGGAGGTGATTCTCAATGGCTGCCAAGAAGAAGGCTGCGAAGAAGAAGGGCACGAAGAAGAAGGCTGCGAAGAAGAAGAAGTAGGACAACTGTCTGGACCTGGCACGTCCTTGGGGATTGGTCGGCTGCAATCGTCGGCCAATCCCCGCTTTCTACTGGAGCACTGGCCGCCTAGGGCGGAGGGAACAATCACCGGATGCGTCCCATCTCATCGTTGAATGGATCCGCCGCCAGAGTTCCGGAGTGCCCTCCGGTCGCTCTCGTGCCCCAGCCCGCGCGCAAGAACGGCGCGGTCCGGCGTGAGCCGAACATCGCAGTCGGGTTCGGGCCCCATCTCGTATTCGACGGCACCGGCTGCCCGGTCGACCGTCTCGTGGATCTCGACCGACTCTACCGGCTGCTGGATAGCCTGCCCGATCGCATTCACATGACGAAGATCATGCCGCCTTACGTGTTTCGCCACGGCGAGCCGGGCGATCCGATGTACGGGCTTTCCGGTTTCGTCCTGATCGCCGAGAGTCACATCAGCCTTCACACTTTTCCCGGCCGTCACTACGTGAACGCCGATATCTTCTCCTGCGAACAGTTCGACGTCGAGGACGCGCTCGCCGCGCTCAAGTCCGCGTTCGCACCGCGCCAGACCGAGTGGAAGCTGCTCGATCGGGGCCGCGAATTTCCCAAGCACATCGCGGCATCGCGCGCCATCGTCGCGCGGGATCGCCGGCTGGTGGCCCGGGATTTGGGGCTGGAGGCATCGCGCTAGGGCTGGCCGTCTTCCTCCAGTTCGGTGCGGCGGCCCGCTCACGGACGAGCGGGCCGTTCGCGTGTGCGGCGGCGCGGCGGTCCCGCCCACCGCGCGTGCTATAGTCGCGCTCCGAGACGCGGCCGCACCTCCGCAGCGTGGCGGCACGTCCGCCGGACCCGAGGCCCCGTTGACCGAATCGCCCGATGGTGCCGCCTTCATCCGCATCCGAGGCGCGCGCCAGCACAACCTCAAGAACCTCGATCTCGATCTGCCCCGTCGCCGGCTCACGGTCGTCACCGGTGTCTCAGGCTCTGGCAAGTCTTCGCTCGCGTTCGACACGATCTACGCCGAGGGCCAGCGGCGGTACGTGGAGTCGGTTTCGAGTTACGCGCGGCAGTTCCTCGAACGCCTTCCGCGGCCGGACGTCGATTCGATACATGGCCTCACGCCGGCCGTCGCGATCCAGCAGGTCGCGGCCGCGCGCAGCGCGCGTTCCACCGTCGGAACCGCGACCGAGGTTCACGACTATCTGCGGCTGCTGTTCGCGCGTCTCGGCACCGTGCACTGCGGGCGCTGCGGTGAGCCGGTCACCGCAGCGAGCCCGGAGTCCATCGCGCGCGAGTCCGCGAGCTGGCCGGCGGGCGAGGCGCTGCTGGTGCTGGCCCCGATCGCGCTCTCGGAGCGCCTGAGCTGGGAGGAACAGGCGGGCCACCTCCAGCGGGCGGGGTTCACCCGCGTGCTGATCGCCGGGGAAGTCGTGCCGCTCGACCCGCTGCCGAGGCTGCTCAGGAGCACGCGACAGATCGCGGTGGTGGTGGACCGCTTCTCATGGTCGCGGGATGAGACCGCGCGCCTCGCCGAATCGTGCGAGCAGGCGTTCCGCCGGGGCGAGGGCCGGCTCGATCTGCAACGCGGCTCGCGGGCGCCGGAGCGCCGCAGCGAGCGCTGGGAGTGCGCGTCGTGCGGGGCCGCCGCCATTCGGCCCGAGCCCAGCCTGTTTTCCTTCAACAGCCCGCTCGGCGTCTGCCCCGGGTGCCGCGGGTTCGGCAACGTGCTCACTTTTACCGCCGATCTCATCGTGCCCGACCCGTCGAAGACGCTCCGCGAGGGAGCGATCGATCCATGGGCGCGATCGTGGCGCTCGATCGCGTGGCCGCGGCTGGAAAAGCTCGCGCGCGAGCGCGGGGTGCCGCTCGATGTGCCATGGGGCAGGCTCTCCGCGGCGCACCGCACGCTGCTGCTCGAGGGCGGCGAGGGATTTCGCGGCGCGATTCCGTTTCTCGAACGGCTGCAGGCGAAATCGTACAAGGCAGGCAATCGATTCGTCGTGAAGCGCTATCAGACGGCGTTGCCGTGCGAGGCGTGCTCCGGCGCGCGGCTGCGTCCCGAGGCGCTGCGGGTGCGCGTCGGCGGTCGCTCGATCGCCGAGGTCTCCGCGATGACGATCGCCGATGCCGCGCGGTTCCTGGGCGCGCTCGACTTCACGGCGGGAGAGCGCGAGGTGGCGGGGCCGGTGCTCGGCGAGCTGGCGTCGCGGCTCGCTTTCCTGGAGCGCGTGGACCTCGGGTACCTCACGCTCGATCGCATGACGCGCACCCTGTCGGGCGGCGAGGCGCAGCGGATCGAGCTCGCGAACGCGCTGGGTGCCAACCTCACCGACACGCTTTACGTGCTCGACGAACCCACCATCGGACTCCATCCGCGCGACACGCACCGGCTGGTGGCGATCCTCCACGAACTCGCGGCGCGCGGCAACACGCTGGTCGTGGTGGAGCACGAGCCGCTCGTCATCCGTGAGGCGGATCATCTCGTGGATCTCGGCCCGGGCGCGGGGGAACAGGGCGGACGGCTGCTCTATGCCGGGCCGGCGGGGGACGCGCTGCGCGCGGTCGAGACCGAGACCGCGCGCTATCTGCGGGGCGAGCGGCGCGTCAGCCGCCTCCGGGCGGACCGTGCCCCATTCGCGGCCACGGCACGCAGCGCCCGACGGTCGCGGAGCGCGCGGGCGTCGGGCGCCGCGCGGGTTCAGGTCGCGGCCGACGCCCCGCGGGGCCCCGGCGTGGCGCGCGGCTTCCTCACGATCGAGGGCGCGACCCACCACAATCTGCGCGACGTCACCGCGCGGTTCCCGCTCGGCCGTCTGACCGCGGTGACCGGCGTGTCGGGCTCCGGCAAGAGCAGTCTGATCGACGAGGTGCTGTACCGGGCAGCCCGCCGCGCGCTCGAGGGACGCGAGGAGGAGCCGGTCGGCGCGCATCGCGCCGTGCATGGACTCGATGCGGTCAAGCGGGTCGTGATGGTCGACCAGTCGCCGATCGGGCGGACCCCGCGTTCGTGCCCGGTGAGCTACATGGGTGCCTACGCGCCGCTGCGCGAGGTATTCGCGCGACAGCCCGCGGCGCTCGCGCGCGGACTCAAGGACGGCGCGTTCTCGTTCAATACCGGGGGCGGCCGATGCGAGGCATGCCAGGGCGCGGGCTGGGTCACGGTCGAGATGTACTTCCTCGCCGATCTGCTGGTGCCGTGCGACGCCTGCGGCGGCGCGCGATTTCGCCGCGAGGTGCTCGAGGTGCGCTACCGCGGCGTCAACATCCGCGAGGCGCTCGACCTCACCGCGGACCAGGCGTTCGAGCATTTCGCGCGCGAGCCGCGCTTCACCCGCGCGCTCCACATGCTGCGGCGGGTGGGACTCGGCTACCTGCGGCTCGGGCAACCCGCGAATCAGCTCTCCGGGGGCGAGGCCCAGCGCCTCAAGATCGCGCGCGAGCTCGCCGACCGGAACGCCGGCGCGGCGCTGGTGCTGCTCGACGAGCCGACCGTCGGACTCCACTTCGCCGACGTGCAGCGTTTGCTCGAGGTGCTCGACGACCTCGTCGCGCGCGGCGACACGGTGGTGCTCGTCGAGCACAATCTCGATGTGATCCGCTGCTGCGACTGGATCGTGGATCTGGGTCCGGAGGGCGGGGACCGCGGCGGCTGGCTGGTCGCGGAAGGCACCCCCGATGCGATCGCGGAGTGCGAGGCGTCGTGGACGGGGCGGTATCTCCGCGAGGGCGCCGCGCAACCGGAACCCTCGCCGGCGGGCGGAACATGAGGGGCGCGCCTTCCCCAGAATCCCACGGCGTTCGCCGGGCCGCGATGGGTCCGGTCGTCCAGCTCGACGAGTTTCGATGGATGCTGCCACGCGCGGGGGGCATGCGCGTTCCCGGAATCCTGTTCGGGGATCGCGCGCTGGTCGAACAGATGATGTCGGATCGCACCCCCGATCAGGTGCGCAACGCGGCGCATCTGCCCGGCATTCTCGAGGCTTCGATCGCGATGCCCGACGCGCACTGGGGCTACGGGCTGCCGGTCGGCGGCGTGATCGCGACCCATCCCGAGGAGGGCGTGGTCTCGCCCGGCGCGGTGGGCTACGACATCGGTTGCGGGGTGCGGCTGATGCGCAGCCGCCTCACGCGCGCCGGCCTCGCCGCGAAGGTCGATCCGCTCGCCGACGCGCTGTTCAGCGAGGTCCCGTGCGGCGTGGGATCGACGGGTGCGATCGTCGTGGCGAAGCCGGAGTTCGACCGCGTGCTGCGCGAGGGCGCGCGGTGGGCGGTGCGGCGCGGGCTCGGCTGGGCGAGCGATCTCGAGCACTGCGAGGAAGGCGGCGTGCTCGAAGGCGCCGAGCCGGACGCCGTGAGCGAGGGTGCGAGGGGGCGGGGCCGCGATCAGCTCGGAACCCTCGGGTCGGGCAATCATTTCCTCGAGGTGCAGGAGGTCGACGAGATCTTCGACGAGGACGCCGCGCGGGCGCTTGGCCTCGAGCGCGGGGCGGTCACCGTCATGATCCACTGCGGTTCGCGAGGCTTCGGTCACCAGATCTGCACCGACCACGTGCGCGACGTGATGCGCAAGCTCGCGGGGTGGGGGATCGATCTGCCCGATCGCCAGCTCGCGTGCGCGCCGCTCGGATCGCCCGAGGCGCTGCGCTATCTCGGCGCCATGCGCGCGGCGGCCAACTACGCGTGGGCGAACCGGCAGTGTATCGCGCACGGCGTGCGGACGGCCTTCGAGCGGGTGCTCGGCCGCGGCGCCGAGTCGCTCGGGCTCGCGCTGGTGTACGCCGTCGCACACAACATCGCGAAGTTCGAGACGCACTCGACCGCCGCGGGCCGCGAGCGATGCCTCGTGCACCGCAAGGGCGCGACGCGCGCGTTCCCCGCCGGGCACCCGGACGTGCCGGCGGCCTACCGTCACGTGGGCCAGCCGGTGCTGGTGCCCGGCGACATGGGGCGCTACTCGTTCGTCCTGATCGGCAGCCCCGGCTCGATGGAGCACGCGTTCGGCTCGACGTGTCACGGCGCCGGGCGGCGGATGAGCCGCACCCAGGCGGTGCGCGAGACGCGCGGGCGCGACCTGGTCGCCGAGCTCGCGAAGATCGGCGTGACGGTGCGCTACGAGGGACGCGACACGCTGCGCGAGGAGACCAGCGAGGCTTACAAGGACGCGGCCCACGTGGTCCGCGTGTGCGAGGGCGCGGGGCTCTCGAAGCCGGTGGCGAAGCTCAAGCCGTTCCTGGTGGTGAAGGGCTGACCGCGCGCCGCGCCCGCGAAGTGGGAGCCTTGCTCGCGCCCGCCGCGAACCAGCCGCACGGATGGCGCGAGGTGTGGGTGCAGGATCCGGACGGTTATCTATGGGCGGCCGGGATTGGGATCGGCGGCGCGGTGTCAGCCCGAACGGCCACCCGGCGCGCCTCCGCAGGGGGTCTCGACCGTTCGCGGGACGCGCCCGGCTGCGCCGCTACGCGCCGCTCAAGTCCGACGGCAGCGGACGGTCGCGCGCCACCATCGCGGCCTCGCCTCCCGCGAGCACCCCGTCCTCGACGACGATGCCGCGCAGCAGGGCCATGGGCACCAGCTCGAAATAGACGTTGCGAGGCTGCACGCCGGAGGCCGGCGCATCCCACACCTCGGCCGGCGGCATCTCGTCGATTCGCAGGGCGGCCGTGGTCGCCGGAAGAAACTTGCGGCGCTCGGCGAGCGCGTAGACCGGCACCCCGTGCTCGCGCGCGGCGAGCGCGGCGGCGAACGAGCCCACCTTGTTGAGCACCCCGCTCTCGGTCACCGCGTCGGCTCCGAGCCAGAGCATGCCCGCCTGCGATAGTACCAGCGGAAGCGCAGCGTCCACCACCAGCCACACCGGCAGTCCGGCCGCCGCCAGAGCCGCCGCCAGCGCTCGCCCTTCCAGCCCCGGCCGCCCTTCCGCCACCAGCGCGCGCGGCTCGCGGCCCGCCCGCTTCGCCTCGAGCAGCGCCTCGCGCACCGTGACGCTCGCGGAGAGGGTCGCGATCCACGCGCCGCGCTCGCCGAGCAGCGCGGTCGCGGTGCGCGCCACCCCCGCGCGCGCCGCGAGCAGATCGTCGCGCTCCGCGGCGCAGCTCCGCGCGAGATGGGCGCGCAGGTCGGGCGGCGGATCGCGGCGCGCGACGCCGGCCTCGGCGACTTCGAGCGCTCGCGCCGCGAGCTGATGCACCAGGCCCATGCTGGGCTGCGCGGCCTGCGCGGCACGCAGCCAGCGCAGCAGCGCCGCGCGCAGCGCGGGGGCGGCGCTCGAGGTGTCGGTCGCGATCCAGCCCTCGAGCTCGCCGAGAAACGCGAGCGCGACCTCGCTCGAGCCCGATCGTCGATCGTTCGCGAAGGCGCCCATGCGGATCAGCGGGAGGGCGCGAGCCAGCGCAGGGAGGGGTGGAGAAACGCGAGCAGCGCGTTCACGCCCACCAGCGAGATCGCGATCGCGAGCGCGACCCCGGCGCGCGAGGCGACACGCGTGCCGCGCGTGCCCAGCGCCAGACCCCAGGGTCCGGCGCACGCGACCAGCCCGCTGCCGAAGTGCACGGCGGCCGCGATCACACCCATCATCTGGAACATCATCCAGCCGGGCTGCGCGAGCTGCTTCGCCATGATCAGGAACAGATCGGTCGCGCCGCCGAGCCGCGCGGGGGAGAGACGCGTGCTCCACACGTGGAATACGACGTACACCACGAGGAACAATCCGGTGGCGCGCTGCGCGGGCTGCATCCATGGCGCCGGGAATCCGCGGGTGTCCTCGGCGGCCTGCCCGGCCGTCGCGACCGCGAGCCCGATCCCGATGTGGGCGAGCAGCGGCAGCACGATCGCGAGCGTCTCGAGCAGCGGGAGATGGGGAATGCGCCAGATCCGCGCGACCGCTCCGTTGAATGCTCCGGGGCCCTCGATCGCTTGGCCGTTCGTGAGCAGGTGGAGGAGCAGGAAGAGCCCGATGGGCACCACGCCGGTGGCAAGCTGCAGCCGCTTCAGCGTTCGATAGGTGGAGTCGGAGACGGTCATCGGGCATGGGCCGCGGCGTGCGGCGCGCGGCACTATAGCAAGCGGCGGGGGTGAGGCCCAGCGGGCTCACGGGCGCGTCGTTGTCCCGGCCGCCGCGGGTGTGCTAGTTTTCCCGTCGCCTGAAGTCTTTCGCCCGTTGGAACTTGGCGCGGGCGATCCATGTTTTTTCTGCGCCGGGGCGGGTCGCCTTCCGGCCCACTCCCTGCGCGCACTCTTCACGAACCGAGCGCGAACCCGGAAAGGCTCAGCATGAGCGCGGCGGTCGCCGACCTCATTCAGCACCAGTTGCTGCCCCGCGTGTCGAAGCCCAATCGGTATCTGGGCAACGCGCTGCACGTCCCGCGCAAGCCGCTCGATCAGGCCGAGGTCCGGGTGCTGCTCGCGTTCCCGGACGCTTACGAGATCGGACTCTCGAACTCAGGCATCCGCATCATCCACCACATTCTGAACGCGCGCCCCGACTGCGCCGCCGAGCTGACGTTCGCGCCGTGGCCGGACGCGGAGGCCGAGATGCGCCGGCTCGGCATCCCGCTGTTCTCGCTCGATTCGCACGCGGCGGCGAGCGCGTTCGACGTGATCGGGTTCTCGCTCCAATACGAGCTGCAGTACACCAACGTGCTCACCATGATCGAGCTGGCCGGGCTGCCGCTGCGCACGGTGGAGCGCGACGCCGGCCACGCGCTGGTGATCGCGGGCGGCGCGCAGGCGTTCAGCCCCGAGCCCATGTCCGAGTTCATCGACGCGTTCGTGATCGGCGACGGCGAGGACGTGATCCACGCGCTGGTGGACCGGGTTCGCGCTGCGAAGCGCGGGGGCTGGAGCCGGCCGCGACTGCTGCGCGCGCTCGCGCAGGTGCGCGGCGTGTACGTGCCGTCGGGCTACGTGAGCCACGCGACTAGGGAAGGCTGGCTCGCGCCGCGGCCGCGGCCGGGATTCCCGGCGCGCGTGCAATCGGCGTGGGTGAAGGAGCTCAAGAGCGAGTACTACCCCGCGGCGCCGCTGCTGCCGGTCGGGGAGATCACGCACGACCGGCTCTCGGTCGAGATCATGCGCGGATGCACGCGGGGCTGCCGCTTCTGCCAGGCGGGGATGATCAATCGCCCGGTCCGCGAGAAGCCGGCGCAGGCGGTGGTCGAGGAAGTTCTGCGCGGGCTGCAGGCGACCGGGCTCGAGGAGGTCTCGCTCATCTCGCTCTCGTCCACCGATCACACTCAGATCGTCGAGCAGGTGAATGCGCTCGCCGACGAGCTGTGCCCGACTCGCGTTCAGATCTCGCTGCCATCGACGCGGCCCGACAACGTTCCGGTCGAGGTCGCCCGCCGCATGGCGGCCCAGAAGAAGGGCTCGATCACGCTCGCTCCCGAGGCCGGGAGCCAGCGCATGCGCGACGTGATCAACAAGAACCACACCGAGGAGGAGCTGCTCCGCTCGGTGGCCACCGCCGCGCGCGAGGGCTACACCGGAGCCAAGCTCTACTTCATGTGCGGGCTGCCCGGGGAGAACGACGACGACCTGCGCGCGATCCTCGACCTCGCCGTCGAGGCCGGCCGCGCGGCGAAGCAGGCGGGCCATCGCAACTTCCGTATCACCGTGAGCGTCTCGCCCCATGTGCCCAAGCCCCACACCCCGTTCGCATGGGCCGAGCAGGTCTCGACCGCCGAGCTCAACCGCCGCCTCGGCGTTCTGCGCGACGCCGCGCGCGGCAAGCCGGTGACGCTCAAGTATCGCGACGCCGAGACCTCGCTGCTGGAGGGGGTCTTCACGCGCGGCGACCGCCGGCTCGGGCTGGCGGTGGAGGAGGCGTACCGGCGCGGCTGCCGGTTCGACGCATGGTCCGAGCACCTGCGGTTCCGGACCTGGCTCGACGTGTTCCGCGACCTCGGCATGGATCCCGAGCGCCAGTTGCTCGAGCGCTCGACCGACCGCGAACAGCCCTGGGACGTCGTGCAGTCGCCGGTCACCAAGAAGTTCCTGGTCCGCGAGAAGCTGCGCGCGGATCGCGGCGCGATCACGGACGACTGCCGGCTCGAGGACATCTGCTTCTCGTGCGGCGTCGACGCCTGTCCGCAGCGGCCGTGGGTCAAGCAGCCGCACGCGCCGCTCGACCTCGTGAAGGCGCACGCCGCCGTGCCGCCGCCCGTCTTCGGCCGCCGCACCCGCCGCGCCGCCGCAGCTCCGGGCGTCGCGACCAGCACCCGTTTCCGCATCGTTTTCGAAAAGGGGACCGAGATGCGATTCACATCGCACCTCGACCTCATGCGTACCTGGGAGCGGACGTTGCGCCGCTCCGGATTGCCGCTCGCTTTCAGCCAGGGCCATCACCCGCACATCAAGATGTCGTTCGGGCCGCCGCTGTCCCTGGGTCACCGTTCCCGGGCCGAGGTCTTCGACCTGGAGTTCTCGCAGCCGCCGGCGGTCGATCTTGCCGAACGGCTGAATGCGGTGCTGCCGTCGGGACTCCGGGTGCTGGCCTACCGGCCCATCCTGTTCAAGACGCCTTCGCTCATGAGCCAGCTCGAAGGCGCCTCGTACCGGGTTCGCTTTCCCGGATCGTTTCTCGCGCATGCCGGCCTCGAGCCGGATGTCCTGCGCGAGACGCTCGAGGCGCGCAGTGCCGGGCTGCTGCAGCGGGAGCACGTGGTCGTGCGCCGCGTGAGCGAGGGCCAGACCCGCGAATTCGACGCCCGATCCTCCATTGCTTCGCTCGAGGTGAGCGACGAGGAGAACCCGGCCGCCCTGGACGCGCACATTCGCTTCACCGTGCGCGCGCAGGTCCGTCCGGACGAGCTGATCGCCCTGTTGCTGCCCACCGCGGATCCCCGCACGGCCGATGTCGAGCGGGTGGAGCTGTGGGCGGACATCGGCGGTCGCCGGCTCGACCCGCTCGCGCTGCTGAACGCGAGAGCCTGAAGAACGGCGTCACGCGGGGGCACGAAAAGGAAGCCTCCGTGAAACAGAAGATCATCATCAACGCCGATTCGTACGAGACCCGCATCGCCATCCTCGAAGACGACGAGCTCGCGGAGCTGCTGGTCGAGCGCGCCGATCAGCGCCGCCACGTCGGCGACATCTACAAGGGGCGCGTCAACGCCGTGCTGCCCGGCATGCAGGCCGCCTTCGTGGACCTGGGGCTGCCCAAGACCGGATTCCTCCACGCCTCCGACCTCGCGGAATCGCTGAGCGACCTCGAGGACATCTCCGACCTCGACGAGAACGGCGACAAGGGCCGGCGTCGCCGCGGTCCGGTGCTCAAGATCGAAGACCATCTCAAGAAGGGCCAGGAGATCCTGGTCCAGATCACCAAGGAATCGATCGGCACCAAGGGACCGCGCGTGACACAGCAGGTGAGCCTTCCCGGCCGCTTCTGCGTGCTGATGCCGGGCGTCGATCACGTCGGAGTCTCGCGCCGCATCGAGGACCGCGCCGAGCGCCAGCGGATCAAGGCGATCATCCACGATCTGAAACCGAAGGAGGTCGGCCTCATCGCGCGCACCGCCGGCGAGGGCAAGGCCGAGTCCGATTTCGCGGCCGACATCAAGCACCTGACCAAGCTCTGGAACAAGCTGGACCGCAAGGCGGCCTCGGTGCGCGCCCCGGCGCTCGTCCACCGCGAGCTCGAGATGACCGCGAGCCTGATCCGCGATCTGTTCACCGACGAGGTCGAGGAGGTCGTGATCGACGACAAGGAGTCGTTCGCCGAGACCCAGGCCTACCTCAAGTCGGTGTCGCCCGAGCTGCGTGACCGCGTGAAGCTCTACAAGGGCCGCGAGCCCATCTTCGACGAGTTCGGCATCGAGACCCAGATCGAGAAGACCTTCGAGCGCAAGGTGTGGCTCAAGAAGGGCGGCTACATCTGCGTCGATCACACCGAGGCGCTGGTGGCGATCGACGTGAACACCGGCCGCTTCACCGGGAAGAAGAACCAGGAAGAGACCATCTTCCGCACCAACATGGAGGCCGCGAAGGAGGTGCCGCGCCAGCTGCGGCTGCGCGACATCGGCGGCATCATCGTGGTGGACTTCATCGACATGGAGATCGAGGCCAACAAGCGCGCGGTGCTCGACGAGATCCGCAAGGAGCTGCGCAAGGACCGCGCCCGCACCAAGGCGTTCGCGGTGTCGGATCTGGGCCTGATCGAGATGACGCGCCAGCGGGAGCGCTCGAGCCTGCTCCACTACTACACGGAGGACTGCCCGCACTGCGCGGGCCTCGGCAAGGTGCCGAGCCCCGAGACCATGCTGGTGAAGCTCGAGCGCGCGATGCGGAGGGTGGCGGCGCTCGGCAACGAGCGGCGCATCACCGTGAAGGTCGCGCCCGAGATCGCGCTCTTCTTCGTCGAGCAGGAGGCGCGGCGCTTCTCGGAGCTGGAGAAGCGGTTCAAGATCTCGATCGACCTCAAGGACGACCCGCAGCTCAAGCGCGGCGAGATGAAGGTGTTCACCGAGAAGAAGCAGGAGCTCACCAAGCAGGTGGTGGGGGCGGTCCCGGGTACGTAACCGAGTCGCGCGGGCGCGCGCGAGCCCCGATATTCGAGGTGGACCGGCGCATCGTCATGCGTCACGATTGAGGCCACGGCGACCGGGCGACTCCCGCGGGAGGAAGCCCATGAAGACCCCGGTGTCGCTGTACGAGTTCATGCCCTACGGCGCGCCAGAACTCATCGAGTCCCGGCAGGCGCACATGCTGCGGGCGCTGGGCCTCGCGACCGCCCTCGCGGTCGCCGTCTTCGGTGCCGGCGGGCGGCTCGCGACGCTCATCCCCGAAGCCCCGCCCGTGCTGAACATCCCCACCCACCACGTCTCCCGAGATCCTTCGCGGCCTCCGCTGTTACAAATGCCGGAGGCCCCGGCCGCGGCGCCGCGCGTCCGCGTCGAGCCCGATGCCGGTGTTCCGCTCCCGGTGCCGGACTCGAAGGCCCCGCCCGAGACCCGGGTCGCCGCCGACCCGGACGTTCTTGGCGCGGCTCCCGACGCGACGATCGGAGCTGGCGAGGTGAGCGAAGCCACTCGAGGGACGGCGCCGGAGCCCCCGCTCCCCGGCATCGACGACTACGTCTACGTCGAGGAGCTGCCGGTTCCCGTCAAGCAGATCGTTCCGGCCTATCCCGAGATCGCGCGAGACGCGGGAGTCGAGGGGCTGGTGATGGTGAAAGTGCTGGTCGGGAAGGACGGCCGCGTGCTCGACGTGTGGCTCGATCCGAAGCACGAGATCCCGATGCTGAACGACGCCGCGATGAGCGCGGCGCGAAAGTGGGTGTTCAAGCCGGCGTTCGCGAATGGGAAGCCGGTCCCGGTGTGGACGGCCATCCCGTTCAACTTCGTCCTGCGCTGAGTCGGCGCGGCGCAGGCGTCGCGAACGCGCCCAGGCGGTACACAGCGCCGCGTTATTCCACCAGCTTGCGGAAGCTCAGCGGTCGCTGGAGCCGTTCGAATCCGGTGCGCCGCGGGTCGTCCATCTGCGCGATCACGCGCTCGAGGTAGCGCATGTTGTTGAGGTCGGCGACCACCACCGCCGAAGGCGGCGGCTCGTTCACCACCACCACCAGCCGCAGCTTGGCGCCCACCAGATTCCACGCGTCGGCCGCCGCGCGCGTCGGCGGATAGCCCGGCAGCACCACGATCACGTCGGTCTCGGCCGGGAGCTGGTTCAGCACGTCGAGCGGCGCGTACTCGGGGGGCCATTGCGGGAGGGCGATCACCACGTGTTCGAGCGCGGGAAGCTGCTCGAGGTCGTGGAGCTCGTTCGCGCTCGGCACCCGCGTGAACTGGACGGTCGTCCCGATTCGGAGATCGGCGCGATCGAGCAGCAGCGGGTACGCGATGGTCCCGAACCCGGTGCGCCGTTCCGCGAACGGACTGCCGAGCGGGGAGACGGGGGCGGGTGCCGGCGCCTGAGCCGTGAGGGGCGGGCCGCCCGCGACGCACCCGGCCACCAGCCCGATGGCGAACGCCGTGCCGATGGTCCATGCACGCATGTCGACCTCCTGATTTGCTGTGAAGGGTTGCGGTCCGGCCTCGCGATTCCCGCCGACTATGGTTCAGGCGTCGCCCATCCGCCAGGGCGGGCGAGCCGCCCGGCCGCGGCGCGCGGCTCGCGTAAAAGGCGTGCCTTGACGGCCCGAGCAACGGCATGGTAGAAAACCACGTTCGGCGCTCGTCCGGGGGCTTGGCAGGAGCATGTCATCCGGCCGCGACGCCGCTTCAGATGATCCACGGGAATCGATGTAGGCCAAGGAGATAGCCAGCCGATGTACGCCATCGTGAACATCAACGGCATCCAGACGAAGGTCGAGCCGGATGCGACGCTCGAGGTGCCGCGCCTCAAGGGTGAGCCGGGGGCCACGCTCACCTTCGATCAGGTGCTGCTGGTCTCGGACGGCGACAAGATCCAGGTCGGCCAGCCCTATCTGAAGGGCGCGACGCTCACCGCCGAGGTGGTGGATCATCTCCGCGGCAAGAAGATCAAGATCTTCAAGTTCAAGCGCCGTCACGACTATCGCAAGCGGCGCGGCTACCGCGATGACCTCACGCGCATCCGCGTGACGGCGATCACGGCGTAGGGGAGCGCTCATGGCTCACAAGAAAGGTCAGTCTTCGTCTCGGAACAATCGCGAGTCGAACGCGCAACGCCTCGGCGTCAAGCGCTTCGGCGGCGAGTTCGTGAGCGCGGGAAGCATCATCGTGCGGCAGCGCGGCACCAAGTTCCATCCCGGCACCAACGTTGGAATCGGGAAGGACGACACGCTGTTCGCGTTGATCGACGGCAAGGTGAAGTTCACGGGATCCACCGACACGCGGCGCAAGGTGCACGTCATGCCGCGCGAAGCGAGCCCGGTCCAGTAGCCAGCCGCCAGACCGCTCGGGCGCCACGCCGTCGCGGGTCCCTCGGGACTCCGAGGGGGTGGCGCTTACGTTTGGGGTTCGTGGGGACTCAACAAGGGGAGGGTGGGAGATGAATCGCAAAGTCGCAGTGATCGGCGCGGGCAACGTTGGCGCGAATACGGCACTCTACATCGCGGAGCGCGGACTCGCGGACGTCACCCTGATCGATATCGTGGAGGGCATGCCGCAGGGCAAGGCGCTCGACCTGCAGCAGGCGGCGCCGCTCTGGCACAAGGGCGGCAAGATCACGGGGGCGAACGACCTGAGCGCCGTGGCCGGCGCGGACGTGGTGGTGATGACCGCGGGCTTCCCGCGCAAGCCCGGCATGTCGCGCACCGATCTCCTCAAGGCCAACGCCGACATCGTGCGGCCCGCGGCCGAGGCGGTGAAGAAGCACGCGCCGCACGCCTACGCGGTGGTGGTCACCAATCCGCTCGACGTGATGGCCTATCTGTTCTGGAAGACCACCGGTTTCCCGAAGCAGCGCGTGCTCGGGATGGCGGGCATCCTCGACTCGGCCCGGATGCGCGCGTTCATCGCGATGGAGCTGGGCGTGTCGGGCGCCGACGTGGACGCGATGGTGCTCGGCGGCCACGGCGACTCGATGGTGCCGCTGCCGCGCTTCACGACGGTGGGCGGCATTCCCATCACCGAGCTGATGGCCGCCGACCGCATCGCCGCCATCTCGGATCGCACTCGCAACGGCGGCGCCGAGATCGTCAAGCTCCTGAAGACCGGCTCCGCCTACTACGCGCCCGCCATGTCGGCGGTCGAGATGGTCGAGGCGATGCTCACCGACCAGAAACGGCTGGTGCCCTGCTCGGTGCTGCTCGATGGGGAGTACGGGTTGAAGGATCTCTTCATCGGAGTGCCGGTGATGCTGGGCGCCGGCGGGGTCGAGAAGATCGTCGAGCTCAAGCTCAGCGCGGACGAGCTGGCGGCGCTCCGGAAGTCGGGCAAGGACGTCGCGGACTCGATCGCGGAGCTCGCGGTCGGAGTCTGACGCTCGTGAGCATGCGCGCCGCCCTCGGGAAATCGTCCGAGGGCGGCGCGTCGCGTTTCGGCGGCTCGCGCCTCCGGATGGCGGGGGCGTGCGCGCTGCTCGGCGGGCTCGTCGTCGGACTCGTTCCGGCGATCGGCCCGGGACCGTCCGCGGCGGCCGGGGTCGCCGCGCTTCGGGCCGCCACGAGCACGCCCGCCCGCACGCGGAGCGTCGCGATGGCGGAGGATGCCGCGGCGCTCGCGGCCATGCGCGACACCGTGGCGGGCGTGTTGCTGCGCGGCGCCCCGCCCGGTGACTCCGCGATTCACGTCGTCCGCGACACGACCGTTTTCGCGTACCAGTATGCCCGCGCCACCGCGCGCGCCTGCCGGGTTCGCATGGTCGTGAACGACACCACGCCCTGCCCGGTCTCGGCGTTCGAAAGGTGGCTGAACGCCTCGGGATGGATGCACCACCCGGGCTACGACGCGGACAGCCCGGACGGAACGGTCTTCGCCTACGATCGCGGCCGGCTGTTCTGCCTGGTCGAAGGCTCGTGGGACGGCGGTGACGATTCCGATTCCACGGTCGTTCCCGTCCCGGGCTGCACCTTGACCGTGACGCTGGCGCCGCTCCGCATGGACGACACGCTGCGCTGGGAGCCGCGGCCGCGATGACCGCGAAAGCGGTGCTGGCCGTGATCCCCGCCCGGTACGGCGCGCAGCGCTTCCCCGGCAAGCCGCTCGCGACGCTGTGGGGCAGGCCCATGCTCCAGCACGTGTGGGAGCGCGCGCGCGCTGCGCGCGGGATCGACCGGCTCGTGATCGCGACCGACGACGAGCGCATCGCGGTCGCCGCGCACGGATTCGGGGCGGAGGTCGAGATGACCGGCGTGGACTGCGCGACCGGCACGGACCGCGTCGCGCAGGTCGCGCGGCGCCATCCCGAGTGCGGCATCGTCGTGAATCTCCAGGGCGACGAGCCGGAGCTCGACTCCGAAGGCGTCGCGCGCATGATCGCGGGGATGCGCGCCGATCCATCGTTGCGGATGGCGACGCTCGCGCACCGCGAGAGCGACCCCGCGTCGCTCGCGGCGAAGGACGTGGTCAAGGTGGCGGTGGACGCGAACGGCTTCGCGCTCTACTTTAGCCGGGCGCACGTCGAGTCGGGGCGCGGCGCCACCCTGCGTCACGTGGGCGTCTACGGATTCACACGCGAGTGCCTCCTCGAGTTCGCGGCCTGGCCCCCGGGCAGGCAGGAACGGGTCGAGCGTCTCGAGCAGTTGCGGGCGCTCGAGCGCGGGGTGAAGATCCGGGTGTTCGAGGCGGCACGCGCGTTCTCGGGCGTCGACACCCCGGAGCAGCTGGCGGCACTGGAGAAGCGCGGACCGCGACCGGATTGAGGGCGAAGCGGCGGCGGCAGGCCGCGTGCGAGCGCCCTCTGCGATGCGGTTCGAAGCGAAACCCTCAGCGAAGGGAAACGGAACGATGGCCAAGATCGTGGTGGTCACCGGCGGGGTGGTGTCCTCGCTCGGCAAGGGAATTGCCGCGGCTTCGCTCGGGTTGCTGCTCAAGGCGCGCGGGTTGCGCGTCACGCTGCAGAAGCTCGATCCCTATCTCAACATCGATCCGGGCACCATGAGCCCGTTCCAGCACGGCGAGGTGTTCGTCACCGACGACGGCGCCGAGACCGATCTCGATCTCGGCCACTACGAGCGCTTCACCGGGATCAGCGTCACCCGCAGCCACAACGTCACCGCGGGCCAGGTCTACGACGCGATACTCTCGAAGGAGCGCCGCGGCGACTACCTGGGCCGCACGGTGCAGGTCATCCCGCACGTCACCGACGAGATCAAGCGCCGCATCATGAGCCTCGGACTCACGACCCAGGCCGACGTCCAGATCGTCGAGATCGGCGGCACGGTGGGAGACATCGAGTCGCTGCCGTTCCTCGAGGCGGTCCGCCAGCTCAAGCTCGAGCACCGTCGCGAGACCCTCTTCATCCACGTGACGCTGGTGCCGTTCATCAAGGCGGCCGGCGAGATGAAGACCAAGCCGACGCAGCACTCGGTCAAGGAGCTGCGCGAGATCGGCATCCAGCCCGACATCCTGTTGTGCCGCTGCGAGCGTCCCCTCACGAGCGAGCTGCGCGAGAAGATCGCCCTGTTCTGCAACCTGCCGACCGAAGCGGTCATCGACGCCACCGACGTGGGCTCGATCTACGAGGTGCCGCAGGTCTTCCATCGCGGCGGGCTCGACTCGCTGGTGGTGCGCGAGCTGGCGCTCGACGCCGGCGATCCGGACCTCAAGGCCTGGGACGGTTTCGTCTCGCGCGTCCTCAATCCCACCCGGCAGGCCGTGGTCGGCATCGTCGGCAAGTACACGCACGTGCGCGACGCCTACAAGAGCATCATCGAGGCGTTCGTCCACGCGGGGGCGGCCAACCAGGCGCGCATCGATCTGCAGTGGATCGAGGGCGAGGAGATCGAACAGAAGGGAGCGAGCGCGTTCCTCAACGATCTCGACGGCGTCGTCGTGCCGGGGGGGTTCGGCGAGCGCGGCATCGAGGGCAAGATCCTCGCCGCCCAGTTCGCCCGCGAGCGGGGCATCCCCTACCTGGGTCTCTGCCTCGGCATGCAGGTGGCGACCATCGAGTTCGCTCGCCACGTCGCCGGCTGGGCGCAGGCCAACTCGAGCGAGTTCGACCCGTCGACGCCGCAGAAGGTGATCGACCTCCTCAGCGAGCAATCGGACGTCACCGACAAGGGCGGCACCATGCGGTTGGGCGCCTACCGCTGCGCGCTCAAGGAGGGGAGCCTCGCCGCGCGCGCCTACGGCAAGCTCGAGGTCGAGGAGCGGCACCGCCACCGCTACGAGTTCAACAACAAGTACGCCGCCCAGCTCCAGTCACGCGGGCTGGTGCTGTCGGGCAAGTGCGTGGGCCGCGAGCTGGTCGAGATCATCGAGCTGCCCGACCACCCGTGGTTCCTGGCGGTGCAGTTCCACCCGGAGTTGAAGTCGCGACCGCACGAGCCGCATCCGCTGTTCGTCGACTTCGTGCGCGCCTCGCTGGAGCGTCGTCTCGCCCGGCTGGGGCACAACGACTACTCGCCTCCGGCCGCGCACGAGGAGGGCGCCCCGGCGTCCGACGACACGGCGCTGAGCATGCCCACCACCGGGTCGAGCGCTCCGCGGCCCACCGCGCCGCGCAGAGCATGAAGCGTTTCAGCATCGGCGCGGCGCAGGCCGGCGGGCCGCGGCTGCTGGTCATCGCGGGGCCCTGCGTCGTCGAGAGCGCCGAGATGTGCCTCAAGGTGGCCGTCCAGCTCAAGGCCGCATGCGCCGCTCGCGACCTCCCGTTCGTCTTCAAGGCCTCCTACCGCAAAGCCAACCGCTCGAGCGGGCGTTCGTTCGCGGGGCTGCCGATGGACGAAGCGCTCGCAGCACTCGCGCGCGCCAGGCGCGAGGCCGGCGTGCCGGTGATCACCGACGTGCACGAGGTGACCGAGGTGGCCGCCGCGGCCGAGGTGGCCGACGCGCTCCAGATCCCGGCCTTCCTCTGCCGCCAGACCGCGCTGCTCGAGGCGGCGGCACGCACGGGCCGGGCGGTGAACGTGAAGAAGGGTCAGTTCCTGGCTCCCGAGGACATGGCGCAGCCCGTCGAGAAGCTCACCGCCGCGGGGAGCGATCGCATCCTGCTCACCGAGCGCGGCACCAGCTTCGGCTACCACGACCTGGTGGTGGACATGCGCGGGCTGGTGGCAATGCGTGCCCTGGGGTGGCCGGTGGTGTTCGACGCCACCCACAGCCTGCAGAAACCCGGTGGCGCCGAGACGCGCGGCGACCGCCGCTACGCGTTCCCGCTCATGCGCGCCGCGATCGCCTGCGGCGTGGACGGGTTGTTCTTCGAGGCGCATCCCGATCCCGAACGCGCCCTCTCGGACGCCGGCACCCAGCTGCCGCTCGCCGAGGTCGAAGGATTCCTCGACGAGGCGAGGCGGGTGCACGAGGCGGTGACCGAACGCACCCATGCCTAGCCCCGTCACCGGCAAGGTCCGCATCCTGTTCCTGGATGTCGATGGCACCATGACCGACGGCGTGATCGGCTGGGACACGCGCGGCGACACGCGGAACTTCTACGTCCGCGATGGCCTCGCGCTGGACTGGGCACGCGACTCGGGCCTGCTGCCGGTCGTCATCTCGGGCCGCGACTCGATGGCGGTCAAGGGACGCATGGCCGATCTGAGGCTCGAGCACTACCTCGGCATCAAGGACAAGGTGGCCGTGGCCGAGGAGGTGCGAGCGCGGGAAGAGGTGCTGTGGAGCGCCTGCGCGATGGTGGGCGACGACCTGCCCGACGTGCCGCTGCTCAAGCGCGTGGGTTGGCCGATCGCGGTCGCGGACGCCGTGTCGGAGGTGAGGGCCGTGGCCCGGCTGACCACGGTCCACGATGCCGGCCGCGGCGCCGTGCGCGAGGTGGTCGAGACGCTGCTGCGGCACAACGGCACCTGGGATGACGTGCTGCGCAGGTACGAGGCACTGTGAAGACCAAGCCAGCCCGCAAGTCCGCCAAGAAGCGCGGGATGGCGGCCGCTCCTCGAGCAAAGCCTCAGCCTCGGGGGAAGCGAGCGGCCGCCGATCTGCTGGCCCTCGCCCGCCAGGTGGTGCGCACCGAGGCCGCCGCCGTCGCGGCACTCGAGCATCGGCTCGGCCCCGAGTTCCTGCGCGCGGTGGAGATCCTGGGGGAGTGCCGCGGGAAGGTGATCGTCTCGGGCGTCGGCAAGTCGGGCCTGATCGCCCACAAGCTCGCCGCCACGCTCACCAGCACCGGCACGCCGGCGGTGTTCCTGCACCCCACCGATGCGCTGCACGGCGATGCCGGCCTGTTCACGCCGGGCGATGCCGCGCTGTTCATCTCGAAGAGCGGCGGGAGCGAGGAGCTGCTGGCGCTGCTCCAGTACCTGGAGCGTCACGGCATCCCGCTGGTGAGCATCATCGCCACTAGGGCATCGGCGCTCGCCACGCGCAGCCAGGTCACCTTGCTGACCGGCCCCGCACGCGAGGCGTGTCCCATGGAACTCACCCCGACGACCAGCATCACGCTCGCCCAGGTGATGGGCGACTGCCTGGCGGTGGCGCTGCTCCAGCGCCGCGGCTTCCGGCCGGAGGACTTCCGCTTCCTGCATCCGGGTGGCGTCATCGGCGGCATCGCCTCGCGCCGCGTGGGCGAGCTGATGCACGCGGGCGAGGGGGTGCCGCGGATCGGCGAGTCCGCCGGGCTGCGCGCCGTCATGCTCGAGATCATGGCCAAGCTGCTGGGGATCGTCGCGGTGGTGGACGGGAACGGTCGGCTCTCGGGCGTGATCACCGACGGCGACTTCAAGCGGATCCTGGTGCGGCACGCCGATCCCTGGCATCTGACTGCCGCCGACGTGATGACCCGCTCGCCCAGCACCATCGCCAAGGAGATGCTGGTGGCCGCCGCGGTGCGGACGATGGAGGAGCACGCTCCGGGTCCCATCACCGCCCTGGTGGTGGTGGACGGCGATCGCCGTCCGATCGGGGTGCTCCATCTGCACGACTGCCTGCGCGCCGGGACGTAACGTCGGTCGACCACGCCGCGCCACCGCCCGACCCTCAAACAGCTCCGCCCCGAGGCCCATGCTCCTCGGGGCGGTTGTGACGACCGGCCGGTGGACGACCTAACCGTTGAAGACCTCGTACTTCTTGTTCGCCGGCGTGATCCCCGGCGCCACCTTCTGGGTGTTCGGCGCGGGGGTGACCTTGGGCGCCGAGACCTTGGTCGGCACCTCGCGCTCCTTGTGCGACCGGGTCCACGCCTCGTAACCCATCAGGCCGCCCAACCCGAGGATGAGCGCGACCATGACCGGGATGATGAGCTGATTACCGTCGGGACGAGACATCACAGCTCCTTCCAGGCGAGCGTGCGGGCCGACGGAAGGTCGGGCACGAACTGGTTGGTGGTCGGGAAGTACGGCGGCACAAGACCGCGACGGTCGTAGTGGAAGTCACGCGCGAAGCCGTGCAGCAGGTTGCCGTTCGAATCGAACTGGTAGAACACGCCGTAGTACGAGGCCACCATGCCGCCGCGCAGGTGGAACGTGCCCATCGGCGCACCGGAGTTCCAGTTGTCCACCTTGAACTCGCCATTGCTGCCGGCCGCCATGACGAAGGCATCGAGGTTCGCATCGTTGGGCGCTCCCGAGCCGATCCGCACGTCGCCGCCCGAGGAGTAGATGCCAAGCACGGCCTCCCCGTTGTCGTAGTCGTAAGCGGTGATGTCGTTCTGGATCACGATGTCGCCGCTGGCCGTGATCAGCATCTGGTTGCCGTTGGCGATCGCGGGCACGACCGTGCCGCCTGAACGGTCCGGCCCGCCCAGGTCGGCCATGGTGCCCTGCGTGTACATGATGGGTCGCATGGCGCCGGTATATATCGTCGTGGCGGAGCCATCCCAGACGTAGGTGAGTGGCGGGACAGGGCCGGGATCCACCGTGATTCGCTTCATCACGCTACCCTGCGTCATCGTGTAGACCTGCCGGCCGAGGCTATCGACCCTCATCGCGCAGGAATTCAGGTCACCCTGAACGTAGATGCCGCCGCTCAGAGTGGCACCCACGAGGACGCCAGCCACCATGGCGCCACCCGTGCTGGGCAGGTAGATCCCGTTTGGCGGTGCGGACCCACCGGTCATGCCGAGCGCCGCGCGGATCTGCGTATTCGTGGGCGAAGCGGTGTCCGAAGGATCACGGCCGAGCGACGCGTTCTTCTGGCTATAGGCGCTTACCGGCAGGGGCACGTTGGGCGCGCCACGCGTGAATCCACCGTAGAGGTTCGGCACGTCGATGCTGCCGTTGTTATTCGCCGACAGCTCCACGTTGTTGCCCTTGTTGTAGTACCAGGCCTTGGAGTTGACGCTGGTGATCAGGTCTTCGAAGGTCGGCTTGTAGGCGAACTTGAACTCGGTGTTCGTGTGCACGCGCCCGTCGAAGTAGCCGCTCGACGTGAACCAGATGTTCGATCCATCGCCCATCGTGTGGGTGTTGGTGTAGATCAGATACTGGGCGAAGGAGCCGCGGCCCGCGCTCACGCGCAGGATGCCCTGGCTCTGCACCGCACGCGTCCCCGACTGACCATCATTGCCGGTCGAGGTGATCGTGTAGCGGTAGTTGTAGACTTGGGCGGTGTCGGTCAGGTCGCTGTCGGAGAACGCGATCGTCGCGCTGGTGGTGAACTTCGGGTTGGTCGCGCTCCCGACCAGCGAACCGCCCGGGAAGAACGTCAGCGGCGCCGCGATGACGGGTCCGGTGCCGGTGTAGAGCGCCGACAGGCTCTCCAGCTTGGCCGTCGAGAAACTGGCGAGCTGCTGCTGAGCCGTGCGGATGCCGGCGTCGGCCGCGTAGAGCGAGGCCTTCGCCACGTGCACGTTCGACGACATGGATCGTTCGCCGCTGATGGTCGTCATGAACGTGACGGCCAGCACGGAGATGAGCAGCAGGATGAGAGTCGCAGTGATCAGTGCCGCACCGCGCTCGCCGCGGACGCAATTCGAGCCTTTCATCAGAGAGCTCCTGTCAGAAGGTACGCGGCTTGACCGTCGCCCAGGCAGAATCCAAGACCGAAGCCTGGCCGGGGGTGATCAAGCGCGTGCTCACGACCGGCCGCAGCCTGTCGATCATCGACGGGTCAGCCGGGTTGCGGGTCAAGCTCTCGTCCTGGAGCAGGTACGTCACGGTGAACTGGCGCACGTCATAGGCCACGAACTGATCGGGCCGGCCGGCCTCGCGCCGAACCAGCATGGGCTTCCTCGCCAAGGTCGAGTCGACGCGGTAGGAGACCCAGCTGGCCCGATACACCTGCGCGCCGGTGGGGTATCCGGTGCCTCCCCCCGGCCAGCCCGCACGAGTGCCGTTGTTGTAAGTCGACGAGTTGGAGCAGGTGATGTCGTTCGTGGTGATCGACGTGATCTTGAACAGGTGTGCCCACGTACCGCTGGTGACCACCATGAAGTCGCCGACCGCGAAGCCCGCGGCACTCGTGACCTTGATGACGTCGGTCTGCAGGGCCAGCGGCAGGCGCAACGTGGTCGCCGCATCCCAGCCGCCCATGATCTGAAGCGTGTCGTTCGCCGCCAGCGAGCCACCATAGCCGGTCGTCACCCCCCGCACGCCGATGGTCGCTCCACCGTAGACGCCCTGCACCACGGTGCGACCCCAGCCCGAGCCGGCCATGCGCACGTCCCGTTCGAGCAGCTGCAGCGCGGCGCGCGTGTTCTGGCGATTCTCGACCAGCTTGGTCACGCGCGAGGTCGCCTTCTGCGAGCCGAACATGACCGAGAAGACCGAGATGACGACGACACTCGTGAGCGCGAGCGCGACCATCAGCTCGATGAGAGAGAAGCCATGGGCGTTCCGGGCGTGGCGCATGGGACTAACCCCCCGCCTCGGGTGAGACGACGACCAGCGTGGACATCGGCAGTGACGCGAACGTGCGACGGTAGACCCTGACGGTGATCCGCTTGCAGTCCGCGCGCGGCTGGTCGTCCTCGACCGTCCAGCGCACGTAGTAGCCGCCCGGGTAGGGATTGTTGACGTCGTCATGGTCGCCGCTCGTCATGTCCCCGTCGGCGTAAGGCGTCTCCAGCACCTGCTCCGCGCAGGTGGCCGCCAGCTCCGAGGCACGGGTCTGCTGGGCGGCGGTGTTGCTCCGCTTGATGCCGACCGGGATGACCGCCGCGAGCGACAGGACACCGATGCCGAACACCACCAGTGCGATCATCAGCTCGACCAGCGAGAAGCCGGCCACGCGAGCGCGCACGGGGCGCATCCTGGACCTGGTCGTGGGGGTCATGGGCGGTACACCAATCCGGCCATCGACACCATGATCGTGTCGCGGAGGCCTGCGGTGGTCTGGACGATCAGCCGGCCGCCGGTCGTGCCGGGCTTGAGGATGCCGGTGATGTCGAACAGCAGGGAATCGGGGGGGCTGAGCTCCACGCTGGAGAGCCTGGAATCCTTCGGCATCTGCTTGAACTGCCGATACTCGCTCGACTGGACCGTACGGTCGTTGTTCGTGTCGGCGTGGATGCTGAACCCGGTCACGTCGGTGGTGGTGACGCCGTTGCCGAAGCAAACGACGACGGGGGTGTGCCCGGTCACCGCCCGCTGGCGGGCGGCGCGGAGGTTCTCGATGACGACCGCCCGCGCCTGCTGCTTGACCAGGGACAGGCGAAAGCTCCTGAAGGAGGGCACGCCGATGGCCAGCATGAGCCCCATCAGCACCAGCACGACCATCAACTCGACCAGCGTGAAGCCGTTTGGACGACTCACTCGATACCTCGCGATGCAAGAGACGGCTCTGTGTGCACCAGAGGTATTGCAAGGCCGGTGCCACGCATGAGCATCCCGATGGCGCGGTTTCATTGTTGTCGCGCATCGGCTTAGCGGACGCGGCGCACGTGCCCAGTCGGCCTCCGGGCAGCCCAATCGAGCGCGTCGTGCAAGTTTTCTGATCGGCCGCAACGCGTTTTGCTCGGCGTGGGAGCAGAGACCACGGGCGGCGACCAGCGAAGTCGCTCGGCCGCCTCCCAGTCGGGCCGGCGACTCCTGCGGGAGGTCATCCGGGAGGTCATCGACGACGGGACCGACTTGCACGCGTCAAGCCAAAGGCCTGTCGAGCCGATAACCCCATTCAGAATCGCTGGCACACGTCCTGCTTGCGACCACCACGGACGTTTGTTAGCGTGACCCAAGCGCGCGACGACGCCAGGCTCACCGACCCGATGCGGAAGGCACGATGCCCCCTGTCCGATACTCCGTAGCAAGGTCGCCGGCGGGCCCGATTCTCGCCGCATCGCTGCTGGCGCTCCTCTTCTCGCTCCCGGGATGCGAACGGAGCGCCGGAGTGGGCCCGAGCTCCTCGCCCGCCATACTCCCCGACACCGAGGTCAGCGACTTCGTCATCACGGAGACCGATCGCGGCCTGGTCCAGTGGAAGATGTACGCACGGTCGGCCGCCACCTATCGGGCGCGCAGCACGGTCATCGCCCGCGGCCTGCGCATCGACTTCTTCGACGAGAAGGGGTCCCGTTCCTCGACCCTCACGGCGCAGGAAGGGGAGATGAACGACCTCAGCCACGACATGAACGCCCGCGGTGACGTGGTCATCCAGACCACCGAGGGGACGCGGATGACCACCGACAAACTGCGGTTCCGGAACAAGGAGCAGCGCATCGATACCGACGCCTTCGTGCGTGTGGATCGCCGCGGGGACGTGCTCACCGGCTGGGGCTTCGAGAGCGATCCCGAGCTGAAGGACTTCCAGTTCAAACGCCAGGTGAAGGCCACCGTGCGCACCCGCTCCGGCGGCACGCTCGAGCGTCGCGGAGGGACGAAGTGACCCACGCCCCGTCGCCGTCGATCGTGGCCGACGCTCCGCTCCCTGTGCTCCGCGGCGAGGGCCTGGTGGCCGAGGGACTCGAGCGTTACTACGGCAAGTGGCGGGTGGTGAGCGACGTCACCATCCAGGTGCGCCGCGGCGAGGTCGTGGGGTTGCTCGGGCCCAATGGCGCGGGCAAGACCACCTCGTTCTACATGATCGTCGGCTTGCTCACGCCGAATCAGGGGCGCATCCTGCTCGACGGACGCGACATCACGGACGAGCCGGTCTACCGTCGCGCCCGCAGCGGCCTCGGGTATCTCGCGCAGGAGGCGAGCATCTTCCGCCGGCTGACGGTGCGCGAGAACCTGCTGGCGGTGCTCGAGACCATGGACATGACGCGCGAGGCGCGGGGGATCCGGCTCAAGCAGCTGCTCGAGGACCTCAATCTGACCCACCTGGCCGAACGCCGGGCGGATAAGCTGTCGGGCGGCGAGCGGCGGCGGGTCGAGATCACCCGCGCGCTGGTGCGTCAGCCCTCATTCATGCTGCTGGACGAACCGTTCGTGGGCATCGACCCGATCGCCGTCGCGGAGATCCAGGACATCGTGCGGCGGCTGCGGGAACGCGGACTGGGCGTATTGATCACCGACCACAACGTGCGGGAGACCTTGAGCATCACCAACCGCGCGTACATCATGTACGAGGGACGGATCCTCCTGCAGGGCTCGGCCGAAGAGCTGGCCAAGGACCCGCGGGCACGCGAGATCTACCTCGGCGAGCGTTTCCGACTGTGACCGGGAGTCTTCCACGATGGAAATGAAACACTCGCTCCACCTGACCCAGCGGCCGGCGCTCATCATGACGCAGCGCCTGCAGCAGGCCTTGAAGCTGCTCCAGGTGCCGACCCTCGAGCTGCAGCAGATCCTCAAGCAGGAGATCATGCAGAACCCGATGCTCGAGGAGGTCGACGAGCTGGAGGAGAACGAGGACATCGCCAAGGAGGATTCGCCCGAGGAGACGGCGAACCAGGAGGCCGAGGAGCCGGCCGACGAAGATCCCATCGACTGGTCCGAGTACATGCAGGATAGCGCGCTCGATCGCGCCTACATCCCCCAGAGCGAGACCAGCATCGAGTTCCTCGAGAAGGTGCCGGTCACGCGCACCACGCTGGCCGAGAGCCTGCTCGAGCAGCTGCACTTCCTGAACGTGGCGCCCGAACACATGACGCTGTGCGAGTTCCTGGTCGGCTCGCTCGACGACCGCGGCTACATGGTGACGCC
>JBGPFC010000003.1:0-205496 GCA_041483195.1 Candidatus Eiseniibacteriota bacterium
CCGCGAGCAGGGCGGCCGCTTCGCCCTGGAGGTGGCCGGTTTCCCGGGAGATGCGGAGTGACTGACGGAAATTCTCCTCGGCGAGGTCCCACTGGCCGAGACGGTAGCGGATCAGGCCGAGATTCTGGTTGTGCGCCCGCATGCGCGAGTAGAGGCCCTCGCGCTCATCGAGGCGCAGGGCCTGCTCGAGGAACCGGGTCGCCTCGCGCCAGTCGCGCAGATTCTTGTAGACGATGCCGAGATTGTTGAGAGCGGTGACCAGTCCGTCCGTGTCGTCAATTCTCCTGAACGTGGCCGCGGCATTTTGCAGCCACTCGATCGCCTCGCTCATGCGCCCGAGGCGCGCGCTGCAGGTCCCGAGCCGCACACCGACCTGTCCGACCGTGCGATGATCGTCGGTGTCACGCAGAACGCGGTAGGCGTAGAGAGCGTAGCGTCGCCCGTTGCGATACTGCCCCAGCTCGGTCAGGGCGTCGGCGAGACGCGCGGCCACGCCCGCGAGCACCCGACTGTCTCCGAGCCGGCGCGCCTCTGCCCGGGCCTCACGCAGCGGAGTGAGCGCCGCATGGTAGTCCCCGCGATGGATCAGGGCTTCGGAGAGACGCTGCAGCAGCCGGCAGCGCTCGCCCGGCGCATCGGGGCCCAGCTCCCGCAGGGCCGCCGCGTAGGCGTCAGCCGCGCCAGAAAAATTATCGGCGGCCAGATGCAAGTCGCCGATCGCCTCGCGCTGCAGCGTTCCCTCGTGGGAAGGGGGAACGTGAGCCTGAGACAGATCGGGGGGGATCGCTCGCTGCACTTTTTCGAACCCTCGGTCTACGACACTCCGTTGAGCATTCCGTCGGTTCGGTACGGAACGCCGATCAGGTCCCTGCCTGCACCTTGCCGAAAGCAGCGCCTTAGATGCTGCGACTACCTAATGCGCTGCTCCCGGCAGCCATGCCGCCCAGATCCTGCTGATCCAGCGGACCACGTTCATCCAGCCATCCGCGTCCGAGCTGCCGTCCACTGGCGACGGCGGTGAAATGCCGCCCTGTGGGTAGCTGCCCGGTGACTGCGGACCTTGAGGCGTGTCCGGTTCCCCGCTGGCGGTGCCTGCCGTAGGCTTCCCGATGCCCGAGACTGTGACAGTCGTCGCAGTTTGCCGAGCGACGACCCCACGCGCCTCGGCCACCGTCAAGACGGCAGCCGTCGCCACCAGGGCGAGGACCAGCGTGACCAGGAGCCTGCTGCAATGTCTCACCATGCTTTCCCCGCTCCCTCCACGACTGGCGGTAAAGAAACCATATGATCTGCTCCCTTCGCATGGTCGGAGGAGACCCGCGTGGAGCAACGACTGAGTCGAGGGGACCTGCTAATCAACTAATCTTGCGCCGAAGAAATTATGGGTCCTGGCTGGGTGCCCGGTCAACGACTAACTTCCATCTCCCCGGGGTCCTTGCCCTGTTTCGCCTCCTCGGCGGCGAGGCGCACCAGGCCGTAGCGCAGGCCCTGCGTGGAGCAGAGCAGTGCGGGCGATGGAAACCTTTCGGCAAGAAGGGACACCACCATGGCTCCCGCCAGAACGATGTCGGCGCGGCCCTCACCCATGATCGGCCAGCTCATTCTCTCCCGGTGGGTCGACTCGAGCAGCCGGCGAACTAGGGCGGCAAGCTGGTCCCGGCCCACAGCCCGACCCTCAAGGAGCGCCGGGTCGTACGCCGCCAATCTCATGTCGAGCGCCGCGAGCAAGGTGACGGTCCCGCCCACCCCGGCCAGCAGTGGGCAACGCTCCGGCATGTATGCACATTGCCGCATAATTACATCCAGGACCTCTGTCCTCAGTCGATCGATCTCTGCCTGATCGGGTGGATCGGAGAGCAGGTGCCGCTCAGTAAGGCTAACCGCCCCAAATGGAAGGCTCACCCACCTCCCGGCCTGATCCCCAACCCCGCTCACTACCTCCGTACTGCCGCCTCCGATGTCGAAGACCAGGCAGGAGCTCCTTCGGGCCGATTTGCCGAGCCCGAGCACCACGGCCCGATAGACAAGTCGCGCCTCTTCCTCGCCCGAGAGAATGCGGACCGGGACCCCGCATCGGGCGCCGATCGCGGCGGCGACCCGCGAGCCATTCGACGCGCTCCTGAGCGCCGCCGTCGCGCCGAACACGACATGCCTTGCCCCGAGGGCCCGCGCGCGCGCCGCGAATTCGGAGGCGAGGACACCGGCCCGCTCCGCGATCTGCTCGTCGATTGACCCGGTGCGCTCGAGCCCGCGAGCCAGCCGGCATGCCTCGCCGGCGCGCGCGACCGTGCTCACCTGCCCGAAGGGAAGGTCGTCGTCCGAGACATCGGCGACGAGGAGCCGGATGGAGTTCGATCCAAGATCAATTGCACCGACACGCATACCATTAGAGTGGCTCACAGCAGCCAGTCTTCCATCTGGTCGCTCAGTCTGGGAGTCGAGCGCCCTTCATCGAGCCGAGCTGAGCCCTCCGGGGCCCTCGACGATGGAGAAGCCCCCCTGGCCTCGAACGCACTTCCATCCCTGGGGGCTCCTGTGGCGGGTTGCGGAACGCTCTCGTGACCGCCACCTCGAGCCGCGCGTCCCGTTCCGCCTCCCTTCGGGGCCCGCGCGCGCTTCTCTGGCGCCTCGGGTTCCTCGTGAAACGCAGCCGTCCCGAGCCGGGAGGCGATCGCGCCCTCGGGAGAGGCGACGGCCCAGTCGAGAAGCTCTCGAATACGGGGCTCGTCCGAGCACACCGAGAAGATCATGCGCTTACCCCGTCGGGCTCCACAGACAACCCCCTTCCGCTCGAGCGACTGCAGGTGGCGCGTGGTGCATGACTGGGACAGCCCGACCTCGACGGCGAGTTCGCTCACGCACAGCTCGGTTCGCATGAGGGTGAGCACGAGGCGGAAGCGAGAGGCATCCCCGAGGCAGGCGAGAATTTCGCGGGTGCGGGCGTCGGATTCGATCATTGCATGTACATGCATATCATTGTCGCGCGTTGACCGCAAGGCTTTGGCTCTGCTAGCTTGAGCCTGGCCCCGCCGACTCCTGAACCCCATGATCCGAGATCTCCCCACCCCGGCTTTCGACACCCGCCCAAGCTTCTATGGCCTGACCCGCGAGGCGCTGGCAGACCATTTGGAGACTTCCGGGTCGCCTCGCTTCCGCGCGACGCAGATCTACTCGTGGGTGTATCGGAAGCGGCAGCGCGATCCCGAGAAGATGACCAACCTGCCCGCCGAGCTGCGCGGGCGCCTGCGGAATCTCTGCGAGCTCGGCCTTCCCCAGGGCGCGAGCATCCTGGCCTCGGGTGACGGCTCGACCCACAAGTTCGTGCTTCGGCTGGCCGACGGCGCGCTCGTGGAGTGCGTGTCCATGCGCACCGCGCGGCGGCTCACGCTTTGCCTCTCGAGCCAGGTGGGCTGCGCGCTCGGCTGCGCCTTCTGCGCCACGGGCCTGATGGGGCTCAAGCGCAATCTGGGCCCCGAGGAGATCGTCTCGCAGGTGGTGGCGATGGGAGATTACCATCGCTGGCAGGATGAACGATTCAACATCGTCTTCATGGGCATGGGAGAGCCGCTGGCGAACTATCGCGCCGTGCTCAGCGCGATCCGCATTCTCCATGACGAGCGCGGGCTCAATCTGGGCGCGCGACGCATCACGGTCTCGACGAGCGGCCTGGTGCCCCAGATCCTCCAGCTTGCGGGCGAGGGGCTGCAGCTGGGTCTCGCCGTGTCGCTTCACGCCACGACCGACGAGCTGCGCGATCGGCTCGTGCCCGTCAACCGGCGCTGGCCGCTGAGCACCCTCCTGGACGCCGCGCGCGAGTACGGCGAGCGCAGCGGCCGGAGGGTCACTCTCGAGTACACTCTCCTCGGCGGCGTAAACGATAGTCCGGCGGATGCCGACCGCCTGGGCCGCATGGCGCGCGCGCTGCCGAGCAAGGTCAATCTCATCCCGTACAACCCTGTCCCCGGCCTCGAATGGAAGCGGCCCACGCCCGAAGCGGTCGATGACTTCGCCCGCCGGCTCTACCCCCAGGCTCCGGCCGTCACCGTGCGCCGCACGCTGGGCGGCGAGATCTGGGCCGCATGCGGCCAGCTCGGCGGACTCGGTCCGTAGGCTCGTGGCCGGCATCCCGCGGCGCCGCGACCCATCGCCCGCTCGTCGGGAGCATGCCGCGCACCGCGGGCCGAACCGCGCGTTCCGCCCGTGACGCTTCGCGCGCGACTCACGCTGGCGCTCTTCGCGCTTGCGCTCATTCCCACCGCCGTCTTCACCGTGTTCACGCTCATCGAGCTCGGGAGTTCCGCGGACCGCTGGTTTCGCCCGGGGGTGAATCATGCCCTCGAATCCGCGCTCGAGGCGACTCGCACGACGCTGGCCCGCGTCGAGGCCGTGGCTCTGGCGGAGTCGGATGCCCTCGCCTCGCGCATCCCTCAAGGACCGCTCGGGAATGCGGACCGCGACCGGCTGCGGGCGGCGCTGCGGGACGCGAGTCTCGATTTCGCGCAGCTCTACCACCGGTCGGGTGAGCGCTGGACGCTGGCCGAGCAGATCACGCCGCCGGGCGTCATCGCCCTCGACCAGCCGGATCTCGGAGCGGAGATCGCCCAGGCGCTCGACGCGGGGCGCGTCGTGCACTCGTCGCACGGCGTGCTGGGCGCCGCGGCCCGCGCGGGCCCCGATCGCGTGCTGGTCGCCGGGATCTGGGTGCCTTCCGATTTCTTCTCGCG
Source organism: Candidatus Eiseniibacteriota bacterium (assembly GCA_041483195.1). Classification (GTDB taxonomy): domain Bacteria; phylum Eisenbacteria; class RBG-16-71-46; order RBG-16-71-46; family RBG-16-71-46; genus WS-2. The sequence goes on from JBGPFC010000003.1 coordinate 4,725, forward strand.
CGTCGACGACGTGGGGCTTGGCGTCAGCCGCTACGGCCAGCTCAGCGTGCTGGTCGGGCTTCAGCGCCGCTATGTCTGGATCCTCGTCACCCTCCTCGTGCTCGTGCTGGCCGGACTCGCGCTGATTCTCGCCGCCGTGCTCGCGCGAGGCATGTCGCGCCCGCTCGGCGAGCTGACCGGCGCCTTCGCGCGCGTGGCCGCCGGCGAGCTGACCACGCGGGTCACGCCGAGCGGCGCCAGCGAGCTTCGCACGCTCGGGGAATCGTTCAACGTGATGACGGCGCGTCTCGAGGATGCGCGAGATTCCCTCAAGCAGGCCGAGCGCGAGGCGGCGTGGCGAGAGGTCGCGCGCCGTCTGGCGCACGAGTTCAAGAACATCCTCACGCCCATGTCCCTCTCCCTGCACCGCCTCGAGTCCCGTGCCGACAGCGTGCCGGCCGAGCAGCGCGCGGCGGTGCGTGAGAGCGTGGCCGCCCTCGCGCGCGGCGTCGACCAGCTGACGGCGCTGGCCGAGCAATTCTCCCAGTACGCGCGGCTTCCCGACCCGCGCTTCGAGCCGCTCGATCTCAGCGAGCTCACGCGCGACGCCGCCCGGATGCACGAGCACGAGGGCGTCGAGGTGGCCATCGAGCCGGGGCCGCCACTGACGGTGCGGGGCGATTCTCTGTTACTTTCCCGCGCGGTCCACAACCTCGTGCTCAATGCGTGCGAGGCGAGCCCGCGTGGAAGCCGCGTCGAGGTAAGGACGTTTCCCTCCCGGCATCAGGCCGTGGTCGAGGTCCTGGACCGCGGGCCGGGAGTGCCGGAAGCGCTGCGCGAGCGCGTGTTCGAGCCGTACGTCAGCACCAAGAGGCGGGGCAGCGGCCTGGGCTTGTCGCTCGTGCGCGACATCACGGCGCAGCACCGCGGCACGATCACGCTGGAGAACCGGGAGGGAGGCGGCGCCTGCGCGCGCCTCGCCCTCCCGCTGCTCGAGGAGGCGGCCGCAGGGCCGTGAGGAAATGAGCTCCAAGGCGCGTCTCGATGTGCTCGTCGTGGATGATGCGCCCGAAGTCCGCCGTGCATTGCGCGGCGTGCTCGAGGACCATGGACATTCCGTCGAGGAAGCCGAGAACGGCGAGCAGGCGCTCGAGCTGCTGGAGAGCCACCGCATGGACGCGGTGCTGCTCGATCTCAACATGCCGGGCCTTCACGGCCTCGACACCCTGGTGCGCATTCGCGAGATCGCGCCCGACACCGGGGTGATCGTCGTGACCGGCGAGAAGACGACCGAGAACGCATTCAAGGCCGCACAGCTCGGCGCCTACGATTTCATCGAGAAGCCGGTGCGGGACACCGAGCACCTGCTGCGCGTGCTGTCCGAAGCGGCCCGGGTGACGCGCGTGCGCCGCGCGACGCCCGCGCGCCCCGGCGATCATGGGATCGTGGGCGACAGCCCCGCGCTCGCCACGCTGATGGCGAACGTCGCCCGGGTGGCTCCGACGCAGAGCCGGGTCCTCATCACCGGGGAGAATGGCTCGGGCAAGGAGCTGATCGCCCACGCCATCCACGCGCTCTCGAAGCGCGCCGGTGGCCCGTTCGTGAAGCTCAACTGCGCGGCGATTCCCCGCGACCTGGTCGAGAGCGAGCTGTTCGGGTACGAGCGCGGCGCGTTCACCGGCGCGATGCAGGGCAAGAAGGGGCGGCTCGAGCTCGCGGATCAGGGCACGCTGTTTCTCGACGAGATCGGCGATCTCTCCCTCGAGGCGCAGGCCAAGCTGCTCCGCGTGATCGAAACCGGCGAGTTCGAACGCGTCGGAGGGACGCGCACGCTCAAGTGTGACGTGCGGATCATCGCAGCGACCAACAAGGACCTGGCCGCGGCGATCGAGGGGGGCGAATTTCGCGAGGACCTCTTCTACCGGCTGAACGTGCTGCCCCTCCATGTGCCGCCACTTCGCGAGCGCCGCGCCGATGTCGCACGGCTCGCCGATCACTTTCTCTCCGCCGCGTGCGCCGCCGAGAGCAAGCCCCCGAAGCAGCTGACCCCCGAGGCCCGGGCCATGCTCGAGGACTATTCCTGGCCGGGCAACGTGCGCGAGCTTCGAAATCTCATGGAGCGCGCGGCAATCCTGGTGGACGACGAGACGGTTCGCGCGGAGGATCTCGCCATGTGGCTGGAGGCCGCTCCGGAGCGCGAGGACGCGGTAGGGCTGCGCGGCGAGATCGAGCGACGCGAGGCGGAGGCCATCCGCAAGGCGCTCGAGAGCGCCGGATGGAACGTGACGCAAGCGGCGGCCGGTCTCGGAATCGACCGAACCAATCTCCACCGCAAGATGCGCAAGTACGGAATCTCGCGTCGCTGAGGTGTGGCGGGCGCGTGCCACCGCGCGTGGCGATGGCGCGACGGCACCCGCTCCCGGGTGCGCCCGTGGACTCCGGTTCTGCTTGCGCCGGGGGAGGCGGCGAAGCCGGCCGCGACGCGCATGGACCTTGCATGGCCGTGTGGTGAGGAAGCCTCCCCTCACCCGCTTCAACCGGGGGTACTCGTGACCCGTCTTTCGAGTTTCCACAAGGCGCTGGCCGTGGCGCTCACGATTGGATCTGCGGCGGCTGGATTCGCGGGCGTGCGGCCGCTCGCGGCCGCAGCCCCCCCGCGCTCGAGCGCGGCGGATTCTTCGCTCGAACGCATCCGATTCACCCCCCTCGAATCGGACTCGCTCGGGCTCGAATCGAGTGCCGACGACCACGCCGGGGTCAGCTTCTCCGAGGACGAGTGGTTGCGCGCGCCGTTCGGGGATGACCTGCTCACCGATCCCGATGAGTGGAGATCCTCCTCGGTCCGCCCGATTCGGTCGGCCCTGAACGTGGACTACAACCGCGTCGACCGCCTCCGGCTGGGCATCTCGCTCCAGGCGCAGAGACCCGAGACCTTGGGCCCGCGCCTCGGCTCGCGGATCGAGTACGCCTTCGGTCGCGATCGCGTCCTCTACGGCGTCCAGCTCGAACAGCCGCTCCTCCCGCCGGGGCGGCTCGCGCTCGGAATCTCGGCGGTGCGCCGCACGGACCACAGCGAGCTGCATCAGGTGGACGACCGCGAGAACAGCCTCGCGCTGCTGTTCGGCCGGCAGGACTACCGCGACTACTTCGAGCGCGAAGGCTTCGGAGCCTACCTGTCGTGGCGCGTTCCGGATTTCTCCACGGTGAGCGTCCACCTGCGCAGCGACCGGTACCGCTCGCTGCCGGTCGACCCCGGGACGCGATCGTGGTTCCAGCGCGACCGCCCGCTGCGCGCGAACCCGCTCGTGGACGACGGCACCGAGCATTGCGTGCTCCTGAGGCTCGAACGCCTCGCCCACAGCACGAGCCGCACGCGCGCGGGCTTCTACCACTGGATCGAGTTCGAGCGCGCGGGCGCAGGGCTCGAGGGGGACTTCGACTACGAGCGCGCCCTGGCCGACCTGCGCAACGTCCTGCGCCTGAGCCCCGGGACGACGATCGCGTTCCGGATCGTCGGCGGCCACACGCCGAGCGGGACCCTCCCGCGACAGCGGCAGTTCACCGTGGGCGGCGTCGATGGACTGCGGGCCCACGAGTTCTCGAAGTATCGCGGCGACGAGATGGCGCTGGCCCAGGCCGAGTACTCGATCGGGATCTTGCCGGCGCGCGCGCCGTTCCTGGAGAGCGGGTTGCACGCCCTGGCATTCGTGGATGCCGGCCGGGCGTGGCTCAATCCCGACCACGTATGGGACATCGGGCGCCAGCAGATCCAGGCGGACGGCGGCTTCGGCCTCGGACTCGCCGAGGACAATCTTCGCGTGTACTTCGCCCGGGATCTTCAGAACCCGGGCTCCCCCTTCGTGATCAGCCTGAGACTGCAGCGGCCGTTCTGACCGGCGGACTCCCCGCGTGCTCCCCCGCCCATCCCACCTCCCGCCCGCATCGCGCGCCGGCTTCGGGCTCGCGCTGCTGCTCGTGGCACTCGCCATGTCCGCGGGTTCCGCGGCGGCGCTGGACGTCGAGGTGGCCGGGACGCACGAGCGGGGGGGGTACGTCTGGGCCGATGTGCGCCTCGACGAACCGTTCTCGCCCCGCGTCGAGGAGAGCCTGTCGCGCGGGATGCCCGCGACCCTGGGCCTGCATGCCGAGCTGTGGCGACGCCGCAGCGCCTGGTTCGACCGCCTCGTGAACAGCTTCGACGCCGAGCTTCGCATCCGCTTCGACGTGTGGAGCCGCTCCTACCGCCTCGAACGCCGGGGCGTCCCGCCCACGAACTTCGCGTCGCTCGACTCGCTCGCGGCCGCTCTCGCGCGCCCGGTCGAGCTGCGAGTGGGCAGGGTCGGGCAGCTCGACTACGGAGCGCGCTACTACGTCGCCGTGGTCGCGACGCTCAAGCCCCTGAACGTGGAGGACGTCGAGGAGATGGAGGGATGGCTGTCGGGCGAGGTCGAGAAGAAGCGAGGCTTCGGCATCATCACCGAGCTTCCGCGTTCGGTGTTCGATGCGGTGCGCAACTTCGCCGGCTTCGGGGATCAGAAGGCGCGCGCGATGTCGCCCGACTTCGAGCTGCGCACGCTGTTCTCCGACGCCGCCCCGGGCTCGGGGCGATAGCCCGCCCAGGCGCCCGGGCGAGGACGGTGGGTCAGGCCCCGGGCGGGGAGAGCGCGGCCCCGGACGGAATCCCGGGCAGCGGGGTCGGCCCCGCCGCGGGCTCGAACGTCACGTCGGTCGGCCGTCCGCCCATGCGCGAGAGGAGGATCGCGCCCGTCCCGATCGTCGAGAGGCAGAAGAGGAGCAGCATCCCCAGCAGGAAGAAGAACAGCGCAGCCGTGCGCGAGAAGCCGGGCGGCACCGCGAGGACGGCGCTGACCGCGAAGAACGACGCCACGAAGAGCGAGCCCGCCAGGATCGGCATCATCGGCCCGCCCTGGCCCAGCCGGCGCCGCAGCAGCCGGCTCCCGAGCGTCATGGTGGCGGCGATCTGCCCCACCCACCCGCCGACCGCGTAGAGCAGGGGTAGCGCGAACGAGAGCGGCATCCCGATCACGGTGATGAAGAGCAGCATGGCCGCGATGAGCATGAGGGGCGCGGACACCAGCCCGAGGAAGAACGACGCCGTCGCACGGCGCGATGCGGTGACCGCGACGCGCAGCAGTCGCTCCCGGAACAGCAGGCTCGCGAGCCACGCCACGAAGAGCGACAGCAGCCAGCCGATCAGCACGCCGAGCAGCAGCACCGGCACGGTGGGGATGCCCCAGGCGATCGGGAAGAAGCCGAGTGAGACGCTCTCGCCGCCGACGGTGGCTCCCTTCGGCTGGTCGAGCACCCCCCCGATCGCGACCACGTTGCCGTCCACGGTGGCCGCGGGACCGAGCCGGACCGAGCCGAAGACGGCGACGACATCGCCCGAGACGCTTCCATCCACCATCGCCGATCCGAACACGGCGACCACGTCACCCTCGAGGCGCTCGCCCGCGGGCACCTCGGCATCGGCGAAGACCCGCACAAGTCCCGCATCGCCGGCATTGACGACCACGCCCGGGCCGACCACGCGGACATGGCCTCCGGCCCAGCTGCTGTCGCCCGCCCCGCGTCGGATGCGCACGCGGGGATGGGTGGGATCCGAGTCGATCTTCACGTCGATGCTCCCGAGCGCGTGATCGCTCTTCCCGTTCCTGACGTGAACGCCGCTCTCGTCCATGGTGATCGACTTCACCACCCGAACGCTGTCCCGCCGCGCCGCGGCGGCCGCCCCGGCGACCCCGACGAGCGCGACGGCGATCAGTGCCCAGCGATGGAGGCCGCGCGCGCGCACGCGAAGGCTAGAACCCCAGGACGCTGACATGATGGCCCCCCCTCCCGGCGCCGGCCTTCCGCGGCCGCATCCACCAGAGCACGACGGCGCATGCGGCGACCGCGATCGAAAGCGGGACGGTGACCGCCGGCTGGGAGAACAGCACCGCGAGCGCGCGCCCGATCGGGGCGAGACGTTCTCCCACGGACGCCAGCAGCCGCTCGCCGCCGGCGAAGCTCAGCACGGTGAAGCTGAGGGCATTGAGGCCGAACATCATGGCCTGCGCGAGGCGGCGGGACAGCCCGGCCGAGAGGGACTCGAGGAGCGCGCGCGAGGCGGGATGGGTGACGAGCGACAGCATGCCCGCGACCGAGAGCGCGAGCACGGTCGCATAGCCCAGCCCCAGCGTGCGCACCCAGCGCCGCCGCACGCGCGACGGCAGCACGCGATCCAGCACGCGCGCCGTGAGCGCCGGACCGGGATCCCAGGTCGGGAGCTTCTCGAGCGAGAGGAACACCCTCCGATAGAGCGCGAGGTCGCGAGCGCAGCGCTCGCAGCTTCCAACGTGCTCGCGCACGAGCAACGCCTGGCCCGGCGGCAGAACGCCGTCGAGGAAGTCCTGGATGCGCTCGGATTCGGGACAGGTCGTCATGACGGTTCGCCTTCGATCGCCCGCTTGAGCAGGGCGCGTGCCCGGTGGATCCGCGCCTTCACCGTGCCGAGCGGAAGCTTCAGAGCGTCGGCGATCTCCTCGTAGGAGAGGTCCTGCTGGTGCCTCAAGATGACCACGATCCGATAGTGAGGCGGCAGCGAGTCGATCAACTCGCGGGCGCGTCGCTCCTCTTCGAGATTCGAGGTTTCCTCATCCGGGCGAAGGCCCGGATCGACGACCTCGATCGTCCGTTCTTCCTGGGTCTCCGGATCGCGGCGGGACAGCGAGATCGGACCGCGCCGGCGTCGTCGCAGGAGGTCGATGCAGAGCCTCGAGGTGATGGTGAAGAGCCACGCGGCGAAGGGTCGTGCGGGATCGTAGCGATCGAGGGCGCGGAACACGCGGACGAACGTCTCCTGCGTGACATCTTCCGCGTCCTCGACCCTGCGGAGCATCCGCAGGGCCACCGAGTAGACTTGCCGCTGGTACAGTTGCAGCAGATCACGGTAGGCCTTCTCGTCGCCCGCCAGACACCTTCGAAGGATCTCGGCATCTTCCCCGTTACCCACACCCGAGCCTTCAGGGCCGCCTACGGGCGCCTGGACGCGAAAGTTTCATGGGGCCGCACATTAGGCGGGGGTCTTGGGCCGGTCAAGAGAGGGCAAAATGCACGACGAATGGACGCGCGGGCGCGTGAAGCACGCGGGTCCCCGACCTCCCGGCGCCGCCTGCGCCGCCCGGAGGCGAGGCCATCGGCGCGAGCGCTTGACTGTGCCGTGGCGCGACCGTAGCCTGCGCCCGCCATGCTGACCATCGCCGCGCTCCGGGCGCGTGAAATCCTCGATTCGCGCGGCAATCCCACGCTCGAAGTGGACTGCATCCTCGAAGGCGGCGCGCTGGGCCGGGCGGCCGTGCCCTCGGGGGCCTCCACGGGCGAGCACGAGGCGATCGAGCTTCGGGACGGGGATGCCGGCCGCTACCTGGGCAAGGGTGTCACGCGGGCCGCGCGAGGGGTGCACGAGACCATCGCGCCCCGGCTGCTCGGCATGGATGCCTTCGAGCAGGCCTGGATCGATCAGACCCTGATCGCCCTCGACGGCACTCCCAACAAGGGAAAGCTGGGCGCCAACGCCCTGCTCGGGGTCTCGCTCGCCGTGGCCCACGCATCGGCCCGCGCGCTCGACGTACCGCTCTACCGCCACCTCGGCGGAGTGAACGCCCGCACTCTTCCGGTGCCGCTCATGAACGTCGTCAACGGCGGCAAGCACGCGGACAACAACGTGGACTTCCAGGAATTCATGATCGTGCCGCTCGGCGCGCCCTCCTTCCACGAGGGGCTGCGCTGGGCGACGGAGGTCTTTCACACGCTGGCGGGCGTCCTGAAGAAGAAGGGACTCTCGACCGGCGTCGGGGACGAAGGGGGCTTCGCGCCCAACCTCGAGTCCAACGAGGCCGCGCTCAGGATCCTGGTCGAGGCGATCGAGAAGGCGGGCTACCGTCCGGGCGAGCAGATCGCGCTCGCGCTCGATCCCGCCGCGAGCGAATTCTTCCGCGAAGGCGGCTACGTGCTCGCCGGCGAAGGTGGTCGCAGGCTGTCGTCGGCGGAGATGGTGGAGTACTATGCCGCCCAGTGTGAGCGCTACCCGATCGTGAGCATCGAGGACGGTCTCGCCGAGGACGACTGGGATGGGTGGGCGATGCTCACGAAGAAGATCGGAGCGCGCGTGCAGCTCGTGGGCGACGACCTGTTCGTGACCAACGTGGAGCGGTTGGAGCGCGGCATCCGGAGCGGCGTGGCCAATTCGATCCTCATCAAGCTGAACCAGATCGGAACGCTCACGGAGACGCTCGCCGCGATTCGCGTGGCGCACCGCGCGGGCTACACCGCCGTGATCTCGCACCGCTCGGGGGAGACCGAGGACGTGACGATCGCCGACCTCGCGGTCGCGACCGGGGCAGGACAGATCAAGACCGGGTCCCTGAGCCGGACGGATCGGGTGGCGAAGTACAATCAGCTGTTGCGGATTGAGGAGGAGCTGGGGTCGAGCGCGCAGTACCCGGGGCGGGGTGCGTTTCGAACGCTGGATCCACGATAGCCCCGGCCCCGTGGGAGCATGGACGCCCCACGGCGCAGGATCGCGACCCCGCCGCGCGTCGGCTCGGGAAAGGACAGGGAGGTCATGCGCGACATCGGCGTGCGCATCCAGAAGTACCGGCTCAGCCGCTACGCCTCTCCTCAGAGCGTGTTTCGCCGCCGACTCCGCTGGGTGTGGATCGTGGCGGCGATCTGGCTCGCGTGGGCGGGCCTGCTGAGCGAGCACAGCTACTACCGCATCTGGCGCCTCGATCGCGAGAAGGCGGGTGCGGCCCGCGAGCTGGAGCGAGTGCGTTCCGAGATCGCGCGGCTCGATGCCGAGCTGCAGGACCCCGAGGCCGGAAGGATGCGCGCCGAGCGCTGGCTGCGCGAGCGCGACGGCATGGCGCGGCCCAAGGAGATCGTCTATCGCATCCGGAGCGGAATCCCGGACAGCCTGTCGCGCTGAGCGAGGCGCCGCGGCAGCCACCCGGGCTCGCCCGGGTGGTGAGCACCCTCAGAATCCGTAGGCCAGCGCCATCCGCGCTCCGACGCCGCTCACGTCCAGCCTGAACGGCGCCCCGTCGGGCGCGAGCACGGGCTGATGCGTCGTGCGGTCCAGCATGCCCGCGATCTTGGAGTCACGGTAGACCGCGCCCAGGAGCACGGAGTAGCGGACCGCGAAGAACATGTGGACGCCGGCTTCGAGATAGAACCCCGGGCCGTCGCCCGTGTACGCGGCCTCGGTCCAGCGTCTCAGCGAGCGCGAGGAGTCCGATACGGACTCGAAACGCTGGAACTGGACGCGGTTGTTGACCAGGCTGAGGAAGCCGCCGCCGAGGTAGGCGCGGGCCTGGAAGTCGCCCTGGTTATAGGCCTGAAGGTAGTACGCGGCACCGACGTGAACCGGCACCGACAGGATCTCCGCCCGGAGCTGGATGTCCTCCTGGAGCGCCGGAAGATACTCGCGCGTGGTCTGATTCCTGATCTGTCCCGTGCCCGCCACGAGCGCGAGATTGGGCCGAACCAGGAAGCGCAGCTCGGCCTGGTAGTACCACGCATAGGTGATTCGAGGAACGCTTTCCAGCCCGCGTGGCTGCAGGAAGGCGCGATTGCGAAAATCGAGCTCTTCGTTGAAATCGCCGCCGGTCACCTGCGTGGGGATGACCGAGAGAACGAGATTGAGGCGATGCACCTCCGCCGCCCCGCGCGCCTGGCGGGCGCCGGCGGCGAGCACCAGCAGTCCGGCCAGCATCAGCGGGGCTGCGAGCCGAATTCGATTCAACACTGCCTCCGTGCGGATGATCCGTCCCGGTGCGGGGTCCCGATTCCGGTCAAGGCCGCGGAGAATATCGACCGCCGCCCGCTCACGCAACACCCGAGGACGAGCTGCCCGGCAGAAGCGAGCGAATCGCGCCCCGGAGAGGATCCGGACGGCTGCTCCCCCCTGCGAGGATCGGGCCCGGCCGGTGCGCTTGACAGCGGAGCGGCCGGCGCGTAGCTTTCATGCGCTTGATGCGGGGTGGAGCAGCCTGGTAGCTCGTCGGGCTCATAACCCGAAGGTCGCTGGTTCAAATCCAGCCCCCGCTACCAACTGAGCCCCGGAGTCCTCGGACTCCGGGGCTCGACCATTTCCGGGCGCCTCTCAGGCTCCGGCGCGAATCCCCGCGACCGCATCATCCTCGGTCCTCTCGGGCACGCGATCGCGCTCGACGCGCGGCCGAGGGCCCTCCCCGCCTACCAGTGCCCGAACAGCTTCAGCAGGGCGAGGATCACGAGCGTGGCGATGACCATGGGCACGATGAACAACCACGAGAAGATCCGGTGGTCGAACTTGAGGTGCATGTAGAACATCGCCACGAGCGAGAACTTGACCGCCGAGAGCGTGAGGAGCGACGGCACGAGCACGGGTTTCATGGACGGAATGTAGAAGATCGCGACCTCGATCGCCGTCAGGACGGTGAGAACGGTGGCGATCGCGAGGTACTCCTTCGCGCCCGGATGCGGGCGCTCGTGCGACGGCCCGTGGCCTTCGGTGTGATCCGCCATGAGTGGCTCCCCTACTGAATCAGGTAGATCAGGGTGAAGATCGCGATCCAGACCACGTCGACGAAGTGCCAGTAGAGCCCGGCGATCTCCACGTCGAGCGCGCGCTCCCTGGGCAGCTTGTTGCGCGCGGCCATGGCGAACAGCGTCCACAGCCAGATCACGCCGATCGTGACGTGCGTCCCGTGGAACCCCGTGAGCACGAAGAACGTGCAGCCGAACAGATTGCTCTGAAGCTTGAGCCCTTCGTAGACGAACTGGGTGAACTCGTAGCACTGCCCGGCGAGGAACGTCATCCCCAGCAGAGCGGTCGCCGCGAGCCACGTCCGCGCCCCGCGCGTGTTGCCGCGCTGCACCGCCGCCAGGGCCAGCACCATCGTGAGACTGCTCATGAGCAGCACGAAGGCGCTCACCGAGGTGAAGGGAATGTTGAGGATTTCCTGCGGATGCGGGCCGGCCTGGTCGCGTCCGCGGTAGACCAGATAGGTCGAGATGAGCGAGCCGAAGAACATGCACTCCGAGCCCAGGAATGCCCAGAAGAGCATCTTGCGGCTGTTGAGCCCGGTGCTCGTGGCGTGCGCCTCGTGGGCGCCGGTCTGCGCGATGCTGGCGACAGCCAAGTCAGCGTCCTCCGTGCTCAGGTGCAGGGCTCGAAGGCCCACGAGAACAGGCCCACGAGGGTGATGAGAAGCCCGGGGATTCCGAACCACCAGCCCAGGATCATCCCGCTCATCATCAGCGTGATGCCGAACGCGCTCACCATGGGCCAGTACGAGGGGGGCGGCATGTGGATGTGTCCGCGCACCTGGTTCGAGGCGAGCGCCGCCTCGCGGCTCTCCTTGTGCCACAGCGGATCGAGGCTCCCGACGTGGGGAATGCTCCCGAAATTGTGCGGCGGCGGCGGCGAGGGAATCGCCCACTCGAGCGTCGGGCCACCCCACGGGTCGTTGCCCGCGGGCTTCCCGCCCCGCGCGCTCGACAACATGTTCCAGATGAACACGAGCAGCGCGGGCGCGAGCAGCAGGGCGCCGATCGTGGACATGAGATTCATCTCGTTGAATCCCATGTTCGCGGCGTAGGTGTACACCCGCCGCGGCATGCCGAGCAGCCCCACGAAGTGCATCGGGAAGAACGTGAGGTTCATCGCGAACATCATGCTCCAGAAGTGGATCTTGCCGAGGCGCTCGTCGAGCAGCCGCCCGGTCACCTTGGGGAACCAGTAGTAGATCCCCGCGAAGATGCCCATGATGGCTCCGCCGAAGAGCACGTAGTGAATGTGCGCGACGACGAAATAGGTGTCGGTCTGCTGCAGGTCGGCGGGCGGCGAGGCGTGCATGAAGCCCGAGAGGCCGCCCATCGTGAACATCGCGATGAAGCCGAGCGCGAACAGCATGGCGGTCTTGAGCTCGACGCGGCCGCCCCAGATCGTGGCGATCCAGTTGAAGATCTTCACCCCGGTGGGGATCGCGATCAGCATCGTCGTGAGCGCGAAGAACGAGTCGGCGAGCGGTCCGAGTCCGACCGAGAACATGTGATGGCTCCACACGCCCCATCCCATGAAGCCGATGAAGATCCCCGAGTAGACCACGACCGGGTAGCCGAACAGCGGCTTGCGGGAGAACGTGGGCAGCACTTCGGACACGATGCCCATCGCCGGCAGGATCAGGATGTAGACCTCGGGGTGGCCGAACAGCCAGAACAGGTGCTGCCACAGCAGCGGGTCGGCGCCGTTGGCGGGCACGTAGAAGTTGGTGCCGGTGAAACGGTCGAACAGCAGGTAGGTGAGCGCGATCGTGATGACCGGGAAGGCGAGGATGATGAGGAACGAGGTCACCAGCGTCATCCAGCAGAACACCGGCATGCGCATCAGCTTCATGCCCGGCGCGCGCATGTTGAGGATGGTCACGATGAAGTTGAATGCTGCCGCCAGCGAGGCGATGCCCAGGATCTGCAGGCCCACCGCCCAGAAATCCACGCCGTGTCCGGGCGCGTACTGGGTGGAGGTCAGGTTCGAATAGCCGAACCACCCGGTGTTCGGAGCGCCGCCCAGGAAGAAGCTCAGGTTCAGGAAGATCGCGCCCAGCACGAACACCCAGTAGCTGAACGCGTTCAGCCGCGGAAAGGCGACGTCGCGGGCGCCGATCTGGAGCGGAACGATGAAGTTGAAGAAGCTCGCCGAGAGCGGCATCACCCCGAGGAAGATCATCGTGGTGCCGTGCATGGTGAACAGCTGGTTGAAGACGTCGGGGCTCACGAGCGTGTTTTCCGGCTTCATGAGCTGGAGCCGCATGACGAGCGCCTCGAGCCCGCCGATCAGGAAGAAGAAGAAGGCGGTGGTTCCGTACAGCACGCCGATCCGCTTGTGATCGACGGTCGTCAGCCAGCTCCACAGCCCCGACTCACTGTGCGCGGGGGCGTGAACGGCAGCTGCGGTGGTGGCCATGATCCTTCCTTTCGACTCGTTCCCTGGTGTCCCTACTTCAAGCTCTGGAGATACGCGACCAGCGCGTCGACCTGGTCGGGCGGCAATCCGAGATTCAGCATCAGCGTGCCGGGTTTTTCCTTGTCCGGCTGCGCGATCCACTTCGCGAGATGCGGCGCGTCGTTCGGAAACATCGAGCCGGCGATCGAAGTGCGGCTTCCGATGTGCGTCAGGTTGGGACCGATGATGCCCGCCGAGATCCCGTCGATGGTGTGGCAGCCGATGCATGCGCTCTGCGCGAACAGGGCCCGGCCGTGCCCCGCGAGCGTGGAGGTGTCGGGCTCGGCCGGCGGCTTTTTCTGTTGCGCCGCCCAGGCTTCGAACGCGTCGGGCGGCTCGACGAACAGCTTCATGCGCATGTTCGCGTGCGAGACGCCGCACAGCTCGGCGCACTGTCCCGGAAACGTGCCGACGCTGTCGGGCGTGAACCACATGTGGTTGACGTGGCCGGGAACCGCGTCACGCTTGCCGCCGATCGCGGGGAACCAGAAGCTGTGGATGACGTCTGCGCTCTCGATGTTCACGGCGATCGCGCGATGGAGCGGCACGTGCATCTCGCTGCCGGTCGTGATCCCCAGCTCCGGATACTGAAATTCCCACCACCACTGGTGGCCCACGACCCTCACCTGGAGCGCGCCCGGCGGCGGCGCGCCCTGGGTCTTCCAGATGGTGAGCACGGTCGGCACCGCGACGAAGGCCAGGATCAGGGCGGGCGCGATCGTCCAGCCGATCTCGAGCGCCGTGTTGCCGTGCACCGGCTTGGGGTCGGGCGCGCCGGGACGCGCGCGGAAGCGGATCACCGTGTACACCAGCAGCCCCTCGACGATCACGAAGATCACCACCACCCAGAACACCAGCTTCTCGAGCAGCGACTGGATCGCGCTGGCGTAGTCCGACTGTGGATTGAGCGAGCTCTGCGGGTATTCCCGGAGGGTGCAGCCGGCGATCACCAGCGGCAGCAGCGCGATGCACAGCGCTGCGAGGCGCAGGAGCAGGCGTCGAGGCCTCTGGGCCATGGACTCCCCTGTGGGGTTCAGGTGACTCGGGGACGGAAGCAAACGATTGGGAAAAAGTCGCGCGGGAACCTACCACGCGCGCCCTCAGGAGTGAAGATCGGAATACCCGGCCCGCGCGGCTTTCGCCGGGCGGTCACGTCGCCGCGCGCATTCTCCCGTGCCGCGCGCTCAACTCGCCGCTCATCGGCCCGCGCCGCGCGACACCATGCCCACCATTGCGTCCACCGTGAGCGCCATGTGGAGCAGGAACAGGTAGAGGATCGAGAAGCGAAACAGCGGCATCGCATGCGCGTCGCTCGCCGATCGCCACAGGCGGGCCGCGAGCCCGATGAACGCCGCGCCCAGCGCGGCCGCCGCCACACCGTACGTCCAGCCCGCGACGCCGAGCGGCACCAGCGAGAGCGTGATCGGCACCAGCACCAGCGTGTAGAGCAGGATCTGGCGCCGGGTCTCGGCCGCGCCGTGCGTGACCGGCAGCATCGGCACGTGCGCGTGCGCGTAGTCTTCGCGGCGGTAGAGGGCGAGCGCCCAGAAGTGCGGCGGCGTCCACAGGAACACGATGCTCGCGAGCAGCACGGCCGGCACGCTCAGGCCGCCGGTGACCGCCGCCCACGCGATGAGCGGTGCGGAGGCGCCGGCCCCGCCGCCGATCACGATGTTCTGCGGCGTCCGCCGCTTGAGCCACACCGTGTAGATGACGGCGTAGTAGAAGATCGAACCGAGCGCGATCGCGCCCGCCAGGATGTTGGTGAAGGTGAGGAGCGTCACCCACGAGAACCCCGCGAGCACGAAGCCGAGCCCCAGCGCGCTCGAAGGCGGCAGCACGCCCGCCGGCAGCGGGCGACTCGCGGTACGGCCCATCAGGCCGTCGATGTCGCGGTCGAAGTACATGTTGAAGCTCGCGGCCGAGGCGGCGGCCATCATGGTGCCGAGCAGCGCGCCGAAGAACACGGTGGGCGCCGGCATCCCGCGCGCGGCGATCAGCAGCGCCGGAATGCCGGTGATCACCACCAGCGAAACGATGCGCGGCTTGGTGAGCTCGAGGTAGGCGAGCGCGATGCGCCTCGCCGAGGGCTGCGCGATCGCGATGCTCACGCGGTCGCCGCCATCGGCACGCGCGCTTCGCGCGCCGGCATCGCCGCGACCCGCAGCGTGGTCACCACCAGCAGCGCGAGGATCGCGGCCGCGGTCGCGAGGTGCATCGCCGAGAGCCACACCGGCGTGCCGAGCAGCACGTTGCACACGCCGAGCGCCACCTGCGCGAGCGTCAGCCCGAACGCCATCGAGCCCCCCGCGCGCACCGCGGCGTCGGGCGCGAGGCGCACCCGGATCGCGAGCAGCAGCATCATCGCGGTGAGGGCGTAGGCCCCGTATCGGTGGAGCATCTGCAATCCGACGAGTCCCTCAAGCGGCGGGAACAGGCGCCCGTCGCACCCCGGCCAGTCGGGGCAGGCGAGCCCCGCGTGGCTGGTGCTCACGATACCGCCGAGCAGCGCCTGGCCATACGCCATCGCGGTCGCGAGCGAGAACGCGGCCAGCAACCCCGCGGGCCGCGGCGCTGCGGAATCGACTGGCGCCGGATCCGCCTCGGCGCGCGCGAACAGCGTGAGCGTGAGCAGCGTCGCGAACAGGAGCAGCGCGACCGCGAGGTGGCTGCTCACCACCGCGGGGCTGAGCAGCTTCCACACCGTGAGCGCGCCCAGCAGCACCTGCGCGGCGAGCAGCACGAGCGCGAGCAACGCGAGCCCGCCCAGCTTCGCGCGCAGCGCGCCGTGGAGCGCGATCCATCCCACCGTGGCGAACAGCATGACGCTCACCAGCAGCGCCACCAGCCGGTGGAACCACTCGATCAGCACGTTGAATTGAAACGGCGGGATGAGACGGCCCTGGCACAGCGGCCAGTCCGGGCAGGCGAGCCCCGAGCCGGTGGTGCGCACCACCGAGCCCAGCACGATCAGCCCGAACATGAGCAGCGTGGTCGCGAGCGAGAGTCCGCCGGCGACGCGAAATGGTGAAGCGGAAGCCATGGCTCTCCAGGAGTGCGGGACGCTCGGGAAGTGGCCGGTGAAATTTAGGGACGGACCCGGCGCGACGCAAGGATAAAGGTGGCGCGAGCGTGCGGCACGCACGCGTGCCCTCCACTCCCATCGAGGATCCCCGCATGCCGGAGCCCGTCTATGCCGCACGCGCCGCGCTCGAGAAGCTGGGACACCTGCACCGCCGTGCGCACCTGCCGCTCGATACGGCGATTGACATGGGCGTGCACGGCCCGATCGCCGAGCTGTTCAGGCTCGCGCCGCCGCGGGCTCTCCCGCTGCCGGTGGACTACATCGTCGCGGCGACCGGCGGCTGAATGCTCGGCACCCTGATCGCCGCGCTGGAGGTGCGGCAGGTGAAGCTCGATGACGACGCGATCGCGGCGGAAGCGGAAGGCGTCAACGAGACGCGCGACGGCCTCCCGGTGCTGACCGCGGTGCGCATCCGCTATCGCCCCCGGATCCCGAAGGGATCGCGCGAGACCGTGGACCGCGCGCTCGCGAGGCACCAGGAGCGCTGTGAGGCCGCGGCTACGCTCCGAGGCGCGGTGGAGGTGAGCTGGTCGGCGGAGATCGAAGAGTCGGGCTAGCGCGTCGCGCTCAGGTCCGCGCGCCCCGCTCAGGGGCGCGACGGCGCGGCGCCGCTTGGCGCGGGCCGCCGGGCTCGCGAGTGCGGCTGCCAGGCTGGCCCCACTTGCAAGTCCTGCGTCGTGGCGGGCGCGATACGATCGTCTCCGATCAGGAACAGCGCGTCGCTCGGATTGACCGTGACCTGCGTCACGAGCGAGCCGTCGTTGGTGACGGGATCCGCGAAGCCCTGGATCTTCTTGAACTCGCGTTCGAGCGGAACGGTGAGCACCTCGTTCGACGGGTTCACGAGCACGATGCCGTTCTGAAAATCACGCCGGTAGACCGACGTCGCGCCCGCCTGCAGGTGCACGTCGTCGAACCACACGTCTCCCGCGGCGTCCGCGACGAACAGCTCCAGCTCGGCGTCGCCGGCGGACGGCGGCACCAGCGCCACCGAATAGTGCTTCCACGAGGTCGTGACATCGAGCGTGGCCGAAGTCAGCTCCCCGCCTCCTGGCGACTCCGCGACGACGTGGATGCGGTGCGGTCCGCTCGACGCCTTCGCCCAGAACGTCGCGGAATAGATCTGTCCCGCGAGCATGAAGACGGTGCCTTCGCTGTGCACGTTCACCTCCCACGGCACCGCGCCGGCGGAGGGCACGTGGAGCTTGAGCGAGGCGCTTCCGCTCGCCGAGGTGGAGAGGTCCTGCGTGCGCGTGGCCCCGGGCTGCGTGTAGTAGAACGTCCAGCCGGTCGTCACGTCGGTCTCGAAGTCCGGATTACTCACCGCGTCGGGCTGCGTGCCCACCCACACCATCTGCCCGTAGGGGCCGAGCGGTTGCCCGAGCCAGCCGGTGTGCTGAATGGCGGGCGAGGCGGCGCCGGTCGTGAGATCCACGCCGTACTCGTCGAACCACCACATGTGATACGGCAGCGGTCGCGCGCTGCGGTCCGACGGGCCGAACACGCCGTAGCCCTCGCCGAGCGCTGCGCTCGCGAGGCCGAAGCGGGCCTTGCGCCGGTTGTTCGCGTCGTATGGGTTGCCGCTCGCCGACGCGCTGAACAGGTAGTTGCTGCGCGGCGCGCGGAAGCGGGTGTCGTCCACGAAGTAGCCGCCCGGGTCGCGGAACATGTTCTGGTACCAGTCGCCGCCGTTCTGGTACGGGAAGTTCTCGCGCATCCATCCGTTGAACGAGGCGTAGTTCGTGCTCTGCGCGCAGTTGCCGATCAGCTCGAAGTTGTCGCCGGCGAGGCGGCGCAGGCGATTGCCGAGCGTGTCCACCGCGACGCCCCACGCCGCGTCGAACGCGGAGAGCGACGGGTAGCCCGCGCGCGCGTAGTCGATGCGCTCTCCCGGCGTCTCCATCCACAGGATGGACTTGCAGTAGACGTCGAGGAAGATCCCGTCCCAGATGCCGGTGCGGACGATCGCGTCCTGGAACAGGTCTGCGAGGCCCTCCGCCACGACGTAGTTGCCGCCCGCGTCGCGCTTCGCGAGGTTGATGCGCGAGCCCGGGAAGTAGTTGCCGGAGGTGTCGTACAGGTAGCCGCCCAGGTCGCGGACCAGGCGGTTCATGCGGGTCGGAAAGTGGATCGTCGAGTCCGGGTTGTTCGCCGGCCAGATGTCGTGACTCACCACGTAGGCGTAGAGCCTGATGCCCGGGCGCCGCGCGCGAAGCGCCGCGGCCGCATCGGGGCGGTAGGGCGTGATCGGGCTCGCGTCGAGGATGACCTCGTGATAGCGCGCCATCGCGTTCAGCGTCGTGTCCTGCAGCACGCCGTTCACGTCCCACAACGGGTATCCGTCTCCGAACATCGAGCCGTAGAGGCCGAGCCGCGGGTAGTCCTGCGCGTTCGCCGGCTTCGAGCCGCCAACCACGCACAGTACGAGCGCCAGGATTGCAGCACCGCTGGCGAGAACTCGCGTTGGATTCAAGATGGGACCCCGTCCGGCGTTATCGGCACGATCGGGGAGCGGCTTGAGATCGCGAACAGTCAAGAAACGCGCCTCTGACAGTAGTCGCCCGCGCGGCCGAGTGCTAGTCTGCCGCGGATCATGATTCCGCACTCACTTCGCGAGGACCGCGATTACTGCCGCGCGGTGCTGCCGCGGGTCTCGCGCACGTTCGCGATCAGCATCCGGCTGCTCAGCGGCTCGCTCGCCGAGGCGGTGCGCATCGGCTACCTGTTGTGCCGCACCGCGGACGCGCTCGAAGACTCGTGGCCCGGCAGCGCCGGCGAGCTGCGCGCGCGATTCGAATCGCTGCGCCGCGCGCTGGATGGCGACGGTGCCGCCGCCGAAGACCTCGCGCGCCGCGCCTCCGCGATCGCGGACGGCCGCGCCGACCTCCAGCTGGTGGCGCACCTGCCGGTGGTGCTGCGGGCATTCGGATCGCTCCCGGCTCCCGACCGCGAACCGCTGCTCGAGTGCGCGCGCGTGATGTCCGCCGGCATGTGCCGCTATGCCGCGCGCGCGGCGGAGCGCGCGCCGGGCGCTCCCTACCTCGACACCGAGGCCGAGCTGCACGACTACTGCTTCGTGGTGGCGGGCTGCGTGGGGGTGATGCTCACCCGGCTGCTCGGCGTGCGCCACCGCGCGCGCGACGCCGGGATCGAAGCGCTCAGGCTCGCGCTCGCCCCGACGGTCGGCGAGGCGCTGCAGCTCACGAACGTGCTGCTCGACTGGCCGGTGGACGTGCGCCGCGGGCGGTGCTTCCTGCCGGCGGCGTGGCTCGCCGAGCACGGTCTCGCGCCGTGCGACCTGGTGGGACGCGAGCGCGACGGGACGCGCGCGCTCGCGAGCCGGCTCGATGCGCTCGCCCGCGGCGCGCTCGCCCGCGTGCCCGAGTACCTCGCGCTCGTCCCGCGGCGCGCGGTGCGCTACCGGTTGTTCTGCGTGTGGCCGGCGCTGTGGGCGTTGCGCTCGCTCGATCACGCGCGGCGCGATCCCGAGTTCCCGTGGGGTGAGCGGCGGCCGCGTATCCCGCGCACGGAGCTGTGGGGCACGGCGCTGCGATCGTTCGTCGAGTCGCCTGCGCCCGCGCTGCGCGGCGCGCGCGATTCCTGACGCCCGCGCCGATCGCGGCGCGCGCGCGGCGGGGGCTCCCGCGGCCGGGCGCCGCGATCCGCGATTGCGGGCGGTGACTCGCAGCGCCTAGACTGCGCCGCCGTTCACTCGGAGACCTGTCGCTTGCCCCTCGAATCCGGCCGCTCGCTCGCGCACTACCGGCTCGCCGCGAAAATCGGCGAGGGCGGGATGGGCGTGGTGTGGCGCGCCTCGGACATGACGCTTGGCCGAGACGTCGCGCTCAAGGTGCTGCCCGAAGCCTTCGCGCGCGATCCAGAGCGCATGGCGCGCTTCGAGCGCGAGGCGCGCCTGCTCGCCGCGCTCAATCATCCCAACATCGCGTCTATCCACGGCCTCGATTCCGCGGAGGGCGTGCGCTTCCTCGTGATGGAGCTGGTGGATGGCGAGGATCTCGCCACTCGCCTCTCGCGCGGGCCGATGCCGGTGACGGAGGCGCTGGCGGCGGCGCGGCAGGTCGCCGAGGCGCTGGAGGCCGCGCACGAGCGTGGCATCGTGCACCGCGATCTCAAGCCCGCCAACATCAAGCTCACCGCCGACGGCCGCGTGAAGGTGCTCGACTTCGGGCTCGCGAAGGCGCTCGAGGGCGATCCCTCATCCGGCGCGAGCGCTTCCGACCTTTCGCAGTCCCCCACCATCACCGGGCCGATGACCAGCGCCAACGTCATCCTCGGCACGGCGGCCTACATGAGCCCGGAGCAGGCGCGCGGTCACGCGGTGGACCGGCGCGCCGACGTGTGGGCGTTCGGCGTGGTGCTGTTCGAGATGCTCACCGGCAAGCAGTTGTTCCATGGGGAGACCACGTCCGACACGCTCGCCGCCGTGCTCAAGACCGATCCCGACTGGAACGCGCTGCCCCGCGCGACGCCGCCGCGGGTGCGTGCGCTGCTCGCGCGCTGCCTCGAACGCAATTCGCGACGCCGGCTGCGTGACATCGGCGAGGCGCGCGTCCTGCTCGAGGACGTGATCGCGGGCACCGGGACGGAGGAACCCGCCGGGCCGCCCGCCGCCGCGAAGGGCGGCGGCATCGGCGCCGCGGCGCTGCTCGCGGGCGGGCTCGTGGCCGGAATCGTCGTCGCGGTCCTGTTCGCGCGCATCACCGCTCGCCCGCCGGCCGAGGCGCCGATGCGCCGCTTCATCGTCGCGACCGGCGATGAGCAGGGCCAGACGCCGTCCGATCCGGCCGTCTCGAGAGACGGACGCATGATCGCCTTCGTGCGGAACGACAAGCTGTGGGTGCAGGCGCTCGACGAGTTCGAGCCTCGCGAGCGGCCGGCCCTGCCTGGAGTGCGGCGCCCATTCTGGTCGCCGGACGGACGATGGGTGGGCTTCATCGCGGGGACCCGTGTGATGAAGACGTCCGTCGAAGGCGGGGAGCCGCAGACCATCTGCGATGCGCGCGGGAGCTTTACCGGCGGAAGCGGCGCGGGGTGGACCGATCGCGGCACCATCGTGTGCTCGCGGGGCGAAACCGACGGCGTGCTCGAGGCGTCGGAGCTCGGCGGCGACCCGCGCACCATCGTGCTCCCGGATTCGGGCAGCGAGAGCGACCTCCACGAGCCCTCGGCGCTCCCGGGCGGGCGAGGCGTGCTGTTCGTCCCGCATCGGCGCGAGGGCTACGACACGATCGAGCTGATCGTGAACGGAAAGCGCAAACGAATCCTCCGGCTCCCGGGTCAGAGCCTGAACAATCCGATCTATTCTCCCACCGGGCACCTCCTGTTCCAGCGGTCGCCGACCAATCGCGGCATCTGGGCGGTGCCGTTCTCGCTCGAGCGCCTCGAGACCACCGGGCCGCCCTTCCTGGTGGTGTCGGGCGCCAGCTTCCCATCCGTGTCCGCCGATGGCTCGCTCGTGTATCTGGCGGGGGACGCGGGGGTGAGCAACCAGATCGTTCTGGTGGATCGCACCGGCCGCGAACTGTCGGCGGTGGGCACGCCCGAGAACGGCCAGGAACTGGGCCCGGCGCTCTCTCCCGATGGAACGCGCGTCGCGATCGCACGGGGCGCCGAGGCGGCGACCGGCGACATCTGGATCGTCGATGCCGCCCGCGGCACGAACACGCGACTCACGTTCGACGACGGAGCGGAGGGCGCACCCGTCTGGTCGCCCTCCGGGGACCGCGTGGTCTACCAGGCGCGTGCGCGCGACTGCCCCGCGGTCGATTGCTGGTTGATCCTGACCCGCGCGGCGGACGGGAGCGGCGCGGCCGACACGATCGGTCACGGAGTCCTTCCGGCGATTTCGCCCGACGGACGCTACGCGACCTGGTCGGTCCTGACGCGCGCCGGGCTCGATCTCGTTTACGCTCCGCTCGACAGGTCGCAGACGCCGCGGCCGCTGGTGAGCGACAAGGGCACGCAGGCGGATGGCCGCGTCTCGCCCACGGGCGGCTACGTGGCGTACAGCTCCGACGAGTCCGGCCGGGGCGAGGTGTTCCTGAAGCGCTTCCCATCGGGCGACGGCAAGTGGCAGCTGTCGGTGGACGGCGGCGGCTGGGCGCGCTGGAATCGGAAGGGCGATCGCCTCTACTACGTGCGGGACGACGACATCATGGAGGTCGCGATCGAGACCGCCGGCCGCCCATCGCCGCAGGTCGGAACCCCGCACAAGCTGTTCACCCGCCAGACGGCGGGCTCCATGCGGTTCGGAGGCATTCCCGCAGCTTTCGACGTGAGCGGCGACGGCGAGCGCTTCCTGGTCATGAAGAGCGTGAACCGCGACACCCGCGACCGTTCGATCGTGGTGATGCAGAACTGGCTCGCGGCGTTCAAGACCCCGAAGTAGCGGCCGGCTCCCGCCTGACCAGCAGCAGCGTGATGTCGTCGCTGCGTGGCTCGTCTTCGAGGAATTCGTTCACCCGCGCCATGACGTGGTCACGAACGCCCGGGAGTGGCCGGGCCGAG
The DNA here is from genome assembly GCA_041483195.1 of Candidatus Eiseniibacteriota bacterium. Lineage (GTDB taxonomy): Bacteria > Eisenbacteria > RBG-16-71-46 > RBG-16-71-46 > RBG-16-71-46 > WS-2. The sequence goes on from JBGPFC010000003.1 coordinate 27,365, forward strand.
GCCTCGCGCAGGGCGTCGTACAATCGCTGATCGTCGAAGAACGCATCCCCGCGCTGCGCCTCGGGAATGCCGTCGCTCACGACCGCCAGCAGCGCGCCGGGGCTCAGCTCGACGGTGCGCGCGGTGTACGCGAAGCTCGGCAGCACGCCGAACGGAATGCCCGTGCTCTCGAGCTGCAGCACCTCGTCGCCCAGCACCAGCGCCATCGCCGGATGCCCGGCGTTCACGTAGCTGAGCGTGCCGGTCGCCGGGTCGAGCGCGCACACCACGCCGGTCACGAAGCGGATCGAATCGGTGGTGCGGAACAGGATGCCGCCGAGCCGGGTCGCGAGATCGGCGACGTCGCCGCACACGTCGTACAGGACGCGCGCGGAGGCGAGGAACGACGACATCAGGAGCGCGGCCCCCATCCCCTTGCCGGTCACGTCGCCCACCACGAAGATCACCGTGCCGTCCGCGCGCCGGTGGAAATCGTACAGGTCGCCGCCGACCTCGTGGCAGGTCTGGATCAGCGCGTCGAACTCCCAGCCCGGCACGCGCGGCGGCGCGGCGGGCAGCAGCCCGCGCTGGATCTCGGTCGCGGTCGCCAGCTCCTGCGCGAGACGCGCGCGCGCCTGATCGGCCTCGAGCAGCCGCGCGTTCGTGATCTTGATCGCCGCCATGTTCGCGAGCAGCGTGAGCAGCTCGAGCTGCTCGTCGCCGAGCGAGAGCGAGAAGTCCTGGGTGTCCACGTACAGCACGCCCAGCACGTTCTCGTTGTCGAACAGCGGCACCGCCATCGCGGAGTGCACGGATTGCGCGACGATGCTCTCGCGGCCCTGGAATCGCGGGTCGAGCGCGGCGTCCGAGGTCATCACCGAGGTGCACTCGTCCATGACCGTCTTCATGATCGCGCGCGAGAGCGCGAGCGGCTGGCTCGCGCGGCCGCCGCGCAGCCGCGCCGCGACCTGCACCGGCTCGGCGTCGGGCGCCGGGCGCATCAGCACCACGTAGCGCGAGGCGGGCACCGCCTTTTCCACGAACTGCAGCAGCTCGTCGCAGGTTTCCTTGAGTGGGCGCGGCAGCACCAGCAGCTTGCCCGCCTCGGCGAGCAGGTGAATGATGTGGGCCGAGCCCTCCGCGGTGCGCGAGCGCCGCTCGAGCACCTGCTCCACGCGGATCTTCTTCGATGAGCCGATCACGGTGGCGTCGCTGAGCGTGACCTCCAACTGCGGCGGACCCTCCGTCACGCGCAGCTGGATGTGGCCGATCTCGAGGCGGTCGCCCGCCGTGAGCGCGATCGCCTCGCGCGCCTCGACCCCGTTCACCCGCGTGCCGTTGCGGCTGCCGAGATCGCGGATGAAGTTGCGATCGCCGCGCCGCACGATCTCCGCGTGATCCTTGGAGACGGTGCCGTCGGGAATGTGGATGGAGTTGCGCGAGGAGCGCCCGATGGTGAACGCCGGCTGATCGAGCGGCCACGACTGCGGCTTGTCGGCGATGGTGCCGGAGATGAAGAGGGTCATGATCGGCCGCCGACGATAGCACAGCGGCGGCGGGCGGCGAGGGCGCGCCGCGCGCCGCCTTCAGCCCAGCTTCTCGGTGGCTCCCGGCTCCGTGGAGCCGCCCTCGCGCGCCGCGGCGCTCGCCGCCTCGCGCGCGCGGATGTCGCGCAACCGATACGAAACCCAGAGCGCGCCACCGAGCAGGATGATCGCGCACATGCTGGTCGCGATCGGGGCGCCGAAGCGCTGCGCGACCCCGCCCGAGAGCAGCGCGCCGAGCGGCGCGGTGCCGACGAACATCAGCGTGTAGAGGCTCATGATGCGGCCGCGGTAGCTGTCATCCGTGGTGTGCTGCAGCAGCATGTTGGTGCTCGCGACGTAGAGGATGAGCCCGAAGCCCGCGAGGAATCCCATCACCAGCGTGAGCGGCATCGCGCGCGACCACGCGAAGCCAGCCATGCCGATCCCGCCCGCCGCGAGGCCGATCAGCAGGTTGCGCCGCAGGTCCCAGCGGTCGAGCCGCCGCGTCATCCCCACCGCCGAGAGCAGCGAGCCGACTCCGAACGCGGAGACCATGAGGCCGTAGGCCTGCGGGCCGCCGTGCAGGATGTCGCGGGCGTAGACCGGGAGCAGCACCATGTACTGGAAGCCGAGGCCGGCGCACACCGCGAGCAGCAGCAGCAGGTTGCGGATCGAGCTCACGCCCCACGCGTAGCGCACGCCGTCCATGAGCGTGGCCGCGGCCGGGCGCGCGTGCGCGGCGTGCGCCATCGGCGTCATGCGCCACAGGCCGATCAGCACCGCGACGTAGGAGAGCGCGTTGAGCCAGAAGCATCCGCCCTCGCCGATGGTGGCCACCAGGATGCCCGCGAACGCCGGCCCGATCACGCGCGCGGTGTTGAACGCCGCCGAGTTGAGCGCGATCGCGTTCGAGAGGTCCTCCTTCCCCACCATCTCGATCAGGAACGACTGGCGAGCCGGAAGGTCGAACGCGTTGAACATGCCGAACACGAAAGCGAGCGCGAGCACCATCCACGGCCGCACCACCCCGGTCGTCACCAGCGCCGCGAGCGCCACCGCCTGCAGCAGCGCGCAGGTCTGCGTGATGAGGATGAGCTTGCGCTTGTCCATGCGATCCGCGACCACGCCTGCCCACAGCGAGAGGAACGTGACCGGCAGGAACTGGAAGAAGCCGAGCATGCCCAGCATGAAGGGCGAAGACGTGAGCCGGTGCATGAGCCAGCCCTGCGCCACCGCCTGCATCCAGGTGCCGACCAGCGATATCAGCTGGCCGAGCCAGAACAGGCGGAAGTTGCGATGGCGGAGCGAGCGGAAGCGGGAGGCGAAGGTCTCGGGGGGCGCCTGCGTGGACATTGCGGGCACGCTATCACGCGTGCGGAGGGAGCGTCACGGGCGGGGGCAATGCGATTGGGCAACCGCCGCGATTAACCGAGCGGCGCGCCAATCACGACCTCGGGCGTGGATCCTCCGATCGCGCTGTCAATTGAACTCCGAGGCAGCAACCTCCGCGTATGCGGTCATCCCGGTTTCTCGGATGAGAGAATTCTCTCCAATTGCGGGATGATGCGCGGCAGGTCCACGGTGAGCACTTGCCAGACGATGTCCAAGTCGACGTCGGCGTATCCGTGAATCAAGTGATTGCGCATGCCGACGATCTTCGGCCACTCAATCTGAGCGTGTAGTCGTTGAACGTCCGGCGAAACCTGCCGCGCCGCCTCACCCACCACCTCGAGCAATCGGAGGATCGCCAGTTGCAGGAGACGACCCTGCTCGAGATCCTGTTGCGACTTGCCCCTCACCAACTCAACGGCCTCGCGCGCCGCCCTGAGCATATGGCGCACGCGGTCCGCGTCATTCTTGGGCATAGAGCGTCCGTGCCTCGGCCAGTACCTGATCCCTGAAGTCCCGACCCAAGCTCTTGCGGGTGTTGAGATCGACGGGACGGCCCAGCAAGTTGCTCATCTCGATCTCGATGCCATAGAAATCCAGCCCTGGAGTCTTTCCCGGCTCGAACTCCACCAACACATCCACGTCGCTCTCGGGCCGGAACTTGTCCGACAAGATCGAGCCGATCAGCGAAAGCTTGCGGATATGGTGGCGCCTGCACAGGGCCGCAATCTCGTCCTCGGGCAGTCGCACTCCGTGAAAGACCATCGCTTCCCCCTCCCGGGCCGCAGCCGGGGCTCGCTGCATAGCGCGGAGCATCGGCGAGCCCCGCGTCACGGAGTGTGACGCACGCATCGCGGATATGGCCTCAGCCTATCACAGCATGAGAGCACTCGATCCCACCCCCACACCCGCCCCCACCCACGCCGCGATCGTCTCCGCGAACCACGCCGCGTTCGAGAGCGGGTGCAGGTGTCCCGCGCCGGGCGAGATCGCGAGCCGTGCGTCGTGAATCAGCCTCACCAGCTCGTCCGCCGCGTCGCGCACGAACGCGCTCTCGCGCTCGCCGGCCAGCACCAGCGTCGGGCACGCGATGCGCGGCAGATCGGATCGGGCGTCGTGGTCCATCGCGAGCCTCACGCACGCGGCGGCGAGCGCGAGCGGCACGCGCCGCACCGCGAAGCGCACGAACGCGAGCACGCGATCGTCGCACTGCGGATCGAACACCCAGCCCGATCGCGCGGCGAGGCCCCGCGCGTACGCGAGCGCGCGGCGCTCGGGCAGGCATCGCAGCGCGGCCAGCGTGAGCAATTGATCGACGTAACGCGATCGCCAGTGCCCGCGCGGCGTGGTCACGCGCGCGAAAGCGCTCGAGAGGACGAGCGCGCGCACGCGCTCTGGCCGCGCGAGCGCCCGGCGCTGCGCGAGCGCGCCGCCCAGCGAATGCCCCACCACGATCGCGGCGCCCGGCGCGAAAGCATCGGCCACGCGATCGAGATCGTCGAGCAGCGCCTCCCAGCGAGGGCGGCGGTCGAAGCGTGCGCGCAGATCGAACGTCACGACCCGGAAGCGCCGCGCGAGCAGCCGCGCGCATGGGGCGAACACCTCCTTGTATCCCGGCAGCGGCGGCAGCAGCAGCAGCGGCGGGCCCTCCCCCAACGCCACCACCTCGGTCACGCCGCCCGCAAGCTCGAACGCGCGCGGCGTCCAGCCCTCCAGCCAGGCCGGGTCCGCGTGCCGCCTCCAGCCTTCGTCGAGATGGACCGCGATGGGGCGCACGGCGCCATGTTACCCTGCGCGACGCGATGCGGCGCGCACGCATGATGCGGGACTCAGGTCTAGGCCGCACACAGGAGGCGACGATGCCCAAGCCGCCGTCGTTCCATGCTGCGTTTCGCGCTCGAGCTGCAATTGCGCCCGGTGTGACGCCCGCATGAGCGATCTGGTCCGCCGCTTTCCCGATGGGTTCCTGTGGGGCGCCGCGACCTCGGCTCACCAGGTCGAGGGCGGGAACACGCTCAACGACTGGTGGCGCTTCGAGCAGCTGCCGGGGAAGATCCACGGCGGCGCGTTGAGCGGCGCGGCGTGCCGTCACTACGAGCGCTTCGACCAGGACTTCGCGCTCGCGCAAGCCGACGGCCACAACGCGCACCGGCTCTCGCTCGAGTGGAGCCGCATCGAGCCCGAGCGCGGGCGTTTTGATCCCGGCGCGGTCGCCCACTACCACGCGGTGCTCGCCTCGCTCAAGCGTCACGGGCTCCTGCCGATGGTCACGCTCCACCACTTCACGAACCCGCTCTGGATCGCGGATCGTGGCGGCTGGGAGAACCACGAGACGGTCGGACACTTCTGCGCGTTCGTGCGCTTCTGCGCGCGCGAGTTCGGCGGCGAGGTGGACTGGTGGTGCACCGTGAACGAGCCCGAGGTGTTCGCCTTCCGCGGCTGGTCCGAGGGCGTGTGGCCACCCGGCGAGCACGACGAGAGCGCAGCGCTGGTGGTGATCGCGCACCAGCTCGAGGCCCACGGTCACGCCTATCGCATCCTCCACGAGGAGGACCGCACCGACGCCGATGGCGACGGGCTCGCGGCGCGGGTGGGCTTCGCGAAGCACTGCCCGCAGCTCGAGGCCGACCGCTGGTGGTTCCCGCTCGACGGGTTGCGCGCGCACTTCGAGAACGCGGTGTTCAACGATGCGGTGATCTCGGCCGCGGTCACCGGCGAGATCGCGCTCTCGATTCCCGGCGCGCGGCCGGTGCGGCGCCACGTTCCGGAGCTCGAGAAGAGCCTCGACTGGTTCGGGCTCAACTACTACACGCGCTGGAAGGTGCGCATGTTCGCGCCCGACCCGCACGTCACGCGCCGCGGCGCCGAGAAGACCGACCTCGACTGGGAGATCTACCCGGCCGGGATCGAGCGCGCGCTGCTGCGCGTCGCGCGCGCCGGCGTGCCGGTGCTCGTCACCGAGAACGGCTTCGCGGACGCGCGCGACTCGTTCCGCTCGCGCGCGATGGTCGAATACCTGCTGCACGTGGGGCGGGCGATGGACCGCGGCGTGCGGGTGCTGGGCTACTTCCACTGGTCGCTGCTCGACAACTTCGAGTGGGCCGACGGATTCAAGGGCCGCTTCGGGCTCTACCGCGTGGACTTCGGCGACCCGGAACGGCCGCGGCATCGCACCCGCGGCGCGGAGGTGTTCGCGAGCATCGCGCGCGCGAACGGGATTCAGCGCGAGGTCGTCGCCCGGGTCGGCCTCGCGCTCTGACGGCGCCGCATGACGCGACTGACGGCCGCCGCGCTCGCCCAGCCGCTGCGCTGGGTGATCGTCACGCTCCTGCTGACGCTCGCGCTCGGGCTGGGATTGCGGCGGCTCGAGCTGCGCGCAGACGGCGCGTCTATTTATCCGACCGGGAACGCCACGGTGGACGCGAGCGCCGCCGACGCGATCGCGTTCGACGATCCGCAGCAGGCGATCGTGCTGGTGAGCGCGCGCCCGGGGGGCCCGCCGCTCGACTCGCCGGCCGGCCTGCGCTTGGTGGCCGTGGCTCACCGAGGGCTGGCCGCAATCGATGGCGCGAGCGGGCCGCGCACGCGCTCGATCGCCTCCCTGCTCGATGTGCGCAACGATCGGGGCGCGATCGCGGTCGGCTCGCTGCTCGACGGCGTGCCGGTGGATTCCGCGGAATGCGCAGCGCAGATCGTCCGCCTCCGCGAGCAGCCGGTCGCGAGCGGCCTGCTGCTCGCGCGCGACGGGAGCGCCGCCGTCATCGTCGTTCCGCTCGCGCGCGAGGCGAATCGGGCGGCGTTCATCGCGCGGCTCGAGCGCTGGGCGGGCGAGCATCGCACGCGCGAGTTCGACCTGCGCGTCACCGGGCCGCTCGCCGCCGAGGTGAAGCTGGGCGGCATGGTGTGGGGCGATCTCTCGACCTTCGTGCCGATCATGACCGCGCTCATGGCGCTGCTCCTGTTCGTGAGCCTGCGCTCGGTCGCGGGCTGCGTGCTGCCGATGGTCGAGGCGCTGGTGGTGCTGGCCTGGACCTTCGGCGCGATGGGCCACCTCGGGATTCCGGTGACGCTCGTCACCACCATCCTCCCCGTGATCCTCATGTCCACCGCCATCACCGACGAGATTCACGTGCTCGAGCGCGTGCAGGACGAGCTGGCCGCGCACGCTGCGTCGAACGCTTCGGGCGCGGCCACGCGCGAGCTGCTGCGCGCGGCGATGCTCGCGGGTCTCGGCGACGTGCGCTGGCCGATCATCGGCTCCGCGGTCACCACCGCCATCGGCTTCCTGTCGTTCCTGAGCGCCTCGATCGAGCCGCTGCGCGCCTTCGGCCTGGCGGCCGGCGCCGGCATCCTGCTCGCGATGCTGCTCTCGTTCAGCTTCATGCCGGCGCTCGCGATGCTGCTTCCGCTCGCGTGGTTCAGGACCGTGCGCCTCGGTCCCGCGCGCGACCTGCACGCGCTCACGGCGTTCGAATCGGCGGTCGCGCGTGCGCCGGGGCGGTTCTTCGCGTTCGGCCTGCTGGCGCTCGCGCTCTGCGCGCCCGGGCCGTTCCGGCTCCGGGTGCAGGACGCATGGATGGACAACTTCGATCCGCGCGCGCCGCTGGTCGAGGCCGACCACGACATCAACGCGCGCTTCTGGGGGAGCTATCGCTTCGACGTCGTGCTCGAGGCCGAGCCCGGGCGCTTCGCATCGCCCTCCGGAGCCGCGTTGATGGAGTCGGTCGCGCGCGCGGCGCGGCGGGAGCCCCACGTCGGCGGCGTGCTCACCTACCTGGATCCGCTCGCAACCATCGCGCGCGCGATCGCGCCGGGCGATTCGCTGCCCTTCCGGGACGCGGGCCGGCTGGGAGAGCTGGCAGCGATCGCGCAATCCTCACCCGACGGCGCGGGGCTCCGGCAGCTCGTGACCGGGGACGGATCGCGCGCCCGCGCGCGCATCTTCGTCAACAGCCCGAACTACCGGCGCGCGGATTCGCTCCGCCGCGATCTGGCGCTCGCGCTGCCGCCGCTGCTCGCGGGCTCCGGCGTGCGGGCGCGATTCAGCGGCGACCTGCCGGTCGCGCTCGAGGTGGTGCGCGCCATCGTGGACAACCAGCTGCGCTCGATCGGCTGGAGCCTGCTCGGCATCGGGCTGCTGCTGTGGCTGGTCTACCCCCGCGGCCGCGCAGCTTGGATCGCGCTGGCCCCGGTGAGCGCGACCGCGCTCGTGCTGTTCGGCGTGATGGGATACGCCGGCATGCCGCTCGGCATCGCGACCAGCATGTTCGCGGGGCTCGCGGTGGGAGTCGGCGTGGACTTCGCGCTCCACTTCGTCTATCAGCACCGCATCGAGTCCGCCCGCCGCGAGAATCCGCGCGCCGCGCTCGAGGCGACGCTCGGCCGCACCGGGCGCGCGATCCGCTGGAACGCGCTGGTGGTCACGCTCGGGTTTCTTGCGCTCACGCTTTCGCGCATCCCGCCCAATCGCAATCTCGGGCTGCTGCTCGCCGCCGCCATGTTCGGCTGCTACGCCGCGACGCTGGTCTACATGCCATGGCTGGTGCGCGGCCTCAGGGCGATCGCCATCGCGCTCGCGCTGCTCGCGCCGCTCGCGCTGCCCGGGCGCGCGCACGCCGCTCCGGCCGAGTCCGACACCGGCGCGGTGCGCGTGATGCGCGATCTGGAGCGCGCGTTTCGCCGCACGCCGCGCGCGCTGCGGATGGAGGTGCGATCGACGTACGCGGGCGGCCAGACCCTCGAACGCTCCACCTGGGGCGTGTTCGCAGACCAGCCCGACGCGTGCCACGTGATGTACACGTTCGACCGCCCCGAGAACATGGCGGGCGCGACGCTGCTGATGCGCTTCGATGCTCGCGACCAGGCCGACTCGACCTGGCTCTACCTCCCTTCCATGAAGCGCATGTGGCCGATCGGGACCGCCGGCCCGCGGCTGCTGGTCCCGGGCACCACCATGAGCTTCGAGGACGCGCGCGGCTTCATACCCACCGCACACTACCGGTTCCGAGCGCCGAGTCCGCCGGGCGGCGCGGGCTCGCAGGACACGCTCTGGATCGTGGCGCTGCCCGCCACCGACTCGCTACGCAAGAACCTGGGCTATGGCCGGCTGGTGATGGCGATCGACCGCGGGCGCGGCCTGATCGCGCGGATCGAGTTCGCCGACGCCGATCTGCGCCCGGTCAAGCGCTACGAGCTGCTCGACGCGATTCGCTTCGGCGCAGAGTGGCTGCCGAAGCGCGTGCGGATCGAGCAGGTGCAGATCGGGATGACGTCGATCGTGGACTACCGTTACTGGCGACTGCGCGCGCCGCCCCCGAAGCGGCTGTTCGATCCATCCGACGCGGCCGGGCCGTTCCTGCCGCGGATCATGGAGACGCTCAGGCGCGAGAAGATCCCGATCGACTAGGGCGCGGCCGCGTCGTCGCGCCCCGCTTGGGGCTTCGCGCCGCGCTGCGCTATGCTGCGCGTCAGCCTTCCACGGAGGTCGAAATCCCCATGTGCCCCTTCTGCAAGACGCACGACGGCAAGCCGTGCGCCGTGACCGAGAAGCCCAACGGACGGCTGCAGTGCGCGTGCGGCAAGCACGGGTGGCCCAATTCGGGCGCATTCCTCGAGAGCTGCCGGCTGACCAGCCTCACCATCACCGGAACGGTCCACACCTGGACGCAGGGGTACTAGCCCGGGCCAACACGAGACCTGCCATGACCCGATACTCGGACGATCCGCTCGAGAACCTGCAGCGCGAGGTCGAGCGTCTGTTCCGCGACCTCGTGTATCGCCGCCATCCGGCCTCCCATTTCGCGGAGCCCACCTGGTCGCCGGCCGCGGACCTGGTGGTGTCCCAGACTTCCGCCCGGGTGCTGCTCGAGCTCGCCGGGGTGCCGAAGCAGAGCGTGCGGCTCACGCTCCGCGGCCGCACGCTGGAGGTGAGCGGACGGCGCAATCCGCCGCAGGAGCCGGGCGCCGCCCATTATCATCGCGCCGAGATCTACTTCGGCGATTTCCACCGCACGATCGATCTGCCGTGGGAAGCCGACGCCGACAGCATCACGGCGCACTTCCGCGACGGGCTGCTCGAGATTCACGTGCGCCCGGTGAAGGTGACCGGTTCCACGCGCGTGCCGGTCCACGAGAAGAAGGCGCACTGATGCCACGCCGCGCGAAGAAGGACGCGAAGGTCGCGAAGCGGGAGGCCCCTGCGAACAAGGGCGCCGCGAAGCCGACGGCGGGGCCGACCCTGCCCGCCGGGCTCGTGTTCGGCGACCCGCCTTCGACGCGCGAGATCCCGGTGCTCGCGGTGCGGCACACCGTGCTCTTCCCGCTCGCGATCCTCCCGCTCAACATCGGCCGCCCGAAGAGCATCATGCTGCTCAACGACGTGATGGCCGGCGATCGCACGATCGCCGTGATCGCGCAGAAGGACGGCAGCCTCGAGGAGCCGGCCGGCGCGGACCTGCACGAGGTGGGCACGATCGGCACCGTGGTACGCATGGTGCGGGTCGCGGAGGACCGGCTCTCGGTGCTGATCCAGGGCACCGCTCGCGTGCGCGTCGACCGGCTGCTCGGCGAGGATCCCTACCTCAAGGCACGGGTCACGACGCTCGCGGAGCAGGTCGTCGAGGACGTCGAGACCGAGGCCCTGGTCAAGACCGTCATCGCCCAGTTCGAGCGGGTCGTGCAGCTCACCCCCAACGTCCCGGACGAGGCGGCGGTCGCGGCGCGCACCCAGCAGGGGCCGGGGCGGGTCGCGGACTTCATCGCATCGCTGCTCGACCTCCCGTCGGAGGACAAGCAGCGCCTGCTCGAGGCGCTCGAGGTGAAGGTGCGCCTGATGCGGCTCACCGAGATCCTCGCGCGCGAGCTGCAGGTGCTCGAAGTCGGGCAGCAGATCCAGGAGACGGTGCGCGAGTCCATCGACCAGCACCAGAAGGAATTCCTGCTGCGCCAGCAGATGGAGGCGATTCGCAAGGAGCTGGGCGAGAGCGACGAATCGCAGCACGAGATCGAGGAGCTCAAGACGAAGATCGAGAAGGCCGCGATGCCGCCCGAGGTGCGCAAGGAGGCGGACCGCGAGCTGACGCGATTGCAGCGCATGCCGCCCCAGGCCGCCGAGTACACGGTGTCGCGCACCTACCTCGAGTGGCTGTGCGAGATGCCGTGGGCGCTCACGACCGAGGACGACCTCGACCCGAAGCACGCGCGCGCGGTGCTCGACGAGGACCATTACGGCCTCACGAAGATCAAGGAGCGCATCCTCGAGTACCTGGTGGTGCGCCGCTACAAGAAGGACGCGCGCACGCCCATCCTGTGCTTCGTCGGCCCGCCCGGGACCGGCAAGACCTCGCTGGGCCGCTCGATCGCGCGCGCGCTGGGACGCAAGTTCGTGCGGCAGTCGCTGGGAGGCGTGCGGGACGAGGCGGAGATCCGCGGCCACCGCCGCACCTACATCGGCGCGCTGCCCGGCAACATCATCCGCGGCATCCGCCGCGCCGCCACCCGCAACCCGCTGTTCATGCTGGACGAGATCGACAAGCTGGGCGCCGACTTCCGCGGCGATCCGTCGAGCGCGCTGCTCGAGGTGCTCGATCCCGAGCAGAACGCGACGTTCATGGATCACTATCTCGACGTGCCGTTCGATCTCTCGCAGGTGCTGTTCATCACCACCGCCAACTACCTCGATCCGGTGCCGCCGGCGTTGCGCGATCGCATGGAGATCATCGAGCTGTCCGGCTACACCGACAACGAGAAGCTCGAGATCGCGAAGCGCCACCTGATCCCGAAGGCGGTGCGCGAGAACGGGCTCGAGTCGCTCGAGACCACCTTCACCGACGATGCGCTCTTCAAGATCATGCGCGAGTACACGCGCGAGGCCGGGCTCCGCAACCTCGAGCGCGAGATCGCGAACCTGCTTCGCAAGACGGCGATGGCGCTCGCCGAGGGCAAGGCGCCGCCGCGCGAGATCGGGCCGGAGCGCGTGCGCGAGCTGCTCGGCCCGGAGCGGATCGAGCACGAGATCGCCTCGCGGCTCGACGCGCCGGGCGCCGTGTTCGGCCTGGCGTGGACGCCCTCCGGAGGCGAGGTGCTGATGGTCGAGGCCACGCTCATGCCGGGCTCCAAGCAGTTGCTGCTCACCGGACAGCTCGGCGATGTCATGAAGGAGAGCGCGCAGGCCGCGCTGTCCTACGTGCGTTCGCACGCTGAAGAGCTGGACATCGAGCCCGGCTTCTTCGAGAAATCCGACATCCACGTTCACCTGCCGGCGGGCGCGATCCCCAAGGACGGCCCGTCGGCCGGCATCGCGTTGTGCACCGCGATCGTGAGCCTGCTCACCCGCCGCAGGGCGCGCGCCGGAATCGCGATGACCGGCGAGATCACGCTGCGCGGCCGGGTGCTGCGCATCGGCGGCGTGAAGGAGAAGGTGCTGGGCGCGCACCGCGCCGGGATCACCACCGTGATCCTCCCGCGCGAGAACCAGGGCGAACTCGAGGAGGTGCCGGTCGAGATCCGCTCGCACATGATCTTCGCGCCGGTCGATCGCATCGAGCAGGTGCTGCAGCTCGCGCTCGACGAGACGCCGATGGCGAAGCGTGGCGAGCTGCCGCGGCGCGAGGCGCCGCCCGGCAAGCCGGCGCGGCCGCCCGCCAACGTGATCGCGCGCGGAAGGGACTAGCGGACCCGCGACGGGGCGCGGCCGCTCGCCGCTCCGCCCACGACGTGGCGGAGCGCGCGCTGCACGGCCGAACGGCAGTCCTCGACGTCGAGCGGTTTCGAGAGCACCTCGGCCACGCCCAGGTCGCGAACGCGCGGGTCATCCGCCTGAGCGCCCCAGCCGCTGATCAACAGGACCGTGATGGCCAGACCGCGATCCCGAACCGCGGCCACCAGATCCCAGCCCGACATGCCGGGCATGCTCACGTCGGTGAGGAGAACGTCGAACGCCTCGTGGTCGAGCGCGGCGAGCGCATCGGCGCCGCTCGCCGCGGCCGTGACGCGATGGCCATCCAGCGCGAGGCAATCCTGGTAATACGCGCGGTTGTACTCCTCGTCGTCGACGACCAACACACGCGCGGCGATCCCCGGGCCCGAGACCGCGGGGTCCGCTCCGGTCGACGCGGCCAGCGCGGGCGCCCGGGCGGGCAGTCGAATGGTGAAGGTCGTTCCCACGCCTTCCTCGCTCTCGACCTTGATCGTGCCGCCCATCCGCTGGATGATCCCGCTGACGACGTTCAATCCCATGCCGTGGCCGTAAGGCTTGGTCGTGTGAAACGGCTGGTACAGCTTCTCGCGCGTTTCATGGCTCATCCCCACTCCTGTGTCCGCCACCTCGAGCCGGATCCACTCGCCGTCATCGCGCGTGCGAATCGTGATGCGGCCGTCGGTGGGCATCGCCTCCAGCGCGTTGAACAGGAGGTTCGAGAGGACCTGCACGATCTCGAGGGTATTGCCCACCGTGATCGGCACGGTCTCGAGATCGAGGCTCACCTCCACGTGCACGCCCCGGGCCTCCGGCTCCTGCTGCCACTTGGGCCGGGTCAGGTCCACCACGAGTCGCACCGCAGCGTTCAGATCGAGGGCCGCGGTCGCGCCGCTCCGGCGGATGCTCGCGGAGTCCTGGATGCGGCGCACCGTATCGGCCCCTTGGAGCGAGAGCGTTTCGATCATCTGCAAGTGAGGCTTCAATTCGAAGGACGCGGTGGCACCCTCCGCCGCCCGCAGCAGCAGCTGCGCCCGCCCCAGAATTCCGTTGAGGATGTTGTTGAAATCGTGGGCGACACCCGCCGCCATCTCGCCCAGCGCGTTGACGCGCTCCGATGCGATCAGCTGGTCCTGGGTCGCCCGCAGCTGGCGGATGGTTTCCTCGAGACGCTCGGAGTGCCGAGCGCGTTCGATCGCGACCGCCACCTGGCCGCACAGCCCCGACACGAACGTGGCGTCGTCCTGGTCGAAGGGCACCTGCGAGCGGCGGTTGGTGAGATTGACGACGCCCAGCACCCGGCCCCTCGACTTGATCGGCACGCTGAGAAAGATGGGGGCCGAGAGAAAGGTCGAGCCGAGGTCCGCGCGCGCGGTCCCGCGCGTGCGTGGATCGGCGCGCGTGTCGGCCACGAAGATCGGCTGCGCGCTCTCGAAGACCTGGCCCGCGATGCCCTCGCCCGGGCTGACCACGACGGTGCGCGCGATGTCCTCGCTGATTCCGCGCGCGGCGGCGATCCGCAGGTGATCGCCGGTCGCGTCGGTCAGCATGACGGAGGCGCGCTCGACGTCCAGCTCCGCGACCAGGAGATCGATGAAGGTGTCGAGGATTTCGGGAACGGAATCCAGGGCGCCCAGCCCGATCCCCGCGACGTTGAGCGAGGCCAGCCGTCTCACGGCCACAGCCAGCTGCTGATTCTGGCGCTCCTTGGTCTCGGCGAGCTCGCGGTTGTGGAGCGAGAGCCGGCGTCGCTCGAGGGCGCGCGAGACGGTCGCGGTCACCTCATCCAGTTCGAACGGCTTGTGAAGGTAATCGTAGGCACCCATGCGGAGCGCCTCGACCACCGTCTTGATCGAGGCATGGCTGGTCATCACGATGACTTCGGTATCGGGGCATTTCTGCTTGATGCGTCCGAGGAGCTCGATGCCGTTCATCCCGGGGAGGACGATGTCCACGAGCGCCAGGGAGACCGCGGGTCCATCCAGCAGGGGGAGCGCCTCGTCCGCGGAGCCCGCGCTCGCGACCCCGCAACCCATCCCCGACAACAGCCTGGAGAGGATGATACGGAGTGCCGACTCGTCGTCGACGACCAGCACGATTTCGGTGGCGCCCACGGAAGTCTCCGGCGCTGCCCCGTTGCGGAGCACGCGCACTCGGTCGGACAGGTTCGAAGCCGCCGAGGGGGACGCGTTCCTGGTTTTCGGCAGATCCCGGCAAGGGCTTGACCCGGAAGTCCGGGCACACGGCCGCCTTGCGCGCTCGGGCGAGGCCGCCGTGCGGAGCGGGGGGCACGGTCACGGCGGCGGGGCGGCGCACCACACCGCGAGCCCGAAGATACTCTAGGGCTCCGCTCCGCCGGCCGCCGCCGGCCACGGCGGTCGCGTGTCGCGAGCCGGCCAGCGGCGCACGTCGTAGAGCAGCACGCACGCCGCGGTGACGCCCAGGATCGGGAGCCAGCCCTGGGAATGCGCGATGAGATCGCTCACGTCGATCTGTTTGGGCGAAGCGCGATCCATCGTCTCCACCACCCACGGCACGAAATTGTTCACGGCGTGGCAGAGCGTGGGGACGACCAGCGATCCACTCCGCAGATACAGCAGCGCCATCAGCACGCCGAACGACGTGGCGCCGAGCGCGCGCTCGCCGTGGAGCATCCCGAAGATCAGGCTCGAGAACAGGAGCCCGCGCCACATCCCCCATCGCGCCGCCATCCGATGGAAGATCACGCCGCGGAACACGAACTCCTCCGTCGCCGGCCCCAGCAGGACGAGCGTCGTGAACGCGATCGCGCGCGCGATCGGGCCGAGCCCGCGGCCGACGACGTCGACGACCGCGAGACGATCGAAGATCTTCTGTGCGACCTCCGGCCATCGGGTCGCGACCAGGACGAGCAGCGTCACCGCGAGCGCCAGCTCGAAGACGAGATGAAGCACCGTGACGCCGAGGCCCTCGAGCGCGTGCGCGCCGCGCGGCAGGGGCCCGAACATGCGATGCGGGGCGGGGCCCGTCTCCGCGAGGCTTGACTCGACGTACGCCCACAGCGCGACCGCCGCGTAGAAACCGAACAGCGTGCCCTGCATGAGCAACCCCGAGCGCGCCGCGTCGTGCGAACGCGTCGCGAGGGTGGCGATCAGCGCGCCGGCCGCGGTCATCGGCACGACGAACAGCGGCAGCGACGTCAGGCGGTAGCGCAGGAACGGGTCGCCGGCCGGGGCGGATTCCGTATCGAGCGGCGGCGCGGGGATGGTCATGCGCGCATGCTAGCAAAGCGCGCGGGGCTCGACCCACAATCTGAAATGCGGAATCGCGCTGGTGCGGAAACCGGGCGGGCGTTAGCTTCCGCGACGTGCGGGCGGGCTCCCGTCCGCACTGCGGCCGCGGCAGGACGCCGCGGTGGCCGCCACGATTCAGGGCGTCCGAAGAGGTTGGCTTGGCCGCCCTCGAAACCCCTGGGACGTCGAATTCTTGGGCCGCCCCGAACGCAACACTCCCGGCCCACATGGAGTCCAGCCCTGCTTTGGACTTCAGCCGCGCACGCGATGTTCTGATCTGGATTGTCGTCGCCGCGCTGGCATTCCGAGTCGCGCCAGTCGCGGCCCAAGCGGTGGACCCCTCATTCTGGGTGACGAACGGCTATGTTCTGTCGCTCGCGCGAAGTGCCAGCACACTCTACATAGGGGGCAGCTTCACGACCGTCGGGCCGCCGACCGGCGGGGGCGCCGCCTTGAGCGCAACCAGCGGCGAAGTGCTCCGGCCTTTCCCGAAGGTGGATGGGTCGGTTTACGCGACCATCCCGGACGGCACGGGCGGTTGGTACATCGGGGGCGCATTCACCTCGGTCGGAGGACAGCCTCGCGCAAACATCGCCCATGTCCTCGCGGATGGGAGCGTCTCGGCATGGAATCCGGGCGCAAACTCCACGGTCCACGCCCTGGCCGCGAGCGGGGACAGGGTCTACGCCGGAGGCGCGTTCTCCATCATCGGCGGGACCGGCCACGCCTCCCTTGCCGCCCTGGATGTGGCGGACGGAACTGCGGCCGCCTGGTATCCGGACCCGAATGGCCTGGTCACCGCGCTGGCGGTGAGCGGGAGCACGGTCTACGCGGGCGGGTACTTCACCGGCATCGGCGGCCAGGCGCGGAACTGCGCCGCAGCGCTGGATGCGACGACCGGAGCCGCCACCGCCTGGAACCCGAACGCGAACGGCTGGGCCCCCTTTACCCGCGTCGGCGCCCTGTGGGTCAGCGGGAACACGGTTTATGTCGGCGGGTACTTCGCCGGCATCGGCGGGCAGGCACGCAACGGCCTCGCCGCGCTGGATGCCACGACCGGAACCGCCACCGCCTGGAACCCGAACCCAAACCCGGGCGGCGAGGTCGATGCGTTGCTGCTGAGCGGGAGCACGATCTACGTGGGCGGGGGCTTCAGCACCATCGGCGGGCAGACCCGCAATGGCATCGCCGCAATCGATGTCGCGACTGGAGCCCCCACCGCCTGGAATCCGGCTGCTGAGGGAGGCGTCTATGCTCTCGCGATGAGCGGCAGCACGATCTACGCCGGCGGGACGTTTTGGAGCATCGGTGGGCAGGAACGCAACATCGTCGCCGCGCTGGATGCCACGACCGGAACCGCCACCGCCTGGAATGCGAACGCTGGCGGCGATGCTTACGCCTTCGGGTACGCGCTGGCCGTGAGCGAGAGCGCGGTGTACGTCGGCGGAAGCTTCAACACCATCGGCGGACAGGCACGCAATTGCATCGCGGCTCTGGATGCCGCGACTGGAACCCTCACCGCATGGAACCCAAATCCGAATCTGCACGGCCTCGTCCAGGCCCTGTCTGTGGACGGGAGCACGGTCTACGCCGGCGGGCAATTCACCAGCATCGGCGGGCAGCCGCGCAACTGCATCGCCGCGCTGGATGTCGCGACCGGGGCGGCAACGCCCTGGAATCCGAACGCGGACTCGTACGTCACTGCTCTCGCGGTGAGCGGCAGCACGATCTACGCCGGCGGAAGTTTCGACACCATCGGCGGGCAGGCACGCAGCCGCATCGCAGCGCTGAATGCCTCCACCGGATTCGCGACCGCCTGGAACCCGAACGCGAACTCGGAGGTGAGCGCCCTGGCGGTGAGCGGGAGCACGGTCTACGCGGGCGGATACTTCAGCTCCGTCAATGGACAACCGCACAGCGGCATCGCAGCTCTGGATGCCACCACCGGCATCGCGACCGCCTGGAACCCGAACGCGAACTCGGTCGTGAGCGCCCTGGCGGTGAGCGGGAGCACGGTGTACGCGGGCGGGTCCTTCAATTTCTTCGGTGGACAGCCGCCCAGCGAACTCGCCGCGTTCGATGCAGAAACCGGAACCGCCGCCGCCTGGAATCCGAACCCGGACAACGCCGTCTATGCCGTGGCAGTGAGCGGCACCACGGTCTATGCAGGCGGGGCCTTCCATTTCATGGGCGATTCGGCGCGCAGCTACCTCGCAGCCGTGGATGCGACGACCGGTGCCATCGCAGCGTGGATCCCGCGCGTGAACGAAGGTAGCTACGCTGCAGTCCGTGCGCTGGTGGTGAGTGGGAACACCGTGTACGCGGGCGGGCGATTCAATCGGATCGGCGGGCAGCTGCAGCCGAATCTGGCGGCGATCAGGTTGGCCCCGACCGTCGATGTGCCGACGACTCCGGAGACGCACCCGCTCGCGCTGGCTCGCATCGTCCCCAACCCCGCGCGCTCGCTCACGCTGATCCGGTTCACGTTGCCTGCGAATGGGATCGTGACGCTCGCGGTCTACGATCTCCAGGGCCGTCGCGTCGCTCTGCCCATCGACCGCGAGCGGCGGCAGGCGGGCGCACACGAGGTGGCGGTGCGCACGGCAGGCTGGCCGGCGGGCTGCTACTTCTGCCGGCTCGAAGCGGGGGGCGCGAGGGTGACGCGAAAGATGGTGGTGCTCGAATAGCCCCGACGCGGCGCGGCTCCCCTCCACGCCGCGCCCACGCTTTCGATCCGAAACGCTTAACCGGGACCCGCCGCGCGAGCGGCGAGCCCCGGCTCACGGAAGACGCGCAAAGGCGTCAGCCCGCTTGCGCGAACTTGATCTCCACGTCCTGCCGGTCGCTCTCCGCGACGTGGAACAGCTCCGCCGCCTTGAGCGCGAGCCAGTTCGCCACGATCGCGTCCGGCATCTGCTGGATGCGCGTGTTGAACGTGGTCACGGTGTCGTTGTAGAACTCGCGGCGATCCGCGATCTGGTTCTCCAGCTCGCTGATCCGCCCCTGCAGCATCACGAAGCTCTGATCGGCCTTGAGCGTCGGGTAGGCCTCGGCGACCGCGAAGAACTGGCCCAGCGCGCGGGTCAGCATGTTCTCGCCATCGGCGCGCTGCGCGACGCTGCGCGCGTTCGCCACCGCCCCGCGCGCCTCGCTCAGCTTGTCGAACACCGCGCGCTCGTGCTGCATGTAGCCCTCGCAGGTCTTGACCAGCTTCGGCAGCTCGTCGTGCCGCTGCTTGAGCAGCACGTCGATGTTGGCCCACGAGCGCCCGATGTTGTTCTTGATCGCGACCAGGCTGTTGTAGATCGACACGATGTAGCCCACCGTGCCGACCACGATGAAGCCGATCACGACGGTAACGAGAATTTCTCCAGGGTGCATCGCGAACCTCCCATCCTGGGTTTGACCGGCCGCCGGCGGCCGGGTCGTTGAGAACGCCTAGCCCGCCTTGAGCGCGTAGAGCCAGTAACCGAGTCCGAACAGCGTGGCGATCGGCCCGCCCACCAGCTTGAGCAGGGCCTGCGTGCCGAGCTGGAACGTGAGCATCCGCTCCGACTGCTCGCTGATGATGAACGTGGATTCGCCTTCGCCCTGCCGCACGATGGCGACCGCGTCGTCCTTCACCGCGCGGACGTGCTGCGCGCCGCCGCCGTCGGTGCCGGTCGCCGCGAACTCGTCGCCTTCCGCGATCGAGAGGACGCGCGAGCGCGGCGTCGCGGTGCCGAGCACGTAGATCGACTGCCCCGCATCGAGCATGCGCTCGCGGAAACGCATCGAGCCCATCTGCCACAGCAGGTGCCGGGGCCCGAGCGTCTTCATGTAGCTGGAGTAGGGCTCCGGGACGTTGATCCCGATGCACTCCTCGGAGACCCCGAAGTTGAGCGTGCAGCGCGCGCCCTTCGGATAGATCAGCGCGGATCCGGTCTCGTCGCGCAGGACGAAGGGATGGCCAGAGCTCTCGCGGTGCACCACCGACCACGAGTTGTTCCGGCCCCGCGTCGAGATGTCGAGCTCCCAGTAGGCGCACGGCCGCGCCGAGAACGGCGCGGTGAGGATGCTGCGCGGCTCGACCGTGCCGCTGATCTCGACCAGCCCCATCGCCATCGAGCGGATGCGCGCGGTTGGCGTGTTCTGGATCAGGCGCTTGACCCGCAGGTCGCGGAATCCCTGCGCGAAGAGCCACGGCCCTGCCAGCAGCGAGAACCCCGCGAAGAACGAAACGTTGTCGAGCCTCATGCCCTCACCTCGGTCCCAGCGACCGCAGGTAGTCCGCGGTATGCGCGAAATACAGCATGCCCAGCAGGCTGAGCGTGGGCCCCAGCACCACGCCCGCCGTGCGGGCGCGCGCGATCGCGAGCCGCGCGGGATCGGGCGCGTGATCCGAGACCAGCAGGAAGTTCAGGTGTTCGCCCGAGTCGATCCGCAGCTCGGGTTCGGTCGATGCGCCCGCCGCGCTCGCGACGACGACCGCGTCGTCGGTGCCGGTGCGCGCCAGCTCGGTTTCGGCCACGACATCGTGCGCCCTGCCCATGCGCGCGTAGCCCACGACGTGACACCGCGTGCCCACGAGGAGCGCGCGCTCGGTGAGACGCAGCTTCGCTCCGGTGCGCCGCAGCCACAGCGCCTCCGGCACGCTCGCGAGCAGCGCGTCGAGATGCTGGGTGAGCGGCTCGTCCGCAGTCACGTCGCGGGTCGCCGTCTCGGCGAGGTCCCAGCGTGCGTGCGTGACGTGAACGCGTGCGGTCACGCCCTCCGCTCCAATCCGAAACGGGCGGTACACCTCCGCCGCGCGCATGACCGGCGTGCCGATCCCGCGCACCTCGAGGCGAAAGCCCGCGCAGGGTTCGCCGGAGAGCGGAGAGAACAGCGGGCTCTCGAGCGACACCTCGCCCTGCACGTGAACGAATCCGGACAGCGTGTCTGCCAATGAGGATTCCTTCATGGAGGAGAGCAGTCGATTGAGACGCAGCGTCCGCAGCCCGTCGCTGAAAAGCGGCGCGCCGGCGGCCACTGCCGCCGCGGCGAACGACAGCCCCGCCGCCGACGGATAGAGGAAGAGTGGAAGGTCCATAGGCTCGGGGGGTTATCGGCGCGGAGTCCGGGCGAATGGAGTGGGAAGTTCGGAGTGGAACGCATGCCCATCGGCGCGGCGCGGGGGGCAAGCGTGGGCTTCCCCGCAGCGCGGGCGCTTCAGTCCACGCCCTGGGCCGCCGCCTGACTTCGGTGTCGCGCTTCGAGGAGATCCATCAGCGCAACGAAGCGCGGGTGGCTCCTCAGCGGATTCAGATTGCTGTCGTTCTGGAAATACCGCTGAGGGATGTTGCCTACCTCGACGCTCTTCTCGAGGTTGTCGAGCGCCTCGTCGATCCGGCCCGTCATCGCGAAGATGCACCCCGCGTTGTAGCGCGCCATGCAATCCCCGGGGTCGAGCCGCAGCGCCAGCTGGGTCCGTTCCAATCCCCGCTCGATCTCGCCGATCGCGACCATGGCGTTGGCGCTCATGTAATACGCGCGGACATCGTCGGGACTTACCTTGAGGTGCTCGTCGGCATTGTTGATGGCGCGGCGGCGCATGACCCGGGCGTCGGCCGCGCGTCCGAGATCGTCGTATACCTGGCCCAGCAGCGCGGCCACCTGGTAATCGTCGGGCCGGACCTCGGAGCCCCGCTCCAACAGCTGCGCCGCCTTTTCGAGATCTCCGTGCATGAACACTTCACGCGCATAGAAGAAGTCCGCCTCGTAGAGCCGTGGCTCCAGCTCCAGCGCGCGCTCGAACGCGGCCACGGCCGCTTCGTGCCGGTCGAAGAGGCCGCAGGCGACGCCGTACGATACGTGGGCCTGAGCCAGCTCGGGGTCGAGCCGAAGCGCGGCCAAGCTCTCCTTCAGGGCCAGCTCGCGGTTCTGTTCGCTCGCATCGACATACATGTACACCAGGGACATGCAATCCGCGATGCCTGCGTGGGCCAGGGCATAGTTGGGATCGAGCGCGATGGCCTGGTCGAGCATCTTCCCGGCGAACGCGATTCCCCGCGCGCTGTGCTGGTAGAACATCTTCCGCCCGCGGAGATAGAACTCGTACGCTTCCGCAACGACCGTCGACACGCTGCGGATGGCGCGGCGCTCGCGCGGGCTCAACGTGAGCGCCAATGCCCGGACGACATTGTCCGCGATCTCGTCCTGGATCGAGAAGATGTCCTTCATCTCGCGATCGAAGCGCTCGGACCACAACGCGTAGCCGTCATCGACGTCCGTGAGCGTCACCGTGATCCGCAGCCGGTCACCCGCCTTCCGCACGCTGCCTGTGAGGAGCGTCTTCACTCCCAGCCGGCGGCCGACTTCGCGCAGCGCAATCGTCGTGTTGCGGAACTGGATTGCGGAGGTTCTGGGCACCACGTGCAGGTTTCGCACTTTGGTAAGCGCGTTGGCGATCTCCTCGGCGATGCCGTCGCAGAAATACTCTTCGTCCTTGAGCTGGCTCATGTCGGAGAACGGGAGCACTGCGATGGAGCCTTCGGAATCCGTCGCGACGCGCCGGGCGCGGTGTAACACCTCCAGCTCGGCATACAGCTCCCGCGCTGTTCCGAACCGGCGCGCAGGATCCTTCTCGAGACAGCAGCGGATCAGCCAGTCGAGATGAGCGGGGAGATCCGGCCGGAGCTGGGTCACGGGCACGGGGGCGTCCCTGAGGATCGCGGCCGCCAGTTCCATGGCACCCGCGCCCTCGAACGGCGTCCGGCCGGTCACCATCTCGTAGAACAGGGCACCGAGGGAGAAGATGTCGGAGCGCTGATCGGACGGCAGTCCTCGGAGCTGTTCGGGCGACATGTAGTGAAGGGTGCCCGCGAGCCCCGGCCCTGCGCCCAGGGAAGCGGTCGGCGCGTCACTCGCGGGTTCGACCGGCGCGCCCGCCTCGTGCAGCGCCAGACCGAAGTCGAGGACCTTGATGCGCCCCGACTCCGTGATCATTACGTTCTGCGGCTTCAGATCGCGGTGCGTGATGCCATGTTCATGCGCCGCGATGATCCCCTCCACGATCGGGAGGGCGATCTCGAGAAAACGGGAGAACGGCATCCCCTCGGGTGGGATCAGACTCCTCAGCGTCCGGCCGGGGACCCACTCCATCGTGAGGAACTGAACGTCGCCCGCGCTCTCGACCGAGTAGATGGTCACGATCGCGGGGTGGTTGAGCACCGCGAGGGTCGTGGCCTCGTGCCTCAGCCGGGCGAGGCTCTCCGGCTGCGCTGCAAGATTGTCGCGGAGAACCTTGATCGCCACCGTGCGTCCGAGCGATCTGTCGAGCGCCTTCCACACGACGCCCATGCCGCCCTCGCCGACCCGTTCCAACAGACTGTAATGGGAAAGAACGTCGTCGACTTCCATAGGCTCACCCGCGCTTCAGGTCCGTTCCGCCTCGATGCCCGCCGGGACCGGCCTGCCATTGAATCACCGGGAGTGCTGGTGCGGACGGACAGGTCAGCACTCCCTCGCGTGCCGCATGACGCCTGCGCAAGGAAGAACGATGGCACCCGGGGCCGCACGATTCAAGCCGGGTGCCGGACGGCGAGGGGCGCCGCGATGGAGGGTCGTCTTTGCCTCGATCGTCGTGCTCCCCGCGCGCGGTGCTAGGGTTGCGCGGCCGCGCGTCCCGCGCAGCGGGCGCGGCCGGTTACGCCTCATCCTCAGGAGGAACACATGCTGGTCTGTCAGTGGCATCTCGACATCGTCTTCGGGAAGCAGTCGGACGCGCTGCGCGTGATGCGCGCGTGGGGCAAGGACAAGTTCGAGCACTCGGAATTTCGCCGCGCGAAGGGCGGGCGCGTGATGGTGGGCCACATCGGAGACTCGCCGTCGCACGTGGTGGACGAGTACTACTTCGAATCGCTCGCGGACTGGGAAGAAGCGATGAAGGGCATGGGCGGCGAGCGCTTCAAGCAGCACGCGGACGCGCTCGCGCCGTACGTGGTGGCGGGCTCGCAGCGGTGGGTGGTGTATCGGGTGGTGGAGTAGCGGGGAGACGGAGCCCGCGCGACGGAAGATTACGGAGCCGGCCTCACAACACGAACACCTTGGCCGCAGTTGCAAGCATCTCCGGACCCCAGACCGCGGCTGCGTGACGCCGAGCGACAACTCTCCGCCCCAAAGTAATAATGGCCGCCGCGCCGAATTCGTGCTGTGCCGGAGGCCGGACCGGTGGGATCGACCACGGTACCGGGATAGCTTCCGGCCCAGTCCCAGCACCACTCCGAGACATTTCCGTGCATGTCGTAGAGACCCCATGCATTCGGGGCCTTTCCCTTGACGTCGCGAGTCCAGTCCTGACTGTTCCCGCAGTACCATCCCATCAGGTCGAGCTTCGGATCCGAGCAGAAGGTGTCCGTGATCGGGCCGTTGGCGAATGCTGTCGTGCTCCCTGCCCGGCAGGCGTACTCCCACTCAGATTCGGTCGGAAGTCGGTAGCCATCGGCAGTCTGATTCCACTGGACCGTGGCGTTGGAGATGTGGAACCCAAAGCTGTCGATGACCGTGATCGAATAGGCGGGAGTAAACCCTTCACGCGCCGATCTCGCATTGCAGTACGCCACGGCGTCGAACCATGTCACAGGGTCCGTGGGGTGATTGTCCCCCGCGTTGAACCAATACTTCGGCCCGAGGAGTTCCTGCCACTCCGCTTGCGTCACTTCATGGTCCGACATGTAGAACGCCTTCGAAATCGTGACCTGGTGCTGAGTCTCGTCATTGAGGTAATCCCGGCCGGGCTCGTCCAGCGGGCTTCCCATTATGAACGTGCCCGCCGGGATCAGCACCATCCCGCCGGGAGGCGGCGACGAGGTGGTGACGGTGACCGTCCGCGTCGTGGAGTCCGTGAGCCCGCCCGAATCCTTCACGCCCAGCTTGATCGTCTTTGTCCCCGTCGATGAGTAGAGATGCGCAGCCGTCTTCGTCGCGGAATACGCGGTGTCCCAGGTGCCATCCGCGTCCCAGTCCCAGCGCACCTGCAGGGCGGACGACGCATCCTGGGCGTCGGTCGCGCACACGGCGTCGACGGCGAAACTCGTGGCCGTCGTCCCGGAGCTGGGCGTGACGGCGAAGCACGCCACCGGCCGCGTGTTGTCGCCACCGACCCCGACCACGACGACCTGGGTGGTGGCTCCCACGAGCCCGGTGCCGTCGACTACCTCCATGCGGATGGTCTTCGAACCGGGGCTCCCGAACAGGTGCGACGCGGTTCGCGTCGAAGAATAGTCCGAGTCCCACGCATGATCGTCATCCCAGTCCCAGCGCACCTTGAGAACATTGGGCGCATCCTGGGCGTCGGTCGAGCAGGTCGCGTCGGCCTGAAAGTTCGTGCTCATCGGACCCGTCGGCGGACTCAGCGAGAAACAAGCCCTGGGGGACTGGGCGAGCATGCGCCGTAGCTGCACGACTCCCTCTCGCCGGTAGTCATGGGCGGCCGTGTTGAGCGGCTCGAGTTTCAACCCGATGTCGGCGCCGATCCCGCCGTACACCGTGAGCCAGGGGTTCAGAAGCAGATCTCCCTCGACCTGCCCGAAGGTGTTCAGGTAGACGTAGGGGCCGATGATTCCGAACACCTTTGCGGAGATTTCGGGCCCGACCGCGAGCGTTCCGTCGAAGTTTACCGACAGGTCGACGGGAGCCAGCGCGAAGCTCGGCGCCGATGCGTCGCCGGAGAAGGTGGCGCCCCCGGGGACATACAACACGTTTGCCGAGAAGCCGCTCGATGCAGTCAGCGTGGTCTGAAATGCCGCGCCCACCGAGACGCTGCCCCGCACCTTGATCGCCACTTCCGGAGCCACGACGATTCCCAGCGGGCCGAGGGAAGTGCGAAGCGCCCCGGCGGGCACGGTCATGAGCGTCTTCTCGCCCGAGAATTTCAACCCCACCATCTGGTAGCCGGCCGTGAGCGTGGCCGTGATCGTCCCATCGAACCCGGTGTCCACCCGCTGCACGCTCGCGTCGACGATGTCGCAGTCGAAGTGGAAATTCGGAGTGATTTCGATATCGCCGTCGACCACGATCTGGTCATTGACGGTGCTCAGATCGGCATCGTTGTCGTTGACGACGATGTGCTGCATCGTGATCACGATCGAGCCGCCCGTCCCCTCCGTGACCTTGTAGCTCCCCACCCCATAGGGCGTCCGGATGGCCTTGAGCTGGCTCGCCCGGATCTGCTCGTGGATGCTGATGCTGCCGGTCGTGATCGCGTCGGTCAGCGCCGCCGGGCCCGTCAGGACGACGAGCTGCCCGGCGGAGGGCGTCACCGAGACGACCTTGCGGAGGAACCCTTCCCCGCTGTCGCTCACGATCACATCGCCGGGCTTCAGGGCGGCGATGCGGGTCGCGCCGCCGTCGAACACCAGGGTGTCCTTGTCGCTCGTCGCGGAGACGAGCGCGCCCATGTCCGAGGCGTCGAGCATCTTCGTCGTCTCCGGGATCACGACCGGGCGGTTGGGCTGGGTCGGGTTGGGCCGGGTGGGGTGCGAATGCTTACTGCACGATGAGACGAGCAGCGCCACGATCGAGGCCACGACCGCGGCAGTCCAATGCGTCCTGCGCCGAGCCATGGTGCACAGCCCCCCGGATGCGATGGAACACTGGTGTCTTGATCGAACCGGACGGGACTGCGTCGGGTTGGTCGTCGAGTGACGACTACGCGAGACGGCACTGGCAAGCGTACGCGATCATGAACGATGAGGCGGGCCGACACAAGCTCCGCACCGTCCCGAACTCGAGCGAGGCCGCGCGCCTCTCGCCCCTACCGCGCGCTCGCGAGCGCCCGCCCTCCGTCGATCGACATGGTCGCGCCCGTGATCCACGCCGCGGCGTCGCTCAGCAGGTAGCACACCAGGCTCGCGACCTCCTCGGCCTGCCCCACGCGTCCGATCGGATGCGTGGCTTTCGAGCGCTCGAGGAATCCCGCGTAGTCGGGCACGGCGTTGGTCACGGTGTGGAGCTCGGTCACCACCACGCCCGGGTTCACGGCGTTCACGCGCACGCCGTGCGGCGCGAAGTCGAGCGCTGCGCAGCGCGTGTACTGATCCACCGCGGCTTTGGTCACGCAGTAGGCCGCGAGATTCGCGTAGGGGCGAAGGCCCCCGACCGATGAGATGTTGACGATCGCGCCCTTGCGCTTGATCAGCTCGGGCGCCGCGGCACTGGTGAGCAGGAAGAGCGATCGCACGTTGGAGTCCATCATGCGATCCCACTCCGCGACCGGGGTCTGGTACGCGCTGCCGGGGCCGAGCACGCCCGCCGCGTTCACGAGCCCGTCGAGCCCGCCATAGCGGGTGGCCGCCTCCTGCACCCACGCCGCGCAGGTCGCCTCGTCTCGCACGTCGCCGGTCACGGCGGCGGCCTCGCCTCCCGCCGCGCGGATCTCCTCGACCACCTCGTTCAGCCGGTCGCGGCGGCGGCCAGCCGCGATCAGGCGCGCGCCCTCGCGGCCCAGCATGTGCGCGCACGCGCGGCCGATGCCGCTCGAGGCGCCGGTCACGAGCATCGCGCGGTTCTTGAAGCGTGACGTGTCGGTCATCGAAGCGCTCCGGGTTGATGGAGGTGGGGGTTCAGACCGCGCGACGTTAGCCAATGGCGCGCGCCGCGTCCATGCGCCGCGCGCGATGGCCCGCGCGGCACGCACGCAACACGCGTGCGCCGCCATGTTTCTCGCCGCCGCGCTTGATTCTCGCGCATCGCTCTGTTATCCCTGCGCTGACTCACGCGCATCGCGCCGCGTGCCGCGCTGGCCCTGTCCGATCGCTGGGCCACGCAAGCTCTCACCGCTACCAGGGACGGGTCATGCCGCTCGCGGAGCTGGACGGCAGCCTGCTCGCCGCCGGCATCTGGGGTCTCGCGGCGGCGGCGCTGCTCGCTGCCCTCCCGATCCGCGCGGCCGGCGGCCCGTTCTCCCCAGCATCACGCGCGGCGATCGCCCGCACGTTCGCGATCGCGGCATCGCTCGCGCTCGCGCTGGTCGGCGGGCTCGGCCTCGCCGGCATCACGCCCGCCTCGCTCCAGTGGTGGCCGGGGCTGCCGGGCGATCCGTTCACGCTCGGGGCCGACGCGCTCGCCGCGCCATTCCTGCTGCTGCTCGGCATCCTCGCCGCGGTGTCGTTCGTGCCGAAGCAGCAGGGCGCCCCGCTCGCGCTGCACGCGGGGTTCGCGCTCGCGCTGGCCGCGGCATTCGCGTCGCAGCACGCGCTGCTGTTCCTGCTCGCGTGGGAGGGCATGACGCTGCTCTCGGCGGCGCTGGTCGCGAGCGACACGCGCAGCGCGCGCGCGCGCCGCGCAGCCTTCGTCTACCTCGCGCTCTCGCAGCTCGGCAGCGCCGCGATGGCATTCGGGCTGCTGCGCCTCTCCGCGCTCGCGGGATCGTTCGCATTCCCGGATCTCGCGCTCGCGCTCGGGCGCATGGCGCCCAACGACGCCGCCACCATCGTGTGGCTCATGAGCGCGGGCTTCATCGTGAAGCTCGGGCTGGTGCCGCTCCACGTGTGGCTGCCGCTCGCGCACCCCGAGGCCCCTGCACCGGTCTCTGCGCTGCTCTCTGGCGCGATGGTCAAGGCCGGGCTCTACGGCCTGCTGCGCTTCGGCTGGCAGATGCCGGGCGCGCCGCTCATGGGATGGGGCGTGACGCTCGCGGTGCTCGGCACGCTCTCGGCGCTGGTCGGCGCGCTCTACGCGGTGGTCGAGCCCGACGCGAAGCGCCTGCTCGCCTACTCCACGGTCAAGCACGCGGGGCTCCTCGCGATGGCGCTGGGCGTCGCGGCGACTCTGCTGCGCGCGGGCCACGTCCCGCTCGCGGGCGTCGCGCTCGCGGCGTGCATGGTGCACATGATCGGGCACGGGCTCTCGAAGGGGCTCGCGTTCTTCTCGATCGGCGAGGCGGTGCACGCGGCCGGCACCCGCGACCTCGAGAAGCTGGGCGGGCTCGCGCGCCGGCTCCCGCGGCTCTCGGTGAGCGCGCTGATCGCGACGCTCGCGCTGTGCGGCTTGCCGCCGTTCGCGTGCTTCGCCGGCGAGTGGCTGCTGTTCCAGGCGCTGATCCTCGGCTTCTCGGCGGGGGCGGGCGTGCTGCGGCTGATCGCGCCGTTCACCGCGGCGGGGCTCGCGCTCGCGACCGCGCTCTCGGCCGCCGCGCTCGCCAAGCTCTACGGCATCGGGTTCCTCGGCCGCCCGCGCAGCGCGGAGGCCGCGGCCGCGCATCCCGCGCCGCCGGCTTTCGAGTGGGCGCTGATCGCGCTCGCGGCCGTGGGCGTCGCGTGGGGGCTCGGCGCGCCGTGGGCGGTGCAGGCGCTCGCGAGCCCGATCGCTGCGGTGCTCGGGCCGGGGTTCGACGCGGCCTCGCTCGCGGGCTACGGCGGGTTCACGCTCGCCATCCCGCCCGCGACCTTCGCCAGCATCTCGCCGATCTCGGTCGCGGTGCTGATCGCGCTGTTCGTCGCGATCGCGTTCGCGTGGGCCAGCGTGCTCGGCTACCGGCTGCCGGTGCGGCGCGCGCCGTCGTGGGCGTGCGGCATCACGCTGGATTCGCGCATGCAGTATTCGGCGCTCGGACTCACCAAGCCGCTGCGGCTGATCTTCAAGCCGGTGCTCCGCCACGAGCGCGAGGTCGAGGTGCTCGAAGAGGGCTCGCCCTACTTCGCGCGCAAGTACCGCTACCGCGCCGGCGTGCCGCACATCGTCGAGCGCATCGCCTACCAGCCGTTCGTGCAGATGGTGTTCTGGGCGTCGGAGCAGGCGCGGCGCCTCCAGTCGGGCAGCCTCCACCTCTACCTCGCGTACGTGCTCGTGACGCTCGTTGCGCTCCTCATGTGGGCGCGCTGACGTGAACGCCGCGCTGGTGATCGCGCAGGCGGTGCTGCTCATCGCGCTCGCGCCGCTCCTGAACGGCGTGATCGCAGCGCTCAAGGCGCGTCTCCAGATGCGGCGCGGCGCGCCGGTGTGGCAGCGCTACAGCGACCTCGCGCGGCTCTTCCACAAGGAGTCGATCGTCTCGACCGACGCATCGTGGCTCGCGCGCGTCACGCCTTACATCGCGCTCGGCGCTTCGCTCGCGGTCGCGACCTGGACGCCGGTGCTGCTCGCCGAGAACGGGATGTCGTTCGCGGGGGACCTGGTCATGACGGTCGCGCTGCTGGCGCTGGTGCGCGTGCTGCAGGCGCTCGCCGCGCTCGAGGCCGGCACCGCGTTCGGCGGGATGGCCGCGAGCCGCCACCTCGCGCTCTCGGCGCTGGCCGAGCCGGCGCTGATGCTGGCGGTGTTCACGCTCGCGATCGCGGCGCACAGCACCGATCTCTCGAAGATCAGCCGCGCGGTCGCGCTCGCGCCGCACGGCTGGCTCTCGCCCTCCCACCTGCTGGCGCTCGCTGCGATGTGGCTGGTGGTCGTGTCCGAGACCGGCCGCGTGCCGGTCGACAATCCGGTCACGCACCTCGAGCTGACCATGGTGCACGAGGGGCTGGTGCTGGATTACAGCGGGCGCCACCTCGCGCTGCTCGAGTGGGCGGCGGCGGTGCGGCAGATGGTGTTGTTCACGCTGCTCGCGAACCTGTTCCTGCCGTGGGGCATCGCGCTCGAGCCCGGCGCAGCCGCGATCGGCACGGCGCTCGCGGCGTGGGGCGGCAAGCTGCTGGTGTTCGCGATCGCGGTCGCGATCACCGAGTCGGTCACGGCCAAGATGCGCCTGTTCCGCGTTCCGGAATTTCTCGGCATGGCGTTCCTGCTCTCGCTGCTCGCGCTCACCTCCGACTCGCTGCTCCGCGGATGAACTTCCCGATCGCGGAGTGGCTGCCCACCTCGAGCGCCATCAACCTGCTGGCCGGCGTGTTCCTGCTGAGCGCGCTCTACGCGCTGAGCCAGCGCCGCACCGCCGCCTGCATCGCCGGCTACGCGTGGAACTCGATCAGCCTCGGCGGGATCGCGCTGCTGGTCGCGGCGCAGACTCACGCGCGCCACATCTGGTTCGCGGCGGCGCTGGTGCTGGCGGTGAAGGGCTTCCTGATCCCGAGACTGCTGCGGCGCACGCTGGCGCGCCTCAAGACGCGAGCAGAGGCCGAGCCGTTCCTCAGCATCCCCGCCTCCTCGCTGATCGGCGGCGCGCTGGTCGCGCTCGCGTTCAGCCAGACCCGCGAGCTGTTCGGCGCGGGCACCACGATTCTCGCGGCATGCCTGCCGATCTCGGTCGCGACCGCGCTGGTCGGGCTGCTGCTGATGGTGACGAGGCCGCAGGCGCTCATGATGGTGGTGGGGCTGGTGCTGCTCGAGAACGCGATCTTCCTGGCCGCGGTCTCGCTCACCTACGGCATGCCGCTGGTGGTCGAGATGGGCGTGCTGCTCGACATCCTGGTGGGCGTGGCGCTGCTCGGGCTCTTCGTCGGGCGCATCGAGGAGAGCTTCGAGTCGGCCGACATCTCACGTCTCACGTCGCTCAAGGGCTGAGCATGCTCTGGATCCTGCCGCTCGCACTCGCCGCCCCGGTCACCGCCGCGCTGTGCCTCGCCTTCGGCGGCTCGCGCGCGCGCGCGCGGATCGCGATCGGGGGCGCGGCGCTGGTGCTCGCGCTCGCGCTCCGCCTCGCGTGGCGGGTGCTCTCGGGCGGGCCGATCGTCGCCGCCAACGGTTGGCTCGCGGCCGATGCGCTCTCGGCGCTGCTCGCATGCATCATCGGCGGGGTGGGACTCGCGAGCGCGTGGTACGGCAATTCCTACATGGCGCACGAGGGGCAGGGCCATGAGTCGGCGGGCTGGGCCGCCGGCCGCTACGAGGCGCTGTTCCATCTGCTGCTCGGCTCGCTGGTGGTCGCCGCAGTCGCCAACAACCTGGGCCTGCTGTGGGTCGCGATCGAGGCCAGCACGCTCGGCTCGGCGCTGCTGGTGGGCTACTACCGCCGGCCCGGCGCGGTCGAGGCCGCGTGGAAGTATCTCATTCTGTGCTCGGTCGGCATCACGCTCGCGCTGCTCGCGACCGTGCTCCTCTATTACTCGGCGGTCGGCAGCTTCGGCGAGAGCGGCGCCGGCCTCCAGTGGACGGCGTTGCGCGACGTCGCGCCGCGCCTCGAGCCGCGCTTCGTGCGGCTCGCGTTCCTGTTCGCGCTGGTGGGCTACGGGACCAAGGCCGGGCTCGCGCCGATGCACACCTGGCTGCCCGATGCGCACAGCCAGGCGCCGACTCCGGTCTCGGCGCTGCTCTCCGCCGCGCTGCTCGCGACCGCTCTGGTGGCGCTGCTCCGCTTCCACGCGCTCGCGGTGCGCTGCGTCGGACCGGCGTACTCCGAGGGCCTGCTCGTGTTCTTCGGGCTCGCCTCGATGGCGGTCGCGGTCCCGTTCATGGTGATCCAGGGCGACTACAAGCGCCTGCTCGCGTACTCGAGCGTCGAGCACACCGGGCTCGTGACGCTCGCGGTCGGACTCGGCTCGCCGCTCGCGCTGCTGGGCGGGATGTTTCATCTCGTGAACCACGCGCTCGCGAAGACGCTCGCGTTCCTGGTCGGCGGCTCGCTCGGAGGCGGGATCGGCTCGCGCCGGATGGATCACTGGAGCGGCGTGATCGAATCGTCGGCGCCGCTCGGCGCGCTGTTCGTGGTGGCGGGCGTGGCGCTCGCGGGGCTCCCGCCCACCGCGCTCTTCCTCTCGGAGTGGTTGGTGATGCTGGGCGGGCTCCGCGCGGGCAAGCAGGCCGCCGTGATCGTGGCGCTGCTGGCACTGGCGGTGGTGTTCGTCGCGCTCGCGTTCCACTGGACGCGCATGGCGCTCGGCAAGCCGCGCGCGCCGTTCACCGATCCGCTGCCCGCATCTTCGCACCGCCCGCTGTGGCTGCTCGCGACCGCCGTGATCCTGCTCGGCGTGTGGCTGCCGGGGCCGATGCGCGCGCTGATGGAGCAGGCGGCGCGGGTGATCAAGCCATGAGCTTAGGCAGAAGCGGCGAGCTGTTTCCGCTCGCCGTCGCGCTGCGCGGACTCCAGCAGCGCTTCGCCGACGCGGTGATCGACGCCGACCGCGGCAGCCTGCGCGAACACCTGGTGGTGGTGCCGGCCGCGCGCCTGCGCGAGGTCGCGAACGCGCTGCAGAACGAGTGGGGCGGCACGCTGGTCACGGCGTTCGCGCTCGACGAGCGCGAGCCGCACGGGCGATTCCGCATGCACCTGCTGTTCTCGATGGCGCCGGAAGACGCGGTGCTCACGCTGATCGCGGCCGTCCCCGGCGACGACCCGCGCTATCCCGCGATCACGCCGGCCGTGCCGGCCGCGCACTGGCTCGAGCGCGAGATGCGGGATCTGATGGGCGTGATCCCCGATGGCCACCCCGACCCGCGGCCGCTGGTCGCGCACGACGGCTGGCCGCGCGGCGCGCATCCGCTGCGCAAGGACTTCGTCCCGCCCGCCGAATGGTCGTGGGCGCCGCGCTTCGGGTTCACGCCGGTCGAGGGCGACGGCGTGTTCGAGATCCCGGTGGGGCCGATCCACGCCGGCGTCATCGAGCCCGGGCACTTTCGATTCTCGACCGTCGGCGAGGCGATCCTCAAGCTCGACGTGAAGCTCGGGTGGAAATACCGCGGCCTCGAGACGCTGGCGCAGGGCCAGCCGATCCAGCGCGGGCTCGAGCTGGCCGAGCGCACCTGCGGCCTGTGCGCGTTCTCGCACGCGCTCGCGTTCTCGCAGGCGGTCGAGGAGTCGGGCGGCGTGCTCGCGCCGCAGCGCGCGCGCGCGATTCGCTCGCTCGCGGCCGAGCTGGAGCGCCTCTACAACCACGCCGGCGACATCGCCGGGATCCTCACCGACGTCGCGTACACCGTGGGCGCCTCCGAGGGGCTGCGCATCAAGGAGGTGCTCCAGCAGGTGAACGACGCGCTGTTCGGCCACCGCTTCCTGCGCGGCGTGTGCGTCCCGGGCGGCGTCGCGCGCGACCTCGACGACGGGCAACAGCACTGGCTCCGCCTCGTGCTGCATGAGGTGCGCGCCGACCTCGAGGCGCTGGTGCGCACCGCGAGCGCGAACGCGGCGGTGATGGATCGCCTCAACGGCACCGGCACGCTGAGCGCTGCGATCGCGCGCGACCTGGGCGTGGTGGGCCCCGCCGCGCGCGCGGCGGGGATCGCCCGTGACGCGCGGCGCGATCATCCGTGCGCGTTCTACCGCGACCTCGATTTTCGCGTGGTCACCCGCACCGCGGGCGACGTGTTCGCGCGGTTCGAGGTTAAGGCCGAGGAGATCCACGAATCGCTCAACATCATCGATCAGATGCTGCTGCACCTGCCGGGCGGGCCGCTCGCGGCGCCGCTCGGGGCGATCCCGGCGGGGGCCGCGGGGCTCTCGATGGTGGAGTCGCCGCGCGGACTGCTCACGCACTGGCTGCGCGCCGGCGAGCGCGGCACGATCGACGCGTGGCGCGTGCGATCGGCGTCGCACGCCAACTGGCCGGCGGTCGCGCTCGCGGTGCTCGACAACATCGTTCCCGACTTCCCGCTGATCAACAAGTCGTTCAACCTGTGCTACGCGTGCGTGGACCGCTGAGGCGAGGGGCGAGGGCGTCATGTGGCGAATCATCGGCGATGCGCTGAAGCAGGGGGTGGTGACCGGCAAGGCCGGCGCCTCGCTCCCGCCCGAGCTGGCGCCCGCCCAGCGCGAGCCGGAGGCCGCGCACGAGGCGCTGGGCCAGGCGCTGCGTGCCGAGATCCAGCGCGTGTTCAGGCGCTCCTTCAAGCTGCGCCACGTGGACTGCGGCTCGTGCAACGGCTGCGAGAGCGAGCTGCAGGCGCTGCTCAATCCGTTCTACGACCTCCAGCGCTTCGGCATCGACTTCGTGGCGTCGCCCCGCCACGCCGACGCGCTGATCGTGACCGGCCCTCCCACGCGGCACCTCGTCGAGGCGCTGCGCCTCACCGACGAGGCGACGCCGCGTCCGCGCATGATCGTCGCGATCGGTGATTGCGCGTGCCACGGGGGATTCTGCGCGGGATCGTTCGCGACGCTCGAAGGCGTGCACGAGGTGGTGCCGGTCGACCTGCGCATTCCGGGCTGCCCGCCGCGGCCCGCCGCCATCATCCGCGGATTGTTGAGTGCGCTCGGACGCTCCGCGCCCGGCGCGATGGTGTCCGGCTCCGCACGGGTCTGACCCCGCGCGCGGCCCCGCGCGCTTCAGAAGCGAATGGCTACCGCGAGCGCCGGGGCGCGCGCGTCGCGGGTCACGCCCAGACCGACCGTCGCGTGCGCGCGCAGCCAATCGGCGTTGCGCCGGTCCACGTGGTCCGGAACGACCACCACGTCCCACACCGCGGAGGTCCCTACCACCGCGGCCCCGAGCACCATGACCAGGATGCCGGGGCCGAAATCGGAGGACGTCTCGCCGCGCCAGTAGCCGTCCGGCGCGGCGGCCAAGGCGACGATTCCGAAGCCCAGCGCGCGCACACCCATGCCGATCGCGCCGCGGCGCGCGAGCCCGCCGTAGAGGAAACCCGCGGCCGGCGTGATCACCTCGGCGCCGAGCGCCGCCAGCCCGATGCGCGGGTCGTGATCGCGGGTGCTGGCAGACGAGGCGATGGCGACCGGCAGCGCAGTCCCCACGGCGCTCAGCAGCAGCGCGACGCCGGGCCAGGGATGCGGCACCGAGTCGAGCGCGGTCGGCGCGGCGTGCGGAAGGCCGCGCTCGATGATCGCACCGCGTCCGCGGGCCGCGTCATGCGAAGCCGGAGCCGCCGCGCCCGCGTTCGACGCGAGCGCGGCCAGCCCGAGGACGAGGGCGAGCATCGCGCGCACGCGCGGCCTCACCTCACCAGATGTGCCAGATGAGGTGCGCACAGAGATAGACGACCGTCCAGGTCATACCCAAACTCACCGCGTTACCGAGTCGCGGCGCCGGCCGGGTGCTCGCTGCCGACCCGATCCATCCCAACGGGAAGCTGAGCATGATGAAGCCCGCCGGAATCCAGCTCTTCGTCAGGAAGCCGGAGGCCGCGCCGGCCAGGGCGGCATATGCGAGTGCGATCAGGAAGTTTTTCATCAGTGAATGTGGGTGGTGTCCGGTGGAGTGACCCAGAACATCCTGTCGGCCGACCACATCCCGAATATCGTACCGAGCGCTACGCGTCCCACAGCATCGAACATCGTGCCGGGCGGCCAATCGCGGAAGGATACCAGAATCCCGACCGCGCCGATTTCCGCCCCAGCCATGATCGTCTTCGTTTGCATGGCGGCAAGATACTGCGTCCCGGGAGAGAGATGGGGTTGAAACATGAAGGGGGTGCTGGTCTCGAACGTCGTGTATCGGAACTCCAGGGCCTCATCATTCCACAGCGGATGCGGGGCGATGGCACCGTCTTCCAGGCCCGGATCCGCGAGCGCGCCTCCGGCCTCCGTGGACGTCACGCCGATCATCGCGAAGATCTCGTCCGATGGATTGTCCGACAGCGTGAAGACGCCGGACGAATCCCGCAGGGTCATGCCCAGCACCTGAGTCGTGGGCACAAACCCCACCTCGGGGACGAAATAGGGCTTCGTGGCGACGATCAGGACGGGCTGATCCGCGCCGTGTGCCAGCGGATCGAACCCGGGCTTCTCGAAAGCGATCACCGCGCATGCGTACCCGTCGCGGGTGGCGCCCAGGTCCAGGTCTGCCCGGCGAACGTAACCGCGGGCGGTCATCGTTTCGATTGCGCCCTGCACGCAGGTCAGCTCGAGCGCGTGATGCCGAACCTCGGCTGCATCGCGCATCCCGAAGGGAAGGCTGTTCGGCCCGCCGCGCCACTGGGTCGGACAGATGAAGCCGCCCCCTTCGGGCGGCGCGTCGCCGGTGCTGGTTCGCACCGGGTTTGCGATTGCGAACGCGGGGATCAGCAGAAGCAGGAGCGTGAGCATTCGACCGAACATGATAGAAGTTCTCCGGCGGGGACGGTGTGCGGGGGCACGAGGGCGATGGCCCGCGGACCACGCGGCTCCCGTTGCTTCAATCGTGCCGCGAGCCCGGCCGTGCAATCCCCGGCTGCTTCGCGTGCCGGCCGCGCGCCCGGGGCTCCAGCCAGTGCACTCGGTTGACGCCGGCGGCTCCGACGTTGGCGGATCTCCGGCATCCGCGCCCCGGCCCTCGCGCGGTTGACTGCGCGCGCGCCCGTCGGCACATTGCGCGGCGTGAAGATCGAACGCACCATGGGTCAGGCGCTCGTCGCGCTCGCGCGGCGCATCGTCAGTGCCGCCACCGCCGCGCTCATCACGCTCACGGCCACCGCGCTCGCGCCCGCCCCCGCCCGCGCCGGGCTCGGATGGCGCACGCTGCGCACCGAGCACTTCACGGTCTTCTATCCGCGCGGCTACGAGGCGCAGGCGTGGGAGGCGCTCGCGTCGATCGAGCGCGCCCGGCCCGCCGTCGAATCGCTCACCACCAATCGCGTGCGCCACGCGTCGATCGTCATCGAGGACGTTGGCTCGACCGTGAACGGCGCGACCGACCCCATCAACGAGAGCGTGCACCTGTTCACCTACGCGCCCGGGATGATGGACTTCCCGTCGGACTCCTGGTGGAGCGAGGTCGCGGCCCACGAATACACGCATCTGCTCCACCTCACGCGGCGGCGAGGCATCCCCGGGATCGTCGCGCGGATCGGCGGCAACGCGCTCAATCCGATGACGTTTTCGCCGGGCTGGGCCAGCGAGGGGCTCGCGGTGTACGAGGAGTCGCAGCGATCGCCGTACAGCGGCCGGCTCAACGACGGGTTCTTCGACGACTACCTGCGCGTCGCGAGCGGCGACCAGCGATTTCCCTCGCTGATGCGCGCGACCGCGACGCCGCTGGAGTATCCGTACGGCGTCCAGTACGTCGCCGGCGGCGAGTTCGAAGGATGGGTCGCGCGCCGTTACGGCGAGCGCAAGCTCTCCGAGTTCAACGGCGCGTACGCGGCTTCGCCCTGGTCGTACCTCTCGTCGCTCTTCCCGAGCGTGGGGCTCGACCGCACGGCGGAGAACGTGTTCGGCCGATCCTTCCCGATGCTGTGGAGCGACTTCGAGAAGGCCGAGGCCCAGCGACTGCCCGCGCCGCGCCGCTCGGCGGAGCGCCTCACGCACGACGGCTGGGATCTCGGCAATCTGCTGATCGATGGCGGCACGCTCTACTACACCCGCGCGTATCCGGTGCGCACCGCGGCATTCAGCACCTGGGGCTTCAATCAGATCTGGGCGCGCGATCTCGCGAGCGGCGCCGAGCGGCCGGTGCTCACCACCACCGCCCCGATCGCATCGCCGTTCCGCATCGCGCGCGGCCACCTCTACTACGCGACCTCCGAGCTGGCCCGCGGCTACGCGAACACCATGGCGATCGGATTCGGCTACGTTTCGCTGCTGCACGAGCGCGATCTCGCGACCGGCGGCGACCGCGTGATCCGCCGCGGCGCGATGCGCGGGTTCGCGATGCTCGCGGACGGCCGCGTGCTCTACGCGCGCGACCGGCGCGGCGCGTTCGGCTCGGAGCTGCGGGTGCTCGACCCCGCGACCCGCCGCGACAGCCTGCGGGTCGCGCTCGATCTGCTGGTGGACGAGATCGTCGTGGATGGCGATCGCTGCGTGCTCACCGCGAAGCCCGATGGCGAGCAGTACAGCCTGTACCGTCTCGATCTCGCGACCGGCGCGGCCGCACCGCTGGTGCGCACGCCGTTCGTGGAAGGCCGCGCATCGATCGCGGGCGACCTCGTGTTCTTCTCCGCCAACTACGACCGCACCTACGCAGCCTACGCGATCGATCTCTCGACCGGCACCGTCTCGCGGCTCACCGACGGCGGCTACGCGTCATCGCCCGCATACGACGCCGCGAGCCGCACGCTCTACTTCGCCGGGCTCAGATCGTACGGCAACGATCTTTATCGCATCCGCGCGAGCTTCGCGCCGTTCGCGCTGCCCGGGGATTCCACGGTGTCGGGCGTCGCGCCCGAGATGAACCGCGGCGCGGTAACGCGCGGCGGCTACCTGGACAATCTCAAGCACATGGCGCCGCACGCGCTTCACGTGCCATGGGTGTCGGACGACGGCAACGCGGCCGGGCCGCTGTTCATTGGCGCCGACGCCATCGGCCATATTCCGCAATACGTCGTGGCGCCGCTCTACGACTGGGAGAGACATCACCCGCGCTTCATCGCAGGAGTCCAGAGTGCGCACTTCGCGCCGCTGCTCGGCTCGGTGTTCTACGACGACGCGAGCGGCGAATCGCTGAACGGGTCGCTGGTCTATCCGCTCGTGCTGCGGCTCTCCCCCGGCGTGCAGAATCTGGTGGCCGGAACGAGCGTGTACGTGCACGACGTGTGGCATCGCCGCGAGCTGAGCCCGTTCGCGAGCATGCTCGTCGCGTGGCCCACGACCGTCGCGTTCGCCGCCGTCACGGTGCCGATCGAGCGCAGGTCGTGGGAATCGAGCATCAATCGCAACGCGCGGACCGCGGACCTGGGCGTGGCGCGCAAGGTGCGCGGCGGGCAGGTGGTCGCACAGGCGCGCTTGATCGACGACCCGATGAATCGCGACAATCCGTTCGACACGCTGCGTGGCTACGACGACGAGCTGCCCGCGTTGCGCGGCGGCGAGGCCGCGGTGGACGCGTCGGCGCCGATCTACAAGGTGAGGCGCGGCGTGTGGGGGATCGCGACCTACGTCGAGGGCCTCTACGGCGGCGTGTTCGTGGACGGCGCGGCGGGCGAACACGCGCGCACGCGTGTGGCCTACGGCGCGGAGGTGCACGCCGAGCTGGATGTGACCACGTTCGGAATCCCGCTCGACTTCGGCTGGCGCGTGGTGCAGAACCGCGAGGGCCGCGCGCGAGGGGAGCTGTTCGCGAGCTCTCGAACGTCGCTCGCGGGCGCGTTCACTGGCGCGGGGGACGTGATGCGGAGGTGGAGAGGACCGTTTCGGAGGTGGGGGCGGTAGCTTGATACAGGGCTGCACGCTTTGCCACGCTCAGAACGCGTCACCCCTCCGCCCCCGCCACTAATACGATCCGATTCCCCGACGGATCGCGCACCGCGACGCCCTCGGGCACCGTCTCCACCTCCACCCCCGCCTCGCGCGCCCGCGCGACCACGCGATCCCGCTCCCCCTCATCCGGCAATCGCACCACGAAGTACCGCAGCCCCACCGAGCCCGCGGGAGGCGCCGGCGCGCCGACTCCCGCCCACGTGTTGAGCCCGATGTGGTGGTGGTATCCGCCGGCGGAGACGAACAGCGCGGATGGTCCGAAGCGCAGCATGAGGTCGAATCCGAGCACGTCCACGTAGAACTTCTGCGCAGCGTCGAGCCCGGCCACGTGCAGGTGCATGTGGCCGATCCTGGTGCCGACCGCGAGCCCGCTGAAGGCCGAGTCGTCATCGCCCAGCTCGGAGAGCACGCCGTCGGCATCGAGCGGATCGGTCGCCATGCGCACGAAGCCGCCGTCGAACCGCCACTCCGCGCGCGGGCGATCGCGGCAGATCTCGATCCCGTTGTCGTCGGGATCGGAGAGGTAGAGCGCCTCGCTCACCAGATGATCCGCGGCTCCGGTCAGCGGGGTCTCCGTCTCGACGAGATGGGCGAGCGATCGCGCGAGGTCGCGGCGCGAGGGCACGAGCACCGCGAAGTGGTAGAGGCCGGTGGTTCCGCGCACCCGCTTCGCGCCGCGCTCCTCGTGCAGCACCAGCAGGTCCGCGCCGCCCGCGCCGAGCCGCGCGCTCGACTGCTCGCGCAGGCGCGTGCGAAATCCGAGCCGCTCCTCGTAGAACGCAATCGCGCGGGCGAGGTCCGACACCGTGAGGTGCACGGCGCCGAGGGTGGTGCCGGGATGAATCGAGGTGTGGGTCACGGGCGCTTCCGATGCTGGAGTGGGCCGGCACGGATCATCTCTCATCATCGAATCGTCGCACAGCGAAAACCCCGCGCGGCTCTGGCTGCCGCGCGGGGCTCGTGCTGAGGGTATGACCGTGCTCGACGCTACCAGCCCGCCTTGGTCGGTGTGACGCCGTACTTCGAGAAGTGCCAGAGCGGGGTGATGATCTGGAAGTCCGGCCAGCTCAGCCGCGAGCCGGTTACCGTGCACCACGTGCCGCTGGCCGGATTGAACCAGCGGGTCTCGAACAGATGCGGATTGAGAGCGGTGCCGAGGTAGCCCGCGACCAGCATCACCGGCAGCCTGAAGCCGTTCGCAGACGGCGGGCTGATCTCGAGCGAGCACTGAAGAACGCTCTGATCGGGGATCGTCATCGTGATCGTGGCGGTGCCGTTGATCGCCCCGGGGGGCACGATGAGCGTGTAGCGGCCGGCGCTGAGAACGCCGCCCAGCAGACCGTGGATGGTGACGGAGCGCGTGATGCTTTCATTGGAAGACGCCGGCACGCTGACGAACTCGGGATTCGAGGCGCAGTCGCCATTGGTGTCGGCGAATACTGGACGTGCCTGGATCAGCAACAGCGCCGCGACCGCGAGGAGTGCGCCGCGCAGAAGCCGGGAACGGAAGATCGAGAGCATCGGGGGGCCTCGAACTGGTGGTGCGAGTCAAAATGAGCCCGGCAATGCCCGTCCGCTGACTCGCGATTGGAGACGGGGGTCTCTGCCCTCCTGTTGTGCAGGCGTCGTGCCCGGGGAGGATCGCGTCTAGCGGAATTCTTCTCGTGCGGCGGGACACGGAGTTACGCGGCCCCACGTGTCGGTGCGCGCCTCACGTTGCGGCCCCGCAATCCATGCAATGGCGAATTGAAATGCGCGGCTGCGCGGAACCACGCAGGGCCGGGGGAAAATGACGCGGGGCCCGCGAGGCCGAACCTCAATGGCGCTTGCGGTAGGCGTCGCGCTCGCGGAACGCGAGGTCGAAGATCTCCGCGGGAACCATGGTGGCTCGCATCTTGGCCGCAAACTGGTCAGAGGTCGCGCGCCATTCGGCGGCGGCGGCCGGGGTGGCGCGGATCAACGTGAGCCCGCGCTTCTCCATCTCGACCACGGCCAGGCTGTCCTGCCCGGGAATCTGCATCTCGAGCTGGGCCTCGGCCTTCTTGCATGCGGTCAGCAGCGCGACGCGGTCGGCATCGGAGATCCGGCTCCACGCCTGCTTCGTCACCACCAGCGCGCCCACCAGCGGCGCGATCCCGATCTCGCCCATGTTCGGCGTGGTGCGGAACCATTGCAGCGAGAGCGCCGCGAGCGGCGTGGTCGGCAGCGCGTCGAACATCCCGGTCTGGAGCCCGGTCACGATGTCGGTCATCGCGAGCGGCACCGGCTGAAATCCGTTCTCCTTCCACATCGAGACCATCCGGTCGTCTCCGGCCCACACGTACATCTTCAGCCGCTTGAGGTCATCGACGCTGGTCGCGGGCTTGCGCGTGAACATGTGCACCCAGCCGGCGTGGCCCCAGTTGAGCATCACGAAGCCGCGGGCATCGAGCCGCTGGCGGAGCGTCGGCTCCATCCGGTCGAGCACGGTGAGCAGCTCGCCGTAGCTGTCGAAGAACATCGGGATCTCGAACACCTTGAACGCCTCGTCGATCGCCGAGAGCCCGACCACCGTGAGCGCCGCCGCCTGGAGCTGGCCGATGCGCATCTTGCGCACCATGTCGGGCTCATCGCCGGCGACGCCGCCGGGATAGACGCGCAACGCGACGCGGCCCTGGGTGGTCTGCGACCACTGGGCGCCCATGCCGAGCAGCACCTTGTGCCACACCGAGCCGTCGGGAACCAGGCTCGCGAGCTTGATGGTGACCGGCGCCTGGCTCGCGGTGGGACGGGGAGCGAGCAGCGCGAGCAGGAGTGCTGCGGGAATCAGCGCGCGGGGCGCGAACTTCATTTCGTTTCCTCCGGTTTGGCGTCGCCGGCATCGAGGAACAGATCGTCGGCGCGGGCCAGCAACGCGCGCGCCTTGCGCTGCATGATCACGGTCTCGAGTCGCTGCGACGGATTCTTCTCGGGGTCGATCGCGAGCGCCTGATTGAGGAGACGCTCGAACGTCTTGCGATCCTGCTGCGGCACGGCGACGGCCTCGGCGAGCGCGACGTACGGGCCGGGGCGGTCGCCCTTCGAGATCGCGACCGCGCGCTCGAAGTGCTGCTTCGCGTGCTCGATCGATCCGCCGAGATCGGCCGGCAGCGCATCGAGCGCGATCATCGCCTCGTGAATCGAGCCGCCTTCGAAGTTCTCGTTCAGCGCGAGCGCCCGCTCCATGAGCGCGCGCACGGCGGGCAGGTCGGCCACCAGCTCGGGCCGGTCCTTGCCGAGCGCGATCGCGGAACCCCACGCCGCGGCGGTCCAGAACAGGATCGGTTGCTCCCGCAGCGTGATGGCCTTCACCGCCTCCTGCGGCGCCATGCTCAACCGCTGCGTGATGCCCTTGTGCCGCAGCTCGAGCCCGCGCAGTCCGTAGCCGCGCGCGCGCAGGTAGAGCTTGAGCGCGCGGTCGTTCATGGTCGTGACCTTCTCGTAGTCGGTGTCGCCCGCGATGTCGGCGTCCATCTGGACGAAGGCGTACGCGTACTGGGTGAAGCCCTGGGTCGCGCCGAGCAGCAGGCCCTCGTGTTTCGGCGATTCCTTGAGCAGCATCTCCATGGTCTTGAGCCCGAACGGCAGCGCGCCGCGCACCAGCTCCGGGTCGTCGTCAGACGTGAAGGCGTCGCCCCCCTGCGCGACCGAGTCGCCGATCGCGTTGATCGCGTACTTGCGGATCGAGCACGAGGTGGCGCCGAACAGCAGCGATGCCGCGGCAAGCGCGAGCCACGGCCACGGGGCCGCGACTTTCGGGAGCATGAGCCGCGAGCAAGGGCCAGCCTCACCATGCGGGCGGCGGGCGGCACGAGTTGAGCCTGCGCTCGAGTCCACGAACATGGGGCGGACCGTCCTTTGGTCCTTGGGCCTGGGGCGATGGGGAGTCGCTTTGGGTCGGCGGTGGATGCGGCGTGAAGCTAGCGGCAGGCTTGGCGGGCCGTCAAGGACGCCGGACCCGCGTCCATCGCGGGCGTCGAGGCGGAGTTTGCGCGCCCCGGGCCGGGGTGTGGCATATTCCCCCGGCTCGATTTGGACCCCTCGTTCCATTCTCTTCGATGGAGGCTTGTCATGCCGATCACGCAGACCCCCGCGCGGCGCCCGGGCGCCATGGCCTGGATGCCGCTCGCGTGCGGGCTTACCGCGCTCGCGCTCGCCGCGGCGCCATCGCTCGCGGCCAAGTCCGCGCCGGCCCGGAGCGGAGCCGCGCCGAAGACCGGCGCGAAGTCCGCGGCCGCGCCGCTCCACACCGGGCTCGAATCGCTCGAAAAGCAGGTGAAGGAGTTCACGCTCTCCAACGGGCTCAAGTTCATCGTGGTCGAGCGCCACGACTCGCCGGTGTTCTCCTTCAGCACCGTGGTCAACGCCGGATCGGCGAACGATCAGGTGGGCACCACCGGCATCGCGCACATGATGGAGCACATGGCGTTCAAGGGCACGCCGCTGGTGGGCACCAAGGATTTCGCGGCCGAACAGCCGCTGCTCGATGGCGAGGAGCAGGCGTGGGGCGCCTATCTCGCCGAGCGCCGCAAGGGCCCGAAGGCCGACGCCGCGAAGCTCGCGGCGCTCGAGCAGGCGTTCAAGAACGCGCAGGAAAAGGCGCGCGCCGAGGTGGTCTCGAACGGCTTCGCCACGGTGCTCGAGCAGAACGGCGAGCAGAACCTGAACGCTTTCACGTCGAACGACATCACCGCCTACTTCTACTCGATGCCTTCCAACCGCCTCGAGCTGTGGGCGCTCATGGAGGGCGGGCGCATGGCGCACCCGGTGTTCCGTGAGTTCTACAAGGAGCGCGACGTCGTGTACGAAGAGCGCCGCATGCGCTACGAGTCCTCGCCGGTCGGCCGGCTCCTGCTCGAGTTCATCACCTCCTCGTTCCAGGCCCACCCCTACGGCTTCGGCGGCATCGGCTTCCCCTCGGACCTCAAGAGCTTCAGCCGCACGCAGGGCGAGGCGTTCTAC
The DNA here is from genome assembly GCA_041483195.1 of Candidatus Eiseniibacteriota bacterium. Lineage (GTDB taxonomy): Bacteria > Eisenbacteria > RBG-16-71-46 > RBG-16-71-46 > RBG-16-71-46 > WS-2. The sequence continues at coordinate 72,161 of JBGPFC010000003.1, forward strand.
AAGCGGAACTACGTCGCGAAGAACATGGTGGTCTCGCTGGTGGGCGACGTGAAGGTGGACGAGGCGCAGCGGGACGCGCAGAAATATTTCTCCGACCTGAGCGACGCGCCCGCTCCGCCCCCGCTCGACACGGTCGAGCCGGAGCAGAAGGCCGAGCGCCGCGTGACCGTCGAGGATCCGGCGCAGCCGTTCATCTTCATCGGCTGGCACATCCCGGCGGAAAGCGATCCCAGCTACCCGGCCTATCAGGCGCTGGGGAGTTTGCTCGCGGGCGGCGACTTCGCGCGGCTCAACAAGCGGCTGGTGAAGGAGAAGAAGATCGCGGTGCAGGTGCAGGCGGTGCCGGGATTCCCGGGCACCAAGTACCCGAACCTGTTCATCATGGTGGTGGTGCCGGCCGCCGGCCAGGACCCGCTCGTGGTAGAGCAGGAACTCTACAAGACCCTCGACGAGATCAAGACCTCGAAGCCCTTCACCCAGGAAGAGCTCGACGGGTACAAGGTGCGCACCCGCGCGCAGAAGATCGGAGCGGCTGAATCGAACTCAAGCCTCGCGCTCGCGCTCGCCCAGTCCCAGACCATCCAGGGCGACTGGCGCGAGTGGTTCCGCGACCTCGAGCGCGTGCAGGCGCTTGAGGTGAGCGATCTGACCGGCGTCATGAACAAGGCGCTGGTCAAGAGCAACCGCACGGTCGGCATGATCGTGAATCCCAAGACCGAGACCGCTTCGAGCGGCGGAGGGCGCTGACCATGAACGACCGCATGCAGATCCGTCCGCGCGCCGCGACCCTCGTCGCGCTCGCGCTCGCGCTGTGCACAGCGCTGCCGGCACGCGCGGCGCTCGATTCCAAGTACGACCCCAAGAACCTCACGATCCCCACGCTCAACCCGATCAAGAAGGTGCAGCCCGAGCGCAGCGTGCTCCCGAACGGCATGGTGGTGTACCTGCTGGCCGACCACACGCTGCCGGTGGTGCAGAGCCAGATCTACGTGAAGAGCAGCCCGACGCTGGAGCCGGCGGACAAGGTGGGGCTCGCCGACGTGGCCGGTGAGGTCATGCGCAGCGGCGGCTCTGCTGCGAAGCCCGGCGACTGGCTCGACGACCGGCTGGCGGCGATCGGCGCGAGCGTCAACACCTACATCGGCTCCGACTTCGCGGGCGGCTCGACCCGTTGCCTGAGCGAAAACACCGCGGAGGTCATGGCGCTGTTCGCCGAGGTGCTGCGGCGGCCGGCGTTCCCAGACGACAAGATCGAGCTTGCGAAGGTGGGCCAGCGGCGCGGAATCGCCGGGCGCAACGACGAGCTGTTCGACATCCTGCGCCGCACCGCCGGGTGGGCGGTGTACGGCAAGGACAGCCCGTACGCCCGCATCGCGGAGTACGCGACGATCGAGGCGATCACGCGTGACGATTGCGTGAAGATGCACGATCGGGCCCTGGCGCCGAACCGCTCGGTGCTGGTGGTCTATGGCGATTTCGATACCGCCGCGATGAAGAAGCTGATCGCCGCGCAGTTCGGCGACTGGAAGCGCGACGATCGTCCGCTGCCCGCGCCCCCGCCGCTGCCGCAGCGCGGCGCGCAGCGGGTGATGTTCGCGCCCAAGGAAGACGTCACGCAGTCGGGCATCGTGCTCACCCACCCCGGGCATCGCGCCGACAGCCCGGACTACGCGGACATGCAGGTGCTGGAGCAGGCGCTGGGCGGCGGCTTCTCGTCGCGGCTCTTCAACCTGATCCGCACCCAGCGCGGCCTCGCCTACGCGACCGGAGCCGACGCCGGAGCCGGGTATTTCCGCCCCGGCATCTTCCTCGCGTACTCGCTCACCCGGAACGACTCGGTGATGGTGGCGCTCGATCTGCTGCGCTCCGAGGTCGCACGCATCACGCGCGAGCCGGTCGGCCCCGAGGAGCTGAAGATCGCGCGCGACGCCGTGGAGAATTCCTTCGTCTTCAACTTCGAGCGGCCCAGCTCGGTCGCGTTCCGGGCCGGCTACTTCGAGCTGGCGGGCTACCCGCAGGACTTCCTCCAGAAGTATCAGGAGGCCCTGCACAAGGTGACCGCGGAGTCCATGCTCGAGGCCGCGAAGCGCGAGATCGAGCCCGACAAGCTGGTCACGGTGATCGTCGGCAAGGAGAAGGAATTCGATCGGCCGCTCGACTCGCTGCACCAGCCGCTCGAGCGCGTCGACATCACGATTCCGCCGCCGCCCTCGAAGACCGCGGTCGGGCCGGCGACGCCCGAGGCGCTCGCGAAGGGACGGCAGTGGCTGCAGCACGCCGCCGAGGTTACGGGCGGCACCGCAGCGTGGGCGGCGGTCAAGTCGATCGTCTCCGACATGAAGGTGGCGATCAGCGCGCAGGGGCAGACGCTCTCGCTCGACATCACGCAGTCGTGGGCGCTCCCGGACCGCCAGCTCTCGGTTCAGAAGACCCCGATGGGCGAGATGTCACAGGGCTTCGACGGCACCGCCGGCTGGGCCAAGATGATGGGGCAGATCCAGGACGATCCGGGCGCTGCGGAACAGATGAAGGAGGAGTTCGAGCGCTCGTTGTTCCACATCTTCGGCCATCCCGAGGCCATGCAGGTGCAGGCGCTGGACGCGAGCCGGACCGTGGACGGCGTGGAGTACAAGACGGCGTTCGTGAAGAGCGATCTGGTGCACGACTGGACGATGTACTTCGCGCCAGACGGGAAGCTCGCCCGCATGGACTACCAGGGGACGGGGCGCTCCGGTCCCGCGAAGCACACCGAGATCGTGGGCGACTGGCGCCCGCTCGGCACGCTCCAGTACCCGTACTCGTTCAAGCTGCTGGTCGACGACAAGCCGGCGATGGACGGCACGCTGACCGACGCGAAGCTCAATTCGACTTTCGAAGAGGCGATCTTCAAGAAGCCAGCGAACTGAGCGAAGCTCGCGCGAGATCCTAAGGGGCGGCCTCCCCTCACGGGGGGGCCGCCTTGGTCTTGCGCAGCGCGCGTCGCTCCTCGGCCCGCCCCTTGCGGAATCCGTAGGCGTACACCAGCGCGAACGCGAGCAGGTGGACCACCCACCAGCCGAGCTGCATGAACTTGAGTCCGTCGGGCAGAGGCATGGGCTCCTCGCGTTGTGGCGTCTCGGGACGTGGTTCTCAGTCGGGTCGCTGGCGACTGAAGGGTGGCTGTCCGTCGAGACTACCGTGCGAACGGTGTCTGTCACCAACCAATTGCTCGTGGGACTCGTCAAACAGTTCATTCGCCGGAGACGAAACCACGAGCGGAGGGCGTGATGGTGCGGGGCAGACATCGGCGGGCCGTTCGATGGGCGCGGTGGCTCGCGGGCGCGTTGTGCGTGGGGTTGGCCTTTTCTCCGCGGGCATCGGCCGGCGAAGCTCCGCACGACCTCGCCGGGCTCTGGGCTTCGAAGCTGCGCTTCGGTCCCGAGCTGAATGGCACGCTGACGATCGAGCGCAGCGGAGGATCCTGGACGGCCGAGATCGCGGGACGGAGCGCCCCGGTCGTGGCCGATGGCGAGCGCCTCTCGTTCGAGCTCGCGGATGGGCAGGGTGGCTTCCGGGGCCGTCTGGTGCGCGCCGCGCACCCGGCTCGCATCGAAGGCCACTGGATCCAGCCGCCGACGGTCTCGCAGGGTCTGCGTTACGCGACGCCGATCGTTCTCGGGCCGGTGGGCCCCGATCGCTGGCGAGGCGACGTCGCGCCGCTCGACGACGCATTCACGATCTTCCTCCCGATCCGCAGAGACTCGACCGGCACGCTCGGCGCCTGGCTCGGAAATCCGGAGCGCAATCTCGGACGCTTCACGCGCGTCGAACACGTCCGCTTCGACGGCAAGACCGTTCGGCTCGAGGGCCGGCCGTCGAGCGACGCTCCGCCGCAGGTCGTGGCCGAGGGTCCGTACTCCGAAGCCGACGACGCGTTCGCGCTTCCGCTGCGAGGCGGCACCTACGACTTCCATCGCGCGACCGCGGCCGATGACGAGGTCTTCTATCCGCGGGGCCGGGCGCCCGGGACGTGGGTGTATCGCCGGCCCTCCGCCGAGAACGACGGCTGGCCGATCGCGAGCCTCGATGAGGTCGGCATCTCGCGCGAGGCCATCGCCCCATTCGTCCAGATGCTGATCGAGACGCCGATGGACTCGGTCCGCTCGCAACAGATCCACGGCGTGCTGATCGCGCGAAATGGAAGGCTCGTCCTCGAGGAATACTTCCACGGATTTCATCGCGAGCGGCTGCACGACACCCGCTCCGCGGCGAAGAGCATCACGTCGTTCCTGGTCGGCGCCGCCATGCAGAGCGGCGTTCCGATCTCGCCATCGACCCCGGTCTATCAGGTGATGGAGAGTCCGGCGACGCTGGCCGGGCTCGAGCCGCGAAAGCGTGCGCTGACGCTCGAGCATCTGCTCACGATGTCCTCGGGGCTCGACATCGACGACTCGGATCCCAACTCGGTCGGGAACGAAGAGACGATGCAGGAGCAGCAGGGGCAGCCCGACTGGTACCGTTACACGCTCGACCTCAAGACCGTGCGCGCTCCTGGCGAGAAGGCGGTCTACGGAAGCGCGAACCCGAACCTCGCGGGCGGCGTGCTCGCGAAGGCCTCCGGCCGCTGGCTGCCCGAGTTGTTCCAGGATCTGGTCGCTGGGCCGCTGCAAGTCCGGCACTACGCGATGGATCTCCAGCCGAGCGGCGAGGCCTACATGGGCGGAGGCGTTCAGATCGCCCCACGCGACTTCCTGAAGATCGGGCAGATCTTGATCGATGGCGGACGCTGGCACGGGCGGCAGATCGTGAGCCCCGCGTGGGCCACGAAGTCGACCGCGCGGCTCACGGAAATCGGCCATGCCGGCTACGGGTACCTCTGGTGGGTCACCGACCTTCCCTACCAGGGCCGCACGGTGCGTGCCTTCTACGCGGGCGGCAACGGCGGCCAGGTCGTCATGGGCATCCCGGAGCTGCGCCTCGCGATCGCGTTCTTCGGCGGCAACTACAACGACGCGGTGCTGTTCGTCCCGCAGCGCGTCTACGTGCCGAAGTACATTCTGCCCGCTGTGAAGTGATCGCACGGACGCGCTCGGAACGCGGGCCGGCGCGGTCGGTCACGTTCCGATCTCGCGTCGCCCGGCGCCACGACCGGCGCCCGCGCGCGCGCCCAGGCGGGTCAGAAACGCGCGATCGGCGGCGAGCACCTCGCGCAGGTCGATCTCGTCCGGCCGCAGCCAGCGCGTCGCGTGCACGGCCCGGCTCGGCGTGAAGTCGTGTGAATCGAGCGTGCAGCGGATGAAGACGATCTCGACCGCGAGGCCATGCGGGTAGACGTGGGTCGCGACCTCGAGCACCTCGAGCGGCGCGGCGCGAACGCCCAGCTCCTCGCGCACCTCGCGCACCAGCGCGTGCTCCGGGGTCTCGCCATCTTCGATCTTGCCGCCGGGCAGCTCCCACTCGAGTCCGAGCGGTCCGCCCGGCGGACGCTGCGTGATGAGCAGACGATCGGCGTCCCACACCACGGCGGCCGCGACGCGCACCCGTGCGCCCGGCGGCTTCGGGCCGGGGCGCAGCGGCGTGGAATCGCGGACGTCGTCCATGGTCAGTCGCCCATCCTCGCGGCGCTCACTTCCGCGGCGGCGCGCCCCACGCCCTCGCGATCTCGTGCTCGAAATGCGCGAGGTAGCGCCGGTCTCCGGCCTCGCGCGCCGCGATCGCGCGCCGCGCCGCCTCGCACAGAAACGAGGCCTCGTGTGGCTCGATCTTGCGGCCGCGCCGGCGCAGCGCGCGCGGCACGCGCAGGTATCCGGGCGGCGCGTCGATCACGAGCGGCGAGCGCGCGAGCGCCCACAGGTCGCAGGCGCGCTCGCCGCGCGGCACCAGCGCGCGCGCCTGGAGCAGGTGCGTGAACTCGTGGGCGACGGTGAAGTACTCGAGCCGCCGCGGCCGCACCCACACGCCGGGGCGCTCGGGATCGAGCGAGCCCCAGCCGAGGATCCCGCGCTTGAGCGCCATCCCCACGCGCACCGTGGTGCGCTCGAGCTCCGGGAAGAACCGGCGCACGAACTCCAGCCGCTCGCGAATGCGGGCCTGATGAGGCGAGCGCAGCACCAGGCGCGAGAACGACCAGCGCGGCTGTGGAGGTCCCAGCTCGAATGCCAGCTGTTCGAGCGGTCGCGGGCGGCGGCGCGGCGGACGCGGAGGGCGGGCGAGCGCGGCGGGAGACGACGGCACGGGCGCGAGTATCTATCACAGCGCGGTGATGCGGCCAAGCCCGAAGCGGCGCGCGTGGACAACCTGGGGCACCTCTGCAATCCTGTCCGGCCACTCATGCGACCCACCGCGGATCCATCGCCCGTCGAGATCTCGATCGTGGTTCCCGCCTACAACGAGGCGGAGAGCCTGCCGACGCTGCTGGCCGAGGTGCGCGCGGCGCTCGATGCGACCGGACGCACCTCCGAGATCGTGGTGGTCGACGACGGCAGCGACGACGGCAGCGCTGCGCTGCTGACCGCCGAGGCGGCGCGCGATCCGCGGCTGCGCTCGATGCGGCTGGCGGCGCGAACCGGCCAGAGCGCGGCGCTCGCGTACGGCATCCTGCGCGCGCGCGGCGCGATCGTGGTGACGCTCGACGCCGACCTGCAGAACGATCCGGCCGACCTGCCCCGCGTGCTGGCCGCGCTCGAGCACGCGGACGTGGTGTCGGGCATCCGCCAGCATCGCAGCGACGGCTGGGTGCGGCGGGTGTCGTCCCGGATCGCGAACGCCACTCGGCGCGCGGTGCTGGGCGACTCGATCTCCGACATCGGGTGCTCCTTCAAGGCCTACCGTCGCGAGGTCCTCGAGGGCCTGCCGATGTTCGTCGGCGTGCACCGGTTCCTGCCCGCGCTCTGCGAGTTTCGCGGCGCGCGACTGGTCCAGGTTCCGCTCTCCCACCGGCCGCGGCGGCACGGCGCCTCGAAGTACGGAGTCGGAAACCGCCTGTGGCGCGGCGTGCACGACCTGATCGGCGTCAGCTGGCTCAAGTCGCGTCTCATCCGCACCCGGTTGCGGGAGGAGGATCGATGAACGATTGGTTCCGCTCGCCGATGGGCTGGACCGCGCTCGGATTCGCGGGCCAGATGCTGTTCGGCTCGCGCTTCGTCGTGCAGTGGTGGGCGTCCGAGCGGCGGCGCAGCATCGTGATCCCGACCGCGTTCTGGATGCTGAGCACGGTGGGCGGCGCGGCGCTGCTCGCCTACGCCGTGCACAAGCGCGACCCGGTGTTCGCGGCCGGGCAGGCGGCCGGGTTGCTCATCTACCTGCGCAACCTCACGCTCGCGAAGCGCGAGCGCGCGGTGGGAGGCCAGGGCGGCGCGTGAAGCCGCCGCGCCTGCCCGCCCTCGCCGGCGCCCGGGTCGCGCTGCTCACGATGGCGATCGCGCTGGCCGCGACCGCGGGCGCGATCGGGCTCATCGAGCCCACCGAGACGCGCTATGCGGAGATCGCGCGCGAGATGCGCGCGAGCGGCGACTGGCGCGATCCCCGGCTCGACGGGATCCTCCACTTCCACAAGCCGCCGCTCGCGTACTGGGCGGTCGCGGCGGGCTTCGCGCTAGCTGGCACCAACGAATGGGGCGCGCGCCTGCCCGCCGCGCTCGCGACCCTGCTCGCGCTCGGATGCACCGCCCTCGCCGCGCGGCGGCGCTTCGCCTCGCTCGCGATTCGTCCCGGGCTCGCGGTGTGGCTGCTCGGCTCGTGCGTGCTGGTCGCGACCGCAGGCCGCGCGCTCGCGAGCGATCCGTTCCTCGCGGCGGCGGTCGCTGCGTTCTGGGCGCTCGCGCCATCGCCCTGGGCGCTGCTCGCGCTGGGCCTCGGCTTCCTCGCCAAGGGACCGGTGGTGTTCGTGCCCACCGCGCTCGCGGTGTTCGCCGCCGCCGCCTTCGCGCGCGAGCGCGCGCCGCTCGCGCTGCTGGGCCCCGGGCGCGGATGGATCGCGTTCGGGGCGGTCGTGCTGCCGTGGTACGTGATCGTCGTCGCGCGCACCCCCGGGCTGCTCCCCTACTTCTTCGGAAACCAGCTGTGGGCGCGCTACGCGACGACCGAGCATCAGCGCGGGGGCCCGCCCTGGTACTTCCTCGTGGTGCTGATCGCCGGCGCGCTGCCGTGGACGCCCGCGCTGATCGCGGGGGGCCTTCGCACCTGGCGTGAGCGCGGTTCGCGCGATGCGCGCCTGCTGCTGGCCTGGCTCATCGCCCCGCTGGTGTTCTTCTCGACCTCGGGCTCGAAGTTGCCGGCGTACCTGCTGCCGGCGTTTCCGGCCGCCGCGATGCTGGCCGCGCGCGGCCTCGATCCGGGTTCGCGCGTGGTGCGGTTCGGGATCGCGGTGGTGCTCGCCGCGCTCGCGATCGCGGGCTGGACGCTGGGACCCGCCGCGCTCGGGCGGTTCGTCGGGATCGTTCCCGCTCGGTCCGTGCCGCTGCCGCTCGCGGCACACGTGGGCCTCGCCTGCCTGGGATTGGCCGCCACCTCGATGGCGCGCGCCCGCGCGCCACGCGGCGCGCTGCTGGTCACGCTCGGGACGATCGCGCTGATCGTCGCGCTCTCGCCCTACGAGTCGCGGATCGGCTCGGCGCGCGGGCTGGTGCGGGTGCTGCGCGAGAACCGCGCGCCCGGGGAGCCGGTGGTCGAGGTCGCGCGCTTCGATGCCGGGCTGCCGTTCTATCTGGGCGAGCGCGTGCGGCTGCTCGATGTTCCGCGCGAGACCGGGTTCGACGACGCGCCGCATCGCGCGGCGGTGATCGTCACGCGCGATTCCATCGCGGCGATGGCGGCGCGCGGGCGCGTGTGGCTGTTCGGCCCCGGGGCCGCGAGCGCGGAGCTCGCGGCGGGACTCGGGCTGCGCTATCAGCCCACGGCGCGCCGGCTCGGCAGCGTGCTCGGATTCGTCACGCGCTGAACGCGCGCGCCCATCCGGCCGAGCGCGCGGCCGATGCGCGGCCATCGCCGATCCCCGCGAAATACCGCCATGATTTTCGCTCCGAATGGTTCCCGTGCGCCGCCCGCGCGCAGCGGCGAGAATCTGGCTGCCGCCGGGCCCGGCGGCCGGCGCGCGTGACGCCATCGGCCAGCCTCCCGCGTGCGCCCGAAGCGATTGCGAACAAATGCCGAGGCCACGGCACGCTCCACCTCATGTCCCCCTCCGGCGCACTCCCGCGGGTGCAGGTCGCCGCGCGTGGCAGATTCCTTGCTCGGTCCGGGTCCAGGTTTGGGCCGGGCGTTCCTGTCCGGCCGACGAATTCGACCAGGAGGCTCCACCCGACACGAAGGCCCCGCGCAATTTCACGCTGCAGAGATGAGTCGAAATACCCCCCCCTCGGGGCATTTTCGAATTTACCCCTCGAAATTCGGAGATTGCCGATGTCTCGCAAGGCCGTGCCGCCATTCATGCCGTCCGCCGCGTGCGCGCCGCTCGCGCCTCTCCCCGACGCGGCCACCACCGGGACCGCCGCCGTGATGCCCGCCGCGGCCCCGCCGATCCTGTGAACATGACGGGCCACACGCTGTCGCCGCCGGCGAGCCCGGTCCGTGCCGATGTCGTCGGGATGCACGTCTTCCCCCTCGGAGACGACTCCCGTTCGGTGTCGGTGCGGATCCGGAACGCCGGCGACCGCAAGATTGGAAGAATCCGGTTCCAGTGGCCGGTGCCCGCGTCGGCTTCCCCCCAGCTGGCGCAACAGTATCGGCGCTGATCGCGCTGCTGCTGGCGGCACCGGTCACCATCGTCCGTGCCCCGGAGAAACCGGGTGGCGCCATCCCCGGCTTCGGTCTATAGTCGCGGCTCCGCTCCCCGCGACATGGACGTCAACCACGAGGAATGATTCCTCGAGGAGTTCGGCATGCGTCTCTCGATGGTCCTCTGCTTCGCCTCGCTCGCTCTCGCAGCCCCGCTCGCCGCCACCGCGGGCACCACTCTGGTCGGCGTCGACGGCATGTCCGCCACCGTCATGCAGGAAGGGCAGAGCTCGTTCTCGGGCCTCGGCCTGCGCGCGCGATTCCAGTCCGACCGGTTCGTCGAGGGCCTCGAGTTCATGCCCACCATGGAATGGTGGCGCAACAACAGCACGGTCCGCCCGTTCGGCATCACATCGAGCCGTCGCGACGCGGCGCTGGCGATGGACGCGCGCTATTCCTTCAAACACGAGGGGTTCACGCCCTACGTCGGAGGCGGGTACGCGATCCACTTCCTCACGAGCGAGGTGGACGCGCCGACGCTCGGGCTGCGTCACGCGCAGGACTCGGTCATCAAGGGCGGGCTCGCGGTGCTGGGCGGGGTCTCGATTCCGTTCGGCGAGCGCTTCGCGAACTACATCGAGCTCAAGTACCACCACGTGACCGACTTCAGACAGCTCAAGCTGAACTGGGGCATTTCCTACCGGCCGTAGCGGCGGCCTCGTCGAAACGAGGCGCGCACGCGCTCACGGCCGAGCGCCCCGCGCTCTCAGGGGCAGAGGGACGCCGCCCCGCAACCTAGCGCCGAGTTTGCCGAGAAGAAGTCGTCGAGCCAGGCGGAGAGATCGGACCCGGTGAGAATGCCGTCGCCATCGTAGTCCGAACGCGCGAACGGCTGGCCCGAGAAATAGTCCGAAAGCCACGCGCTGAGATCGCCCCCGTCCACGCCGCCGCAGCCGGTCAGATCGAACACCGCGACCGGGACCGTCCGCAGCAGCACGCCATCCGCGTAAACCCGGAGCGTCGCACCCGTGGCCCCCGGTGGATCGCGATCGCAACCGATCACGTGAAACGTGACCGTGCCGCTGATGTCCGTGAATCTTCGCAGCGCGTGGTACTGGCACAGGTTGTCCACGCCCGGGTCGAGCGGGTCCAGGCAGATCGCGGCATCCGGGCACCCGCTGAAGTCGAGCACGACGTCCGCGCCGTACATCGGATTCCCGCTCAGCTTGCGCACCACGATCGTGAACGCGCCGGCCGGATCGGGAGCGCCGTACGCGTCGTGCCCCACCACCGTGAGCATCGGCGGCACGGTCGAGGCCGAGGCGGAGGGGACATCGCCGAGCGCGGCGCCCGCGGCGAGCGACGCGAGGGCGAGCATCGTGGCGGTCAATGCTGCGAAGCGTCTCATGGTGACTCCGGATCGCGGGCGGCTAGAACGAAAACCCGAGCAGCCCCGGATCCGGCATGAGATCGGGACTCCAGGGGTCGGCGAGCACGTCGACCTCGCATGGCTGGGGGACGACGCTCATGGTGGCCTCCGTCACGTCCTTGATCAGCTGCGGCGCGTAAGGGCAGAACGGCGTGGTCATCATCATGCGAATCAGGGTCTTGTCCGGCTGGACGTGAATCTCGCGGATCAGGCCGAGGTCGATCACCGAGAGCGCGATCTCGGGGTCCATCACGGTCTCGAGCGCGGAGCGGATCGCCATCTCCTGCTGGCTCGGAGCCGACGAGGTGAAGGGCGCGGTCGCGCCGCCGGGAACGGGAGCGGCCGGGGCGGTCGCGCCGGTCGCGGGGCTCGCGCCGCCCGCGGATGGCTGCGGGGCGGGCTCGCCGGGAATCGGCTGCCCGGTGTGCGGGTTCAGGTGCTTCTCGCTCGGATCGCGATCGGTCATGCCCAGCCCACCTTGATGTCGTCGCCTTCCACCCGGACCGCGTAGGTCGGCACCGGAGCGGTCGCGGGAAGGCAGAGCACCGCTCCGGTCTTCACGTCGAACCGCGCGCCATGGCGCGGACACTCGATCACGTCGCCATCGAGCGGTCCCTCCGCCAGCGGACCCCCATCGTGCGTGCACACGTCGTCGATCGCGTAGTACCCGTCATCGAGATGGAAGACTGCGACCGGCTGATCGTCGATGCGGACGATCTTGCAGGTGCCCTTCGCGATCTCGCCCACCCGGGCGACCGTCACGAACGCGCCAGCGACCTCGCTCATCGCTCCTCCCCCTCTTCGCCCTCGCCGGGCCAGGCGTGCAGGCCGTAGACGCCGCCCTTCAGGGTCTTGAGCGCGAGCAGCGCGCACTTGAGGCGCACCGGGCCCAGCTCGATCCCCAGCATCTCGAGCACGTCCTCGCGCGAGATCTTCTTCGCCTCCTCGAGCGGCATGCCCTCGAGCTTCTCGCACAGCATCGAGGCCGAGGCCTGGCTGATCGAGCACCCCACCCCCGAGAAACGCACCGTCTCGATCTTCCCCTGGTTGATCTTGAAGTCCATGCGCAGCCGGTCGCCGCACAGCGGGTTCGCGTCTTCGTAGCTCACGTCGGGATGATCGAGCGTGCCGTGGTGTCGCGGGTGCTTGTAGTGGTCGAGGATGTTCTCGCGATACAGCTCGTTCCACTCGCTCATCGCGCGAACACCTTGCGCGCCTTGTGGAGCCCCGTCACCAGGGCGTCCACGTCCTCCGGGAGGTTGTAACAGTGGAACGAGGCGCGCGCCGAGGCCGGCACGCCGAGCTTCTCGTGGAGCGGCATCGCGCAATGATGGCCGGCGCGCACGCACACCCCGTCGCCGTCGAGCACGGTGGCGACGTCGTGCGGATGGATGTCGCCGAGCGTGAACGCCACCACGCCCCCGCGCTTCGCGGGCGGCGGACCGAGCAGGGCGAGGTCCGGCACCTCGCGCAGGCGCTCGAAAGCGTAGGCCGCCAGCTCGCGGTCGTGCGCGAACACCGCGTCCATGCCGAGCGCCGTCAGATAGTCGACCGCCGCGCCGAAGCCAACCGCCTCGGCGATCGCCATGGTCCCGGCCTCGAACTTCCACGGCAGGTCGTTCCACTTCGAGCCGGTGAGCTTGACCTCGCGGATCATCTCGCCGCCGCCCAGGAACGGCGGCATCGCCTCGAGCAGCTCGCGCCGGCCCCACAGCGCGCCGATGCCGGTGGGCCCGAGCATCTTGTGGCTGGTGAACGCGACGAAGTCGGCGCCCAGCGCCTTCACGTCGACCGGGCAGTGCGGCACGCTCTGCGAGGCGTCCACCACCATCACCGCGCCCACGGCGTGCGCCTGCCTGGCGATCTCGGCGACCGGGTTCACGGTGCCGAGCACGTTGGAGATGTGCACGACCGAGACCAGCTTCACGCGCCCGTCCGCGAGCAGGCCCGGCAGCGCTCCGAGTTCCAGCTCGCCGCCGCGCGTCACCGGGATGAAACGCAGCACGACGCCCCGCTCGTCGCCGAGGATCTGCCATGGCACGAGGTTCGAGTGGTGCTCCATCTCGGTGAGCACGATCGCGTCGCCCGCGCGCAGGTTGGACCTGCCCCAGGAGTAGGCGATCAGGTTGAGCGCCTCGGTGCTGTTGCGCGTGAAGATCAGCTCGCGCGGCGTGGCGGCGCCAACGAACGCCGCGACCCGCCGCCGCGCGTCTTCGTAGGCGGCGGTCGCCTGTTCGGCGATGCCGTAGATCCCGCGGTGGATGTTGGCGTTGAAGCTCGAGTAGTAGTGCGTCATCGCGTCGAGCACCGCGTCTGGCTTCTGCGAGGTGGCCGCGCTGTCGAGGTAGACGAGACGCTTCGCGCGCGGCTCGCGGAAGATCGGGAATTGCTCGCGCACCGCGCGAGGGTCGAACGTTCGGACGCTCGCCGGAGCGGCTCCCGCCGGATGGAAGTGCCTCACGGGTTCACCCGATCTTGCGCTGAATGACCTGCCGCAGTTGCTCGCGCACGCTCTCCAGCGGAATGCGGTCGAGCACCGGGACGAAGAAGCCCTCGACGATCAGTCGCTGCGCCTCGAGCCGCGGCAGGCCGCGCGACATGAGATAGTACATCTGCTCGTCGTCCACGTGCCCGATGGTCGCGCCGTGCGTGCAGCGCACGTCGTTCGCGAGGATCTCGAGGCCCGGAATGCTGTCGGCGCGCGCCTGGTCGGAGAGCAGCAGGTTGCGGTTCGCCTGATAGGCATCGGTGCGCTGAGCGCCCTCGCTCACCTGGATCAGCCCCTGGTACACGCTGCGCGCACGGTCCTTGAGACAGCCCTTGATGAGCAGGTCGCTGGTGGTGTGGTCCACGAGATGGCGCTGCAGCGTGTGCAGGTGAAAGTGCTGCCGCGCGTCGCCGAACATGAACCCGTGCACGTACGCCGCCGCGCCCTGGCCGGCGAGATCGAAGTACGAATTGGTCTTGGTCATGCGGCTGCCGAGGATGGTCTGGATCCACTGCAGCTCGCTGTCGCGGCCGACTCGCGCGCGCTGGTTGCCGTAGTGGTACACGTTGCGGCCCCAGTCCTGAAGCGTGCCGAACACCAGCTTCGAGCCGTCCCCCACGAACACCTCGGTGCCGCCGCAGTGCATCGAGACGCCCTCGGCCGCCTCGCTCAGCTGCTCCTCGATGACGGTGGCCTTCGCGTCGCGGCCCAGCACCACGAGCGTGCGCGGCGCCGCGAACTTCGAGGCGCCGTCGAGCCAGTGGAGCAGCCGGATCGGCACCGCGGCCTCGACGCCGTCCGGCACGTACACGAACGCGCCACCCGAGCGCAGCGCGGCGCCCACCGCGACGTACCAGTCGTAATCGGGGGCCAGCAGCGCGCCGAACGTTTCGCGCAGCAGGTCGCCGTGCTCGCGCAGCGCGCGATCGAGCGAGCACACCACGACGCCCTGCTGATCGAGCGCGGGGTGGGAGCGCTCCATGACCGCTTCGCCGTTGCGCTGCACGACGAGCCCGAACTGTCCGGCGTCGATCGCGAGGCACGCGCGCAGCTCCGCGGGGAGGTCTTCGAGGCGCTGGGCGTGCGCGGTCCCGGCGAACGGATCGAGCCCGGGGAGCGCGGCCTCGAGCGAACGGAAATCGGTGCGGCGCCACAGCTCGTCCTCGCGGCTCGGGAACGCCAGCGAGCGTGCGATCTCGGCGGCCTCGCGCCGGCGCGCGAGCGCCCACTCGGGCTCGCGGCGCTCGGTGGCGCGGGCGATCGCGCGCGCCGCCCACTCCGCGTCGAAACCGGTCGCGGGGCCGATGGAGGTCGTCGTCATCCGACCGAGCCCTCCATCTGGAGCTGGATCAGGCGGTTCATCTCGACGGCGTATTCCATCGGCAATTCCTTCACGATCGGCTCGATGAAGCCCGAGACGATCATCGCCGCCGCCTCTTCCTTGGGGATGCCGCGGCTCTGGAGATAGAACAGCTGCTCGTCGCCGATCTTCGAGACCGTCGCCTCGTGGCCGATCGAGACCTTGTCCTCCTCGATCTCCATGTAGGGATAGGTGTCGGAGCGCGAATCCTCGTCGAGCAGCAGCGCGTCGCAGTTCACCGTGCTGCGGCAGTTGGTCGCGCCCTTCTGCACCTTGACCAGCCCGCGGTAGCCGGCGCGCCCGCCGTCCTTGCTGATGGACTTCGAGATGATCTTGCTCGTGGTGTTGGGCGCGCAGTGCACCACCTTGCCGCCCGCGTCCTGGTGCTGTCCCTTGCCGGCGAACGCGATCGAGAGGATCTCGCCGTGCGCGCCCGGCTCCATCATGTACACGCTCGGGTACTTCATCGTGAGCTTGGATCCCAGGTTGCCGTCCACCCACTCCATGGTCGCGTCGCGGTAGGCGAGCGCGC
Source organism: Candidatus Eiseniibacteriota bacterium (assembly GCA_041483195.1). Lineage (GTDB taxonomy): Bacteria > Eisenbacteria > RBG-16-71-46 > RBG-16-71-46 > RBG-16-71-46 > WS-2. The sequence continues at coordinate 87,663 of JBGPFC010000003.1, forward strand.
GCTTGGTGACCAGGTTGTAAACGTTGTTCGACCAGTTCTGGATGGTGGTGTAGCGGCAGCGCGCGCCGGGCTTCACGATGATCTCGACCACCGCCGAATGGAGCGAGTCGCTGGTGAAAATGGGCGCGGTACAGCCCTCGACATAATGCACGAACGCGCCTTCGTCCACGATGATCAGCGTGCGCTCGAACTGGCCCATGTCGCGCGTGTTGATGCGGAAGTAGGCCTGGAGCGGCACGTCCACGTGGACGCCCTTCGGCACGTAGATGAACGAGCCGCCCGACCACACCGCCGAGTTGAGCGCAGCGAACTTGTTGTCGGCGGGCGGAATCACCGTTGCGAAGTATTCCTTGAAGAGCGCCTCGTGATCGCGCAACGCGTGATCGGCCGACAGGAAGATGACGCCGAGCTTCTCGAGGTGCTCTTTGATCTTGTGATAGACCACCTCGGAGTCGTACTGCGCGCCAACGCCGGCGAGGAACTTCTGCTCGGCCTCTGGAATGCCGAGCTTGTTGAAGGTGCGCTTCATGTCGGCGGGCACGTCCTCCCAGGACTTCACTTCAGCGGAGGTGGGCTTCACGTAATAGAAGATGTTCTGGAAATCGATCTGCGACAGATCGCCGCCCCAGCCGGGCAGGGGCTTCTTCCAGAAGGTCTCGAGCGACTTGAGGCGGAACTCCCGCATCCACTGCGGCTCGCCCTTCAGGTCGCAGATCTGGTTGATGATCTCGGGATCGAGGCCGCGGCGGGACTTGAACACCGACTGCTCCTCGTCGTGGAAGCCGTACTTCTCAGCGTAGCCCTGGCGGAGGTCGAGATTCGGAGCGGTGCTCATGACGCCTCCACTTCCTTGCCGTCCTTCACCCAGTCGTAGCCGCGGCTCTCGAGCTGATGCGCGAGGTCGGCCCCGCCCGACAGCTGGATGCGCCCGTCCACCATGACGTGCACGAAGTGCGGGTGGACATAATTCAGGATCCGCTGGTAGTGCGTGATGATCAGCACCCCCATCCCGGGTCCGGCGAGCGCGTTCACGCCCTCCGACACGATGCGCAGCGCGTCGATGTCGAGGCCGGAGTCGGTCTCGTCCATGATCGCGATCTCGGGCTTGAGCAGCGCCATCTGGAGGATCTCGGCGCGCTTCTTCTCGCCCCCCGAGAAACCGTCGTTGAGATAGCGCCCCGCGAAGCTCGGGTCCATGTGGAGCAGCGCCATCTTCTCGGTGAGCAGCGCGCGGAATTCCTTCGGGGCGATGCCGCGCCGGGTCGGCATCGCGCCGTCGCCGTTGGTGTCGGGCGGCGCGAGCCGCGCGTTGAGGGCGGTGCGCAGGAAATTGGCCATCGTGACGCCGGGGATCGCGACCGGGTACTGGAACGCCATGAAGAGCCCGGCGCGCGAGCGCTCGTCGGCTTCCATCTCGAGCACGCTCTGGCCGCGGAACAGGATGTCTCCGCCCGTCACCTCGTAGCGCGGATGGCCCATCAGGGTGTTCGCGAACGTGCTCTTGCCCGAGCCGTTCGGCCCCATCAGGGCGTGGATCTCGCCCTTGCGGACCTCGAGGCTCAGGCCCTTCAGGATTTCCTTGCCCTCCACCGCGACGCGGAGGTCCTTGACGATCAGTTCAGGCGTCTGACTCATGTCGGGCTTTCCTGGCCGCCGCGCGCGGCGGGACGTGGAGCGGGAAGCGCCGCCTCACCGACGGCCGCCCCGCGACTCCTTGAGAGCTGCGCGAACCTACGCTGTGAAGCTTTCGCCGCAGGCGCAGCTGTGACGCACGTTCGGATTGTTGAACTTGAACCCCGAGCCCATCAGGCCCTCGACGTAGTCCACGACGGTGCCGGCGAGCAGCAACCCGCTCTTGGTGTCGACCACCAGCTTCACGCCGTGGCTCTCGATCAGATCGTCGCCCGCCTCCGCCGCCTCGCAGAACTCCATGAAGTACGAATTGCCGGAGCATCCGCCGCCGCGCACGCCGATGCGCAGGCACTGCTCCGACGTCCCGCGCTGCGCGATCAGCTCCTGCACCTTCAGCGACGCTCCCGGGGTCAGCGAAACCGGGCCCTTCACGGCCGGGCTGTTGATACCGATGATTGGAAGATCCATGGTCCTCACTCGATCTCTTCGACTCGAACGAATCCCGCACGCGGCGCTCTGCGCGCCGAGCCGGGGGCTGACGTGATTCCGGCGACCAGCGCCGGCTCATTCCGCATGCCGTGATCCTGGCTGCATCCCACGCACACCTTCACATGCGACGGCGTCGCGCACTCGCGGCAGGTCTCGAGATAGGCGAGTCCGCGCTCGAGCTCCCGCTCGAGGTCTCCAAAGCGCCTGACCGACTCGCGGGTGTCGGCGAGCTTGCGCACGAACAGCGTGCGCAGGCGGTCCATCGCGTCCGGACCCAGTCCCGCGCTCCACCACGACTGGAGCACCTCGCGCATCTCGTGGAGCGAGAATCCGAGTCCGTGGAGCAGATCGATCCAGCGCACGCGCTCGACCGCGCCCGGATCGTAGAGGCGGAATCCGCCGCTGGTTCGGGTCGCGGGCTTCAGCAGGCCGAGCTCTTCGTACAGGTGGATCGCGCGGACCGTCTTGCCGGTCTGGCGCGCGAGATCACCGATGCGAAGGAGCTGGCTGCGATCGCTTGTCGAATTGGTCTGGATCATACCCTTACGTGCGCGTTAGAGTGCGCCCAGAAGCTAATGGATCCACGCGATTTCGTCAAGATTCCTGGACCGCAGGATTTTGGGGCGGTTGGCCCAGCCCGCGGCCGGGTTCAGACCCCGTCGCCCTTGAAATCGGACTCTCCCGTGACCTCGTTCGGGGGGTGGACCGGGACCTCCCCCGCCAGCTCATCGACGATGGTTTCCGGGGTACGGTCCGGCACCCTCCGATAGATCACGCCCAGCTTGAAGCGGTCGCCGTCCGCCGCCTCGAGCGCACGCGCGTAGTCGGTGGGGTCCCAGCTCTCGGGCAGCAGCTCGCAGCGCCGGTACACCTGCTCCGCGTACTCCGGCTTCTGATAGGTCACGCAGCCCGCGAGCACGTGCAGGAACGCGAAGCCCGGGTACTCAATCGCCTCGCGGAACATCTTTCGCAGGTGCGGGAGGTTCCCGGCGTGGGTTCGCGCGACGAACCCGCAGCCCGACGACAGCACCAGCAGCACCGGATTGAGCGGCTGTTCCTCCGCTCCGGCGAGGCCGCGATCGTGCTTGAACTCGGTCGCGGTGGTGGGCGACGCCTGTCCCTTGGTGAGCCCGTAGATGCCGTTGTCGAGCACCGCGTACGTGATCGGCACGTTGCGCCGGATCGCGTGCGGGATGTGACCGAGCCCGATGCTGAAGCCGTCGCCGTCGCCGCCCACCACGACGGTGGTGATCTCGGGGCGCGCGACCTTGAGCCCGGTCGCGATCGGCAGGGCGCGGCCGTGAATGGAATTGAAGGCGTACGACCGGGTGTAACCCGGCAGCCGGCTCGAGCACCCGATGCCCGAGATCACCGCCAGCTTCTCGGGCGCGATCGCGAGGTCGCTGAGGGCCTGCGTCAGGCCCTTGAGCACGCCGTAGTCTCCGCACCCGGTGCACCACACCGGCTCGAGATCGGAGCGATAGTCCTTCGGTTTCACGGTCTCACCTCCTCCAGGGAACTCGCGGTCACCAAGCTGTCCATCCGCCGTCCACGTACACTTCCGAACCCGTCACGTACGACGCGTCGTCGCTCGCCAGGAACGCGATGACGCCGGCCACTTCCTCGGACGTCCCGATCCGCCCCATCGGGGTGTGGGTCGTGACGAATGCCTGCATCGCGCGCGCGGCCTCGGTCCCGCCTTCAAGAAACGGCGCCACCATCGGCGTCTCGATGAAGCCGGGGTGCACCGAGTTCACGCGGATGCCCTCGCGCGCCCAGCGGATCGCCGCGTTCTTGGTCATGAGGCGCATCGCACCCTTCGAGGCGTGATACGCGAATGCGTTGCCGTTCCCGCCCACCGCGCCGTAGATGGACGAAACGTTGATCACAGAGCTATGCCCCGACCGCTTGAGCGCGGCGGCGGCGGCCTTCATGCCCAGCCAGGTGCCGGTCTGGTTGATGGCGATCAGGCGGTCGTAGCCTTCGCGGGTCTCGGTCTCGACGTCTTCGAGGCGCGCGACCCCCGCGTTGTTCACCAGCACGTGGAGCCCGCCGAACGCGCGCACCGTGCGCTCGATCGCCGCGGTCCATTCGGCCTCGTTCGAGACGTCGAGGTGCAGGGCCTCCGCGCGTCCGCCGGTCGCCCGGATCCGGTCTGCGACGGCCCGCGCCTCGTCGTCGAGCACGTCGGCGATCGCGACCGCCGCGCCCTCGGCGGCGAGCCGCACCGCGGTCGCGGCGCCGATTCCTCTCGCCCCGCCGGTGACGAGCGCCACCCGGTTCGTGAGTCTCGCGTTCATGATGTTCTCCTCCGCGCGGCCCCGCGCGTTCAGCGGGCGATCTCGCCCCGCGACGCGGTCCGGCTCGCGATGAGCTCCTCGAGCTCGCCGAGCGATAGCGGCAGTCCGCCGCTGCGCGCGATGCGCAGCACGCCGGTCATGTCGGTGAGGCTGCCGAGATAGGTGTGGAACTGGCCCTGAAAGCTGAGCTCGACGGTGGCGGACCACGCGAGACCCCGGCGCCAGGCCTCGAGCGCGGCGATCGGGAACGGATAGAGCATCTCGGGCAGGAACGCGCGGTACTCGGGATGGAGCGCGACCCACTCGCGCAGCACCCCGTACTGGCTGCCCCACGCGATGATCCCGCGCGGCGCGTCATCCCGCCCGAGCGTGCGGAACCAGTCGCGCGTATCCTTCGCGATCGCGTCGAGCTTCACGAAGCGCTTGGTGTTCATCGCCTGGTGCGTGATGGTGTCGGCGGTCGGGTTGCCGTCGGCGGTGTGCTCGATGCCGGCCGCGAGATAGGTGCCGCCCGGCGTTCCCGGCACGCGGAACGGCGCGACCGCGTGGTCGCCGGTGAGCTGGAAACGCGCGGGCGTATCGCCATGCGCCCACACGCGGCGCGTCTCGGGCGGCGGCGGCGCGGCAGGCGGATCGAGCACCTGGCGCCGCTGCGCGATGTACGCGTCGGAGAGCACCAGCACCGGGAGCTGGTAGCGCTCCGCCAGCTGGAAGGCGCGATGCATCGCGCCGCGCGCGTGCGCAACGTCGAACACCCCGAGCACCGCGCGCGGAAAGTCGCCGTGCCCGGCGTACACCGCGTGGAACAGGTCCGACTGCTCGGTGCGGGACGGCATGCCGGTGGCGGGACCCGCGCGCTGGCAGTCCACGATCACGCATGGCAGCTCCGCCATGCTGGAGAGCCCCATCATCTCGGTCATCAGGGAGAGCCCGGGACCGCTGGTCGCCGTCATCGCGGGCACGCCGCCGAACGAGGCGCCCAGCACCATGCCCAGCGCCGCGATCTCGTCCTCGGCCTGCACCAGCCGCCCGCCCGCCGGCGGCAGCTCGTCGATCAGCGTCTCCATGATCTCGGAGGATGGCGTGATGGGATAGCCGGCGAAGAACTTGAGCCCGGCCTCGATCGCCCCGCGCGCGACCGCTTCGTTCCCGGTCTCGATCGCGAGCGAGCGCCCGTCGCCGACGAGCGCGGGGAGCCGCGGGGTGTCTTCCGCGGCGTGGGCGCGATCGAATGCCTCGAGATTGCGCGCGAGCATGCTCGCCCGGTGTCCGAAGCGCTGCTTCAGCAGGTCGCGCGCGAGCGCGGGATCCCAGCCGAGCGCCCGGAACAGCACTCCGAACGCGAGCATGTTCTTGGGCTCGCCCTCGACCTCTGCGCCTTCCTCCCACCGCGCGAACGGATAGCGGTGAGGCGGCGAGGGCGGGCCGCCCAGCCAATCGGGCGGCACTTCCTCGTCGTGCGCATCGAGCACCAGCAGGCTCCGATCGTGGAGCCGGAACGCGCCGCGGAACCGGCGCAGGTCGGTCGTGCGGAAACACAGCAGCAGATCGGCGTGCTCGCCCTCGTAGACCGTCTCCTGGCGCGCGATGCGCACCATCGCGGCGGATTCGCCGCCGCGGATCTGCGGCCCGTAGGACTGCACCATCATGCCGTAGAGCCCCTGTTTCGCCGCCGCCATCAGCAGCAGGTCGCCGAGCAGCGCGACGCCGTCGCCTCCGCTTCCGACCAGGGCGACGGCCAGCGAGTCGGTGACGGGCTGCGGCGTGACGACGGAGGTGGCGGTGCGGATCGACGGCTCGGGGCACATGGGGTCAGGCCTCCACGGAGGCGGCTTCCACCGGTTCGGGGTGCGGCGACTGTCCGACGCGATGCAGGATAACGCTTGGGCAGACGTCCACGCACACCTCGCCGCAGGCGGGGCCGTATGCGATACATGCGTCGTGGTCGATGAGAATGGTGCGCCCGTCGAAGGTGAGCGCGGTGGCCGGACACTTCGCGACGCACTTGCGGCACAACGTGCAGCCCACCGAGCACGATGGCCGCACGATTCCGGTCTTGTCGCGCGCGACGCACGCCAGCTCGATGCGCCGGCTCCGCGGGTAGAGCGTGAACAGATCCTTGGGGCAGACCGGCACGCACAGCGCGCAGCCGGTGCACTTCTCGGAGTCCACCTCGACGATCCCCGCGCCGCCCAGATGAAGCGCGTCGAACGGGCAGGCCCGCACGCAATCGCCGAGGCCGAGACATCCGTTCTTGCACGCCTTGGGCCCGCCGAACACGAGCGATGCCGCCGCGCAGGTCGAGACGCCGGCGTATTGCGCCTCGTCTCGCGCGTAGGCCGAGAGCCCGTGGCAGCGCAGCACCACGACGCGGTCGAGCACGCTCCCCAGCTCCTTGCCGGTGAGCGCGGCCACCGCCTTCGCGACCGGGGCCCGCCCCGGCGCGCAGAGGTTGGGCGGCACGTCGGGCTTCTCGACGACGGCCTGGGCGTACGCCGGGCAGCCGGCGAAGCCGCACGCTCCGCAGTTCGCCGCCGGCAGGCGCTCGCGAACGCGCTCGACCAGCGGGTTCACGGGCACCGCGAACTTGAGGGCGGCGGCCGCGAGCGCGAAGCCGAAGGCCACCCCCAGCACGGTGAAGACCGCCAGGCCCCAGAGCGCGACGCCGACCGCGGGATGTTCCATCGCGCGCCCCTAGCGGAAGAAGCTCAGGCCGGAGAAACCCATGAACGCGAGCGCGAACAGCCCGGCGAGCGCGAACGCGATCGGCAGGCCCTCGAAGCTCGCCGGCACGCGCGCCAACTCCATGCGCTCGCGCGCGCACGACATGAGGAACAGCGCGAGCGCGAAGCCTAAGCCTGAGCCCATCGCCAGCGCGAGCGACTCGAGCGGGCCGGCGTCGGCGGCGGCGTTCAGCAGCGGGACCGCGAGGATGATGCAGTTGGTGGTGATGAGCACCAGGTAGATGCCGAACTTCTCGTGAAGCGCGCGGTGCGTCTTCTTGAGCACGGTGTCGAGCAGCTGCACCAGGAACGCGACCACGCCGATGAACACCAGGATCTGGAGGAACTTGAGCTGCAGCGGCTTCATCACGAACTGGTACATCATCCACGAGAACATGCCGGTGGTGATCATCACGAACGTGAACGTCGCGCCCATGCCGAGCGCCGTGTCGCGCTTCTTCGTCACGCCGAAGAAGATGCAGAGGCCGAGGTAGCGCGTGAACACGAAGTTGTTGATGAGCGCGGCCGAGAGCACGGCGCTGAACAGCAGCGCCCAGCGCGGAGGGCGCACCGCGCGGGCGAGCGGCGGCTCGGCGAGCTCGATGCGGTAGGAGCCCTCGGGGTCGAGCGGCTGTCCGACCACCAGCGTGACGACGTTGCCCGCCTCGACCCGCACCTCGCGCACCGGGATCGGCACGTCGGGCGCCGCGACCTCGGTGAAGCGGAAGTTGGCGGCGTCCGCGCGCTCGAGCGGCTGCGCGAACCGCAGGCGCACGAGGCCCTCGCGCTGAACGCGCGCGGCGCGGATCGCCTGCCCGGGGGCCGCGGCGTGAACGCGCGTCGCGGGGAACAGCAGCAGGAAGAACAGGAGCGCGATCCCCGCGCCGATCAGCGCGCGCTGCGACGACCTAGGCATGGCTCCCCCCCGCGGCCCGCGCCCTCGCGCCCGCCGCTTCGGCGGCGCGGCGCTCCATCCAGTTGAAGAGCGCCATGAGCAGCGCGATCGAGAAGAACCCGCCGGCGGGGAGCGCGAAGAACAGCAGCGGCTTCCCGGGGGCGAGCGCGACCCCGAACAGCGAGCCGTTGCCCAGCAGCTCTCGCATCGCGCCGATCACGACCAGCGCGAACAGGAATCCGAGCCCCATGCCGAGCGCGTCCCACAGGGACGGGACGAGCGGGTAGCGCGACGCGAACACCTCGAGCCGCGAGATGATGATCGCGAACGCCACGATCAGCTTCACGTAGAGCCCGACCTGCGCGTAGAGCGTCGGCACGAAGGCCGCGAGCGACATGTCGATCGCGCTCACCCACACCGCGATGATGATGGTGTAGACCGGAATCCGCACCCGGGGATGGATGAAGCTCCGCGCGATGGCGACGGTCGCGCTCGAAAGCACCTGCACCAGCAGCACCGCGACGCCGAGGATGATGCCGTTCATCACCGTGGTGGTCACCGCGACCGCCGGACACAGGCTGAGCGCGAGGCGGAACACGGGATTCTCGGTGAAGATCCCGTTCAGGATCAGCTGCCGCGCCGGCGGGGGCCCGGGATCTTGCAGCGCCGCGCTCACGAGCCGGCTCCCAGCCAGGGTTCGAGCAGCGCCCAGCGCCGCCGGAAGTGATCCACCGTGGACTTGAGACCCTCGGTGAGCGCGCGGCTCGAGATGGTCGCGCCCGTCACCGCGTAGATCGGCCTCGCCCGCTCCCGCGCGATCAGGCCCGCCTGGCGCGCACGCCAGCTCTCGGCCGGAACGCGCGTGAGCTGCGCGAGCGCGGAGCGCCAGTCCTCGGGCATGGGATCGCGCGTCACCGCGAGCGCTGCGATGTTCGCGGCGTCGCGCCCGATGAACTGGCCGCCGAAGACGCGGGTCGCGACCTCGGCGCCGAGCCCTGGATCTTCCTCGTGCTCGACCACGCGCACCCCCGCGATCGAGAAGTCGCGGCCGATTCCCACCAGGAAGCGGATGCGGTTCTTGTAGCCGCGCGCGGTCCCCTCGACCACGAAGCCGAGCGGCAGGCCATCGCGGCTCGCGAGGAACAGGCGTCCGAGCGGGCGCGCCGCGCCCGCGGGGAGGACCGCCCCGCCCGCGCCCTCCTGCGCGACCAGCCGTCCGTCGAGCGCGAACACCAGGCGGCGCGCCGGCGCTCCCTCCGCGCCGAACGGGCGCGCCTCGTACACCACCTCGCCGCGATCCTCGGCCAGGAACTGCCGCACCTCGGTCACGCGGGCGGTCGAGTCCAGCCCGAGCAGCTCCACGATCGCGTTCCGCTCGCCCCGCGACTGGGCCGCTCGTGCGTAGCGCTCGGTTCCCACGTACACGCCGCCCAGCACCGCGGCGCCCAGCGCGCACACCACCGTCATCGAAGCGGTGATGCGCAGGGTCTCTTCGCGCGCGCTCATGACGGACTCGCCGCGAGCGCCACGCGCCGCGGCCGGAACCAGAGGTTGAGCGCGGGCACCAGCGCGTTCGCGAGCAGGATCGCGTAGCAGATGCCCTCCGGATATCCGCCCCACAGCCGGATCACGCCGGTCAGCGCGCCGATCACGAGGCCGAACACGATCTGCCCGCCGCGGGTGCTGGGCGATGTGACGTAGTCGGTCGCCATGTAGAATGCGCCGAGCCACAGTCCGCCGCCGAGCAGATGCAGCAGCGGCGCGCCGCTGAACGCCGTGACCGCAGCGGTGCCGGCGATCACGCTGATCGGGATCGTGAGCCCGATGATGCCGCGCATGACCAGGATCGCGGCGCCGGCGATCACGAGCACCACCGAGACCTCGCCGATCGAGCCCGGGCGGAATCCGAGCAGCAGCCCGCCCCACTGCGCTCCCGGTCCCGCGATCAGGCGCATCGCCTCGCGCACGCCGTGCTCCTTGAGCGCGCCGAGCGGCGTCGGGGTCGTGATCGCATCGAGCGCGTGCGCGAAGCCCGCGCGCGGCGCGGCCCACCCCGAGGTCATCGCGAGCGGGAAACTCGCCATCATGAAGGCGCGGCCCGCGAGCGCGGGATTGAACAGGTTGAAGCCGAGCCCGCCGAAGATGGTCTTCGCGACCAGGATCGCGAACGCAGCGCCCAGCGCGGCGGCCCACCACGGCAGCAGCGGCGGCAGCGTGAGCGCGAGCAGCAGTCCGGTGCAGGTCGCGCTGCCGTCGCGCAGCGTCGAGCGGCGGCGCAGCATGCGGCAGCCGAGCCACTCCGCGCCCAGCGCCCCCGCGATCGACGCAGCGACCACCAGCAGCGCGCGCGGTCCGAACACGAACCCGCCCCACAGCGTGGCCGGCAGCAGCGAGGCGTTCACCCACCACATGATGCTGGCGGTGCTCTCGGCCGAGCGCAGGTGCGGACCGGGCGTGATCACCAGCTGGCGCTGCGCGTTCACGCGATCACCCGCAGCGCCGCGGAGCGCCGCAGCGCACCCTTGGCGACCTGCATGAACTGCACGAGCGGACGCCCGGCCGGGCACACGTAGGTGCAGCACCCGCACTCGTAGCAATCGATCGCGCCGAAGCGTTCGGTGTCGAGCGGCTTGCCGGCCTCGACGCGCACCGAGACCTGATCGGGCTCGAGGCCGAGCGGGCACGCCTCGAGACAGCGCCCGCACTGGATGCACGGACCGAAGCCCTCTTCGAATGGGCCGCGCCCGGTGAGCAGCAGCAGCCCGTTCATGCCCTTGATGACGGGCAGGTCGAGCCGCGGCAGCGCGCGCCCCATCATCGGGCCGCCGGCGATGATGCGCGTCGTGTCCTCGGTCGCGCCGCCGCAGGCCGCGACCACGTCTCCGAGCAGCGTGCCGAGCGGGACGCGCAGGTTGCGCGGCTCGCGGATGCCGGGACCGGACACCGTGAGGATGCGATCGAGCAGCGGGCGGCGGTAGCGCAGCGCGTCGTGGACCGCGGCCGCGGTCGCCACGTTCTGCACCAGCACCCCCACCGCGAGCGGCAGCGCCCGCGCCGGCACGCTGCGGCCGGTGAGCGATTCGACCAGCTGGCGCTCCGCGCCCTGCGGATAGCGCGCGTCGCACGGCACCACCATCGCCCGGATGGGGCTCTCCGGCGCCTCGCCGATCGCGGCCTCGAGCAGTCGAACGGCCTCTGGCTTGTCGGATTCGATCCCGATCAGCACGCGCTGCACGTGCAGCAGCCGCGCCATCGCGAGCGCGCCCTCCAGCACCTCGCGCGGGCGCTCCATCATGAGCCGGAAGTCGGAGGTCAGGTAGGGTTCGCACTCCGCGCCGTTGACGATGAGCGTGTCGATCTCGGTCCCGGGCGGCAGCGTGAGCTTGCGCCACGTCGGAAACGCCGCGCCGCCGAGACCCACGATCCCGGCCTCTCGAATGCGCGCGATCGCCTCGTCCGGTTCGATCGTGCGCCACGCCGGATCTTCCTCGAACGGCAGCTCCTCCGTGCCCTCGCCGGTCTGCCGCGCGATGACGATCGCGGGCGCGAGCACCAGCGTCGGGTGCGGGTGCTTCTCGATGGGCTTCACCTTTCCGGAGATGCTGGCGTGAATCGGGACGCCGGTCGCGCCGCCGTCCGCGATCTTCTGCCCGCGCCGCACGACGTCGCCCTTCTTGACGAGCGGCGTCGCGGGTTCGCCGAGATGCTGCTGCAGCGGGAGTCGCACTTCGGGCGGGGTGGGCAGGATCTCGATCGGACGCATCGCGGTCCCGCCCTTGTGCGGGTCGGGATGGATCCCCCCGCGGCCGAACGTGTGGAGCGCGCTGTCGAGCATGGCGCTCATCCGACGAAGTGGACGGCGAGCGCGTGCGGCCAGCCGTCGAATCCCGATGGCCCGAGGAGGAACGCAGCTGTGGACATGACGTCCGACTCGACAGCGGTCAAGGCCATCGCGCTCGCGCTGAGATGGCCCGCGGCCGGACGCCCGCGCCGCGCGTCGAACAGGTGTCCGACGCGCACGCCGGAGAGAATGCGGAACTGCTCGGTGTTGCCGCTGGTCGCGACCGCGGCGTCGCGCAGCACGAACACGCGGTTCACGCGCCGCGTGACCGGATGGAGCACGCCGATCGACCACCCCTCCGCGCCCGGCTCCGGAACGCCGAGGCCGAACACGTTGCCGCCGATGTCCACGAGTCCGGAGCGGACGCCGCCCTCGCGCAGCGCCGCGACCGCGCGGTCCACCGCCCAGCCCTTGCCGATCGAGCCGAGATCGAGCCCCGCTCCCGCGCGCGCGAGCGAGAGCGTGCTGGCCTCGCGATCGATCGCGATCTGCGACCAGCCGGTGCGATCGAGCGCGCGGGAGACGGCGCGGTCCTCTGGCAGGCGCCCGTCGCCGCCCCCGTAGTATCCGTAGAGCCGCATAAGCGGCAGGATCGTGGGATCGTAGACCCCGCCGGAGCGCTCGGCGGCCGCGCACGCAATCGCGATGACCTCGAGCACCTCTTCGTCCACGCGCGCCGCGCCGCGCCCCGCCGCGCGATTGACCGCGGCGAGCTGGCTGTCGCCGCGATGGACGCTCATCTGCCGGTCGACCCGGTCGATCGCCTGGAACGCGCGATCGATCGCGCGTTCCGCGCTCGCGCGATCGCGATCGCGGGCGACGATGCGAATCCAGGTGCCGAGCCCTGCGCGGCCGCGCTCGACCGACTCCGCGCGCGCCCCGCGCGCGCGGGAGACCAGCGGCGCGAGCGCCGAAGCCCCGGCGAGCGCGCCCAGCCCGGTGAGGAAACGCCGGCGGGTGAGCCCGGCGCCAGCGGTTCCATCCGGCAGAAGCCTATGTCTCGGATCCAATTCCGACATGGACCCCCCCGTTCGAAACGTGGTCGGCCGGGCGTGACATGAATGCCGCCTGGCGATGCCGCGGAAACCTTGCATGATTCATGCACGAGAAATCCCCCGACGGGTCGAGGGGAGCGAATCGAGCGGCGTCCATGAAAGGGGGCATCCGTGGCACAAGTGCCTGAGTTCTTTGTAGAACCCGACCTCTGCACCGAATGCGGAGACTGCATCAAGGCCATGCCCATGGCCTTCCGCAAGGTCGAAGACGAGGAGCTCGCCGAGGTCTACAACGCGGAACTCGATGAAGCGCACCTGCCAAAGCTGGAGAAGATCATGTCAGAATGTCCGGGACACGCCATCCTGTGGCGCAAGAAGTGACGGGAACCATGGACTCGATCGACCCCCAGGAGCTGCTCGCGACCGGCTCGCTCGAGCTGCGCGGGGACGGCAAGGCGGGTGGCGGGCTGGTGCTCGCGTTTCAGAGTCTCGCCGGGCTCATGCTCGCCGATCCCGATCTGCACGTTCAGGAGTGGCCGTTCTTCAGTTCGGCGCGGCGCGGCGCCGGCATCCGTTCGTTCATGCGCGTCAGCCGCCGCCCGATCACGGCGGCGTGCGAGGTCACGCGCCCATCGCTGGTGCTGTTGATGGACGAGGCCGCCGCCCGCTCGGTGGACTTCGCCGAGGGCGTGCCGCCCGGCGGCACGTTCGTGCTCAATACCCGCCGCAGCCCCGAGGAATGCGCGCACCACTTCCGCCTCTCGGGCCGCGTGTTCACGATCGCCGGCGACGACATCGGGCTGCGGCACCTGAAGGCCCCGATCGGAAACGTCTCGGCCTACGTCGCGGTCGCGAGCGCGATCGGCGGCTTCGCGTTCGAGCGGGTGATCGCCTCGTTCGTCAAGACGCTCGAGAAACGCCGCATCCCGGATGCTTTGATCGCGCGTAACCGCGAGGCGCTCGCCGCGAGCCGCGAGGCGATGCGGAGCGGCGTGTTCGGCTGCGCGCAAGCCGGCGATCACCGCGCGGCTCCGTTCGCCGGCTACGGCGAGCTGCCGATCGGCGGGCAGACCGCGCTGCGACTCTCGCGGACCAATCGCACCGCCGACTACGCGCGCAGCGGCTTCCGGCTGCGTTTCGAGGACCCGGGCACGGCGTGCACCGGCTGCGCGCACTGCATCACCAATTGCCCGGAGGGCATCATCCGCTGGAAGCCCGACCCCGAGCGCGAGCTGCTGGTGACCGGCGTGGACGTGAGCAGCTTCTGCAAGCTGTGCGGCGAGTGCATCGCGATCTGTCCCGAGAAGCTGTTCAAGGAAGCGCCGTACGAAGAAGCATGGAAGGAGGAGGCGGTCTCGTCATGAACGACACTCAGACGCTGCTTCGCATCGAGACGCCATCCGGCGAGCGCTACGAGCACGCGATCGACCTCGAGCGCGTGAAGGCCGCGCACCGCGTGCTGTACGAGGCGCGCGAACCGCTGAGCGCCGACGGCAACACCGCCGCAGCGCTCGCGGTGCTCCAGATGTGGCGCTGCATCCTGTTCGCGGGCTTCCCCATCACGCCCTCCACCAAGTGGATCGAGACCGTGGCCGCGAAGATCGCGGAGGACGCGCATGGGCTGAAGCGCGTGAAGCTCCTCGAGGCCGAGCATGCGGTGGCGGACTACCTGGTGGGCGCCTCCGCTGCGTGCCGCGATCTCATCTTCCCCACCGCGACCAGCTCGGTGGGCCTCGATCACATGACCGAGACCACGCGCTCGCTGGGCGCATCCGGCCTCGGAAACGTGATGCTGGTGGACGTGTATCGCGCCACGGCCAATTTCCCGCTCTGCATCGAGGGCGACCCCTCGGACACGCTCGCCCATCGCGACGACGGATTCGTCCAGATCGCGTGCCGCGGCAAGCAGCAGATCTACGACACCATGATCCAAGCGCCGTGCGTCGGCATGCACCCCGAGGTGATGACCCCGACCATGCCCGGCTACTACGGCATCAAGGACAGCCATCGCAGCGCGCGGCTCGTGGTCGAACCCGATCGCGAGATCCACGCCTTCCAGGATCGCTGGCTCCAGCCGTGCCCGCTGCCCGGGCTCATCAACGGCGACACGGCGTTCGGCAGCTGCGTCACCTCGCGCTGGTTCCAGGGCTTCAAGGTCTCGCAGAAGCGCCGCCTCGAGCGCGTGCTCGAAGTGCTTCCCGAGATCGGCGCCGATTTCGAGCGGCACTTCGGGCGGCCCGGGCTCGCGTTCTTCGACGCCGCCGGCTTCGAGCATCGCGACGACGTGGACATCGCGGTGGTCAGCATGGGCCCCGACTTCGGCACCTTCGAATCGCTGCGCGAGAGCTACCAGCGGCGCACCTCGCTGCGGGTGGCGGGGATCGCGATGCGGCTGCTCACGCCGTTTCCGCGCGAGGCCGTGATGCGGCGGCTCGCGCGCGCGAAGATCGTGCTGGTCGTGAATCAGGCGCACCACACCGGGCGCGGACACCTCACGCTCGACGTGGTGGACGCGCTCTCCGACCTGGAGACGCCGCCCCGCGTGATGAGCGCGTTCGCGGGTCTCGGCGGCGCCGACGTCTCCGAAGGCACATGGGAGGCCATGCTCGACGACGCACGCGATGCGATGACGGGCGGCGTGTCGCCGGCGTGGCGCGTGTATCACGAAGGGCGGACGCTATGAGCGGCTACAAGGAAACCGCGCTCAAGGACAGCTGCTTCCGGCCCGGCTCGACGCTGTGCCCGGGGTGCATGGAAGCCGTCGCGTTCCAGAACGTGGGGCGCGTGACCGACAACGGGATCAAGACCATCTTCACCATCGGCACCTCCTGCGCCGAGGTCTCGACGCTCGCGTTTCCCAACGTCGTGGCGTGGGGGCGCGGCGACGGGCCGCCGCAGGACTTCCGCAAGAGCTTCTCGATCATCCACAACGTCTTCGAATCCGCGCCGACCCTCGCCGAGGCGGTGCGCGACGTGTCCGACCTGCTCACCGAGTGCGGCGCGCTGCAGACCCCGGTCCAGGTGATCTCGGCCAGCGGCGACGGCGGCGCTTTCGCGATCGGACTGCGCGCGCTGCTCCACACCATTCATCGCCGCGCGCGTGTCACCATCATGGTGCTGGTCAACGAGATCTTCGCCAACACCGGCTTCCAGTACAGCCCCGCGACCATGCCGTTCGCGGAAACCAGCACCACCCCGGTGGGCCCCGACGTGCCGGGGAATCTCGAGCCGCCGCTCGACTACATCCACCTCGCGATCGCGGCCGGCGCCGAGCTGGTGGCGCAGGTGAGCCCCGCGCACGGCAAGCTGTTCGTGAAGACCGTCGAGCGCTCGCTCGCGTGCAAGGGCACGGCCGTGATCTTCGTGCCATCGCCATGCATCAGCGGCTGGAAGTTCGAGGACGGCGAGACCGTGGCGCTCGCGCTGATGGGCGCCCGCACCGGCGTCTTCCCAGCTTTCACGTGGGAGCGCGGCAAAGGCGGCAAGATCCTCGACTGCGAGCGCGAGGCGAGCGCGCGGCCGGCGCTCGAGGAGTTTCTCGCAGCGCAGCGCCGCTTCCAGCACCTGGTGCGGCGCGATCCCGCGACCGGCGCTCCCACCGTCCGCCCGGGACGCGAGGGGGACATGGAGAAGGTGAAGGGCTGGGTGCAGCAGAACGTCGAGCGGCTCTACCGGCTGGCCGAGCTGAAATAGGGCGCCGAGGCGAAGGCTGAGGCGTCCGTCGACGATCGCGCGCGCGGATGCGTCATCCGCGCGCGCGATCGCACTTCCGCATGTTCCGCCCCGCCGTGATCCGCCGGGGGTTCGCCTACTTCGGCCACAGCCATCCGAACGTTCCGGCCGTGAGCAACCCGTACACGAGGCCGTCGAACAGGTACTTGAAGGTGGTCCCCCACGAGCGCCCGTACCAGATCGAGTCGTGGCAGAGGGCGAGCGAGTATCCGAGGAACGCGGTGCAGCCCGCGTAGCGGAACACCAGCAGATACTGGGTTCCCGGGCCCACCGCGCGCCCGGTCACGTAGGCCGCGAAGACGCCGACCACGAGCGAGTAGATGAACCACTGCACGAGGCTCTTGCCCATCGCGGGCGGACCGCTCGGCAGCACGGTAATGATGCCGACCGGCCCCTTGTTCCGCTTCTCGGCCCACGCGGGGTCCTTCATCTCCTTCGGGCTCGCGCAGAAGGGGAACATGTAGTCGCCGGGAGGGATATTGAACTTGCGCAGGGCCTCCAGGGCCTCGGCTTCCGACGGCAGCTTCTTCATGTCGCCGCGGTGGAAGGGAAGCAACATGTGGAAGACGAAGCTCATGAAGAACACGATCACCGCAGCCAGCACGATCGGCAGCCACAGCGACATCACGGGAACCATCGCGACCTCCTGGTGATGGGAACGGGCCTCCTGGCGGAATCGGGCTCGGACCGCACTCGGCATTCTGTCCGGGATCGAGCGCGACCGCCAGTGACGATTTCGAGGGCCGGGGAGAGCCGCTCGCGGGGCGTGCGGCCCGGTCAGCCGGCCGGCGACGAAAATCCGTACCGGGCCGACAGGCGCGAGACGGTGTTGGCGCCTCTAATCGTGGCGCGGACCTTCAGCGTCCTTTCGAGCACCGCGTTGGAAAACGTGGACTCGCTCGGCTTCTTCTCGCGCAGCCAGTAGATCTCGCGGCCGTGCACGTGAAAGTCGTCGATGTCGGTCCTGAGGGCCATCAGGCCCCTGACGCCGGCGGCGCCCGGCGGCTCCGCGAGGAATGCGATGTTGAGGGCGCCGGCCGCCTGCAGCCGCGAGGCCGCGAAGGGCGGGTACGATGCGACCGCCGCCACCTCTGCCCCGGTGCGGATGAAAGTCTTGACCTCGTAACCCAGCGCGTCCTCGAGCCGCGCCTCGATCTTCGCTTCGAGGCCCCGCACGCCCCCGGCGCGCGAGGTGAAGATCACGTTGCCGCTCGCGATGAACGTCTCGACGTCCTTGAAACCCAGCCCGTCGAAGAGCCCGTGGAGTCTTTCCATCGTGACGGTGTGGCCGCCCACGTTGATGGCACGAAGAAACGCGACGAGCCTGCTCATCGGCGCCATCCGATGTGAATCGGGCGCGTCATCGAGTTTCTCGCGCCGCGGGGTTCGCCGGCGGACGGCCTCGTTCGAGCGCCAGGACACGGGTGACCAGCGCCCTGACCGCCGCCTGTGCCTCGCGGTGCGCGGCCGCGTCGTACGCGACGGTAGCGCCGAGATCCGCGCACGCATCGCCGTAGCTGAATGGCTGCCGGGTCTCGCTGTTGATGATCAGGCCATCCTCGCCTTCCTCGAGCCGGCATCGCTTCATCACCTGCGCGTGCGGCAGCCGGAGCGGCGTCTTCAAGGCGGCGTAGTCGAAGATGTGACCCGCGCCCGCGTACTCGGTGAGCCGGGCATCCTTCCCGGCTCCGCGCAGCCGCTCCACGTACTCCCGGCACGGCGCGACCGCCACGAAGTCGTCGGTTCCGCCCTGGAAGATTCGAATCGGCGTGTCCACCACGTCCTCGTCCGCGCGATACCTCATGTTGCATGGCGAATACAACACGATGTGCGCCGCGAATTCCAGGCCCGGGGCCGCGAGGTACATTCGCCGGAAGCGCCTCATGCTCGAATGGAGAGCGGCCTGCCCGCCACGGGAGAAACCCATCACGGCGATCCGCGACGAATCCAGGCCCGGGTGCCTCGCAAGCAGCTCGAGCGCGCGGTACGCGTCGATGATCATGGCCAGCCGGCCGAGCCTCGACTGATCGTTCACGGTGTTGACGATCCCCCGCCCCGTGAAGCTGTCGACCAGCAGGGTCGCCACTCCCATGTCGTTCAGCATTCGCACCCATCCGTCCTCCCTTCCCGACGCTCCGCTCGAGCCGTGGAGGAGGACGACCGCCGGCAGGCGCCCGGCTTCGGACCCGGGAATGCGCAGCTCGCCCGCGAGCGTGACGGGTGCTCCCTCGCCACGCCCGGTGAGGAATTCCTGATCGGTCAGGGTCACCGACTGAATCGTGTGCAGCTCGATCCTCGTGCCCTGCCCGATGCCGGGCTGCGGGACCAGAGCCATCAGGAGCGGCGCGGCCCAGGCGAGCAACGTTCGGAGCGTGTCGCGTTGAACCCGCATCGGCGTGCCCTCACCGCACCCGCCGCTTCCCCGTCATCAGCGCCAGGTACACCGCCCCCGCGATCCCGAAACCCGCGAACCACGCGTACGAGTAGAGCGCACGCGACCACGCCGGCACGTCGTGGAACGCCGACGGAAACGCCTGCGCCAAGAATCCGGGCACGTTCGGCAGGATGCCGGCCAGCAGCGCCACCACCGCCGCCGGGTTCACGCCGCCCGAGTACTCGTAGCGCCCGCCCCGCCGGTAGAGGTCGTCGACGTCCAGCTCTCGGCCACGCAGCACGTAGTAGTCCGCGATCAATATTCCGCCGATCGGCCCGAGCAGCGCCGAGTAACCCACCAGCCACGTGAAGATGTAGCCCTGCGACGAGGAGAGCAGCTTCCACGGCATCATGACGACCCCGGCCAGCGCGGTGATGATGCCGCCTAAGCGGAACGAGATGAGCCGCGGAGCCGCGTTGCTGAAGTCGTTGGCGGGCGAGACCACGTTGGCGGCGAGGTTCGTGGTGAGCGTGGCCACGGTGAGCGCGAGCATCGAGAGCATGACGGTGAACGGCCCGCCGATCCTGGCGAGCAGCTTGACCGGATCCCAGATCACGCCGCCGCCCGGAAAGATGAGAACGGTCGCCGACGTCACCGCCACGCCGATGAATGCGTACAGCGTCATCGTGGTCGGCAGCCCGAGCGCCTGCCCCACCACCTGGTCCTTCTGCGATCGCGCGTAGCGCGTGAAGTCGGGAATGTTGAGCGAGAGCGTGGCCCAGTAGCCGATCATCGCGGTGAGCGCCGGGAAAAACACGCGCAGGAACTCGGCGCGGGTCGCGAAGCGCGAGGGCTGCGAGAGGATCGGCCCCCAGCCCCCGGCGCGCGCGTTCGCCCACCACAGCAGCGCGAGCCCCACCACGATCAGGAACGGCGCGGCCAGCGACTCGAGCCACTTGATGGACTCGGTGCCCTTCACGATGAACCACACGTTCATCGCCCAGAACAGGAAGAACGCGCCCAGCTCACCGGTCGAGATCCCGATGAAGCCCGGCACGACGTTGGGCAGGTCCTTGACTCCGGGCCACAGCTGGAGCGTGAGCTGGTAGATGGCCGCGCCGCCGATCCAGGTCTGGATGCCGAACCAGCCGCACGCCACCATCGCGCGCAGCAGGGCGGGCACGTTCGAGCCCAGCACGCCGAACGACGCGCGCGCGAACACCGGGAACGGGATGCCGTACCGGGTGCCGGCGTGCGCGTTGAGCAGCATCGGCACCAGCACGATCGAGTTGCCGAGGAAGATGGTGAGCATCGCCTGGCGCCACGACATCCCGGAATCGATGAGGCCGGACGCCAGCGTGTAGGTGGTGATGCACACCGACATTCCAATCCAGAGCGCGCAGTAGTGCCACCAGTTCCAGGTGCGCTTCGCTGCGGGGATCGGGGCGATGTCGGGATTCGAGAGCGGCGAGTGCTCGAATGCGGATGAAGCGGGCTTCACGGTGGTGGCGGCCACGTCGACCTCCGGGGTGCGATCGTGCGACAGGGCGCCCGCGTGCCGACTGCCGCGTGGGCGCCCCGTCGATGAATGCCCTGCTCGTTACTTCTTTTCCATCGATTCGTGGATCTTCTTGAGGTCCTCTGCAGTGAACTTGGACACCATCGTCGCCTTCGCCTTGTCACGGACCGCGGCGGGAACGATCTCGAGCGCCTCTTTGTCGCTGGCCGCGGTGACCATCGCGTAGCCGGTGTGATCGCCGGACTTGCAGCCGAAGTCGAACTTGGACAGCGTGCCCGCCGCCGAGGTCGCGTCGAGCACCGTCATGCACTCCTCAGCGGTGTGCGGCGAGACCACCAGGTAGTGGTGCATCGCCGGCTTCGCCGCGGCGTGAGCCGCCTTCCCGGCTGGTTTCGCCGTGTCCGAACCGAATGCGAGCGCGAACGAGAGCGCGGCAGCCAGGATTCCGACCAGCAGAACCGGTACGAACCGCCTGTTCATTTGATCCTCCTCATGGTGAGAATCGGGCTTTCCCCGCGGCCGGCCGGAAATCTACGCCGGGCTCGAGGGGCGTGCAACCGTCACGCCGGCGGCTTGCGACTCCCGGCGAAGAAGAGCGCGGCCCCGGCGAGAACGACCAGGCCCGAGAGGATGGGCGGAATCGCGACCTGCTTCTTCTCGGTGACGTTCATCTTGAAGTCGCCGAATTGCGCGACGTTCTCGGTCTTCTTGTACGAGATGCCGCCGAACAGCAGCGCAGCCAGGCCCAGCACCACGAGCAAAGCGCCGACGATCCTCATGGAGTTCTCCAGGTCACGATCCGAGGCGAATGGCGACGCCGCATCGCGGTCGCACGGCCATCGTTCAGACGGCGCCGCCGAAGCGCGCGAGATAGTCCAGCATCGCGTGTTCGAGCCCGACGTCGTGCTGAGCGCGCTCGGAGAGATACCATTTGTGCTCGAGCACCTGGCAATAAATTTCGGGCGGGTCGCCGGTCCGGCCGGCGAGCGGGGCGAGCGTCTGGAGCGCCGGCTGGAATCGCTCGTGCATCCAGCGGAACGCGGCGACCGTGAGCGAGACTTCGCGTTGCTGCTCGCGAGAGAGCGTGGCGCGCAGCTCGCGGATCTCGTTCAGCATCAGCTCCGCCTGTCGCTCGCCGGCCACGATCCCGGTGATGTTGTGCAGCTGATGCCGGTGGTAATCGCGATCGGTGACGATGGTCCGCATGCGCAGGCGGTTCTTCTCGCCGGTCGCCACCAGCTCGACCTCCCCCACCGAGAATCCGAGCGCGTTGAGGGCGCGGATGCGCTCGTGGATGCGGTAGGTTTCCCCGGGGCTCAGCTCTTCGACGCGCGAGATCTCGTCCCACAGGCGCTCGTAGCGCTCGCGCACCTGGCGCCCGAGGCTTCCGTTCGAGGCCCCCGTCATCGGCGCCGACCTGGCGGGGAATGCCGAAGTCTCCCCCGCGAGATTCTCTTCCATGATCAGCAGCTCCTGCCGGCGCTGACCCTCGCCGAGCGCCTCGCCGAGCGAGGACGTCTCGGCGTCAACGAGGAACGCCTGGAGCTCGCCCGCGTCGCGGCGGAACAGCGTGTTCGAGAGCGAGCAGTCTCCCCAGTAGAAGCCGGCGAGGTGCAGCCTTACGAGCAGGACCGCCACCGCGTCGAGCAGGCGCTCGCGGTAGCGTTCGAGTCCGGGATTCTGGAACAGCGTGCGGTAGGGCAGCGAGCCCGCGAGGTGGCGCGTGACGAGCGCGCTCAGCTCCTCGCCGCGTTCGGTGCGGAATCGAACGTGACCCACCGGCGTCACCGCCGGCAGCCGCCGATCCTCGAGGCGCATCAACAGGCCGAACTCGCGCTCCGCGATGCCGCGCGGCATTTCCTTCACGGCGTAGATGGCGTCGTCGTAGCCCGCGAACACCACCTCGTGGCGGGAGAGTCCGCGCTCGACCTCGACCCGCCGCTCGCAGCGGCCATCCCATTCCGCGAGCGGAAGGTGCCACGGCAGGTCGAGAAACGCGGGGTAGCCGAGGCGGATGTCCGAGGAGATCAGGCCGTGAGCGTCACTCACGGAGCGCCCGGCATCGCGCGACGAAAATCGAGGCGCCGAGCCGCAGGCCACGCGGCGTACTTCGCCAGCATGCCCGAGGTACGCTGGGGGGTGCCCCGGCCCATCACATTCCTCCACGGGGGCGCGGTGCGCCCACTCGTTACGGGACGCAACGTACACCCGTGGAGTACGAATGACACGCACGATCTTGGCCGGGCGCGAGCGCGGCGCTACTCGTGAATCGGGCGCACCCCGCGGGCCGCGAGCCCGTCGAGGACGAAGCGGTGGCAGCGCGCATCGCGTGCGACGCGCTCGAGGGGGAGTACGCCGGTCTCCTTCAAGCCACCCTCCGCCACCAGCTGCGCCACCACCGAGCAGGTGAGCGCCGTGGTGCGTGACATGGCGGTGAGCCCCGAGGCGGGATCGTGCCGGCTCACCAGCGTCACGCGTTGCGAGGTCTTTCCGCGCCGCATGTCCACCCGCAGGACCACGAGATCCTGAGGCAAATCCACGATGCAACGCTCGCGAAACTCCTCGAGAAAGCGGCCGGCGGCCACCAGCGGACGCACCGCGGCGGCGTGCCCGGGCCAGCGCAGCGTCATCTCGGACATGTTGCGCACGTCGGGCAACGTGTCGATCAGCGTGCGAAGCCCGTCGCTGAAGAACGCCTCCAGCTCGCCGACGCCGTCCACGTGGAGCCGCTCGAGGCCGCTGAACACCGGCACCGTGGTGGGATTTCCGTCCACGACGATTCGGGCGGGCCGCGTGTACTCCTCGAGCAGATCTTCGAGCGACCAGGTCACCACGTAGCCGTAGGGCCTCGATGCGTCCTCGGCCACCCCGCCGACGCGGATGACGATGGAATCCACCGGCCCGTCGGCCACTGCCCGGCCCGCGATCAGGTTCGAGATGCCGGGGGCGAGTCCGCAATCGGGAACGATCGCCACCCCCGACGCGCGCGCTTCGGCATCGAGCGCGAGCGCGTCCTCCGCGCAGAACGAGAGATCGACCAGCGGCCGGCGCGCCTCGATCGCGGCGCGCATCGCGCGGAATCCGAGCCGCGCGGGCAGCGCCCCGACCGCCATGTCGTGCGCGGCGATCGACCGCGTCATCGCCG
Organism: Candidatus Eiseniibacteriota bacterium; assembly: GCA_041483195.1. GTDB lineage: Bacteria > Eisenbacteria > RBG-16-71-46 > RBG-16-71-46 > RBG-16-71-46 > WS-2. The sequence goes on from JBGPFC010000003.1 coordinate 111,308, forward strand.
CCCCGTCCGCGAGGTCCGCCTCGACCCACGCGAGATTGGACAGCTCGGGCAGCGCGGGCCGGCGCAGGTCGGCCACCTCGATGCGCGCGGCCGGCATCGATCGCGCGAGATCGGCGGCCACCGTTCGCCCCTGCGCGCCGCCGCCCAGCACGAGGATGTTCATGGGAGCGCGGGGACCGGGCGGCTGGCTACGGTTCGTGGTGCGCGGCCTTCGCCGCGACGCCGGGTGGATCGTGGAGCCCGCCGGGAACGTAGGCGGTGCCCTTCGCGATGCGATCGTTCCACGACTCGAACGGCGCGCCGTTGGTGACGTCCGTCATCGTGATGCAGCCCGCCACCGGGCACACGGCCGCGCACAGGTTGCAGCCGATGCACTCGGTCTCGTCCACCCACACGACGTGCGCGTGCTTCGCCAGGCCCGCGGCCACCGCGGCGTCGCGGGTCGGCGCGAGATGGCCGGGCTTGAGCGCGTGGTCGCCGTCGTGGATGCAGTGCACCGCCGTGTCGCGGCACGCGACGATGCACAGCTCGCAGCCGATGCACTTCGCGGGGTCGACCCGGGCGATCACCTTGTAGTTGAGGTCGAGATCGCCCCAGTCCACGAACGCGGGCAGCGCCTTGCCGCGCAGCTCGCTCACCGATTTCATACCCTTCGAATCGAGGTAGTTGTTGAGGCCGTCGATCATGTCCTCGACGATGCGGAAGCCGTAGTGCATGGCGGCGGTGCAGACCTGCACGCTGGTCGCGCCCAGCGCGATGAACTCCGCGGCGTCGCGCCAGGTCGCGATGCCGCCGATGCCCGAGATCGGCACCGTGATGCGCGGGTCGCGCCCGAGCGCCGCCACCATGTGAAGCGCGATCGGCTTGACCGCCGGCCCGCAGTAGCCGCCGTTGGTGGAGCGACTCCCGACCACCGGGTAGGGCACGAAGCGATCGAGATCGACTCCGACCAGGCTCTTGATGGTGTTGATCAGCGAGAGCCCGTGCACGCCCGCCTCGACCGCCGGCACGCCGGCTTCGAGAATGTCGCCGATGTTGGGCGTGAGCTTCACCAGCACCGGGATGCTCGAGAACTCGACCGCCCACCCCGCGACCACCTTGAGCACCTCCGGCTCGGATCCCACCGCCGATCCCATGCCGCGCTCGCACATGCCGTGCGGACAGCCGAAGTTCAGCTCGATGCCGTCGGCGCCGGTGTCGACGGTGCGCTTGATGATCTCGCGCCAGTCGTCCTTCGACTCCACCATGAGCGAGACGATGACCGCGCGGTCCGGGTACTTGCGCTTGACCTCGCGGATCTCGCGCAGGTTCACATCGAGCGGCCGGTCGGTGATGAGCTCGATGTTGTTGAAGCCCACCATGCGGCTGTTCCCGACGTCGATCGAGCCGAAGCGGCTCGAGGTGTTGACGATCGGATCGCCGAGCGTCTTCCACACCGCGCCGCCCCAGCCCATGTCGAACGCGCGCATCACCTGCTCGCCCGAGTTGGTGGGGGGCGCGCTCGCCAGCCAGAATGGGTTGGGGCTCTTGATGCCCGCGAAGTCGATCGACAGGTCTGCCATGAGGCTCCTCGTGGACCGTCCCATTCGGGATCGGGCATGACGGGCGGCTCACGGGCCGCGCGCGGCGCGAACGCGGCGATAGTAGCACCGGTGCGCGCGCCGTGGCACGGACCGAACGCCGGGCCGGAGCCATGGGCCACCCCGCGCGGCGCGATCCCCCGCTCGGTGGCCCATTTGCCCGCACTCGTCGTTTTCCGGCACCGGCGCGGCGCCCGGCGCGGCTAGCCTCCCACCTGCTACCCATCCGTCGCCCACATTCACCCCCGAGGACTCCGATGAACACGCGCTTCCTGATGGCCGCCGTGCTCGCGCTCGTGCTCGCGGCATCGACCGCAATCGCACAGACGCCGGGCCCGAATCCCAAGTTCATGGACACCACCTGCCAGCCGTGCAAGGACTTCTACCGCTACGCCAACGGCGCGTGGATGGACACCGCCAGCATTCCGCCCTCGTACAACGGCATCGGCGCCGGGCGCGAGATCGCGGATCGCAATCAGGAGGTGCTGCACCAGGTTCTCGATCAGACCGCGGCGGGCGCCGCGACCGAGAAGGATCCGACCATCAAGAAGCTCGGCATCTTCTACTCGGTGCTGATGGATTCGGCGCGCGCCGACCGCGAGGGCGCGGCCCCGCTCGCCGCGGAGCTCAAGCGCATCGAAGCGATCAAGACGCGCGAGGATCTGCGCGCCGCCTTCGCGCGCACGGGGTTCAACGGGGTGGGCGGAGGATTCGGCGGCGCCGGCACGCCGTTCCACATCGGACCCGAAGCCGACCCCGGTCAGAGCACCATGAACATCGGCCAGCTCTTCCAGGGCGGGCTCGGATTGCCCGAGCGCGACTACTACTTCCGCAAGGACCCCAAGTCCGATTCGCTGCGGCGCGAGTACGTCGCGCACGCGACGCGCACCCTCCAGCTGCTGGGCGATGCGCCGGCGGCGGCGGCGGCGAGCGCCGACGCGATCTTGAAGCTCGAGACCGCGCTCGCGGAATCCTCGATGCGGCGGGTGGAGATGCGGGACCCGCACGCGCTCTACCACAAGATGTCGGTCAAGGAGCTGGGCGCGATCTGCCCCGCGGTGGACTGGCCGGCCTACTTCGACGAGATCGGCGTTCCGGCGCTCGACGGTCCCACCGCGATGGTGGACGTATCGCAGCCGGCGTTCATGCGGCAGGTGAGCCACCTGATCGAGACCACGCCGCTCGAGACCTGGCGCGCCTACCTTCGATTCCACACCGCCCGCACGGCGTCCCAATGGCTGAGCCAGCCCTTCTTCGACGAGTCGTTCACGTTCCTGTCCAAGCTCACCGGCCAGAAGACCGCCCAGCCGCGCTGGAAGCGCGCGTCGGGAGCCGTGGACCGCGCGATGGGCGAGGCGCTGGGCAAGGCCTACGTCGCGCGCGCGTTCCCCCCGGCTTCGAAGGCGCGCATGGTCGAGCTCGTGAACAATCTCCAGGCCACGCTCCACGAGCGCATCGACTCGCGCACCTGGATGAGCGCGGCCACCAAGAAGCAGGCGGACATCAAGCTCGCCGCGGTGCTCAAGAAGATCGGCTACCCCGACACGTGGCGCGACTACACGAAGCTCGAGATCGACGCTTCGGCCTCCGGCGCCGAGCTGCTCCGCCGTGGGCTCGAATTCGAGCAGAAGCGCCAGCTCGCGCAGATCGGCAAGCCGGTCGATCGCATGGAGTGGGGCATGTCGCCGCCCACCGTGAACGCGTACTACAACCCGTCGATCAACGAGATCGTCTTCCCCGCCGGCATCCTGCAGCCGCCGCAGTTCGATCCGCGCGCGGACGACGCCGTGAACTACGGCGCGATCGGCATGGTCATCGGGCACGAGATGACGCACGGCTTCGACGACGAGGGACGGCAGTACGACTCGGTGGGGAACCTGAAAGACTGGTGGACCGACGAGGACGCGAAGAAGTTCACGGAGAAGGCGCAGCGCGTGGTCGACCAGTTCAACGGCTACGTCGCGACCGACACGCTGCACGTGAACGGCAAGCTCACGCTCGGCGAGAACATCGCCGACCTGGGCGGCATCACGATCGCCTACTACGCCTACCAGCGCTCGCTCCACGGCAACCCCGCCCCCGTCATCGGCGGGCTCACCGGCGACCAGCGCTTCTTCCTCGGCTACGCGCAGGGGTGGCGCCGCAAGCTGCGGCCCGAGCTGCTGCGGCTCGCCACGCTCGGCGACGAGCATTCGCCCGCGGAATGGCGCGTGGACGGCCCGCTCTCGAACATGAAGGAGTTCGCGAAGGCCTTCGGGTGCAAGGCCGGCGACGCGATGGTGCGTGACGAGGACGTGCGCGCCGAGATCTGGTGATGCCGGAGGGCGCACCGTCGTCGGCTGATATGCGGGCGCCCGAATATCAATCGGGCGCCCGCGCCGACGGCATGCTGCTGGGCTTCGCGCTCGCGCAGCTCGCCCTGCTGCTCGCGTTCGTCACGCGCTACGGCTGGTTCCGCGACGAGTTCTACTACGTCGTCTGCGCGCGGCACCCGGCGGCGGGCTACGTGGACCAGCCGCCGCTCTCGATCCTGATCCTCGCGGTGGTGAGGGCGCTGGCGGGTGAATCGCTGGTCGCGATCCGGCTGCTCCCCGCCCTCGCCGGGGCGGCCACCGTGTTCATGACCGGGCGCATCGCGCGCGCGCTGGGCGGCGGCCGCTTCGCCCAGGCGATGGCCGCGTGCGCCGCGCTGCTCGCCCCGGTGGTCCTCGCCGAGAGCCACTACTACTCGATGAACGCGTTCGATCTCCTGATCTGGACGCTCGCGGGGTGGCTCACGCTGCGCATCGCGAGCGCGGCGGCGCCCCGCGACTGGCTCGCGCTCGGGGCGGTGCTCGGGCTCGGGCTCCTCAACAAGGTGAGCGTGCTGTGGCTGATCGCGGGGCTCTTCGCCGGGATGCTGGCCGGGCCGCAGCGCGCGCAGCTGGGAACGCGCTGGCCGTGGATCGTGGCCGCGATCGCGGCGCTGCTGTTCGCGCCCCACCTCGCGTGGCAGATCGCGCACGGGTGGCCGACGCTCGAGTTCATGCGAAACGCGGCCGGCCGCAAGATGGTGGAGGTGAGCCTCTCGGGATTCTGGCGCAACCAGGTGCGCATGATGAGTCCGATCACGGTTCTGCTCTGGCTGCCCGGGCTGATCTGGCTACTGTTCGCGCGCGCCGCGCGGCCGGGACGAGCGCTCGGCGTGATGTACGCGGTGGTCGCGACGCTCCTGATCGCCGCGGGGCGCAGCCGCGCCTCCTATCTCGCCCCGGCGTATCCCGCGCTGCTCGCGGGCGGCGCGATCGCGCTCGAGCGCTGGCTCTATGCGCGGCGCTGGAACGCGCTGCGCGTGCCGGCGCTGGTGCTGCTGATCGCGCTGGAGGCGCCGATCGTGCCGTTCGCGCTCCCGGTGCTCAAGGTGGAGAGCTACGTGCGTTACGCGCACGCGCTCGGGATCGGACCATCGACCGAGGAGCATCAGCGCATGGGTTCGCTCCCCCAGCAGTACGCGGACATGTTCGGGTGGGAGGAACTCGTCTCCGAGGTGGAGAAGGCGTACCGCGCGCTGCCGGCGGACGAGCGCGCGCGCTGCTCGATCTTCGCGCAGAACTACGGCGAGGCGGGCGCGATCAGCGTGCTCGGCCGCGCGCGCGGCCTGCCGCCCGCGATGTCCGGCCACAACAACTTCTGGCTGTGGGGCCCGGCCGGCCCGGGCGACGGATCCGTGATGATCGTGGTGGGCGGCGATCGGGACGACAACGAGCAGGTGTTCGAGCGTCTCGAGCGCGTCGGCACCGTGCGCTCGACCTACGCGATGCCATACGAGCAGGACATGCCGGTCTACGTGGGGCGAGGGCTCAGGATTCCGGTCGCGAAATTGTGGCCGGGGCTGAAGCGCTACATCTAGTACGGAGGCGTCGCGCAGGCGGCGACCTGTCGAGAGTCAACACAACATTCGCGCCGAAATTCAGGGACCTCGAGCGGCCCACCCGCTTCGGCAACGGGCCAAGTTGATTTCGCGGGGTTTCCCGACTCTCCGAGTCGCGCCATCCGCCCCGATTCGTTTCCTCATTCCTGATCTCAGCGTGTACTACTTATCTTGACGGCACATCGACTGAGTTTCAGACTCAATCTTATGAATCAGGCGTGAAGGTTTTCTTCACGAGGCTCAGTTTCGGCGGACCAATCGGGCCGCGATCCGCGACTAGGAACCTCATTTACAGCCGGGGCCTTTGTGAGCCGCACTCTCGCCACGATGATCCTCGCCCTCGGCCTCGCATCGGCAGTCGGTGCGGATCCGATTGGTCCCGATGTTCGTGTCAGTCCGATCGCTGGGGCGCAGAACGAGCCCGACATCGCGGTGTTCGGCAACTCGGCGGTCGCGGTCTGGTACCGGCCGCCTGCCGGCTACAACGTCGGCTGGGGCTATTCGCTCGACGGCGGACTGACGTGGGTGGACGGGGGGCTACTCCCCGGCGACTTCGCCACCGGGACAGTTGCCGGATTCCCAACCATATGTGTGGACAACGCGGGCCGCTTCTATGCGGCGGCCTTCCTGAGCCGAAACGAGGGCTGCGGCCTCGGGGTGTGGCGGGGCTCGTTTCAAGGTCCGAGCTTTCAGTGGAGCGCGGCGGTCTCGGCCATCCCGCTCGAGCTTAACGGCACCGCGGGCTTGAGCTTTCCCCACGACGCGCCATACCTCACGTGTGACCCGGTGCGGGGCTACCTCTACCTTACCTACACCCGCACGCCTGCACAGCAAACGTACATACCCTGTTTCGTGCGCTCGCCGGATGGCGGGCTGACGTGGAGCGCGCCGCTGACGCTGGGCTCGAGCCTCTGCAATGGGGTGCGCTCGGCGGTGGGCCCGGACGGCGAGCTGTACGTAGTGTGGGAGGATTACGGGACCGGGCAGATGGTGGGGCGCAAGTCCACCAACTTCGGCGCCAGCTTCGGCCCGCAGTTCGTGCTCGCCACGATCAACGACAATCTCAACATGGCGCCGCCGGGATGGCTGGCCCCCCCCCGCTACAATCCGGCCCATCCCGAGATCGGCAACACGCCCCCGAACTTTCCCTCGATCACGGTGGATCGCAGTGCGGGTCCTTACCGCGGCCGGGTCTACGTGACCTGGACCGAGTACGCCGCGGGAACGGTGGGGCCCGGCACCGGCAGCATGACGGATGTGGAGCCCAACGACTTCTTCGCCAACGCCACCCCGGTCGAGATCGGCCAGGACGTGGTCCACTTCGTCCCCGACAGCCATCGCCAGGGGGCGAGCAACCCCGGGTGGTTCACCTTCACCGGCACCGCGGGCACGACGCTGTGGGTCACCGGCGAGATCACCTCCTTCGCTCCGAGCCCGATCTGTCCGGCGGGGTACCTCTTCTTTCTCTACTGCGGCGAGGACAGCACCCATCTGGTGCGCTTCGGCAGCCCGATCGTGATGAAGCCGTACTGGCTCCCACCACCGCCGCCGCTGATCTGGACGCTGCCCCGCACCGGGCGCTACTGGTTCAACCCGGGGGGCAGCTACTGCTCCGACCTGACCATCGCGATCCACCTGCGCACCTTCACCCCCTTCCCGGTGCCGCGGGCGCGCGATCACCGCGACGTGATGCTGGTCGCCTCCGCCGACGGGGGTGCGAGCTGGTCCGCGCAGCGGCGGGTCAACGACGCGCCGCCGCGCTTCGATGAGTGCTTCCCGGGTGTGGCGGTGGACGAGCTGGGCCAGGTGCACGTGGCGTGGTACGACCGGCGCGACGATCCTGACTGTGGCACGCAGGTGCAAACTTACTGGGCGGTGTCGCGCGATGGCGGCGGGAGCTTCTATCCCTCGCGGCGGCTGAGCAGCCACGCGAGCGACTGGACCTGCTACGTGACGAGACCCAACATCGGCGACCATCTGGCGGTGCGCGCCGCGGGGAGCCGGGTGTACGTGCTGTGGACCCAGGCCAACTGCCCGGACAGCGTGGACATCCGCGGGGTGCGGATCGCAGGGGATGACCCGACCGGGATCGCGGTGTCCGAGTTCCGTGCCGACGCCGGAGGCGATCGGGTACGCCTCTCGTGGCGGGTGGGCGATGGCCGCGGGATCACGGGCTTCCGCGTGGAGCGCGCCACCGGAGTTGGATCGTTCGCGCCTCTCAGTGTGGAGCTGGTCCCGCTCGATGGCCGCGCGGAGTACGTGGTCGAGGATCCGAGCGCGGAGCGCGGAGGACATTACCGCTACCGACTCGCGGTGGTCTATGCGGACGGCAGCGTTAGCTACATCGGCCCGATCGAGATCGAGCTCGGCGTGAATCCCTCCCGTCTCGGCTGGGTGCGCGCAACTCCGAGCCCGTTCATCGGGAGCGCTCAGTTCACGCTCGCGGTGCCGCGGGCGGGAGAAGTCGAGGTCGAGGTCTACGATCTGATGGGGCATGGGGTGGCGACGCTCACGCGCGACGCGGGCGCACCCGGGCCAATGGTGCTGAGCTGGGACGGACGCGATCGCGCCGGCCGGCCCACCGCGCCCGGGATCTATCTGCTGCGCGCCCGACTCGGGAAGGAGGTTGCCCTGCTGCGAACCGTTCAGTTGCGTTAGCGTTTCGCTCCCACGCATGAACCTGCTGCATGCTTCCGCTTCATCTAGCCCGACCGCGGCGCGAGCGGCCGATCCTTGAGCGCCAGCATCGGCGACTCCAGCAGATGCCACGACGCGATCGCCAGCACCAGCGTGAGGATCCCGGCGATCGCGGAGAGCGCGAGCTGTGACGATCCGGGCCGGAACGTCATCACGCATTGCTGGACCGGAAACGCCCAGAGGTAGTAGCCGTACGAGTAGTCGCCGAGCGCGTTGTAGCGGCGCACGAGTCCGCCCGGCACGTACGCCAGGTAGAACACGACGTACGGCAGCGTGAGCACGTAGAGCACCATCAGCCCGCGGCCGAACACGGAGCCGAGCGCGAGCAGCACGCACGCGACCAGGAACGGCGGCAGCGCGAGCGGCACGCGCTCTCGAAACACGTAGGCGGCCGCGCCAACGAAGAACAACGCCGTGAGCCTCAGCCCCTGCACCACGGCGAAGGCGTGGGACAGCTCGAAGGTCTCGTTCACCGCGTAGCCGAGCGTCGCGCAGGCGGCGATCGCCACCAGCGCCCACGTCAGCCGCCGGCGATCGAGGAGCGCCGGCCGCATGAACGCGATCGCACCGAGCACGCTCAGCATCGCGTACATCGTCAGCTCCCATGGCAGCGACCAGAGCGAGCCGTTGACCACGGCGTGCACCGGCAGGCGCTCGAATACGCCGGGCAGCGTGTACTGAACGCCCCATGGCCAGGCGGTCGCGTTCTGCGCGGCGTAGCGCCATGGCTCGATCCCGCCGAAGTAGGCCCCGCGCCCGAGGCGCGTCATCAGCGGCCCGATCAGGAACGCGCAGCCCACGGCGTTGGCGGTGAGCGCCGGATAGATACGCAGCGCCCGGGCGCGCAGGAACGAGCGTAGCCGCGACTTCGAGAGCAGGCTCCCGGTGACGAGGAAGCCGCTGATCACGAAGAACACGTCGACGCCGAGATGGCCGAGCGAGAAGCCGGCGACGCGCTCGAGCGGCTCGCCCGGCGTTCCCGAGAGCGGGAACGAATGGCTGTAGAGCACGAGGGTCGCCGCGAGAAAACGGATCAGATTGAAGTTGTTGTCGCGGCCCCCGAATCGGGACAACGGGATCGCCATGGCGTCCTCGGAGGAATGGAAGCGGGCGCTCGCGCGTTCGCGAGCGCCCGCGTCGTCGTGCGCCGTCGCGTCTTATTCTATCGCGACCAGGCCGCCGCTTCGACCTTGGTGCGCAGACGGTCGGCGATCGCCTCGATGAATCCCTGCGTGGTCACGTGGGTCGGGATTCGCGGCTCCGCGATGCCCGCGAGATCCTTGGTCACCACGTTCGACTCGATGGTCTCGATCACCGCCGCCTCGAGGTTGCGCGCGAACTCGACGAGCTCCGGGGTGCCGTCCAGCTCGCCGCGCTTCGCGATCGCGCCGGTCCACGCGAAGATGGACGCCGTCGAGTTGGTCGACGTCGACTCGCCGCGCTGGTGCTTGCGGTAGTGCTTGGTGACCGTGCCGTGCGCGGCCTCGTACTCGTAGAGCCCGTCGGGCGTCACCAGCACCGAGGTCATGAGGCCCAGGCTCCCGAAGCCCGACGCCACCATGTCGCTCATCACGTCGCCGTCGTAGTTCATGCACGCCCACAGGAACCCGCCCGAGTGGCGCACCACGCGCGCGACCGCGTCGTCGATCAAGAGGTAGGTGTAGGTGATGCCGGCCTTCTCGAGGTCGGCGCGCCGCGCCTCGGTCTCCTGGCGGAAGATCTCGCGGAAGGTGCCGTGATAGATCTTGGCGATCGTGTCCTTGGCGCTGAACCAGAGGTCCATGCGCTCCGCGAGCGCGTAGTGGATGCAGGCGCGCGCGAAGGAGCGGATCGAAGACTCGAGGTTGTGCACGCCGCGCGCGATACCGGGGCCCTTGAACTCGTGGATCACGACCGACTGCGGCGGCCCGCCGCCCGCCGGCGTGTACACCATGTCCACCCGTCCCGGGCCGGGGATCCGGAGCTCGGCGCTGCGGTAGAGATCGCCGTACGCGTGACGGCCGATCACGATCGGCTTGACCCAGGTGCGGATCGTGGGCGGCACGTTCTTCACGAGCAGGGGCTTGCGGAACACCGTGCCGTCGAGCGCCCCGCGAATCGTGCCGTTGGGGCTCGGCCACGCCTTCTTGAGGTGATACTCCTCGACCCGCGCGGTGTCCGGGGTGATCGTCGCGCACTTCACGCCAACGCCGTGGCGGCGAATCGCCTCGGCCGCCTGCATCGTGACCGCGTCGTCGGTGCGGTCGCGCTCCGAAACGTGCAGGTCGTAGTATTCTAGCTTGAGCTCGGCGAACGGATCGATGAGTTGTTCCTTGATCATCGCCCAGATCACACGCGTCATCTCGTCGCCGTCCATCTCGACGATCGTATTTTTCGCTTTCACCTTGTGAATGGCAGAATCCCCCGCGTTGAACATCGCGCCACCCCCCTCATGCCGGCCACCGCCACCCCGACGAGTCCCATCAACGTTAGCAGATGCGCCGCCACGCCCGCGAATGCGCGGTGCGCGCGCGTCGTTAGCGCTCCCGCGCCACGATTCGCGCGCCCGCCGGAACGCGCGAAACCACCTGACAATCGCGGCCACGTTCTGACACACTGGCAGGCGAAATGCCGTCCGCGGCCGTACAATTGGCCGGTGCCACGCGCGTGGTTCGCACGCAAATCGCCGCGCCGGGCCGCCGCGCGCCGTCGCGGCGGCCCGCGAGCGTCGCGGCACGCGTGGTGCAATGTATGGACCACGATCCGGCGGCCCGGTTGCAAGTCGTGGTCCGCGCTGCTAGAAGAGGAGCGAAATGCGCATCGCCGTACCCCGTGAAATCACGCCCCGCGAGACCCGCGTGGCACTGGTTCCTGAAACCGTCGCCCGGCTCATCAAGTCGGGCTTCGAAGTGCTGGTCGAGAGTGGCGCCGGCGCGCTCTCGTCGTTCCCAGACGAGGCGTATCGCGAGGCGGGCGCGAGCATCGCCCCCAACGAGGCCGCCGCGCTCGCCTCGGCGGACCTCGTGGTCAAGGTGCGCGAGCCGATCGCGATCCCGGCGGGCGGACACGAGGCCGATCTGGTGCGCGAGGGCGCCGTGCTCATCGCGTTCCTCGGCCGCGACAAGAACTCAGACGCCGCGACCCGGCTCGCCGCGCGCGGCGTGCGTGCGTTCTCCATGGAGATGGTGCCGCGCATCTCGCGCGCCCAGAAGATGGACGCGCTCTCCTCCATGAGCACGGTGGCCGGCTACAAGGCTGCGCTGCTCGGCGCGAACGCGCTCGGCCGCTTCTACCCGCTGCTCATGACCGCCGCCGGCACGATCGCCCCCGCTCACGTGTTCGTGCTGGGCGCTGGGGTCGCGGGACTCCAGGCGATCGCGACCAGCCGCCGTCTGGGCGCGGTGGTCGAAGCCTTCGACGTGCGCCCCGCGGTGCGCGAGGAAGTGCAGAGCCTGGGCGGGACGTTCATCGCGGCCGAGCTGGTGAGCGAATCCGCCGTGGACAAGGGCGGCTACGCGAAGGCGCTCGGCGCCGATCAGGAAGAACGCGTGCGCCAGGTGATCGCCGAACACTTGAAGCACACCGACGTCGCGATCACCACCGCGATGATCCCGGGACGCAAGGCCCCGGTGATGATCACCGCCGCGATGGTGAAGGACATGAAGCCGGGCTCCGCCATCGTCGACATCGCCGCCGACATGGGCGGCAACTGCGAGCTGACCCGGCCCGGGGAGACCATCGTGGTGAACGGCGTGAGCGTCTTGGGGCCGCTCAACCTCGCGGCGAGCCTGCCCACCCACGCGAGCCAGATGTACTCGCGCAACGTCGCGGCGCTGGTGGTCCACCTGGCGAAGGACGGCAAGCTCAACCTCGACTTCGCCGACGAGATCACGCGCGAGAGCTGCATCACCGGCGCCCCGCAGCCCGCGCCCGAGATGGCCGCGGCCCGGAGCGGCGCGTGAACGCCCCGCTGCTCGCCGAGGTCTATGTCTTCATCCTCGCCGTGTTCGTAGGCTTCGAGGTCATCTCCAAGGTCCCGGTCGTCCTCCACACGCCGCTGATGTCGGGCACCAACGCCATCCACGGCATCGTCATGCTGGGCGGCGTGCTGGTGCTCGCGACCGCGGAGGGCACGCTGCTCACCGCGCTCGGGTTCGCGGCGGTGGTGCTGGGCGCGATGAACCTGTTCGGCGGCTTCGTCGTGACGGATCGCATGCTCGAGATGTTCAAGGCGCGCAAGCCCCAGGGGAAACGCCCATGACGAGCGGCGCCTCGCTCCCCACCGTGTTTCACCTCGCCTACCTCGTTTCGTCAATCCTCTTCATCGTCGGGCTGAAATTCCTGAGCTCCCCCGCCCGCGCGCGCCACGGCAACACGGTCGCCGCGATCGGCATGGCGATCGCCGTGATCGCGACGCTCGCGAGCCTGTGGTTGCCGGGCTCCGGCTTCCACCATCAGGGGCTGATCCTGATCGGCATCGGGCTCGGCGCGGCGCTCGGCACGCTCGGCGCGCGCTGGGTGAAGATGACCGACATGCCGCAGATGGTGGCGCTGCTGAACGGCTTCGGCGGCGGATCGGCGGCGCTGATCTCGACCGTCGAGTTCCTGCACCTCGGGCACGCGCGCGCGGGCGCCGACGGCATGTTCGGCTGCATCATCGGCGCGATCTCGTTCAGCGGAAGCATGGCGGCGTTCGGCAAGCTGCAGGGCCTGATCTCCGAGCGCGCGATCACGTCGACGATTCAGAAGATCGTGAACGTGCTGCTGTTCCTCTCGCTGCTCGGGCTGATCGGATACCTGGGATTCGTGGGCGGCGGCGCGCCGTGGTTCCTCGCGCTGCTCGGCGTCGCGCTGCTGTTCGGCGTGCTGATGGTGATCCCGATCGGCGGCGCCGACATGCCGGTCGTCATCTCGCTGCTGAACTCGTTCACCGGGCTCGCGGTGGCGGCGACCGGGTTCGTGCTCGCCAACAACGCGCTCATCATCAGCGGCACGCTGGTGGGCGCATCTGGCACGCTGCTCACCATGCTCATGTGCAAGGCGATGAACCGCTCGCTCGCGAACGTGCTGTTCGCGGGCGTGGGCGGCGGGCCGGCGCCCACTGCGGCGGGCGCGGCGGCGGGCGTCGGCAAGTCGGTGCGCGAGATCAGCGTGGACGACGCCGGCGTGCTGCTCTCGAACATCCAGTCGCTGATCGTCGTGCCCGGCTACGGCATGGCGGTCGCGCAGGCGCAGCACGTCGTGCGCGAGCTGGCCGACATGCTGGCGAAGCACGGGGTCGACGTGAAGTACGCGATCCACCCGGTCGCGGGCCGCATGCCCGGCCACATGAACGTGCTGCTCGCCGAGGCGAACGTGCCGTACGACCAGCTGTTCGACCTCGAGCAGATCAATCCCGAGTTCGAGCGCGCCGACGTCGCGCTCGTGATCGGCGCGAACGACGTCGTGAACCCCGCGGCCCGCAGCGACAAGTCGAGCCCGATCTACGGCATGCCGATCCTCGACGTGGACAAGGCGAAGCATGTGATCGTCATCAAGCGCAGCATGAAGCCCGGCTTCGCCGGCATCGACAACGCGCTCTACTACGACCCCAAGACCTTCATGCTGTTCGGCGACGCGAAGGGCGCGGTCAGCAAGCTGGTGGAGTCGCTCAAGGCCGCCGCGTAACGCGGGCCGCGGCGCGAGGCCGCGAAGATCCGGTCACCACGACGAAGCGGGGCGCCTCATCGAGGCGCCCCGCTTCGCTTTCATCCGCCCGCCCACCGCGCCGCTACCGCCTCCGCAACAGCACCAGCTTGCGCGTCACGCCGCCGTCGCCGTTGGTTGCCCGCATGAAGTACACGCCGTCGCGCGCGGCCGCGCCGCCCGCGACGCTTCCATCCCACGCGAAGTCGCTGATCCCGGCCGGCAGGTCGCCGCTGAAGATGCTCTTCAGCGCGCGTCCGGTCAGATCGTAGATCGCGACCTCGACGTGGCCGGGTCGGTCGAGCGTCACGGTGAAGCGCGTCTCGCCCCCGAACGGGTTGGGACGGTTCTCGGAGAGCGCGAGCCGCGGCTTCCCGGCGAGCGGCTGGCTCAGCCGCGGCGTCGCGACCGCGAGCTTCACGCCGTCGAGCGCCGTGAAGTCGGAGCGATCGAGCGTCACCTCGCCGCCCGGCTGCGCCCCGGGCTTGAGCGCGAGGTGGAGGATCATCTCGAGACTCTGCGCCGGGCCGGCGTCCCCACCGGGATGGAACACCGCCATCATCACCTGGTCATTCGCCACCTGCGACAGGTGGAGCCAGTTCGCGCTCGCGCCGGCGAAGTCCACGCCCGTCACGTCGTAGCGGCTCTGCGGATATCGCAGCACCAGCTTCGCGCCGCCGAGCGGGGCGGCCCCGTCGATACGCACCGGCAGATCGAAGCGCGTCTGCGCCCCGGTTGGCGGGCCGAATGCCATCTTCACCCCGTCCCCGGCGCGCACGGTGTCCTCCGGGCAGGCGTCGCAATCGTGGCCGATCAGGATCTCGCGCGCGCAGCACAACACGTCCTCGATCGTGAAAGCGTGGTCGGCGTCGCAGTCGAATTCCGCGACCACCGAATCGGGGCACGGGGCGTCGCCCTGCAGGCAGCGCAGCATGAGCACCAGGTCGCGGATGTCGTCGCGGCCGTCGCCGTTCCAGTCGCATCGCTCGCCGCTCAGCAGGCAGATGCGCGCCACGCCGGGCCCGAGATCGGGACGGTCGGCGAGCGGCTGCACGCACTCCGGCACCCCGTGGCCGTCGATGTCGGATCCGAGCAGCGCGCGCGCCGCGAGCGTCGTGACCGGATGCTCGGGCCGGCGTTCGCCGAGCGCGACCGTGATCTGGAGCACCGCCGGCACCGGGATGAAGGATCGAATCGGCTGTATGGGCGCACCCTGCTCGGCCACCATCGCGAAGCGCGCGCCCCGCGCCGTCCGCTCCCAGCGCAGCAGCATGCCGGTGGCGGCGCCCGTGGTCTCGAGTCGCTCGATGTGCAGCGCCGAATCCGAGAGCGCCAGCTCGCCCTGGAGCCCCGCGAGCGCGACGCCGGTCTTGATGAAGAGCGTGAGCTTCGCCGGGCGATCGTGTGCGATCTGCGCGTCGCACAGCTGGGGCTCGCCGCGCGGATCGAAGAGCGGCGTGAGGCAGGCCGGAGGCGGCGGCAGCTTGCCGCAGCTGTCGAGCACCGCGAACGGCACCATCGTCCGGAAGAGCTGGCCCGGCGGGAAGGTGTCTGAGCAGCTCACCACCGCCAGCTCGAGCGGCAGCCGATAGGCCATCGGCGGAAGCTCCGGCAGCATGAACGAAGCGCTCCAGGGAACGGGACCGATCGCGCACGGCCGCGCGAGGCAGCCGCCGTCGTCCACGATGAGGCGCATCCGAGGCGGAGCTATCATCAAGTTCATGGTGGTGAACTCGGGGATGAACAGCACGCGCCGGAAGCGGAAGCAATCGCTCGGGAAGTGCCCGGAGACGCGCACCGGGATACTGTCGTGCGGGCAAACGCGCGGGTCCCCCAGCGCCTCGCGTCCGATCTGGATGTGGTCGACGAACGGCAGGACGCCGGGCGGTGGCGGAGCCGCGCACTGCTGCGAGACCACGAAGTCGAGCGTGAACGGCCGCTCCTCGCGGTAGGTGCGGCCGCTCGGCGTGCGGTGGTCGATGACCCACGTGATGTCGAGGGTGTGCGCGCCCGCCGAGAACCGGCCGAGCCGCAGCGGAATCACGTAGAACCGCGGCATCACCGCGGGGCAGATCGTGCTGTCACGCACCAGCGTCCGGTACATGACGTGGACCGAATCGCTCGCGCTCGCGCCCTCGAAAGAGTCGCATGCAGTGGCCTCGAAGCCGAGCGCCACGAGCACGACGGTGTCCTGAACGCACGGATACCGATTGACCAGGCCCCAGCGAAGACCGTTCTCGGGAAGGATGATCGGGGTGGGCGGCGCCTGGTCCGCGAACGAGGGCGCGCCGATGACGAGCAAAGCGCCGAGCGAGAACATCAGGCGCAAACGGGAGGTGGCCACGGCTGTCTCTCCTGCCCCGGTCGGGCGACTAATGCTCGCCCAATCCGGGACCCAAGTCCAGCCATTCCTTGGGGAGCGCGACACGGTGCGTGAGTTCCGCTTCGATGTGGGGCCGCTACGATGTGCTCGGACCCGCGCCGCGCTCCACGAAATCCATTTCGGGCGCTCTACTTCAACGGTGTCCCGCGTTCATCGGCGAGTCGGCGCGCACTCGGGCGCCGATCGCCGCGCACATCGCGCGCGCCGCGCGCTTCGCGTCCTGCGCGGCCGTGACCACGAGCTCACCGCCGAGCGCATCGCCTCCCGCGTACACCTTGGGATGGCCGGTGCGCCCGGTCGCCTCGTCGACGACGATACAGCCCTTCGGATCGAGCGCGACACCCGGAATTTCGGAAATCAGCTCGCGGAGCCGCGCCTGGCCGATCGCGAGCACCGCGAAGTCGGCGCCCACCTCGAGCCCGTTCGCCAGCCGCAGCGCGACAAGTTGTCCTCCGGCATCGCGCACGAATTCCTTCGGGACGGCACGCTCCATCAGGCGAACGCCCTCTTTGCGCGCCATGTCCATCTCGTGAGCGTACCCTGGCATCTCGGCGACGCTCCGCCGGTAGAGCATGGTGACCTCGGCGGCTCCCAGCCGCGCCAGCTCGCGCGTGGCGTCGATGGCGGTATTGCCGCCGCCGATGACGATCGCGCGCTTTCCTTCGGGCGCCCTGAAGCCGGGCTCGAGCTTGAGGCGCTCGATCCACGCCGTCGCGCCCACCACGTCCGGGCCGTCTTCCCCCGGAATCCCGAGCTTCGCGTCCGCGCCGAGTCCAACGCCGATGAACACGGCGTCGAAGTCGCGCAGCAGGTCGGAGGCGCTCAGATCGCGACCGACCTCGACGCCCTCGCGAATCGCGACCCCGAGCGAGCGGATGAAATCCACCTCCATCATCGCGCCCTCGACGTGCATCTTGTACGGCGCGACGCCGGTGGCGTTGAGCCCGCCCGCGAGTCTGCGCCGCTCGAAGACCGTCACCGACACGCCCTCGATCGCGAGATATCCGGCGGCCGCGAGCGAGGCGGGCCCGCCGCCGATGCAGGCCACGCGCTTGCCGAGCGCCGGCGCCTTAGTGAACAGCGGCGCCGCGCCCGGCCGCGAGAACGCCGTCTCCACCGCGAAGCGCTGCAGGCGTCCGATCTGGATCGGCGGGGTGCGATGCCAGGTGTTGTACACGCACGCGCCGACGCACAGCACCTCGACCGGGCACACCCGCGCGCAGGAGTATCCGAGCAGGTTGGCGGAGAGAATGGTCTTCGCCGAGCCGCGCAGGTTGTCGGTCGCGATCTTGCGGATGAAGCCCGGGATGTCGATCCCGGTCGGGCACGCGGTGACGCACGGCGCGTCGTTGCAATAGAGGCAGCGGTTGGCCTCGGCCACCGCCTCGCCCGGCAGATAGGTTGGCTTCGCGTCGGGCAGCCGGCGCTCGAGGCGGTCGGCGGCCACCCCGGTCGTGTCGACGGTCGGATCGTTCATCGCGGTCGGTCTCCGAACTCGCAGATTGTGCTCATCTCGCCTTTCCTCGAAGCCTCGATTGCGCGCACCGCGCATTCAGGTCGTCCTCGTTGCGCGGGTCGAATCCCGCGATCTCGCCGCCCAGCCCGCGCTTCGCCCAGGTCACGCGCGCGAGCGCCTCGCATGGCTTGCCGTCGCGCACCCTGAGATCCAACCCTTCCGTGAACGCCGCCAGCGCCGCCCCGCGGGTGCGCTCCGACGGATCTCGCACCGCGAACACGAACAGCGTGTCGTCCCAGTCCGCGGCGGCGCTCAGCCTGCCCGCCCGCTCCAGCCGGTCCGCCGCGCGCGTGTAAGTCTCGAGCCCGATCGCGACCAGATCCGGCGCGGGCGGCATGCCGCGCCCGCGGGCGCGCGCGCGCGCGAGCCGCATCGCCCCCACCGCGGTCTGCAGCCGGCCGGCGCGCAGCTCGCGCTCCACCCGCTCGCGGTAGCGCCGGTCGATGAAATCGCCGCGCCCCGCGTCCCACACCCGCGCCGGCTCGAACCCCTCGAGCCAGACGATCTCGTCGTCGAACCGTTGCGCCTGCCGCAGCGCGAGCTGGCCCGCCAGCGAAACGGCCTCGATCAGCGCGAGCAGCAGCAGCGCGACCAGCACCAGCGCGAGCAGCGGCTTCAAACGGCCCGTGCTCCAGCCTTCGGGATCATGGGGTCCTCCGCAACGCGAGCCGCGATCGATGCCGTGCCCCGGCCCGCGTGAGGCGGACGCCGCGCATCGCACCCGGCCAGCCGGGATCGCGGAGCATACGCTGCGCGCGGGCCCGCGAAAAGCGCGGAGTGGGGGCGCCGCTCGTCGCGGGCCTTGTCCGGCCGCCACCTTCCGTCTTAGAGTTCGGGCCCATCGCGTGAGCCCACCACCCCGGAGGAGAAACCCATGAATCCGTTTCGCGTCGTCGCAACGCTGCTCGCCGTCGTCACGCTCGCCGCCGCCGCGGTCGCGACCTCGAGCACCAGGACCGCATCGCCCCCCGCCGCGAAGTCGGCCGCCACGAAGCCGGCCGCCGCGAACGCGGACGCCGGCGCGAAGGCGAAGCTGCTCGCCCGCGGCCAGCAGCTCACCGTCGTCGCGGGATGCGTGGACTGTCACACGCCGGGAACGATGTTCGGCGCGCCCGATTTCTCGCGCAATCTCTCGGGCAGCGAACTCGGCTGGCAGGGACCGTGGGGCACGACCTACGCGCGCAACCTCACGCCCGACCTCGAGACCGGCCTCGGTTACTACAAGGCGGAGGAGATCGTGAAGTCGATCAAGGGCGGTCATCGTCTCGATGGGACGCCCATGCTGCCGCCGATGCCGTGGCAGAGTTACACGGCCTTCGACGATTCCGACCTGCTCGCGATCGCGACCTACCTGCTGAGCCTCCCGCCGGTCGCCCACAATGTTCCGGATCGTGTCCCACCCGGGCAGAAGGCCACCGGGTCGTTCCTCACCTTCCCGGCGCCATCCGCGTGGGACGTGCCGCAGGCGGCCCCGGATTCGAGCGCGAAGCACTGAGCCGCATGCGCCGAGCCTGGATCATCGTCGCGGTGCTCGGACTCGCGATGTTGGGCCGTGCGGCCGCCGCGCCAGCCGCGAGCACCACGCCGGTCGGCGACCCCGCGCCCGGAGACGCGCCCTCCGCATCGCTCGATACGCTAATCGCGGCCGAGCGGGCGTT
This sequence comes from Candidatus Eiseniibacteriota bacterium, assembly GCA_041483195.1. Lineage (GTDB taxonomy): Bacteria > Eisenbacteria > RBG-16-71-46 > RBG-16-71-46 > RBG-16-71-46 > WS-2. The sequence continues at coordinate 130,716 of JBGPFC010000003.1, forward strand.
CTCGCGGGCATCGGTCGAGCACGGGATGAAGGAGTCGTTCCTGGCCCATCTCGCAGACGACGCCATCGTCTTCGAGCCGATGCCCGCGAACGGGAAGCGGGTGTGGCGCGCGCGAGCGAATCCATCGGGCACGCTCATCTGGGCGCCCGATTTCGCGGAGCTCGCGGGCGCCGGCGATCTCGGGGTCACGAGCGGCCCGTGGGAATACCGCCCGCCCCCGGAGCGCAACGCGCCGACTGGCTACGGACATTTCGTCTCGGTGTGGAGGCGCGCACCCGGCCCCGACTGGCGCGTCGCGCTCGACATCGGCATCGGGCACGGCCAGCCCCCGGGGGGCCTCGATCAAGTCGACGTGAGCAAGGGGCCGGCGCACCCGCCGCCCCCGCCCGCGAAGCGCGAGTTCGGCTCGCTGGGCTACGGCTTCGGCCTCATGTCGGGCTCGGGGTTCGGCGCGGGCTTCGCGACCGGTCCCGGCTTCATTCCGCGCGCCGATCGCATGATGGCGCGAGCGATCAACGCGATGATGACGGCCGAGCGCGCGATCTACTTCTCGGCCCGCACGAAGGGGCTCGCGCGCGCATACACCGAGCAGGCCGCGAGCGACCTGCGCTTCTACCGCGAGGGCGCGCCGCCGGCCGTCGGCGTGAGCGAGGCGATCGCGGCGATCGGCGCCCCAGCCGGCCGGATCGAGCCGGTGCCGTTCGGCGACGGCATGGCGTCGTCTTACGACCTCGGCTACAGCTACGGCCTGCTCCTCACGCGGGCGACGCCCGCGGCCCGCGCCGACACGAGCGCCTACCTGCACGTGTGGCGCAAGGACGCGGCCGGGCGCTGGAAGCTCGCGCTCGACGCCGAGAACGCGGTGTCGAAGAAGCCGTAGCCTCCCGCTACTTCGCCCGCGCCGCCTGCGTCGCGATCGCGCCCGCCGGGGCGTGAGTGCCCGGCCTCGCCGCCACGCGCTGGATGAATCGTCCAGCGCCGCGCTCCACCTCGAGCTTGCCGTCCTCGTACTGCACGCGCCCGTTCACGATCACGCGCGTGGGTTTCCCCTTCACCTTGAAGCCTTCGAAGATGCTCCGGTCGCAGCGCGAGTGGTGCGTCTTCGCGCCGCGGGTGCCGGTCGCGGTGGGATCGTAGATCACGAGGTCGGCGTCGGCGCCGGCCGCGATCGTGCCCTTGCGCGGGTAGAGCCCGAAGATGCGGGCGGGATTCGTGCTGCCGAACGCCACCATGCGCTGCACGTCGAAGCGGCCCTCGCACACGCCGTAGGTGTAGAGCAGCTGGAGGCGGTCCTCGATGCCGGCGGCGCCGTTCGGGATGAGCGTGAAGTTGTCCTTGCCCATCCGCTTCTGCTCCATGGTGAACGGACAGTGGTCGGTGCCGATCGAATCGAGCATGCCGCTCGAGAGTCCGGTCCAGAGCGCATCGTGGTGCCCCACGTGCGCGGGGCGGATCGGCGGGCTCATGACGTAGGCCGAGCCCTCGAAGTCGGGCTTGGTGAACACGCTGTCGTCGAGCAGCAGGTACTGCGGGCAGGTTTCGCCGTAGCACTTCTGCCCCGCGAGCTTCGCGCGCTCCAGCGCCTCGACCGACTCGCGGCACGTCATGTGGACGATGTACGCGGTGGCGCCGTGGAGCCGCGCCATCATCAGCGCGCGCCCGGTGGCCTCGCCCTCCACGCAGCTCGGACGCGACACCGGATGGTACTCGGGGCCGAGCTTGCCGGCGGCGACCAGCTCCTTCTGGAGCGCGAACACCGCGTCGCCGTTCTCCGCGTGCACCGTCACGACCGCGCCCAGCTTCGCCGCGTGCTTCATGACCTGGTAGAGCTCGCTGTCGTCCACCATGATCGCGCCCTTGTAGGCCATGAACACCTTGAACGAGGTGATGCCGTGATCCTGCACCACCGCGCGCATCTCCTCGGCGGTCCGGTCGGTCCATCCGGTGATCGCCATGTGAAACGTGTAGTCGGCGACCGCCTTCTTGCTGCGCCGCTTCCACTCCTCGAGCCCCGCGAGCAGCGATTCGCCGCGGGCCGGGATGCAGAAGTCGATGATGGTGGTGGTGCCCCCCGCCACGCCAGAGGCGGTGCCGGATTCGAAGTCGTCGGCCGAGACCGTGCCCATGAAGGGCAGCTCCATGTGGACGTGCGGATCGATGAAGCCGGGGAACACGAACTGGCCAGCGGCGTCGATCGCCTCGTCCTTCGCGCCGCGCTTCTCGAGATTTTCACCGATCGCGACGATCTTCCCGCCCTCGCAATAGACATCCGCGACGTAGCGATCGGAGGCTGTCACGATTTCGCCGTGCTTGATGAGGAGTCCCATGGTGGTTCCCTTCCAGTTAACGCCCGCGGCGGAGCGGCGGACGGATGAGGAGATCGCAGGACAGCCGGGTCGGCTCGTATCGGAAGCGGGGGGTCATCGTTAGTCCTCGCTCACGCGCCGGAATCGCCGCGCCGGTACTCGACGAGACGCATCCACGGCCGCGACGGATCCAGGCCCTCGTAGGACTCGAGCACGAAACCATCCGCGTCGGCCCAGAACGCGTAGCCGTCGTCCTCGCCGCGCGGCGGCAGCGACACGACGTAGCGGCGCGCCGCGACCGCGCCCCATGGCGCCTCGAACATCCCGCGCTCGAGACAGCGGTAGAGCATGCGCTCCGGCGTCACCGCCATGTAAGGCGGCCCGATCCGAAGCACGGGAAACTCGTGCTCGCCGCCCACCTGAAAATCGCGGCGCGCGAGGATGAACGCGTTGAACAGGTGGGTGGCGTACTCCACCTCGCAGGACTCGGGGTAGTCGCCCTCCTGTTCGCGAACGTGGTCCTGGTACTCGATGCGCGCGCGCCAGGTGTCGCCCGCCGCCGAATGCAGCGCGCGCAGCCGGCGATCGCCCACCGTCCACAGCACCTCGAGCCCGGTGGGACGCATGCGGTCGGTGAGCGTGACGCGGTACTCCTGGACGCTCGGGAACGGATGCGGCGCGACGAAGCGCTGCTCGCCGGTCGCGACCAGGCCGATCGGCGCGCTCTCGATGCGCCAGCGCTCCTCGCCGCACTCCTGGCCGCCGTGGTAGATCGCGTAGCGACCGGCGGCGACGAGCTGCGTGGCGAGGGGAGACATCGAACGCACCCTAGAGATCGACGAGCTCTTCGTACGTCTCCGGCCGGCGGTCGCGGAAGAACTGCCAGACGTTCCGTACCTCGTCGATCATGTCGAGATCCATCTCCGCCACCACCAGCGCGTCGTCGTTTTCGTTCGCCTGCGCGAGGAAGTTCCCGCGCGGGTCCACGAAGTATGACGAGCCGTAGAACTTGCCGATGTTCCATGGCGCCTCGGTGCCGACGCGGTTGATGCAGCCCATGAAGTAGCCGTTCGCGACCGCGTGCGCCGGCTGCTCGAGCTTCCAGAGATACTGCGAGAGGCCGGCCACCGTCGCGCTCGGGTTGAACACGATCTCCGCGCCGTTCAATCCCAGCGCGCGCGCCCCCTCCGGGAAATGGCGGTCGTAGCAGATGTACACGCCGACCTTGGCGTAACGCGTCTGGAACACGGGGTAGCCGAGATTGCCGGGCTTGAAGAAGAACTTCTCCCAGAAGCCCGAGGTGTGCGGGATGTGGTTCTTGCGGTACTTGCCCAGGTAGGTGCCGTCGGCGTCGTACACCGCGGCCGTGTTGTAGAGAACCCCCGGCATCTCCTTCTCGTAGACCGGCACCACCACCGCCATCTTGTGCTTCGCGCAGAGCTTCGCGACGGCGTCGGTGGTCGGACCCGGCACGCTCTCGGCGGCGTCGTACCAGCGCTTGTCCTGCCCCGGGCAGAAATACGGGCCGTTGAATATTTCCTGCAGGCAGAGGATCTGCACGCCCTTCCTGCCGGCGTCCTCGATCAGGGGCACGTGCCTGTCGAACATCGCCTGCTTGACCTTCTCGACCGGGACCGATTCGTCGTTGATCGGATTGGCGCACTGGATCAGTCCGCCGATGAGCTTACGGGGCATGTCGATCTCCTCGAAACCAGAGTCCGAATGGAGTGTGCGGGCGGCTCGAGCCGCCGGGGTCGAAGAGTGCCACTCCCGGCGCCCGGAGCCAAGCGGGCGGGCGGGCGCGGCGCGAGGCAACGATCGATGGCGCGCGCCTCAACGGACCAGCATGAACCTCTGCGTGCAGGTCCGCTCCGCGGTCACGAGGCGTCCGAAGTAGAGCCCGCTCGGGGCAGGACCGGCCGCGGTGCGCCCATCCCACACGTAATCGTGCCGGCCCGCCGCGGCGGGTCCATCGGCGAGGGTGGCCATCTCGTGACCGCCGACGTCGAAGACGCGAAGCTGCATCGGCCCGGATCGCGCGAGCGTGACCGTGAGCCGGCTCGATCCGCGCGCGGGATTCGGCGAGACCGGCGCGAGCGCCGTGCCCGCCCCCGGCCCATCGCCCACCGCGAGCGGATAGAGAATCGAGAAGGGCTGATCGTTGACGTCCTGGCCCGCGTGTCCGCTGGAGTCGTGGGCGACCACCTTGACGTACCCGTCCGAGGTCGCGGGCTCGGTCACGTACCACGGGATCGAGCCCGAGTTCGCGATGCGTTTCGCGATCGAAACAAAGTGGCCGGTCGGCCCATTGCGCGAGATCAGCACGTCCACCGATTGCACGCCCACGCTGTCGGTGGCGCTCCACTGAATGAGCGCGAGTTGCCCCATCGTCAGCGACGTGCCGCTGTTGGGCGCGAGCACGTGTACGGTGGGCCGGAGGCCGTCGGGGGTCGAGAACTGCCAGGCCGGACCGGTCACCATGCTCGATCCGCCCTCGACCGTGACGTACCACTCGTATTGATCTCCGAGCGAGAGGCCCGCCCACGGCATCGTGACCGTCGACCCGGAGAGCACGCCGGGGACCCTTCCGATCAGCCGGAAATCGCGATCGCCGCCCTGCATGTCGAAGTCGAGCGTGAACTGGCTGCTGGAGTCCGCGTCGGTTTCATAACGGTCCAGCGTCGGCGAGTACGTCCGGAACCGGATCACGTTCTCGGCCGGGGAGAACTCGAGAATCCGCAGCCAGCCGTCGCCGCCGTTCGCCCGGTCCTGGTAGTCCGCCATCACTGAGTTGATGGTGTGCCCCAGCCAGGGGTCCACCCGCCGGCCCTCCTCGTGGACGTGCCCGCCCAGCATCAGGAACAGGTTCGAGTGGCCCTTGAGCCCGTTGTAGATGGCCTGCCCCTGCGGGCTGAAGCTCCCGGGATTGCCCTGCTCGATCAGGTAGTGCGTGGAGATGATGGCGTGCCGGTCGCTGTAGACCGTGAGCAGGCTGTCGGCCCAGTGCACGACCGGCGGTTCCTGGTTCCACATCAGCTGGAACCCGATCACGATGAAGTCGAGCCCGCCGGCGCTGAACAAGTCGTAGAAGTTGTCGTTGTCGTTGCCGAAGTGCCCGCCGTAGTAGCTGCGCCCGGTGAAGCGGTTCGTGCCGAAGAACTGGTTGTAGAGGACCGTCGTCGAATTGCCCCCGTCGTGATTGCCCACACACACCGAGAACGGAATGCCTTCCGGCAGGGTGGTGGTGGCAGGGTCTTCGACCAGGCTCATCGCGTCGTCCGCGAACTGCCACTCGATGGGATTGCCGCCGTTGTCCCCGTTCTCGACGCAATCGCCGAGCTGGCACACATAGACGATGTTGCGCAGCGCGCGATTGGCGACCACCCATTCGGTCTGCGCGCGGAAGATCGCGGGGGTGCCGCCGCTGATATACGAGACATAGTTCTGCGTATCGGGCAGATCGATCAGGGTGAAATCCGGCTGCGCGGCGGCGCCCAGCGGGCGGCCGTAGAACGAGACCGTGAGGGGCTCCGGAACGGGGTCGCTCACATCCACCGTCAGGTCCGGGGGCGTCGGCACGGAGGTGGCGGAGGCGGCCGGCCAGACGAGGATCGGCGGCGCGGGACTGCCGAACGCCGGGGCGAGGAAGGGCGGGTGGGCGGATGGCCACAGCGCGAGGCCGCCAATCAGCGCGACGCTCCAGAGACGCGCGGCGATCGTCCCGACACGCTCGATTCCACGCGTGGGATCGGCCGACACGGCGACACGCTGCGGGGTGCTGCGCACGTTGGAGACTCCGCCCTGATGTGGCCGCATAGGGAGCGAGCGCCTCGGGTCCGATAGCGTGGCCCGCGAAACTCTCGGTCACCGCGCACGCCCGCACATCGCGCCGGGGCCGCAGGGACCGCCCGATCAGGCGAAACGGCCCACGCGAGCCCATACCATGATCGGGGAGATCCGGGACGCTGGCAAGGGCCGGTTCGAACGGCGATCGGAGCGGGCCCAGGCCCCGCGATGCGGGCTTGCACGCGCTCCCCCATCCCGGTCGTGGTCTCGGGGCCGCGCGAAGCTAGAACCAGCGGGTGATGACCACCTTCTTGTCGGTGTAGAACTCGATCGAGTCCTGACCGTGCGCCTTGAGATCGCCGAAGAACGAATTCTTGGCGCCGCCGAACGGGAAGAAGGCCATCGGCGCCGCGACGCCGATGTTGACGCCCAGCATGCTGGGCTCGACGCGATAGCGATACTCGCGCGCCCACTTGCCGCTGCTGGTGAAGATGCTGGTGGCGTTGCCCAGCTCGTGGGCGCGGACGATCGACACCGCCTCGTCGAAATCCTTCGCCTTCATGAGACACAGCACCGGTCCGAAGATCTCCTCGCGGCCGATCGTCATCTCGGGCGTGACCCCGTCGAACACCGAGGGGCCGAGGAAGTATCCGTTCGGGTGGTTCGGATCTCGGAACTCGCGCCCGTCGAGAATGAGCGTCGCGCCTTCGGCGATGCCCTTCTCGATGTAGCCGAGCACCTTCTCCCGGTGCTGCCGGGTGATGACGGGGCCCATCGTGATGCCGGGCTCGAGCCCGTCGCCCACCTTGAGCTTCCTCGCCTCGGTGACCAGCAGCTCGCGCATCTTCGCATGGGCGTCGCCCACCGCGAGCACGACGCTGTTCGCGAGGCAGCGCTCGCCGGCGCAGCCGAAGCACGACTCGGTCGAGATCGCGGCCGCGCGCTGCATGTCGGCGTCCGGCATCACCACCACGAAATTCTTGGCGCCGCCCAGCGCCTGCACGCGCTTGCCGTGCTCCGCGCCGCGTTTGTAGACGTACTGCGCGACCGGCGATGAGCCGACGAACGAGACGCCCGCGATCCCGGGATGCTCGAGGATGGCGTCCACCGCGTCCTTCGCGCCGTGGACGAGATTCACGACGCCCTCGGGGAGCCCGATCTCGTGGAACAGCTCGAACATCTTGATCTGCGAGAGCGGCACGCGCTCGCTGGGCTTCACGATGAACGTGTTCCCGCACGCGATCGCGTGCGGCAGGAACCACATCGGCACCATGGACGGGAAGTTGAACGGCGTGATCGACGCGAACACGCCGAGCGGCTGGCGCACGGTGTGACAATCGATCCCCGCCGCGATGTCCTCGAGCGAGGTGCCCATCATGCGGCTCGGAATGCCGATCGCGAGGTCCACGTTGTCGATCGCGCGTCGGATGCTGCTCCGCGATTCGTCGAGCGTCTTGCCGTGCTCGAGCGTGATGGTGCTCGCCAGGTCGTCGAAGCGCTTCTCCATGAGATTCCTGAGCGCGAACAGGAACCGCACGCGGTTCACCGGGGGCGTGGCGCGCCAGCCGGGGAACGCCTTCTGCGCCGCCTGCACCGCGCGGTCCACGTCGCCGGCGGCTCCCAGCGGAACCTGCGCGAGCAGCTCGTCGGTGACGGGATTGCGAACGTCGCCGAAGCGCGTCGAGTCGGAGCGCGACCACAGGCCTCCGATGTAGTTGTGCAGGATTCGAACCGCCGACTCGTCCGCGGCTTCCTGGCCGTTCAGCACCGCCTGCTCGTCACGTGGCGCCGTCATGGTGAAGCAACCTCCTCGATAATCGGGTGTCGGGCGGCGCGGGCCCGGTGGGCCGCGCCCGATATCGCCCCGCAGGATACACCTTCCCGCGCCCGAGTGTCGCGGGCGAAACCCGGATCCCGGGCCCCTCGCAACGGCGGCGCGGGCCTCAGCCGCGGGGAAATACCGAGCGCCGCACGTCCCGAAACACCTGCCGCATGTGCTTCCAGGCCACCCGCTGCTTCGGGCCCCCGAGCCTCGCGAGCGGGACCCACTCGGCACTCGCGGCGTCGTCGGCCGCGCGCGGGTTGCCCGAGATCCAGCGCGCGATGTAATAGAAATTCATCGTCGGGAAATATCCAAAACCGCGCAGGTAATAATGGTCCCAGTAGAACCCGAGCCAGTCGAGCTTCGAGACCCGCAGCCCGGTCTCCTCGCGCAGCTCGCGCCGCGCCGCGCCCTCGATGGACTCGCCCGCCTCCATGAACCCGCCGGGGATGTCGAGGCACCCCAACCGCGGGCGATGCGCGCGGCGCAGCATGAGCAGGGCGTCTCCCCTCATCACCACGACGCCGGCGCACGGGCGCGGGTAGTCGTAGATGAGATAGCGGCAGCGCGGACAGGTGAGGGTGCGCGGCCCGCCGCTCCGCACGCGCGAGGCGTCGCGCCGGATCGGCCGCCCGCAGCGCGCGCATGGAAATTTCGCGCCGGATCCGGTCATCGCGCGCTCACCGAGATCACGGCCGGCAGCGGCACCTCAGCCCCGGGCGGGTCGTCCCCGCCGGGCTTCGCCTTCCATCGCCCGAAGGTCGCGTAGCGAAACCCGCCGGCATCCACGCACAGCTGCGCCTCGGAGCCGCCGTCCATCGACATGGCGCGCGTGAGCTGGAGCGGCGCGCGCTGAATGAGCCGCGCGAAGTCGCGCAGCGTGTAGCCGCCCTCGGTGGTGATCACCACCAGCCAGCCACGACGATCCTGGCCGAGCGCGGTGCGGTTCGCGATGCGGTCGCTCTCGCGCACGCGGATCCTGCCGGTGCTGTCGAACAGCATGAACGACTGGGCGATGTCCCGCCAGCGCGAGGCGCTGCGGTCGAGCGGCTCGGCCTCGAGGTCGAGGATGCGCGCGGCCGCCGGGCCCGACACCGGCGAGGCGACCAGCGCCGCCTTGAACTCCGGATGCTCGCGCTTCGAGACCACGTGGCCGTTGCTCACCAGCATGCCCATGTACGACCAGTCGGGATAGAACTGCCCGGCGTTGAAAACGGCGTGCGCGCCGGTCAGCCGCTGCCACTCGACGATGCCGGGCGGCGCGTCCACCGCCTCCAGCGAGTAGTGGTGGACGCGCACGATGGTCTGGGCGGGATCGATGCGGAGCAGCGCGATGTCGGGCGAGCCCTGGCGGCAGAACGGGGCCCCGCGTATGGTCGCGAACTCGAGGCCCGGCCGGAGCGTCCGCCAGTGCGGCGCGCCGCTGCCGTGGAGCACGAGATACGTGCCGGCCGCGAGCGCCGCGAGCGCCGCCAGGCGGCCGATGGGGACTCGACGGTAGGGCATGAGGATTCGATTGTGAGCGTCGCGCGCCGCGCGAGTCAACGACGCGCGCCGCCCCGCGACGGCGCGCTGCGTTCAGCCCCCATTCAGGTCTCGTTCCGATAGTGTGCGAGACACTGCCGCCCGCGACCCCGGGAGGAGATCGCATGACCGCTGGCCGTCCATCGCACGCATCGAACGCGGCGCATCGGGCGCGGCGCAGCATGTTCGTGATCGCATGCTGCTTCGCGCCCGGCCTCGCCTTCGTGTGCTTCGGCGTTCGCGGCGCGGCGGCGCAGGCCGCGCCGGAATCCCTCTCGGTGGACGACTGCATCGCCCGCGCGCGCCGCCTCGCCCCCGCCGTGCGGGCCGCGCGTGAGGCCCGCGTCGCTGCGGCGCTCGACTCGTCGGCCGCCGCGCTCAACCGCCGGCCCGCGCTCGCGCTGCGCGGCGACGCGACGCTCGCGCCCCGCGACTTCTACGATCCCGCCCTCACGAATCTCGGGCAGTACGACCTGGGCGCCGCTGCGGAATGGACGCTGCTCGACGGCGGCGGACGGCTGCGCAACCGTCTGCGCGGAGCGCTGGGCGCGGACGGGGCGCGTGCCGATCTGGCGCTCGCCTCGCGCGAGGCCGCGGCGCGCGCCGCGGCGGTGGCGCTCGATCTGCTGCGGCTCGCCGACCTGGGCCGCGTTCAGCTCGATGCGCTCGATTGGCTCGACCGCCTCGCGGTGCTGGTGAACGCCGGCGCGAGCGCCGGCACCCGCGGGCGCGCGGACGCGGTGCGGGTCGCGATCGAGCGCGACGCCGTGCTCGCGTCGCTCGAGTCCCTGCGCGAGCTCGAGGACGAGCGCCGGCGCGAGCTGGCCGCGCTGATCGGCCTCGAAGCGGGAGCCGGGGCGGCGCTGCGCGAGCCGGACGCCGGCCTGCCGCCGGTCCCGGCCGCCGGCGATTCGGCGGCGTTGCTCGAATCGGCCGATCGCGCGCCCGAGGTGCGGGCCGCCGAGGTGGCGGCCGCGACCGAGCGGCTCGCGCTGCTCGATGCCCGCGGCGCGGGCGCGATGCGGGTGGATCTCTCCGCAGACGCCGGGCTCGCCGGCACCGACCTCACCCGCGCGGTGCCCGACGATTTTCTCGCGTCGCACCCGGGCGCCACGTTCTCGGACCGGCTGCGCCGCGATCTCGGAGCCTCGGTGTCGATCGCGGTGCGGCTCCCGGTGCGCGACGCCTCGCGGCCCCGCGCCTCCGGCGCCCGAGAGGCGGCGCTGCGCGCGGCGTCGATCCGCGCGGAGGACGCGCGCGCGCGGCGGCGGCGCGAGGCGCTCGACCTGCTCGCGCGCTGGCGGAGCGCGGCGCGCCGCTTCGAAGCCTCGCGCGTCGCGGCGGGTCGCGCGTCGGATCATCTCCTCTATTCGCGCAGCCTCTACGCGGGCGGCGCGCTCTCCCTGCTCGAGTTGCTCGACGCGCGGCGCGCGGGCGACGATGCGCGCGAGCGGCTGGTCGATGCGCGAACCGAGTGCCGCGCTGCACGCTACGAGGCGGAGCTGACACGATGAGGATCGCACGCGGAGGGCTGGCGGCGGTGCTGCTCCTGATCGCATGCGCCGGCTGCGGATCGCGCGCCGGACGCGAAGGGGACGCCGCAGATTCGGCGGCCGAGCCGGTGGTCGCGGTGCGCGTTCGCGCGCTCGAGGTGCGCCGGGTCGGCGACGTCGTCGCGGCACCCGGACGCTGGCGTGCGGCCGGCGAGATCACGATCGCCGCGCCGTTCGCGGCGCGCCTCGACTCGCTCGGGCCGCGGGCGGGCGACGCCGTCGAGAGCGGAGAGCGCGTGGGCTGGCTCCTCACGCGCGAATCGCTCGCGGCCCTGCGCGGCGCCGAGCTGATCGCGCTAAGGGCGCGCGATCCGGCCGCGCGCGACGACGCCGCGCGCGCGCTGGAGCTCGCCCGCCGCGAGCTGGTGCGCGTGCCGATCGTCGCGACCGCCGCCGGCACCGTCGTGCGGCGCGCGGTCGAGCCGGGCGCCGAGGTCGCGGAAGGGACCGAGCTGCTGAGCATCGTGCCGAGCGGCGGAATCGTGTTCGAGGTCCACGTCGGCGCCGCCGAGGCCTCGCGCCTCAGGGCCGGGCAGGACGCGACCATCCGCGACGACGGCGGCGGCACGCGACGCGCGCGGCTCGAGCGCCTGCTCCCCGCCGCGAACGCGAGCGATCAGACCACGCTCGCCTGGCTCGTGCCGCGCGCGGAAGCGCCGCTTCCCGAGATCGAGCGCTTCGGCACCGCGACGATCGAGGTGGGCCCGGCGCACGAATCGCTCATGGCCCCCGATTCGGCGCTGGTGGAGGACGATCTCACCGGCGAGACGCGGATCGCGCTGGTCGGGGCGGATGGCCGCGCGCACTGGCGCACCGTGACGCTCGGCCCCGCGGCCGGGGGCTGGCACGCGCTGGCGTCGCCTCCGCTCGCACCCGGCACGCGCGCGATCGTCGAGGGGCAGCGCGGGCTCGCGGACAGCACGCGCGTCTCGGTCGCTCCGTGATCGGCGCCTTCGACTTCCTGCGCGCCCAGCGCCGCGCGCTGCTCTTCACGATCTGCTGCCTCGCGGCGCTGGGCGTGGCCGCCGGCCTCACGCTGCCGGCCGCGATCCTTCCCGAGGTGACGTTCCCGCGGATCACCGTGATCGCGGACAGCGGCGAGCGCCCCGGCGACGAGATGATGCGCGCGGTGACCCGCCCGCTCGAGCAGGCGGTGCGCCGGGTGCCGGGGGTCCGCGAGATCCGCTCGATCACGAGTCGCGGCTCGACCGAGATCAACATCGACTGCGCGTGGGGAACCAACATGGAGCTGGCGCTCCAGCGCGTGCAGGCGGGCATCGGCGCGGCGCGCGAGCGGCTCCCGGCGGGGACCGCGGTGGACGCGCGGCTCATGAACCCCGCGCTGTTCCCGGTGCTGGGCTACTCGCTCACCTCGGATCGCATGAGCCTCGCCGAGCTGCGGGACTTCGCCGTCATGCGGCTCCAGCCCGAGCTGGCGCGGCTGCCGGGCGTGGCGGAGGTGATCGTCCAGGGCGGACGGCGGTTCGAGGCGCGCGTCGCGCTCGATCCCGCGACGCTCGAGGCGCGCGGGCTCGACGCGGCTTCGGTGGCGGACGCGATCCGCCGCGCGGGCGAGCTGGAGTCGGTGGGGTTGCTGGACGCGAACCGCCAGCTCTACCTGGGCCTCGCCGACGCGCGCCCGCTCGACCTCGCGAGCCTGAGCGCGATGCCGATCCCGGTCGAGGGCGGGCCGCCGGTGCCGCTCGGCGCGCTCGGCCGGGTGTCGCTCGAAGAGGCTCCAGAGTTCACTCGCTACGCCGCGCAATCGGGCGAGGCGGTGCTGGTCAACCTGCTGCGCCAGCCGTCGGCCAGCACCATCCGGCTCGCCGACGAGTCGCGCCGCTGGCTCGCGGAGCACCGCGCCGCGCTCCCTCCCGGCGTGCGCATCCAGACGTTCTACGATCAGTCGGAGCTGGTGCGCGCCTCGCTCGGAAGCGTCGAGGAGAGCCTGCTGATCGGCGCGCTGATGGCGATCGCGGTGGTCGCGCTCTTCCTCGGGAGCCTGCGCATGGGGCTCGGCGGCGCGCTGGTGCTGCCCGGCAGCATCGCGCTCACGCTGCTGGGCTTCGCGCTCGCCGGCCAGTCGCTCAACATGATGACGCTCGGCGGGATCGCGGCGGCGGTGGGGCTGGTGCTCGACGACGCGATCGTGGTGCTCGAGCATCTCGCGCACCGCGCCTCGTATGGAGAGGCGTTCGCGGGCGTGTCGGTCGCGATGGCGGAGATCCTGCCGTCGGCGGTGGGCTCGAGCCTCTGCACGATCGCGATCTTCGCGCCGTTCATGTGGCTGGGCGGCGTCGCCGGCGCGTTCTTCAAGGTGCTCGCGCTCGCGATGGCGCTGATGCTCGCCGCATCGCTGTTGCTGTGCGTCGCCGTGCTGCCGCTGGTGGTGCGCCCGCACACGAAGCCGCCTCGTCCTCCACGCGCGGGGCCGGGCCGCCTCGGCGCCATCGCGCGCTACGCCACCACCCACGCGTGGGTGGGCATCGTGACGCCGCTGGTGCTGATCCTCGCAATCGTGCCGCTCCAGGCGACGCTCGGCACCGGCTTCCTGCCCGAGATGGACGAGGGCTCGCTGATCATGGACTTCTTCTCGCCGCCCGGAACGTCGCTCACCGAGACCGACCGCATGCTGCGGCAGGTCGAGAAGTCGATCGACGCGACGCCCGAGGTCGAGGCCTGGTCGCGGCGCACCGGCGATCAGCTCGGGTTCTTCGTCACGGAGCCCAATCACGGCGACTACGTCTTGAAGCTCAGGGCGCGGCGGACGCGCGATGCCGAAGCGGTGGCCGACGATCTGCGCGGGCGCATCGCGGCCTCGCAGCCGCAGCTCGAGATCGAGTTCGGGCAGCTGGTGGAGGACGTGATCGGCGATCTCACCACCAATCCGCAGCCGGTCGAGGTGCGCCTGTTCGGCGAGGATCGCGCGCTGATGCGGACCCGGGCCGAGGACGTCGCGCGCATCCTGTCGAACGTGCGCGGCGTGGTGGACGTGAAGAGCGGCATCGTCGAGAGCGGGCCCAACGTCTCGATCCATCCGTCGGCCGCCGCGGCGCGCCTCGGGCTCGGCATCGACGATCTCGCGCGCGCCGTCACGCCTTCGGTCGCGGGCCTCGACGCCGGGCAGATCGTGCGCGGCGCGCGCGCCTGGCCGGTGCGCGTGACGCTCTCGGGGCTCGCCGGCGCGACGCGCCCCGATGCGCTCGCGGACGTCCGCGTGCCGGTCGCGCGCGGGCAGTGGCGCCGGCTCGGCGATCTTTCGACGCTGCGGATCGAGGCGGGCGAGACCGAGATCGCGCGCGACGACCAGCGCACCATGATCCCGGTCACCGCGCGGCTCTCGGGCCGCGACCTGGGCTCCGCGATGACCGAGATCCAGCGCGTCGTGCGCCAGGGGCTCGCGCTCGCGCCCGGCATGACGGTGCGTTACGCCGGCCTGTGGGAGGAGCAGCAGTCGTCGTTCCGCGAGCTGGCGGCCGTGCTGTTCGCGGCCGCGGCCGCCGTGCTCCTCATCCTGCTCGCGGCGTTCCGCTCGTGGCGCATGAGCGGCGCGCTCATGGTGGTCGTGGTCGCCTCGCTGTGCGGCGTGTTCGTCGCGCTCCACGCGGGCGGCGCGACCTTCAACATCTCGAGCTTCGTCGGCGCGATCATGATGGTGGGCGTCGTGTCCGAAAACGGCTACTTTCTCGTCGCGGCCCATCGTGCTGCGCTGCGCGATGGGGCCGCGCCCTCCGCGGCGGCCGAGGCGGCCGCCCGGCGCCGCGCGCGGCCGGTGCTCATGACGACCGCGGCCGGCGTCGCGGCGCTCGCGCCGCTCGCGCTGGGCATCGGATCGGGCAGCGCGCTGCTGCGGCCGCTCGCGCTCGCGGTCGTCGGCGGATTCCTGAACTCGGCGCCGTTGCTGCTGGTCGTGCTGCCCGCGCTGCTCGCGCGCTGCGGCCGGCCCGCCAGGTGATGCCGGGACCCATCGCATGCGAATCCTCGTGATCGAAGACAGCGCCCCCACCCGCGAGCTGATCGAGCGCTCGCTCGAGGCGGCCGGCCACACGCTCGCGACCGCCGCGCGGGTCTCGACCGGGCGGGCGCTCGCGCTGCGCGGCGCGTTCGACGTGATCGTGCTCGACGTGATGCTGCCCGACGGCAGCGGGCTCGAGCTGTGCCGCGAGCTGCGCGCGCTCGACCTCGCCACCCCGATCCTGTTCCTCACCGCGCGCGGCGAGGTGGGCGATCGCATCGAGGGCCTCGACGCGGGCGGCGACGACTACCTGCGCAAGCCGTTCGCGATCGCCGAGCTGGTCGCGCGGGTGCGCGCGCTGGGGCGGAGGCAGGGCCGCTCCGCGCCCGCCAGCGTGCGCTGGACCGGCCTCTCGATCGACTTCGCGGCGCGGCGTCTGAAGCGCGGGGCGGACGAGATCCCGCTCACCGCGCGCGAGTGGGCGGTGCTCGATGCGCTCGCGGCTCGGGCGGGGCGGGTCGTGACGCGCGACGATCTGCTCGAGAGCGCGTGGGGCGAGACCAGCGAGGCGGCGTCCGAGAGCCTCGACGTGATCGTGAGCCGGCTGCGCCGCAAGCTCCAGCCGGATGGCGCGCCGCATTGCATCCGCACCGTGCGCGGACAGGGCTACGTTTTCGAGGCCCCGGCGTGAGATCGACCTCGCTGGTCGCGCGACTGACGCTGATCCAGCAGCTGGTCGCGAGCGTCGTGATCGTGGTGTTCGCGGCCTCTTCGCTGTGGCTCACCGACCGTTCGCTGCGGCGGGCGCAGGAGCGGCAGCTGGCCGAGACCGCGCACCGGGTCGCGGAGAGCGTCGATCGCGAGTACGCGGAGGAGCGCGATCTGCCCCGGGCCTCGCGGGCGGCGCTCGAAGAGGAGACCGACTCCGGGCTCGGCATCATGGTGTACGGCCCGCAGGACACGCTGCTGGCCTCGAACGCGCTCGCGAACCGCACCGGCTACTTTCTTCCGCCGCCGTCCTCGACCGCGCGCGTCATCGAGCACGGCGGACGGCGCTGGGCGGCCGCGACCGAGTCACACGGCGCGCGGGTCGTCACCTCCATCTCCTATCGCGAGCTGCGCGGCAGCGTGTCCGCGCTCGCGCGCTCGCTCGCGTGGTGCGCGGTGCCGATCCTGGTCGTCACCTGGTTCGCGAGCCGCTGGACCGCGCGCCGCGCGCTCCGTCCGCTCGCGCAGATGGACGAGCGAGCGCGCAACGCGGCGGTCGAGGCGGGCGTGACCTCGCTCGGCGGACCGACCGGCATGGCGGAGATCGACCGGCTCGCGGCCTCGTTCGACCGCCTGCTCGAGCGCCTCGACGGGGTCTTGCGATCGGAACGGCGCTTCACGTCGGAGGCATCGCACGAGCTGCGCACCCCGCTCACCGTGCTGTCGGGCGAGCTCGAGATGGCGCTCGCGGGCCCGGCGCTGCCGCCGGCCACGCGCGCCGCGCTCGACCGGTCCGCGGCGCAGGTCGATGCGATGCGCGCGCTGGTCGATGCGCTGCTGCTGCTGCGCCGCGCCGGCCAGGGCGCGCCCGCCGCCCGGGCCGCGTTCGAGCCCGTGAACCTCTCGGACGTCGCGGCCGAGACCCTGCGCGCGGCGGCCGCGCGGGCGCCGGGCCGCGCGACGGATCTCGGCCTCGATGCGCCGGACGAGGTCATGGTGTCCGGGCACGCAGCGCTGCTCGCCTCGGCGGTGGGGAACCTGGTGGACAACGCGCTCAAGTTCACGACCGGATCGACGCGCGTCAGGGTCACGGTCGCGAGCGACGGCGCGATGGCGCGCGTCGTGGTCGAAGACGGCGGCGCCGGGATTCGCGCAGAGGACCGCGAGCGCGTCTTCGACCCGTTCTTCCGCGGCGCGGAAGCGCGCGCCCACCTCGGTGGCTTCGGGCTCGGGCTGCCGCTGCTGCGCGAGGTCGCGCGCGCGCACGGCGGGGACGCGACGCTGGACGATTCGCCGCTGGGCGGCGCGCGGTTCACGATGAGCATTCCGGCTTGGCGCGCCGCGCCCGGTGCGAGTATCGTGGCTCCCCCATGGCGCGCCGCGACAGCCAGCTCCCCCCGCGCGAGCCGCGGGGCCTGACGCCATGAGCACTCGGAGGAACGTCTGAGATCCCAGGTGATGCCGCACGCCGCCGGCGCGGCGCTGAGCGCCGTGGATCGGCCGGGCGCGCCGCGAGCCGTCGCGCGCCCGCGCCTGCACGCGCCGGCCGAGCGCGCCTTCCTGATCGCGGCGCTCGGGGCGCACGCGATCCTGCGCCTGCTCTACGTCTTTCACCACGAGATCAACTCCGACGAGCCGCAGCACCTGCACGTGGCGTGGGCGTGGACCTCCGGCCTCTTGCCCTACCGCGACGTGTTCGACAATCACGCGCCGCTGTTCGGCATGCTGAGCGCGCCGCTCGTGGCGGCGCTCGGCGAGCGCGCCGACATCCTGATCCTGATGCGGATCGCGATGCTCCCGCTGGTGGCGCTCACGCTGTGGGCGACCTGGCTCATCGCGCGGCGCGCGGCGGCGCCCGCGCTCGCGCCGTGGGCGGTCGCGCTCGCGGCGCTGTCGCCCGGATTCCTGCGCGTATCGGTCGAATACCGCGCCGATGTGCTGTGGATGACCGCCTGGCTGCTCGCGCTCGCGGTGCTGGTGTCCGGGCGGCTCACCGCAGCGCGCGCGGCGTTCGCGGGGTTGCTGCTCGGCGTCGCGGTGGGCGTCTCGATGAAGTCCATCCTGCTGCTCGCCTCGCTCGCGGTGGCCGCCGGCATGACGCTCGCGTTGCTCGCGCGGGCCGGATCGAAGCCGCCGCCGCGCCGGGTCGCCGGCGTGATCGCCGCGCTCGCGGCCGGAACCCTCGCCGTGCCGCTCGCGATCGCCGTGACCTTCGCGGCGCTCGGCGCGTGGCGGCCGTTCGTGTACTGCATCGGGACTCACAACCTGCTCCCCGAGTTCGGGACCTGGCGAGCCTTGCCCTGGAGGTTCGCGCTCGTCCCGCTCGCGCTGCCGCTGCTGTGGTTCGGCGGGCGGCTCGCGATGCGGACGGCGCCCACCCCCGCCGATGGCGCGCGCCGCGCGCTGCTGTGGCTCGTGACCGGGATCTACTTCGTGAGTCTCAACGCCGTGTGGCCGCTCATCACCCGCCAGGACTACCTGCCCGTCACGCCGCTGATCGCGGTGTTGCTGGCGGCCCTGACGCCGGTGTTCGCGATCGCCGCGCGTGGGATTCGATCGCGGCTCGCGTTCGCCCCCTCCCTCGCGTGGCTCGCGCCGGCCGCGCTGGTCGTGATCGAGACCGTCTCGGTGATGCGCGCCGAGCCGCCCTGGCGCGACGGCACCAGCGCCCAGTCCGCGCTGCTCGCCGACGTGCTGCAGCTCACGCGGCCCGGGGATTCCGTGATGGACCTGAAGGGCGAGACCGTGTTCCGGCCGCGGCCCTTCTACTTCGCGCTCGAAGGCATCACCCGGGCGCGCATCGCGACCGGCCGGCTCCCCGACGACATCGCGGAGCGCATGATCGCCGCGCACACCCCGGTCGCATTCGCGGACGACGACAACTTTCCGCTGCGCGCCCGCGCGTTCATGAATGCGAACTACATGCGGGCCGGCAATCTGCGGGTGCTCGGCAAGATGCTGCTCCCCGCGCGCGACGATCGCGACCCCCGGCGTCGCTTCGTGGTGGTGGTGCCGCAGCGATACGCGGTGGTGTCCGATCGCGGCGCGGCATCGGGCCTGTTGGACGGCACGGCGTACGCCGGGCCGCGGATGCTGGCGGCCGGCCTCCACGTGTTCACGCCGCCCGCCCGCGACGGCCTGCTCGCGGTCGTGTGGGCGAGTGCGATCGAGCGCGGGTTCTCGCCGTTCGCGGGAAACGAGGGCATCTGATGGGACGCCTGCTCGTTGTCGAGGCGTCCGACCGCGTCATGGTGCTGGCGCCGCATCCCGACGACGAGTCGCTCGCGACCGGCGGCCTGCTGCTGCGCTCGCGCGCCGCGGGCGCCGCGCGCCGCGTGGTGTTCCTCACCGACGGCGACAACAATCCCTGGGCGCAGCGCGCCGCCGAGCGCCGTTGGCGGGTGACGGCGGCCGATCGCGTACGGTGGGGCGAGCGCCGCCGCGGCGAGGTGCTGGCTGCGATCGCGCACCTCGGCCTGTCCGCCCGCTCGGTGCGCTTCATGCGCCATCCCGATCAGGGCCTCACCGAGATCCTCATGTCGGGCGGGAGCGAGGTGCTCGACGCGCTGGCTCTCGAGTTCGAGCGGTGGCGCCCCACGATCCTCGCGGCGCCGGCGCTCGACGACCGCCATCCCGACCACAGCGCGCTCGCGGTGATGGTGCGCATCGCGCTCGGGCGCATGGACCCGAGGGTGCGCCCGCCCCGCGTGATCGGCTACGCTGTGCACGCCCGCCGCGACGCCGAACCCGGCCCCGCCGCCCAGATCGATCTCGCGCTCGAGGCGCACGAGCGCGAGCGCAAGCGCCGCGCGATCGAATGCCACGCCACGCAGCTGCGCCTGCGCCGCGCCGAGCTGCTCGCGTACGCGCGCGAGCGCGAGCCCTTCCGCATCGACGACGATTCGTGCGCCATCGAGGCTTCCCATCCGGTCCGCGCCGCCGCGCTCGATGGCGAAATGCTGCGCGCGGTGATCGTTCCTCCGGCACGCCTGGGGCTCGGGCCGCGCGCGCTGCTGGTGGCGTGCGAGGCGTGTGACGGCTCGGTCGCCCGGCTGTCGCTCGATCTCGGCCGCAGGCCCGCGGCGCGCGCGACGCACGGGGGCGGCCCGAACGGGACGCCGGCCTTCGAGACCGCGCGCGGCGCGGGCGGAGTGCTTCACGTCGGCCTGCGACTCGGAATCGCGCCGCCTTACGCCGGCGTCTTCCTCAAGCTCGAACGCCCCGCGGAACGGCGCCTCGGATTGTTCGATCGAGCCGGCTGGCGCGAGGTACCCGGCGGCATCGCCCCTCCAGCGGCCGCGCCGGCCGCGGGGCGCGATGGCGACGCGCTCGCGGCCGCCACCGCGGCCGCGGCGGCCGCCGCGATGATCGTTCCGCTCTCCTGATCGACGCGGCGGGGGCATTAGGCCCGCACCGCCGGGGCCGGCCGCGGCGCTCCAGTCGGCGCTGAAGTGCGACGCGCTCGTTGCCGATAACTGAACCCACCACTTCCGGACCGCCGGCCGTGATGCATGGTTCACGCTGACCACGAGGCTTGAGGACATGGAACGCATCGTTCGCATCTCGCTGTGGGTGATCTCGATCCTGGTCGTCGCGGGCTATCTGTACGCCGCGATCCCGGGGCTGTTCCGCGCCGTGCCGGCCGATCCGCTCGATGCTTCGGCGCTCGAGCACGCGGCCCGATTCGCGAGCGGCCAGCCGCCGTTTCGGGAACCCGGTCGCGGACTCGATGCGGCCCTGATGCCCGCCTTCCCGTTCGTCCTCTCCGGGCTGGTGCGGATGTTCGATCCGCAAGCCTGGGAACCGCGATTTGTGGTCCTGCTCGCCACCCTGATGGCGGCGGCGCTGGCGGCCATGGTGGTGCGCGCGGAGACTCGCAGCGCCACGCTGGGCATGGCGAGCGGCGGACTCGTGATCCTCGGACAGTTGCTCGCCGGTCGTGGCGCGACCCTGTCTGGCCCGGAATCGCTGGGACTGTTGCTCGCGCTCGCCGGGTGCGCGGCCCTGCGGTACGTTCCGAACATCCTCGGCGCGCTGCTCGCGTCGCTGGCATTCGCCGCGGCCTGCCTCACGCATCCCGCCGGCCTGTGGTTCGCGATGGCCGCGATCTTCCATCTCGCCACCTTCGACCGCCGGCGTCTGGTGGCGTATGCGCTCGGCCTGCTCGTGCTCACGGGCGGCGGATATGTCGCGCTGTCGCTCACGCTGGGCCCGTGGTTCAACTATCACGCGTGGGACGTGCCGCTCCGGGCCGTTCGATTCGCGCCCGTCGCGCTGATGCAATACCTCGGCACGCAGCTGCTCGGCACGCTGGGCGTGCTCCTGCTCTCCGCCGTGCTCGCGTTCGCCATGCCGATCCGGCCGTGGCGCGGCGCCGTGGGCCTGTGGACCTGGATGGCATTCGCAGCGCTCGGCGCCGGAATCGTCGCCAGTCAGAGCGCGATCGGCGCGGCGGACGCGCTGCGGCCGGTCGTGGTCGCGCTCGCGATCGTCGGCCCGATCTCGATCCAGCGCGTGACGACCCATCTCGCGGCCTGGCCCGGCTCGAGCCGGCTCGGCGGTCAGGGCGTCGTGCTGACGGCGCTCGCGCTCCAGTTCCTGATGCTCCTCTCCCACGTGACGCGCGCGGTGCTGGGCATCGGGGCCTGAATCATCCGAGATCACGGGCCAGGCTCCGGCGCCCGCGCGCCGCGCTCGCGCACCATATTCACTTGGTATTCGGAGTCGTCGCGGTATCCTCCCGGGCAGTCGACAATCTCCCCACGCTCGACGGAGGAAGCCCGATGCGAACCCTTCAGCGTTGTGTGTGTTTCGCCGCCATTCTGCTGGCGCTCGCGCTGCCGTCGGGGTGCAAGAAGAAATCCACTGCTCCCGTCAGCCAGCCGGTGATCACGAACAACCCCGGCGACTTCACGTACCAGGACTCGAACATGCAGGCCAAGACCGGCGTCGAGTCTTACGCCTGGCCGAGCACCGGCACGAACGTGAGCGTCGACCAGACCAGCACCATCGCGTCCGGACTCATCACGTTGACGATCCTGGACGCGGCGAGCGCGCAGGTTTACCAGCACTCGCTCTCCGACGCGGGCACCTTCCCCGCCACCGCCGGCACCGCCGGCACGTGGACCATCCGGATCGACACCGCGCACGCCACCGGCAGGGTCAGCTTCCACGTGCGCAAGATCTAAATCGGGTTCGTCCGGGAGCGGCCGTCCGATCTCGCGCGGCGCCCCTTCACCCTCAGGCGCTGCGCTCGTGCCGCCGCAGGGCCTCGCTCACCACCAGCAGGTCGCCGATGTTTTCGAGCGTGAGCAGCCCCACCAGCCGCCCGCGCTCCAGCACCGGCAGCGCGGTGCGCGCCCGCTCGCGCATGCGGCGCAGCACGGAATCGAGCGGCTCGCCGGCGTCTGCGTATTCCTCGTCGCGCGTGATCGCATCGCCGACCGTGGCGCTCGCGCCGTCGCGCTGGAGCGCTCGCACCAGATCCCGGCGGGTGAGCATGCCGACCGGCGCGCCGGCCTCGAGCACCGGAAAATCCTGCTGATTGCCCGCCATCAGGAAGTCCACGGCGCGCTGCAGCGCGTCGGCCGGGTCCAGCACGTGGAATTCGGTGAGCATCGCGTCGCGGACCCCGATGCCGGCCAGCGAGAGGCGGTTCTGCACCAGCGCGCGCTCCTCGCCCGCCGCGAGGAACACGAACAGCGCGATCAGCATCAGCATGAAGTTGCCGGCGAACAGTCCGACCGCGCCGAACCCGAGCGCCACCACCTGTCCGACGCCCGACGCGATGCGGGTCGCCTTCACGTAGGGCAGGCGCATCGCGAGCAACGCGCGCAGCACGCGGCCGCCGTCCATCGGGAACGCCGGGATCAGGTTGAACACCACCATCGCGACGTTCACCACCAGCAGCGACATGAGGATGCCGCCGTTCAGGTCGAGCGATTCGACCCGCACGCCGAGCAGCGCGAACACACCCACCAGCGCCGCCGCGATCGCGACGTTCACGAGCGGGCCCGCGATCGCGACGATCAGCTCCTGCGACGGCTTCTCCGGCATGCGCTCGAGGCGCGCGATGCCGCCGATCGGGAGCAGCACGATGTCGCGGGTGCGGATGCCGTAGCGGCGCGCGGTGAGGGCGTGGCCCAGCTCGTGGAGCAGCACGCAGCCGAACACCAGCAGCAGCAGCGCTCCGGTCTCGAGCGCTCGGCCGAAGTCGCCGCTCGCGAATCCCTGGCTCGCGGCCATCCACACCACGAACAGCAGGAACGTGACGTGCAGCTGGATCCGGATCCCCGCGATCCGGCCGATGCCGAACGACCAGCGCATCAGGCGCCCCGGGCGGCGACGCGCATGCGCGCGTCGATCGCGAGCACGCCCTGGCCGGGCGGCAGCGCGCGCACCGGGTTCAGATCCATCTCGAGCAGCAGCGGCTGCTCCTCGGAGAGCTGCGCGACGCTCAGAATTGCCGACTCGATCGCGGCGAGGTCGGCGGGCGGCGCGCCGCGGTAGCCCTCGAGCAGCGGAAACGCCCGCACCTCGCGCATCATCTCGCGCGCGTCGCGGTCGGTGAGCGGCGCGATGCGGAACGAAACGTCCTTCAGCATCTCGACGTGGATGCCCCCGAGCCCGAACATCACGAGCGGCCCGAACGTGGCGTCGCGGCTCATGCCGAGGATGGTCTCGGTGCCGTCGCGCACCAGCGGCTGCAGCGTTGCGCCCTGCATCTCGCCCAGCTTGCCGGCCTGATCGAGCCGCGCGCGCATGCCGTTCCACGCCTTGCGCACCTCGTTGGCGCTGCGCAGGTCGAGCGCCACGCCGCCCACGTCGGACTTGTGCGTGAGCGTCTCGGAGTCGAGCTTGAGCACCACCGGGAAGCCCAGCTCCTCGGCCGCCGCCATCGCCTCGTCTGCGGAGTCCGCGTGCCGCGCCGGCGGCTGCGCGATGCCGTACGCCGCGAGCACCTCGCCCACCTCGTCCGGGCGCAGCCAGCCGCCGCCGCGCGCTGCCGCGCGCTCCATCACGAGCGCGGCGCGCGCGGTGTCCGCCGGCTGGCGCACGAAGGTTCCTTCCTCCGCCGAGCGCCACCGCCCGTACTGCACGGCCCGCGCGAGCGCGATCGCCGCCGACTCCGGAAACGCGTAAGAGGGCATGTGCCCCTCGTGCAGCGTGCGCAGCCCTTCCTTCACGCCGTGGGTTCCCATGAAGCAGGTGAGCACCGGCTTGTGCGGGCGGCGCTCCGCGTCGGCGCGCTGAGTCGCTGCCGCGACGCCGTGCACGATCGACTCCGCGATCTCGGTGGGCGTGGTGACGATCGGCGGCACGTAGAGCGCCAGCAGCGCGTCCACGTTGGGGTCGGCCAGCACCAGCGCGATCGCCTTCTCGAAAGCGGCGGGCGTCGCGGAGGCGATCATGTCGACCGGATTGCGGGTCGAGGCCTCGGGCGGAAGGAACGCGCGCAGCTGCGCGACGGTGGATTCGTCGAGCAGCGGCACCTCGAGACCGTGGCTCTCGCACGCGTCGGACGCCATGATGCCGGGCCCGCCCGCGTTGGTGACGATGCCCACGCGCTTGCCGAGCGGCACCGGCTGGTTCGCGAGCAGCATCGCGACGTCGAACATCTCCTCCATCGTGTCGGTGCGGATCACGCCCGACTGTCGGCACAGTGCGTCCACCGCGGCGTCGGCGCCGGCGATCGATCCGGTGTGCGAAGAGGCGGCCCGCTGGCCCGCCCGCGTGCGGCCGCTCTTCACCGCGACGATCGGCTTGGTGCGTGCGACGCGCCGCGCGATCTGGGTGAAGCGGCGGGGATTTCCGAAGGATTCGAGGTAGAGCAGTATGAGGCGCGTCGCGGGATCCCGCTCCCAGAACTCGAGCAGGTCGTTGCCAGAGACGTCGGCCTTGTTGCCGACGCTCACGAACTGCGAGATCCCGATGTTGAGCGATGACGCGTACTCGAGGATCGCGAGCCCCAGCGCGCCGCTCTGCGACGAGAACCCGATCGCGCCCGCCGGCGGATAGATCGGCGCGAAGGTCGCATCGAGCCGCACCCCGCCCTCGGTGTTGATCACCCCCAGGCAGTTGGGGCCGACGAGCCGCATCGCGTGGGCGCGCACCACCTCGAGCAGGCGGCGCTCCAGGTCGCGGCCCTTCTCGCCGGTCTCTTTGAAGCCCGCGCTGATCACCACCACCGCCTTCACGCCCTTCTTGCCACAGGCTTCGACGGTGGCGATCACGTGGGCCGCCGGCACCACGACGATCGCGAGATCCACGTCGCCGGGCGCGGCTTCGATCGAGGGATAGGCCGCGACCGATTGAATCACGCCCGACTTGGGATTGACCGGATAGACCGGCCCGTTGAAGCCGTGGCTCAGCAGGTTGTGGAAGATCGCCCCGCCGATGCTGCCCGGATCGCGCGATGCGCCGATCACGGCGACGGAGCGGGGACGAAACAGCGGCTCGAGCGATGCGACGGCGCGATGGTTCGCGCTCGCCTCCGGCTCGGTGACGGTCAGGGCAGGATTCATGGGATTCTCATGCGGCCGCATGGTTCAAGACCAGGGGGGCGACACGCGGCCAGTCTCGCACAGGCGTGCGGCGAGGGGAAAGCGGGGGGCTACGCCGCGGTGCGGTGCCTCATCTCGCGCAGGCGGTGATACATCTCCTCGAGCGCGAACAGGCTGCGCTCGCGGTCGTGCTTCTCGACCGCGGTGAGGCGCGTGGTCTCGCCGAACGACGCGCGCGCGTGCGGGTCCACCAGCATGGTGCAGATGCCGTTCGCGAAAGACGGCGTGTCACGGGGCGGGACCAGGAAGCCTTCCTCGCCCTGGCGGATCAGGTCCTGGATCGCGCCCGCCGGGCTCGCGATCACGGCGAGGCCGGTCGCGAGCGCGTGCAGCACGAACAGCCCGCCCGGCTCGTTCGCGATCACCGGCGCGATCGCCACCTGGCACGACGCGTAGAGCGCGGGCAGGTCGCCGGATGAAACCGACGGCAGCGTATGAATCCCCTCGCCGACGCCCAGCTCGAGCGACTCGGCGAGGAACACCTGGTCCCAGTCGGGGTTCGCGGGGTCGCGTCCCGCCACCACGAACTCCACGTCGGGCATCCGCGCCCGGACCGCGACGATGATGTCGATCAGCTTGTCGGCGCCCCGCGCGTGGGTGGGCGGCCCGAGGAAGAGCACGCGCGGCGCGCCGCGGGTCGCGAACAGCGCGCCCACGTCGGGCGAGAGCGGCGGCTCGGGCTCCGGGCAGAATCGCGCGGTGTCCACGCCGTAATCGAGAAGCTCGATCGCGCGCCCGAGGCCGGCGTTGAGCCGCACGCGGTTGAACGCCGAATGCGCGAGCACGATGCGCGCGCCCGCGAGCAGCTCGACCCGCTCCTCCATCGAGCGCAGTCGCGAGAGCCCGGCGCACGCGCCGCAGCCCTGGAACGGGTAGTGCTCGCCGCACGCGACGAGTCGCGGCCGGCGCAGCAGGTCGTTGTTCGGACAGATCGGCCAGAAGTCGTGAACGTCGACCAGCACCGGCAGCTCGCGCAGGATCTCGATCACGCGCGGCCCGAATGGCCCGGCGCTCGCGACGTGCACCACGTCCGGCGCATTCTCGAGCGCGTCGCCGAGCGCGCCCTCGAAGCCGCCCGGCCCGGCGCGCCGCACCACGACGTCGGGCGGGACCTCGGGCGTCTGCCATGACTCGAGCGGGTTGACGCACAGCACCTCGACCCGGTGACCGCGCGTCGCCCACAGCGCCGCCAGCTCCGAGAGCCAGAGGCCGGGCTCGGAGAGGTGGGAGGCCTCGATGCCGTCGACGATGAACAGCACTTTCACGCCGCGCGATCTCCTTCGTCGTTGCCTTCGAAAAATGCGGTGAGCGCTTCGAGGTCGTCGCGCGCCGCGCCGTGTCCGGGATGAATCCAGAGCGTGTGATAGAGCAGGCGCAGCGAATCCTCGACGCCGCCCAGCTCGAAGCATGCGGTCGCCGCCATGTACCAGAGGCGCGGCTCGTGCGGTGCGAACGAGAGCCCGCGCAGCGATCGCGACAGCGCCTCGTGCGCGTCGCCACGCCGCAGCGCGCTCTCCGCGCCGCGCAGCAGACCCAGCGCGGCTTCGCCGTCGGGCGGCGGATCGATGCCCGGGATGTAGCGCTCGAGGGCTTCGGTCGCGACTCTCAGCGTCTGAGAGACGAAAGGCTCGGGCGGCGATGCGCTGGTGGAGGCAACACGGTCCGCGAGTGCTGCGAGCGCACGGCTGATGTCGTCGATCGAGGGATTGGACGCCGCGGACACTGGACACCTCCCGGACACGGGGAAACGCGCATTCCGCCCTGAGACGGAATAGCCGATTTAGGGGCCCGATCGCGCCGGGACCCGATGGAAATTCAGCAAACGGATTATCGGCAGGGCGGTTAGCGGGCTGAACCGAAGGCTCGGGGTTGCCGCGAAACACGCGGAATCGGAGGGTTTCCCCGCATTTCGAGCGGGGCGGCGGCTACCTGGGGCCGGCCGGTTCGGACCGGCCCACGGCGGGGCCGCCCGCGCCCTGCTGGTAGTCGAGCCAGGCCTTGCGGTCGTGGGGCGCGGGCTCCTCCCCCGCGAGCGACCACCACATGCGCCACGCCGGTCGCGCCGCGGTCCACCATTCGTCCCAGGTCGTGGCGCTCGCGGCGCTCGACGTGCGGCGAATGCCGCCGAGGAGATCGGGCGAGCCGTCGCGCGAGCCGTTCAACTTCAGCGCGAGCGTGACCGGCAGCTCGAAGCCCCGCGGGACCTGCTCGAGCTCTCGCATGCGCGGCAGCGTCCGCGTCGCGGTGCTCGCAACCGTGGCGTCGCGCGTCGTGTCGGAGTATCCGACCACGAGCGGCGCGAGATCGGACTCGAGCGGCGCGAGGCTGTCGTTCGCCACGACCGCGGCCAGATCGGCGAGCAGCAGCACGCCGTACGCGCGCGCCACCGCGTGCCGGTCGCGGAGCAGGTCGAGCGCAGCGGGCACCGCGAATCCGCCGAGCGAGTTCGCGCTCGCGATCCGCCGCTGCACTTCGGTGGGCGCCGCGTCGTGGCTCATGAGCTGGGCGGTGGTCGGCTGCCCGACGTCGAACACCGGGCTCGCGGCGAGCGACTCCGCGATCACGAACCCGCGCGCGACGTCCACCGAGATCACGGCGTAGAGCGCGGGATAACGCCCCACGTCGGCCGACGACAGCGTGGTCAACATGCCGAGCGAGAGCAGCGTGCGCACGCGCGCGCGGCCGGGCTCTTCGCGCGCGAGATGGCTCGCATCGAGGGCGCCGAGCATCGCGGGGCCGGCCAGCGCGAGGCGGAGCTGCGCCTCGCGCCACTCGGCGGCGTCCTCGCTCGCGAGCTGGCGGACGAATCGGCGAACGCGGCGCGGCGCGCCCACCAGGTCGAGCCCGGCGACGGGCGCGGGGGTCGCGATCTCGGCGGACGTGTCCGGGGCCGCGGCGTCTTGCGCACGCGCCGGGACCGGGGCGATCGCGAGCGCGAACATGAGCGCCGCCGCGGCGGCGCATCCGGCGGCCGCGAGCGCGGCGGCCGCGCGTCCGGCCGCGCTCCCGATCACGCGATCTCGCGGGCTAATGCGCGCGCCCCCGCGCCGGCCACGCGCCGAGCAGAAACTGCTCGATGAGATTGCCGGCGACCGTCATGCGGTACTCGCGGCTGGAGCGGATGTCGTCGATCGGCGCGATGTCGCGGGCGAGCGCGGCGCGGGCCCGTGCCGCGGCCTCGGGGCCGGGGCGCATGCCGTGCAGCGCGCGCTCCGCGCGCCGCGCCCGCACCGGGACCGGCGCCACGCTCCCGAACGCGAGCCGCGCGGCGTCGATCGCGCCGCGGGCGTCCGGCACCAGGATGCCGGAGCAGACCACCTTCGAAATGCTCTGCGCCCGCCGCGTGCCCACCTTGCGGAAGAACGTGACCGCCCGGCTCTGGGGAAACGCCAGCTCGATCGCGGTGATCAGCTCGTTGCGCTCGAGCGCGAGGTCGCGATAGCCGCGGAACAACTCGGCGAACGCGATGGATCGCGCGCCGCGGACCGATTGCACCCGCACCACCGCTTCGTGCGCGAGCAGCACCGGCAGCGAGTCGCCGGCGGGCGATGCGTTCGCGATGTTCCCGCCGATGGTCGCGCGCGCCTGGATCTGCCACGCCCCGATCTCGGAGGCGGCGGCCGCGAGCGATGGCAGCCGGCGGCGGATCACGTCGTGATCGCGAATCGCGCGAAACGTGGTGCCGGCGCCGATCGTGACGCCGGCCCGTGTGGCGCGGATGCCGCGCAGCTCGTCGAGCGGCGAGAGATCGAGGAAGCGCCGCGCCTCGAGCTGGCCTGCGTTGAGGTACACGAACAGGTCGGTGCCGCCCGCGAGCGGCGTGAGGCGCTCTCCCGAAAGCGATGCGTCGAGCAGCTCGAGCGCGTGCCCGAGCGATCGCGGGCGCCGAAGCTCGAGCGTCGAGAGCGCGGCCCTCATGGCGTGCGCCGACGCGCGCGCTTCGTCGCGGGCTTGCGAGCGGGGCGGGCCGCGGCGCGCGTGCGCTTCGCGGCCGCCTTGCGCGCGGGGCGGGCCGCGGCGCGCACGGCGTCCACGATCTTCTGGTAGCCAGTGCAGCGGCAGAGATTCCCGGCCAGCGCCTCGCGCACCTCGTCTTCGCCGGGCACGCGGCCCTTCGAAGCGCGCAGCAGCGCCCACGAGGAGATCAGCATGCCCGGGGTGCAGATCCCGCACTGCGAGCCGCCCATCGTGACGAACGCCTCCTGCAACGCGGAGAGTCGCCGGCCGCGGCTCAGGCCCTCGACCGTGACGATGGTCGAGCCCGCGCACTGCCCGGCCGCGACCAGGCAGGAGTTCACGGGCTCGCCATCGAGCAGCACGGTGCAGGCTCCACACTCGCCCTCGCCGCAGCCTTCCTTGGTGCCCGGCAGCCCGCATTCCTCGCGCAGCACGTCGAGCAGGCGCTTCATCGGCGGCACGCTCACGCGCCGCGCCGCGCCGTTCACGGTGAAGCCGATCGTCTTGCGCCCGCTCACTCCCCGGCCTCCTCGCGCAGGTTGGCGAAGGGCGGGCGGCCGTGCGCCGCCACGAATTCCTTCAGCAATCGGGCCTCGACGTTCGCCGGATCCTCGGCGGGCGTCGGCATCCACGCGACGATCAGGCCGAGGTGATCGCGCAGCTGCCAGATTAACCGCCCGCCCCAGTGCGCGACGCGCTTGCCCGCGCCGAATCGCATGTAGCGCTTGACGCGCTGCTGGAGCAGCGATCGCACGCCGGGGCCGCTCGCGCGGCCGATGTAGAGCGTCGGCGCGCCCGGCACCCATCGCGCCTCGAGCGCATCGACCGCGACCGATGGATCCGTGCCGCGATACCAGCCGCCGACGCTGCGCGCGAGAAACTCGGGCTTGCCTTCCGCATCGCGCAGCACGGTGTACACGCCGCGCACCGCCGGCACCTCGTCGCAGCCGCCGCGCCGCAGGTGCCCGACGCTGCGAAAACCCTCGAAGCCCGCGGCGCGCGCCTCGTCCATCGCGCTCTCTTCCGTGGCCATCGTCATCGCCCGCCGCCGCTCGCGCGCGCGGCGAGCGCGCGCATCAGGCGCTCCGGCAGCACCGGGATCTCACGCACCCGCGCGCCGGTCGCGTGCGCGATCGCCTCGACCACCGCCGGCGCCGGGCCATCCATCGGCAGCTCGCCGACGCCCTTCGCCCCGTGCGGGCCGCGCGAGTACGGGATCTCGACGATCTCGACGTCCATCGGCGGCGCGTCGGCCGAGGTCGGAATGATGTAGTTGGTGAGCTGCTGGTTCCAGATCCGGCCGTCCTTCCAGCGCACCTCCTCGAGCAGCGCGTAGCCGAGGCCCTGCAGCGTGCCGCCCTCGATCTGGCCGGCGGCCAGCACCGGATGAATCGCCTTGCCGATGTCCTGAGCGGTGGTCACGCGGAGCACGCGCGTCTCGCAGGTGCCCAGGTCCACCTCGACCTCGATCGCGCAGCACGCGTACGAGAACACGCCGTACGCGTCGCCGCGATAGGTGTCGTCGTCCCATTCGATCTCGGGCGGCTTCTGGTACGTGCGCTCGATGCGCAGCACCCCGCGCTCCGCGAGATAGCGCCGCGCGACGCGCCGGAAGTCGGCGCCGCCATCGAGTCCGCGCTCGGCGAACAGCTCGAGGCGCTCGCGCATCGCGACCGCGCACCGCTCGAGCAGCCCGCCCACCACCAGGATGGTGCGCGAGGCGACCGTCGGCCCGCTGTTGGGCACCATGCCGGTGTCGGGGGTCTCGATCACCACCAGCTCCGCCGGCACGCCGAGCGCGTCGGCCACCAGCTGCGAGAACGCCGTGATCGTCCCCTGCCCGATCTCGGTGTTGGCCGAGAGCACGCGCGGCCGCCCATCCGGCAGCAGGTCGAGCGCCGCCTTCGATGCGAGCCTGCTCTCGCCGCTCCCGGTGAAGCCCGCGCCGTGATAGACGAGCGACAGCCCGATGCCGCGCCGCAGGCGGCGCCCGCCGCTCGGCGCGCGGCCCGCGCGCTCGGCATGCTCCGCCGCCGCGTTCTCGCGGGCGTAGCGCGCGCGCTTCGCCACGTAGCCCGAGCGCTTCACGGTGCGCTCCAGCGTCTCGTGCGCGCCGACGCTCTCGCGCAGCACCTGGCCGGTGGGCGTGACGTCGCCGATGCGATACGCGTTGGCGCGGCGCAGCGCCAGCGGGTCGAGCCCGAGCCGCTCCGCGATCAGGTCCATGTGGCACTCGGTCGCGTACTGGGTCTGCGGCGCGCCGAAGCCGCGGAACGCGCCGTTGGGCGGCGTGTTGGTCGCGACGACGCGCGCGCGGATGCGCACGTTGGGGCAGCGATACGGGCCGCCCGCGTGAATCGCGCCGCGCGAGAGCACCACCGGCGAGAGCGTGACGTAAGCGCCGCCGTCCATCACCACGTCGATGTCCTGCGCGACCAGCGTGCCGTCGCGCATCACCCCGGTGCGATGGCGGATCACGGCGGGATGGCGCTTGGTGGTGGCGGCGATGTCCTCGAGCCGGTCGTACATGATCTTGACCGGCCGGCCGCTCTTCCACGCCAGCAGCGCGGCGTGCGCGCCGATGATGGACGGGTACTCCTCCTTGCCCCCGAACCCGCCGCCGGTCACGGTCTGCGCCACGCGGATCCGCTCGGCCGGGAGCGCGAACGCGCGCATCAGGGCGGCGTGCACGTAGTACGGGCACTGGAGCGAGCCGCGCACCGAGAGCCCGCCGTCCCGCGTGCGCTCGGCGATCATGCCGTTGTTCTCGATGTAGAGCTGCTCCTGGTGCCCGCAGCGGTACGTTTCCTCGATGATCTCATCGGCCGCGGCGAGGCCCGCCTCGAGATCGCCGCGCGCGATCAGGATCTCCTTGAACACGTTGTCCTCGCCGTGGAGCCGCGCCTTCATCGCCAGCGAGTCCTCGATCGTGAGCACCGGATCGAGCGTCTCGTACTCGATGCGGATCGCGCGCAGCGCGGCCTCTGCGCGCTCAGCGCTCTGGTGCGCGACCAGCAGGATTGGCTCCTCGGCGTGGCGGATCTCGGTCTCGGCGAGCAGCGGCTGGTCGTCGGCGATCAGCGCCGCGATGTTCTCGCCAGGGACGTCGCGCCAGTCGCAGATCGTGAAACCGCGCGAGTCGAAGGCGGGGTCGCGCGTGATGGCGCGGATCCGGCCGCGCGCGATGGTGGAGCGCACCGTGCGGCCGTGGAGCATGCCCGGGATGCGGAGGTCGTCCACGTAGGCGGCGCGCCCCGTGACCTTGTCGAAACCCTCGAGCTTCGGGATCGAGACCCCGACCGATGCGGGACGATGCAGGATCGCGTGCGCCGTGCGCGCACGCGGGGCGCGGGGCTTCGCGCCCGCGCGCGCCGGCCGCTTGCGCGCGCGCGCCTTCACCGTCGCCACGCTAGAGCGCCACGTCGCGGTTCACGTTCTTGTAATAGATGTAGCGCGCCGGCTCCGAGCTGGTGGCGTAGAACGACTGCGGCACGTAGGGGCCCATCCAGATGAAATCGCCCTCGCGCACCTCGTGCCAGCGATCGCCGAGGTAGTAGATGCCCTGCCCCTGGAGCATGTAGAGGCCGTGCTCCATGAAATGGGTCTCGGTCATGGGCAGCGAATAGCCAGGCGGAAACGTGAAGATGTTCACCGCCATGTCGAAGGCCAGGCCCGCCGGGAGCAGCGTCTTGAGCAGCAGCTCCTCGACGCCGAGGAACGGCTCGCCCTTCACGTCGTGCTCGTTGCCGAACACGTCGTCGGGGCGCGCGGTGCCGAACGGCTCGTAGCATTTCTTCAGCCACAGCAGCCGGGTCGGCTGGGACGCGAGCACCCGGAAGGCCGAGCCGGGCGTGACGTACGCGAAGTCGCCGGCCTTGAGTCGGCGTCCGCGCCGGTTCAGGTCCACCTCGGCCTCGCCAGCGATCACGAAGAAGAACGCCTCGACCTGCGCCGCGAGCGTCTGCGCGCCGCCGCCGCCGGGCGCGACGTCGAGCAGGTACATCGCGAAGCGCGCGCCCATGGCCGGCGCCGCCAGCACGCGCGCTGCGGTATTGGTCCACTCCGCCAGCACGCTCTCCGGGATGCCCTCGGGCGGCAGGATCGCGTAGTTGCGCTCGACCACCGCGCGGCTCGTCGTGAGGCCCTTCTGTCCCATGCACGCTCCCGTTCTTTCCGCCTCGCTTCGGCGCGGCGTGTCGCCTACATTCGTGCGCTCCAAGGAGGACGAGACCCGCATGGAAACCGTGCTGACCCCTCAGAACACGCGCGACATCCTCGCGCGGCTCGCGGATGCGAACCGCCGATTCGCGGCAGCGTACCCCGGAGACCGCGCCGACCGCCAGCCCGTTCACACCGTGTACGGCGGCGCGCACCTGTTTCGCGCCGACGTCGCGCGCAGGCTCGGCGAGGTGGCGCTCCGCACGCTCGAGGAGAACGCACCCGATCCCGTGACGTTCGCGCGCGCGCTCGCGCTGCCCGGCGACGAGACGCTCGCGCGCACGGTCTACGCGCGCGTGGTCGAGAAGCTGCGCCGCGAGCCGGTCGAGGACTTCCGAATCGACTTCGAGGACGGCTACGGCCACCGGACCGACGCCGAGGAGGACGCGCAGGCGGTGGCCGACGGCGAGGAGGTCGCGCGCGGAGTGCGCGAGGGCCTGCTCCCGCCCTACCTCGGCATCCGCATCAAGCCGCTCTCGTCCGAGCTGCACGGCCGCGCGCTGCGCACGCTCGACCTGTTCGTCTCGACGCTGCTCCGCGGCGCGGGCGAGCTGCCCGCGAACTTCGTCGTCACCATTCCCAAGGTGGTGGCGGCGGAGCAGGTCGCGGCGGTGGTCGAGGCCTGCGAGCTGCTCGAGCGCGCGCACGGCCTCGCGGCCGGCGCGCTCCGGCTCGAGCTGATGGTCGAGATGACGCAGAGCATCATCGGCCCGGATGGCGTGGTCGCGCTCCCCGGGCTGATCGCGGCGTGCCGCGGGCGCTGCCGCGGCGCGCACTTCGGCACCTACGACTACACGGCGGGGTGCAGCATCACCGCCACCTACCAGCTGCCCGCGCATCCCGCTTGCGATTTCGCGCGTCACGTCATGCAGGTGTGCCTCGCGGGCACCGGCGTCACGATCTCGGACGGCGCCACCACCGTGATGCCGGTGGGGCCGCATCGCGCCGCGCCGGGCGTCCCGCTCACCCCGGCGCAGAGCGACGAGAACCGCGCGGCGGTGCATCGCGCGTGGAAGATCCACTACGACGACGTGCGCATGTCGCTGCGCAACGCGTACTACCAGGGCTGGGACCTGATGCCGGGCCAGCTGCCAACGCGCTACGCCGCGGTGTTCGCGTTCTTCCTCGAGTCGCGAGCCGAGGCCGGGGCGCGCCTCAGGGCGTTCGTCGAGAAGGCGGCGCAGGCCACGCTGATGGGCACGATCTTCGACGATGCGGCGACCGGGCAGGGCCTGCTCAACTTCTTCCTGCGCGGCCTGAACTGCGGCGCGCTCACCGAGGACGAGGCGCTCGCGACCGGGCTCACCCTCGATGAGCTGCGCGGACGATCGTTCGTGAAGATGCTGAACGCGAGAAGGGCGCGGGGCGCGGCGTAAGCCGCCGCTCGCGGGGAATCGGAGGCGGGCATGGACACCACCGCGGTATTCGCCGAGATCCTGGTCGTGGGGCTCGAAGCCTGCGTGTGGATCGCGCTGCTGGTCGGCGCCTTCTTCGGCTTCGATTGGGCGCGCTCCGAGCAACTCAAGGGTTGGGCGGCGCTGGTCACGATTATCGCCGTCGCCTCGGCCTACACCCTCGGCATCGTCATGGATCGCGTGTTCGATTCGCTCTACGAGTGGATTCACCCGCTGCTCGAGAAAGTCTGCAAGCGGCTGCCGAAGACGCCGCGGGGAGGCGTGGAGTTCGGCGAACGGCGCGTGCGCGTGCTCCTGCACGAAGGCGCGCTGGTGCCGTTTCTCGAATACCAGAGGAGCCGCCAGCGCATCGCGCGCGCCACGGTCTTCAATCTTCCGCTGATCCTCGCGTGCGGAGACCTGTACCTCGGCCGCCGCGGCGGCGCCGGCCCCGAAACGCTCGTGTTCTTCAACGTCTCGATGGTCGTCCTGCTCGCGCTGAGTCTGTTCTCGGCATGGCGCATCGGCAGAGCCTACGACCGGCGCCTGAAGAACGCGGAAGACATCATGGCCGAGTTGCCCGCCGGGCCGAAGGCTCACCCATGAGATCCGCCGCCATCTGCTACCGGCGTCACGGCAGCCGCATCGAGTTCCTGCTGGTGAAGACCAAGGGCGGGAATCGCTGGACGTTCCCGAAGGGCCACGTGAAGAAGGGCGAGCGCCCGGACCTCGCGGCGGCGCGCGAGGCCCGCGAGGAGGCGGGCGTCACGGGGCGCGTCGAGGGCGGCGAGCTGCTGCGCTACCGATACCCCTCCGGGCCGGAATCGAAGTCGGACGTCGAGGTGCGCGCGTTCCTGATGGAGGTGGCCGAGGTCGCGCCCGCCGAGGAGCCGTGGCGCAAGCCGCGCTGGTTCTTCCCCGCTGCCGCCCAGAAGAAGCTCGCGGAGGGCCGCGGCGCGCACTACGCGAAGGAGCACGCGCGGCTGCTCGAGGCCGCGCTCGCGAAGCTGAACGCGGTGGAGGCGCTCGAAGCGAAAGTCCTCGCGAAGCCGCGGCGCGCGCCCGTCAGCTCCCGCGGTAGGTCGAGTACCCGTACGGGCTCAGCAGCAACGGCACGTGGTAGTGCTGGGTCGCGTCGGTTACCTCGAAGGTGAGCATCACCTCCGGGAAGAAGCCGCGCGTGCCGGTCGCGCTGAAGTAGCTCCCGGTCATGAACGTGAGGCGGTAGAGCCCGGCGTCGACCCGGGCGCCGGCGGGGATCAGATCGCGCACGCGGCCGTCGGCGTCGGTCACGCGCTCGCCGAGCGCGGTCCAGCCGCGCTCGCCCCGATGGATCTCGAGGCGCACCGGCACGCCGCGGCCCGGCGATGACTCTGACTATTCAGTCATCTCACGACGACGACTTTGGCGTTCGCGCTACGCCCAGCGGCGGTGGCCTTCACAAGATAGACACCGGCAGGCAATTGGTTCCCTGTTCTTCCTCTTCCATCCCACATTATCTCGAATACACCATGGGTCAATGTCATCGTCCGCGATAGGACGCGTCTTCCAGAGGCATCAAACACCTCCAGCTGCCCGACGGTCTCGGGCTCAACTGGCAACTTGCCAGCAAAGTGAGTCGCCCCGCGCGTGGGGTTGGGAAATGCCGAGATTCCTGTCGCACCGGCGGGCCCCCACTGAACTCCTACGCCCGTCGTGGATCCGCGCCGAATACCCGTGAGGTTGAATGATCCACAATTCCCCGCGGGACCATCGACGATGAGGAAGTACTCGCCGGACTGGTTGAAGAGATAGTCGAAGCTCGGCGGGGTTGCCCCGTCAACCGGATATGCCCCGGCGAGGCACTGAGTCGAATCGCCCGGGCAAGCGCTGAGGAGATACACCGCCGGGTTCCACCCGCCATTCACCGCCACGTCGAGCGAATCACCCGATTGCGCGAAGAACTTATAGACTACATCCCTTCCAGACATCTCATCAGCGACGCACGTTGTTGCGCCAGGATTGGGATCGACATCGTTTGCTCCGTAGCACGTTTGCCCAGTCACGCTGAAGTGCCCCGACGGCAGGCTCAGTGCTGTGGCGCAGCGATCGTTCGGCGGTGGTCCAGTGGGCTGGAATGTCCCGACCGAGACATCATCGACTGCAAAATCGGGCCCATTCGTGCCCTGGGCCCGAAACGCGAACTGGAGCGAGTCGCCCAGGTGCGACGTGAGACTGACGATCCGGTCTCGGTAGACAAACCGTGTCGCGGTGGGTTCGCCGCTCAGCGTCCAAACCGTCGTCCACCCGACGTCGCCCTTCCGACGAAGTAAACAAGACGCATCAACGGCACTCGCCAGATCGTGGTTCCCGGCCCAGTAGAAGGCCAGCCCCGAGTCGTTCGCCCCCACCATTATCATCGGGGAAATGAGCCACTCATCGCTTGAGTTGGCATACGCTCCTCGAACAATTGCGGCGCCGACGCCAGAGCGCACGATCAAGGTGTCGACGCTACGCGCCCAGGCGTGCGGTGCGGGCGCTCCACTGGTCTGCACGCTCCAGCCAACAGGCGGGAACGTGGCTCCATCGAAGCTCTCTGAGAAGCTCGTTGCCGTTGTGGCCTCGCGCTCCTCGACTGCGGCCGGCCGCGCCGGTTCCTGCATGGGGACCCCGCTCGCGCGTATCGATCCGACCGTCGTCGCGAGCCGTTGCAATGCGGCCGCGCTCAGGTCGGGAACGCCACCCGGTGGCGCGTAAAAGGTCACGCCGTCGGCGATGCCTTGCGACACCTCAGATTGCGCCGCATCTGTGAGGATCGTGTTGAACTGGCACCGTGTGGAGATGAAGCAGACCTCGACCAAGATCGCGGGCGCATCCACGTCTCGAATCATGAAGAAGTTGCCGACCTTCAATCCACCAGGAATGGTGCCCCTGCAGCCGAAGCCGAAAGCCGCCTCGTAATTCGCCTGTGCTCTCGGCGACACGTAGCTGCCAAGGACGAAGCCACGTATGTCGCCCATTATCAAGCCCACGCCAGAGTTCGGATTCCAATACGTATTGAGCTGCTTGAACGTGGTGTCCTGGGCTCCCGTTTGCTTCGACTTCGCCGTGGAGTTCATGTGAATACTGATGATGAAGCGCGCCCTGGCAATAAAGGGCGGGGCGGCATCGTTTGCGGTCTTGCCGTTCAGGATGCGCGTCCGCTGTGATGGCAGCAGCTTGAACGAGCTGCTGCCCTTGCTGTTCCTCGTCAAGGCCACGTCGTACCCATAGTCCCCCAACCAGGCCTGCAGCCAGTTCTGGCACATGGCGAAGGTGATGTCCGCTTCATTGGGCCGGCCAGGACCGTCGATGCCTTGCGTGCCGGTGTCGGCGTTCCCGTGACCTGGATCGATCCAGCAGTCGATGATGGGGACCGCGTCGGCGCGAGGCGCGGCAACACACTCAAGAACTGCAAAGAGCAGCACGAGGAGGGCGGGCAGGCATCGCGCCCGGAGTGGCCAACGGCACAACCACCGGCTGAACATGGGTTTCTCCAGGCGCGATGCACTCGGTCAACCTGCGGGCTCCGCGCTGCGGGTCTAGCGACGGAGTTCGAAGACGAGATCGCGCCCAGCGACGCGGGGGGTCGTACTGGGAACGCTCTTGACCAGGACCGCCACATTCGAAAGCCACTCCGGCTGGCTTTCGATCTCCTGTTGCGTTGCACTCACTCGGCACGGCAACCAGCTCGATGTCGGCACTATCCACAAGTCCGCCGCCAGGACCGCTTCGTCCTCACCGACGGCGGTGGGCTTGGTGAAAGCTAGAAACTTCGAGTCAGGCGACCAGCTCAGCCCGTAGCTGCCGAGCGCACTCGAAGTCGCGATCCGGCGTAGGCGTCCGCGGACAAGATCGTAGACGCTCAGCACGACGTGATTGGTGCCCCGCTCTACTCCTTCGACGGCAATCCAGCGGGAGTCCGGCGACCACCGATACTCGTCAGCAGCTACTCGAGCCTCGACAACGATCCGCTTTCGCGTTCGCCGATCGATAACCGCCAATTGGTATGACTGACCCTGCGACGGATATGTCTCGCACGCCACGTATCGGCCGTCGGGAGACCACACTGGCCGCGTGGCCCACACGCCAGCGATGTCGTCCTGCGCCCCCGTCCGCATGTTCTCGATGAAGACCCGCGGATGGCCCTCGGGAGCGTCGACAATCAGGCGAAGCGAGTCGGGCCCGAGCACCGACGCTGGGTCAGCGCCGACCCCAAAGCGCAACTCGAGGACGGCTGGGCGGTCGGCGGGGCGTCTCTCCCGAACGCCGACCAGGGTTACTGGACAAGGATGACCTCCGGCTTGACGACCCCCCGCCAAGGCTCCGTATGGTCCGGAGAGTAATAGCGCAAGGAGCATGAGCAGGCCGCCGTGCGGTCTGCGAATAGGCCGTACCGCCACCACGCTGTGAGTACGCTCAACCATGGGCCATTGCTCCTCGGCGGTTCCGCAGTGAACCAAATCCCCACAGGCAGGCAGGAAAGTATCACCGAACCCGAAGGGTCTGGAGGAGGCATTGAGCGGCACGGCGAATAAAGAAGGAAGGGAAGGGGAGCGGGCTCACGCCCGCTCCCCGGTGCTCGCGAGTCTTCGGTCTGCCATCGCGAGATAGCGCGGGTTTCGCTCGATCCCGAGGCTCGCGCGCCCGTCAGCTCCCGCGGTAGGTCGAGTACCCGTACGGGCTCAGCAGCAACGGCACGTGGTAGTGCTGGGTCGCGTCGGATACCTCGAAGGTGAGCATCACCTCCGGGAAGAAGCCGCGCGTGCCGGTCGCGCTGAAGTAGCTCCCGGTCATGAACGTGAGGCGGTAGAGCCCGGCATCCACTCGTGCGCCGGCGGGGATCAGATCGCGCACCCGGCCGTCGGCGTCGGTCACGCGCTCGCCGAGCGCGGTCCAGCCACGCTCGCCCCGGTGGATCTCGAGGCGCACCGGCACGCCGCTCGCGGGCGCCCCGCGCGCGAGATCGAGCACGTGGGTCGTGATCCCGCTCATGCGCGCGCCTCCAGCAGCTTCTCGAGCCTGATGCGTGTGATCTTCACCTGTTCCTCCGCGGCGATCGCCAGCTCGCGCTCCTCGTCGTTCACGATGCGCGCGCGCAGCAGGCCGAGCATCTGGTCCACGCTCTTGCCGGTCGCGCAGACGATGAAAATATAGCCGAACTTCTCGGCGTAGGCCCGGTTCTCCTCGGCGAGCGCCGCGAGCGCGGGCTCGGGAGCCGCCGCGGCCCCGCGCTGCTCATCTTGCGCCCACGCGGCGGTGGCCGCGAACTTCTCGCGCAGCGACGCGACGTCGCCGATCCGCGGGTGATGCGCGAACGCCTCGAGCCAGTCCTCGCGATCCAGCTCTCGAAACACGCCGCGCGCCGCCGCGAACACCGCCTCGGCGTCGCGGAACGGGAGCGACTCGCACATGCGCGCGGTCCAGCGCGACGAGCCGCAGCAGCGCTCGAACTCGGCGCGCGCCTCGGACTCGGGCAGGCTGTTCAGGTCGTCGATCGTCAACTCGTCACCCATTCCACGCCGCCGAGAGTCGCCGCGCCAGCTCGCGCGTGAACCGGTAGCCCGCGAACAGCGCGTCGGGGGCGGTGTGCTCATCGGGCGCGTGGCTGATGCCGCCGCGGCTCGGCACGAACGCCATGAGCGATGGCACTCCGGCGCGCGCGAACTCCATGGCGTCGTGCGCGGCGCCGCTCGCCATGCGGCGGTGGCGCATGCCCAGTTCGCGCGCGAGCGCCTCGGCCTGCGCGGCGAGCGCGCTCGAGAGCGGCGTCGGGTCCTGGCGCGAGGCGGGCTCGAGCGCGAGCGCGACCCCGCGCCGCGCCGCGATCGCGCGCGCGCGGCCCTCGAGATCGCACTCCATCGCGGCGAGGATCGCGGCGTCGGTGTGCCGAACCTCGAGCCACAGCTCGCACGCGCCGGGCACGACGTTGAACAGTCCGGGCCTGGGCGAGACGTTGCCGGCGGTCGCGACCGCCGGCTCGCCGCGCTCGAGTGCGAGCGCCTCGGCGGCGAGGACGATCTCGGCGGCCGCCGCGAGCGCGTCGTGCCGCATGCGCTGCGGCGTGGTGCCCGAGTGGCGGGCCTCGCCGGTGAGGCGCGCGCGCAGCCGGCGATAGCCGGCGATGTGATCGACGATGCCGAGCGCATCGCCCTCGCGCTCCAGCAACGGGCCCTGCTCGATGTGCGGCTCGAGCATGAGCGCGGGCCGGAAGGGCGGCGCGAACGGGAGTGCGCCCGGTCCGAGCGGCGCCGCGCAGCCGGCCGCGCGCGCCGCCTCGAGCGCCGCGCCCCACGCGATGCCGCCGCCGTCGGTCACGGCCGCCAGCTCTTCGGAGCGGGCGAGCCCGAGCAGGCTGCGCGCGCCCATCATGTGCGCGTGGAAGCGGCTCTCCTCCTCCTCGCATGTGACGAAGCCCACCACGGGGAGCTTCCCGGTGCCGCGCAGCTCTGCGGCGATCAGCAGCCCCGCGACCGCGCCGTACGCGCCGTCGAAGCGTCCGCCCTGCACGACCGAGTCGAGATGCGAGCCCACCATGAGCACCGGCGGCGGCGGCCCGTCGGAATCGAGCGCCGGATCGTGGAAGAAGAGATTGCCCGCGGAATCGAAGCGCGCGCTCAACCCGAACGCGGCCGCGCGCTCGCGCAGCCAGCGGTGCGCATCGCACCAGTGACGATCGTACGCGAGCCGCGTCACGCCCGGTCCCCCGTCGCTGAAGCGCGCGAGCGTTTCGAGCGATTCGGCGAGCGTGCGCTCCGTGACCTCGACCGCGGTGGGCATGGCGCGCGACCCTAGCCCAACTCTCCGCGCGCCACCACCGCGCGCTCGATCACGCGGCCGCGCGGCTCCCCAACGACCCGCCCGGCTTCGTAGGCCAGCTCGCCGCGCAGGTAGGTGCGCTCGACGCGGCCGGTCAGCTGGCGTCCGGCCCATGCTGTGATCGGGTGGCGCTGGTGGAGCCGCTCCGCTTCGACCCTCCACTCCCCCTCCGCGTCCCACGCGATCAGGTCGGCGTCCTGCCCGACCGCGATCGCGCCCTTCACGCCGTCGAGCCCCGCGAGCCGCGCCGGGCGCGCGCTCAGCCAGCGCGCGAGATCGCACGGGGTGAAGCCGCGCACGCGGGCCCAGGTCCAGAGCGCCGCGAGCCCGATCTCGAGCGATGCGATGCCGCCCCATGCCTCGAAGAAATCGCCGCCCTCCATGCGTTTCATCTCGGGCGGGCACGGCGAATGGTCGGACGCCACGAAGTCGATCACGCCTTCGCCGAGCGCGTCCCACAGCGCGTCGCGATGCGCGCGCCCGCGGATCGGCGGCGCGCACTTGAAGAGCGTCGCGCCGTCCCCGATTTCCTCTGCGGCGAACGCGAGGTAGTGGGGGGAGGTCTCGACCGTGATCGGAAGCCCGCGCCGCTTGGCCTGGCGCAGCATCGGCAGCGCGCCCGCCGAGGCGAGGTGGACGATGTGGACGCGGCAGCGGGTCTCCTCGCACAGGCGCATCATCATCGCGATCGCCTCGTGCTCCGCCTCGCACGGGCGCGAGCCGAGCCAGGTCGCGTAACGCCGCGGATCCTGGGCCTGCACCAACGCGCGCACCGCCTCGATCGGCCCCGGCAGCTCGGCGTGCACCAGCAGCGGCAGGCCGAGCCGCTCGATCGCGGGCATCGCGGCGCGCAGCTCCGGCTCGCCGACGCTGGGAAATTCGTCGACGCCGGACGGGACGAGGAAGCACTTGAACCCGCGCACGCCGGCCGCGGCGAGCGACCCCAGCTCGCCAGCGTTGCCCGGCACCACGCCGCCCCAGAAACCGACGTCCACCGCGCAGTTTCCGGCGGTCGCGTCGCGCTTCGCGCGCAACGCCGCCTCGTTCACGGTCGCCGGCACGCTGTTGAGCGGCATGTCCACCAGCGTCGTGATTCCGCCCGCCGCGGCGGCGCGCGTCGCGCAACGGAAGCCCTCCCACTCCACGCGCCCCGGTTCGTCGACGTGCACGTGCGTGTCCACCAGGCCGGGCAGCAGGTGGAGTTCGCCCAGGTCCTCCGCGCCGCGCGCCGCCGGATCGCTCGCGGGCAGCAGCGCCGCGATGCGCCCGCCGCGCGCGACCACCACCAGGTCCTCGATGCCGCGCGGGGTCACGGTGCGCCGCGAGCGCAGGAGCAGATCGCCGGTCGTCATGGCGTGCAGGATAGGGCGCGCGCTCGTGAGATGCACGGCGCACCCTGCGAATTATCTTGCACGGCCCGCGAATCACCAATGTTTCCGCGGCGGACGCGGATGGAACGCGGGTTGCACTCTTGCGAGGAGTGCATCGTGACGCTCGCGTCCCCGGCGCGGCGATCACACGGACCTTGGACTCGGAGGTGGCCGTGACCGCAGCGCTCTGGCTCGCGTCCTCGTTGATCGCACTCAGCTCTCCCGCGCCGTTCGCCTCCGTCACGCCGTCGTCCGCGCCCGGCCCCGATGTGATCGCCGGCGCGCCGGCCCCCGACTTCGCCTACCGGTCGACCGAGCAGCGCTGGACCCGGCTCGATGACGCGCTCGCGGGCGGCGACGTGTTGCTGGTGATCGGCGCGGGCGAGCCGCAGATCGTTCAGCTCCAGCGCGAGCGCGCGGCGCTGATCGCGCACGGCGTGATTCCGATCGCGGTGATCGACATGAAGGACAGTCCCGCCTGGTCGCTCGCGCAGCGACTGGGCGTCACGTTCAGCCTGCTCTCGGATCCGCGCCACGACATCGCGAGCGCCTATCGCGTCGCGGAGTCGGCCGATGGCCGGCCCGGCCAGGCGTGGTTCGCGATCGATCGCGACGGCCGCGTGCGCGCCTGTGGGCGCCGGCTCGATGGCATCCCCAGCTTCAACGATCTCGCCTGCGCCTCCTTCGGGACCGGCGTGACGATCGGCGCGATCTCAGACGCCACGCAGTAAGGAGTTCGCACTCTCAACTCGCGGGCGCGCTCGAGGGAACGCGCCCGCGATCTTGTTGCCCGGCCGGCCCCTGTATCGCCATGCGGAAAGTTCTTTCCCATAGCGGCCGCCCGTGCCAGACTTCCGGCCGGCCGCCCGCGCCCCTGAAAACCCCGGGGCCGCCTGCATTCGCACCGCGCCTGATCGCGCGTGCGGCCACCGTCCACGAAGCAGCGCTCACTCGTTTCGAACGAGGTCGCGCCATGGCCGAAGCGATCACGAACTCCCAGTCCTTCGGAGCCGCGCCGCAGCCTCCCGCACGCACGGCGGCCGATGTCCGCATCGGGCTCGCGTTCTCGGGCGGAGGCTTCCGCGCCTCGCTCTTCCACCTCGGAACGCTCACGCGGCTCGCCGAGCTGGACCTGCTGCGCCACGTGAGCGTGCTCTCGACCGTCTCGGGCGGCTCGGTGATCGCCGCGCACTACATGCTGTATCTCAAGCAGGCGCTCGACGGGCACGCCTCGGGCACGCTGACCCGGGACGAATACATCGCGCTGGTGAAGCGGCTCCAGGACGACTTCACGGGCGGTATGCGAAACGGGCTGCGCAATCGCATGCTCGTAAACCCGCTGAAGAACTTCCGCATGCTCTATGGGCTGATCTCCCGCACCGGGTGGAGGGCGGGACTCTATCGGGTGACGCTTCTGCGCTGGACGTTCGGCGTGATGTCGCTCACCGAGCGGATGGTGGACCTCTACCAGCGCTTTCTGTTCCGCTCCATCACCGAGTCCATCCTGAGAGCGCGGCTTCCGCGCGAGTACGAAGGCATCCCGCTCCACCGCATGAAAGTGCTCCCGGTAAAGTTGATCGGAACCGCGGACATCGAGCAATACAATCGAGAGCGCGCAACGGATCGCATCCCTCGGCTGGTGCTGAATTCCGCGTGCCTCAACACCGGACGCAAGTTCCTCTTCACGTTCGTCGAGGTCGGCGATCACGACCTCGGGTTCCTGCGCTACGACGAGCGCTGGCTGGTCCTGAGCTACAAGCGCCTGCTGGAGCTGGCGACCGATGCCGCGTGGTCGGGGACGACCAAACCC
Organism: Candidatus Eiseniibacteriota bacterium; assembly: GCA_041483195.1. Taxonomy (GTDB): domain Bacteria; phylum Eisenbacteria; class RBG-16-71-46; order RBG-16-71-46; family RBG-16-71-46; genus WS-2. The sequence continues at coordinate 175,519 of JBGPFC010000003.1, forward strand.
GGGCAGTGGCTAAGCGAGCAATACAAGGAGATCCACGATTCGCTGAGCAAGAGAGTCGCGAGCGCGAAGAGCCGGCGAGGCGCTCCCGATCCGCGCGACTCCGACGCGCACGAGAACACGAAGTTCCCAGGGCTCACCCCGGCGCATCTGGTGTGGTGGATCGCGATCGAGGCGCTCGAAGCCGCCGCGCTGCGCAAACCCTCCGCGCTCGAGGACGACCTGCCGGACCTCGCGGGCGAAGCGTTCAAGCGTTTGCCGCTGGCCGCCGCGCGCGAGCTCTCGGAGGCGGTGGATCGCATCTGCGAGCCGTGGGGCGACGCCCTGACGCTGGCGCGTGCGCCGTTCGGAGTCCTGCGTCGCGCGAAGATCGCGGCGTGGTATCTCCTCGACGACGGCGGATGGCGGGACAAGGATGGGCGTCCGATCGATCGCCGCGACGACTACAAGCACGAGGAGCACCGCGAGCGCTTCTGGCGCGCGATCGGCGACATCGACCCGGGCCTCTTGCTGAGACTCCGTGGGAAGGTCCGCGGCCTGGATTACGAGCGGCTGGTCTACGCGCTGGTCCTCGACCTCTACTACTTCCGGAGCGCGAGGGTGTTCAGCTGGAGCGCCGGGGAAGTCCTCGAGCGCCTCACGATCACCATGGGCGCGGCGGCCTCCGCCAATTTCCCTCCGGTGTTCGCCCCGTATCGAATCCACGGGCTCTACGAGCCCAAGCTGGTGAAAAACGTCGCGCTCAGCGACGGCGGCCTCAACGACAACCAGGGGATCGAGACGCTGATGGAGGAGGAGTGCACGCACGTCATCGCGAGCGACGCCGGGGAGCCGCGCCAGCCCGAGCGGAGCATCGCCTTGAACCGCGCGGGGATGCTGGCGCAGATCCTGGTGAACTCGCTCACCATCGTGCAGAACATCCAGTTGCGCGCGCTGCGCGAGAGCCAGCGCGTCACGTCCACCGTGATCAAGACGGACCGGCTGGCGCTCACCGCCGCGCAGCGGGAAGCGCTTGGGCCGCTGCGCGAGCGATACTCGCTCGAGTCGGAGGCGTTCTTCCAACTCGGATCGAACACCAGCGAGGGTCTGCCTGCGGCGACTCAACCACCGCCGCCTCCGGCTCACCCGCTCGCAGATCTGATCGCGCCCACCCGGACCGATCTCGACGCATTCGGCGAGATCGAATGCGACGCGCTCGTCTATCAGGGCTATCAGCTCTGCGACCGTTTCGTGCGCCGCTACGTGCTTCTGCCAGATCTGATCGCGAGGCTCGAGCCGAGGCCCGCGGTCGTCCCGGCCGCATTGAATGTTCCCTATCCCGGCGAGGACGCCGAGCGATGGCGTCATGCGCGCGTGCTCAAGGCTGCGCACAGTATTGCGTTCCGAGCGCTGGCGATTCGTTGGTTCCGGGGCGAAGAGAAGAAGCGGCTCTGGGCGATCCCGCTTCTGGTCGTCGTGCTCTTCACGGCGCCCGCGTGGTGGCAGGTCGCGATATTCCGCTGGCACCACACCCTCCCGCCGATCCAAGGTCATCTTCTCGAGTATGCCCTCCTGATTGGCAAGGGTCTCCTGCTGTTGATTGCGAGCTCGATCCTCGCCCTGACCGGGTTCGGCCTCTGGATGCGCATCGACGGGATCCTCGCGTGGAGGGCGGCGAAGCGCTGAGCGCGACCGCGCTGCTATACTGCGAGTCCATGATTCGCGCCCGTTCGCTCGCGCTCGCCGCCGCCCTCGCGCTGCCGCTCGGCGCGTGCGCTCCCGCCTCGCCGCCGATCGCGCGCACGGCATCGAGCGCTGCGCGCTACTTCGGCGACGTGACGCCGCCCACCGACAACGTGCTGCGCTTCAACCTGGGCGCGGAGCCCGAGACCTACGATCCCGGGCTCGCGGTGGGCCAGCCTGACGGGCGCGTCGCGCGCATCCTGTTCGAGGGGCTCACGCGCGAGGACCCGAAGACGCTCGCGCCGCTTCCGGGGCAGGCCTATCGCTGGGACATCAGCGCGGACCGTCTCACCTACACGTTCCACCTGCGGCCCGGCATCGCGTGGAGCGACGGCACGCCGGTCACCGCGCGCGACTTTCGCTGGTCGTGGCTGCGCGTGCTGCGGCCCGAGAACGCCGCGCGCTACGCGAGCATGCTCTACCCGGTCGAGAACGCGGAGGGCTACAGCAAGGGCACGATCGCCGACGAGAACCGCGTCGCGATCGCGGCGCCCGACGACAGCACGCTGATCGTGAAGCTGGCGCAGCCCACCCCGTACTTCCTCTACCTCACCCAGTTCTACACCTGCCTCCCGGTGCCGAGGCCTGCGATCGAGCGCTACGGCAACCGCTGGACGCGGCCCGAGAACATCGTGTGCAACGGCGCGTTCCTGCTCAAGTACTGGCGCCAGAACGACCGTTTCGAGTTCGTGAAGAACCCGCGCTACTGGGACGCCGCGAACGTGCGGCTCGACGGGCTCACGGCCTACACCGTCGAGGACCTCAACACCTCGGTGAACCTGTACAAATCCGGCGTGTTCGACTGGTGCCCGAGCGGATACATGCCCTCGGCGTTCATTCCCTACCTGCGCGAGTACGCGGATTTTCGCCACGGCAACTACCAGGGCGTTTACTTCTACACGATCAACGTCACGCGCAAGCCGTACGACAACGTCTGGGTGAGGCGCGCGCTCAACGCTGCGGTGGACCGCGACGCGATCGCGAACGATCTGCTCAAGCACAGCCGCGAGCCGTGGGGTAACGCCGCGCCGACCGGTTATCCCGGCTACGAGCACCCCGCCGGCCTTCGCTACGACCCCGACCTCGCCCGCGCGGATCTCGCGCGCGCGGGCTTCCCGGGCGGCAGGGGATTTCCGAAGCTCGCGATCCTGATCAACACCAGCGAGGATCACCGCCGCATCGCCGAGGCCATCCAGGAGATGTGGAAGCGCGTGCTCTCGATCGAAGTCGAGATCTCGAACCAGGAATGGGGCTCATATCTGCAAGCCACCACCGCGCTCCAGTACGACGTCGCGCGGCGCTCGTGGATCGGCGACTACCTCGATCCCAACACCTTCCTCGGCATGTACATGACCGGCGACGGCAACAACCGCACCGGCTGGAGCCATCCGCGCTATGACGGCATGCTGCGCGCCGCCGCGCGCGAGGTGAACCCGGCGAAGCGCATGGCGATCCTGCGCGACGCCGAGGCGCTGCTGCTGAGCGAGGGGCCGGAGATCCCGATCTACCATTACTCCACCAACGAGCTGGTGAAGCCCTACGTGCGCGGCATCTACCAGACCGCGCTCGACATCCACCCGCTCACCTACGTGTGGATCGATCGCGACTGGCGGCGACACGCGCCCGAATCGCCGTTCGCCGACGCGGCGCCCGCGCGCCCCGCCTCCGCGATCGCACGCGCGGCATCGGCTCCCGGCGCGCGCTGATCCGTGCTCAGCTTCGTCGTCCGGCGCGCGCTGCTCATGATCCCCACGCTGTGGGCGATCGCGACCGTCGCGTTCTTCCTGATGCACGCGGCGCCCGGCGGGCCGTTCCAGGCCGAGAAGGCGATCCCGGTCGCCGTGAAGGCGCAGCTCATGCACAAGTACGGGCTCGATCAGCCGCTGCGCGTGCAGTACGTGCGGTTCCTCTCGAACACCGCGCGGCTCGACTTCGGCCCCTCGTACAAGTTTCCGTCGCGCCAGGTGCGCGAGATCATCGCGGAAGCGCTGCCGGTCTCGGCCGAGCTCGCCGGCTGGGCGCTGCTGCTCGCGATCCTGATCGGCGTGCCGGTCGGCATCTTCGCCGCGGTGCGGCAGAACTCGCTCGCTGACTTCGCGTCGATGGCGGGCGCGCTCGCGGGCGTCTCGATCCCCAACTTCGTGCTGGGGCCGGTGCTGGTGCTCGGCCTCTCGCTCTCGCTCTACGTGCTGCCGCCCGCGCTGTGGCAGAGCCCGGCGAGCCGCGTGCTCCCGGTGGTTACGCTCGCCACGGCCTACGTCGCCTACATTGCGCGCCTCACGCGCGCCGGGATGCTCGAGGTACTGCGCCAGGACTTCATCCGCACCGCGCGCGCCAAGGGGCTGACGGAGCGGGCCGTCGTCTACAAGCACGCGCTCAAGCTCGGCATCCTGCCGGTCGTGTCGTTCATCGGCCCCGCCACCGCGCGCATCATGATGGGCTCGATCGTGGTGGAGAGCATCTTCGCGGTGCCCGGGCTCGGGCGCTACCTGGTGAACGCGGCGTTCAACCGTGACTACACGCTGGTGATGGGCGAGGTGCTGTTCTACGCGGCGCTGCTCATGTCGCTCAACCTGATCGTAGACGTCGCCTACACGTTCCTCGATCCGCGCGTGGAGCTGGCGTGAGCATCGGAATCGCGCCACCCGCTTACATCGGCGCGCCCGCGATCGAGAGCCCGCCGGCTAAGAGCCTGTGGAGCGACGCGTGGCGGCGGCTACGCCGCAATCGCGCCGCGGTCGCCTCCGCAGCTTTCCTCGCGTGGATCAGCTTCACGGCGGTGGCCGCCCCGGTGCTGCCCGGGCTCCAGGACCCGACCTCGCAGGATCTCAAGCTGGGCGCGGTCGCGCCATCGATCGCGCACTGGTTTGGCACCGACGAGCTGGGCCGCGACACCTTCGCGCGCGTGATCTACGGCGGCCGCATCTCGCTGCTGGTCGGGCTGGTGGGTACGTTCGTGAGCCTGCTAATCGGCGTGAGCTGGGGCGCGGTGGCCGGCTATCGCGGCGGGCGGCTAGACGACTTCATGATGCGGATCGTGGACATCCTCTACTCGCTCCCCTACATCTTCCTCGTCATCCTGCTGCTGGTGTTCTTCAGCCGCAGCCTGATCATGCTGTTCGTGGCGCTCGGGCTGGTGCAGTGGCTCACCATGGCGCGCATCGTGCGCGGGCAGGTGCTCTCGCTCAAGCAGCAGACGTTCGTCGAGGCGGCGCGCGCGCTGGGCGCCGGCGATCGGAGCATCATCTTCCGCCACATCGTGCCCAACACGCTGGGGCCGGTGATCGTGTACACCACGCTCACCGTGCCGGCCGTGATCCTCCAGGAGGCGTTCCTCTCGTTCCTCGGGCTCGGCGTGCAGCCGCCCGCCGCCTCGTGGGGAACGCTGGTGTCGGACGGCGCGCGATTGCTGGCGCTATTTCCGTGGCTCGTGGTGTTTCCCGGGGTCGCGCTCTCGCTCACGCTGCTGTGCTTCAACTTCCTGGGCGACGGATTGCGCGACGCGCTCGACCCGCAGGACCGGGCGGACGTGGCGTAGAAGCGGACTGGAATCTCGAGCTGAACCAGCTTTCAAAGGGAAGGGCAGCAGCGAGTCCGGCGGGGCGCAGAACGTGAGCTGCCGGCCCCCCGGGGGACCGGCGGCCAGATCGCGCACGAACAGCACGACCACAGAGTCGCGCGCGTCGAATGCGCGGTACGCGACGCGCCGTCCGTCCAGCGAAACGCGCAGCTCGGGATCATCCCCGGGCGCGTATGGGAACGGATGCGTCGTCGTATCCCGGAATCCGAATACGAGCCATCGCGTCGGGCTCCAAGTTCGACGAACAGCAATGAGCAGTTCGGCTCCTCCGCGGGCACTCGCAGGCCACCACTGCAGGTCCCTGAGGTGGGTGGACACACCGTCCACTCCAGCCAGCAGGGTCCGCCGGGTACCGCTCGCCAGATCGAGCGCTGCGACCTCTTCCGGGCGCCGCTGCCAGTCCACGTAGACGATTGCGGAATCATCCCACGTCCACTGGGGATAGATTCCGTCGCTCACGCCACCGGTCCCGCGCAGAGGCCAGTCGGCACCGATCACCGTGTCGTGGATGTGAATGCCGCTGGATTCGGGTGGCTGGCTGTAGAATCGCGAGACGATGCTGTATGCGATGTACCGGCCGGAATGGGACCACTGAGGATACCCGAACCCGAGATCCGAATAGACCACCACGGACGTCAGGCCGGACCCCACATCGATCGTGGCAAGGCCGCGCCCGTAGGCCCCGACCAGAAGCCGGTCATCCGGCGAGAACGCCAGATGCCGCGGAAAGAAGAAGCTCGCGGGGGTGAGGAAGCGAGGACTTCCGCCTTCCGCAGAGATCAGGTAGATCCCGGGCGGCCCGTCGCGGCTGACAACAACTCGTCGGAAGGCGATCGTCCTGCCGTCGTGGGACCATGCTTCCGGCCAGTCCGCGGGCAGGTATCGATAGGGCGAGGTCGAAGGCGGGCGAGGTTCGGGAACAACCTGAACCCTCGGCTGCGTGGGCTTCGCAGAACAGGAACACAGCCACGCCAGGCAGGTGACACCGAGCAGCGCTCCGTTCCCCGCCGCGCGGGCATGGGCCCAGCGCCTTCGTTGCATCAACGGCATGACTCGAGTTATCAGCGAATCAGTGCGAACCATTCTGAAAGGCGGCTGCCCCCCGCCCTGACCAGGGCGAAGTAAATCCCGGGCCCGCTCCGCCTCCCCTCCTCGTCCCTGCCGTCCCACACCATCGGGTGCGGACCGGCCTCCAGCAATTCTGATCTCACCAGCCGCCGCACGGATCGCCCGAGCACGTCAACGATCGTGACGGAGGTCGGTGCGCTACGTCGCAGCACCAATCCGAAATTCACGGTCCCCACCGCCGGATTGGGTCGTGCCGGGTACAAAGTCAGGTCGGTGATCGGTGCGGCAGGTGCAATGGTGCCTTCGGCACCGACTCTCTGCAAGAACGCGCGAGTCGTAGACGCTGACGGGTCGTCTTCGGACCAGGCGACGTAGGCACCGGACTCCCCGTCACTCACGGGGGTGCTGGGCACGGCGTTCACCGCTCCCGCACCCAGGGCAATGCCGTCGATGGGCCAGCCGTCGGCGATCCCTCCATCGCCGCGCACTCGCTGGACGTACGCGCTCGCCATGAAGAACATGGTCGGATCGTCTCGATGATCGGACCACGCAATCACAGCCCCGCCGGTGCCATCTGCAGCGAGCTTGGGGGCGAGTTGGTTGCCCCCCGCGCACCACAAACAACCGTTCCCTCCGCGGGCCAGCCGGGCCCTCGGGCCCCGGTCGCTGTGGCCCGACTCGCGAAGATATCCCAGTTTCCCGACCGGGCATCCTCCCACACCAGCAGAATCCCGCCCGCGCCGTCGCTGCATGCACGAGGGTTAGTCTGCTCGCCGATCGCGGTGCAAACCGGCACGCCCTCAGTCGGCCAGCCAGCCGCCACCGCTCCTGCTCCGGTCAGGCGAGCGACGTAGATATCACCCACGTCCGCTCGGGTGTCGTCCCACGCAACCAGGGCCCCGCCATCTCCCGTAGGCAAGATCGCGCCAGCATTCTGCCCTCCCAGCGTGCCTGATATCAGCACTCCCGCAACCGGCCACCCGGGCGAAAGCGCACCCGACCCCGAGATTCGCTGACATAACAGGTCCGAACTCGTGAACGGCGTCGTGAACGGCGTCCACGTTAGGAGAACCCCGCCAGACCCATCTTGACACGCCCGAAAATCGAGACCCTCTGCTGTGGCCACGACGATCCCGGTATCGGGCCACCCACTCACCACGAGACCGTCGGCGGAAAAGTGCTGAATCCGGAGCGCCCACACAGGCAGGCGGATCGTGTCGAACCACGAGACGAAGGCCCCACCAGCACCGTCGGTCGTGATGTTCGGGATCTCGCAGGTCCCTTTCGCGCATACTGGAATCCCATCCTTCGCCCAGCCGGCGGCGATCGCCCCATTTCTGCCCAGCCGCTGGGCGTAGATATCCGGGCGACGATTGCGCCTGTCCATCCAAGCAACGATCGCGTTCCCTTCCGGGTCGGTCACGCCGGTCGCGTAATCCTGAAGATCGATTGCACCGCAGATCAGGGCCCCATTGATCGGCCACCCCGAAGCCACGTCGCCAAACGGCGTGAATCGTTGCGCGTACACGTCGTAGTCTTCGAACCGGTCGCCGTACTCGTCCCAGACAGCGATCACGCCATTTCGCCCGTCGCTCGCCAGCCATGGGCTTGACTGGTGGGACGACCGGGTCGATAACGGATTCCCCTGAGCACTCCAGTCAGCGGATGATTCACCTGGCGCCAGAAGGAGAGCGAGACCCGCTGCGAGACCCGTGAGAGCCGGGACCGAAAATCCGAGGCGCCCCTTGATCGGGTCCCACTTGCGAATCCTCTCGCGCACTGGCGCCGGAGAGCACGGCTCGCGAGACGATCCGGCGCGCCATTTCCCTAGTACCTCCTCACGAACGGCGCCGCCACCTCGCGAGGAGTGCTCGACATCGTATTCCTCGTGAAGATCGTTCACGCTTCCAATTCCGTCGTGAGCAAAGCCGTCTTGCATTTGATACACCGGCGAACGGCAGTACATCGCCTTCCGGAGTGAACTCGAATGAATGGACGTGACCAAAGCATGGCTTCGGGAGGGCTAGAGCGCAACACTCGGCTCCTGCCACTCGACTCCTTCCCTTCACCCAAAGTGCGCCCCGAGCTACCCAATCAGGAGCGGGGGATCCGGCGCCGGAAGCAGCATGAGCCCCGGCCGGCGGTGAGCGTCGCGCCGTCCTCGCGCGCGGTCAGCGCGTGGAGTCTGCGGGGCCGAGCGCGCGCAGCATCGCCTCGGCCGCGCTGCGCTGCGACTCCGCGCCGTCCTCCCATCGTGCAGCGAGCGCCCGTCGCAGCGCGGCGCGCGTCTCGCCGCGCCGGCCTAACGACATGAGCGCGGCCGCCTCGAGCGCGTGGCCGGTCGCCGCGCCGGGGTACATCGCGACGATGCGCCGCGCGGTCGCGAGCGCGCCCTCCGCGCGCGCCAGCTCGAGCTGCGCGCGCGTCTGATCCACGAGGATGAGCGCGTCCTTCGGCGCGAGACGCTCCGCCTGGACGAACGCGGCGTCGGCCTCGTCGGCCATCAGCGACGCGAGCGACGCGAGGGATGCGTGCGCATCGCCAGTCGTGTCCGCGAATACAGCCCGCGCTCGCATCGCCAGCGCGTTCGCGAGGCGCTGTACGTTCGAGGCGCGGCGTGGCTCGCGCCGCATCGCGCCGCCCCCCGCGACCTCGGCGGCGAGCGCGGCGGACTTGGCCGCCGCGAGGTCCCGGTTCGCGAGCGCGGCGCCCGCGAGCGCGACTCGCGAATCGCACTCGAGGCGGAGCAGCTCGTCGTCGATGGGATCGAGCGCCACCGCGCGCTTCGCGGCGCGCACCGATTCCGCGGCTCGCGTGGCGCGATCGCGAGGGTCTGCGGCTACGCTGTCCGTCAGCGTATCGCGCGCGCGGCCCGCCGCGGCGAGGGCGCTCATCTCGCGCACGGCGCCCGCGGCCAGCACCGCGAGCACCACGAGGCCGATCGCCGCCGCGATCGCCGGCGTACGTGCCGGCGGCCGGGCCTCGACCGGCTCGCGCGTGCATGCGGCGACCATCGCGGCGAGCGTGACGAACACGGCGGCCCCCGCCAGCCCTACGGGATTGAACGCGCCCGCGATCACGAGACTCACGCATGCGGATCCGATCGCCACGATTTCCGCGCGGTGGTCCGTCGCCCTCCGCCACGCGATCGCGATCACGAATCCGAGCGCGATCAGCCACATCAGCCCCGCGAGCGTGCCCGCCACGCCGCAGGTCGTGAGGATCTGGAGCGCCGCGGAGTGCGCGTGCACCGGCACGCCGATCCACTCATCACGCCACAGCGCCGCGGTCTGCACCGAGGGGAACGTCAGGCCGAACGTATCGGGTCCAGTCCCGAGCCACCGATGCGCGCGCCACAGGGCGAGCGCCCCGCGCGCGATCTCCATGCGCGCCGCGCCCGACGTCGCTCCGGCGTGCGCGGCTTCGGCGATGCGCGCGGCGATTGCGCCACGCAGGGCGATCGCGCTCCACGCGGCGGCGGGTAGGACCGCCACGGCAAGTGTCAGCCCGACGCGGCGCGCCGCGTGCGGCGTGCGCAGCGCGAGCGCGCCCGCGATCGCCGCGAGCACGCCCAGCGCCGCGGCCAGCCACGCGCCACGCGAGAGCGTGGCCGCGATCGCCGTCGCGAGCAGCACCGCGCCCGGCGCGATGCGCCACGGATCGCCCCGCCCGCTCGCGAGTCGCGCGGCCGCGACCGCGAGCGCGGCCGCGAGCAACGCGCCGAGCAGGATGGGATTGCCGAGCGTCGAAGATGGCCGGAGCGCGGACCACGCTCCCGACGGATAGGTCGTCGCGTTGGCCCACACCAGCGGATCGAGGCCCGCGAACTGAATCATCGCGTACGCCGCGGCGATCACCGCGCACGCGAGGAGCACGTTCAGCGTGCGGCGCGCGGCGGCGGCGCCAACATGCGAGCGCCGCGCCCCGGCGTAGAGCCCGGCGAGCGCGAGCGTGGTGAGCAATCCCTCGCGCTGCTCGATCTCACCGAGGAGACTGAGGCGCGGCGACACGCTCGTGAGCGTCGAGAGCGCGGAGGCAACCACCCACGCGACGACGGCGAGATCCATCGCGACCACCGCGCGCGAGCCCGCCGCGGGGCGCCCGCGTCCGCGCGTCACCAATGCTTCCACCAGCAACGCCGCGAGCGAGGAAAGCCCGATCGCGCGCAGCGCGGCGGCCTTCGCCGCGTTGAACGGATCGAGCAGCCCGGGGATGAAGGCGAGGATGACGAGCGCGAGCGCCGCGCGGACCGCGACGCGTGCGAGGCGCGCTATCGGACCAGCACCACGCGGCTGGTGGCGACGTGTCCGCCGCCGTCGGTCGCGCGCAGGAAGTAAACGCCCGCCGGCAGCAGCCGGCCGTCATCCGCCGTCGCGTTCCACAACCAGCGGCCGGTCGTGCCGGTCCCCTCGCCCACGCGGCTGCCGCGCGCGTCGAACACGTCGAACTTGAGCGCGCCGGCCGAGCCCGACCAGGTGACGAACGCGGGACCGCGCGAGGGATTCGGCATCACGCGCAGGTTGAACGAGGCGGGCGATGCGATCGAGGGCGGGACGCTCACGTTCACCAGCGGCTCGCCGATCAGCCGGAACGAGAGCGCGCGGTCGAGCAGCGGGTTCCAGATGCCGGTCGAGGTCGAACGCGTGAAGAAGGGACCGATGCCCGAGTTGAAATCCGCGCTCTCGCCGCCGGTCAGGCTGCGCGTGAAGATGCCGTAGTCGTGGGCCACGCGGACGAGCATCCAGTAGTCGTGATTGGGCTGGAGCGTGATGATCTGATCGAAGTCGTAGTGAGATCCCCAGAAGCCCGGGGCCGAGCCGTACTGCAGGAAGTAGGCTTCGACCAGCGACGGCGGCAGCGCCCGCGGCGGTGTCGAGACGCCCTGCGCGTCGATGATCGCGATGAGGCCGGGATCGATCGGATAGTGCGGGGAGACCGGACCGAACGCCAGCTCGAGCCAATGCAGCTTGGTGGGTACCGGCACGCGAAAGCGCTGGATGAGGTCGTAGCTCGAGCTGTCCATCAGCGAGCTGGTGGTCATCACGCTCTGAACCACGTACAGGCTCTGAAGCGCATCATCGCCGCCGCACACCGCGTGCCCGAGCAGGGGATGCCCGCCCGCGAGCGGCACGCGTGAGAGGCCGACGATGTACGCGTACGCGGTGGGCGTATCGGGCGACCCATTGTTGTCGAAGTACGCGCCCTCGGCGTTGGTCGTCACGACGTAGTCCATCGCGGTGGTGATCGCGGGCGGATCGGCCATGTGCGAGACGTGCCGGACGATGATCGGCGGGTTGTAGTCCACGCGCAGATGGTTGTACTGGAGATCCGACGGGTTGAAGCTGCGGGTGCGCAGCGTCACCGTGGTGGGATCGGGCGCGAGCGTGGTCGGGTCCCACTGCACGAAGTTGAACGTGCTGTAGGTAAAGGACGACTGCACGTTGAGGCTGCACGCCGCGACATTGCCCACGCAGCCCAGCGGCTGCGTGATGCCGGTATTGGTCCCAATGGTGTAGAGCGACCCGCTCCCGCCCTCCTGCAGCATGATCGAGCAGCCCGGGTACGAGTACGCGTTCGCCGCGGCCCCCGCGCGCGCGCCGGCGCGCCGCGACGAGGCGACGATCGCAAACACGAGCAGAGCGGCGACCAGCAGCGCGGGAACGGCGCGAGTCCAGCGTTTCACGGGGTGCTCCACGCGGGGTACGGAGAGAGCCGCGGGGCGGCTCGAAGACTCCTCAAGAGTAGTCGGCGGGGCGCGTGAGTGCGAAGCAAATTTTCGGGGCGCTCAAGGAGGGCGCGCGTGAGGCTGGGCGCGCGGCCCGGAGATCGGGGTCAGCGCACCAGCATCAAGCGCTTCACCGCGCTCTGCCCTGGCCACTCGTACCGCACGAAGTAGAGCCCGGCAGGCGCCCGGCCACGGCCGGCTCTTCCCTCCCAGACCAGTTCGTGGCGTCCCGCCGGATAGTCTTCGTCCGCGAGCACCGTCACGACCCGGCCCTGGAGATCCAGCACGCTCAGGCGCACGCGCGCCGCGCGCCCGACCCCGAAGCTGATTCGCGCCACGTCCGTGCTCAGGCTCGGCGCGATCGCCAGCAGTTCGAATCGATCGACGTGCGAGCTTGCCGCCACGGCGATCGGGCCGAAGGTGGTCACGCTCCCGTTCGACATCGTCGCTGTCAGCCGGTAGCAGTACCCGCGGCCGCTCACGACCTCGCGATCGAGCAAGATCGCGGTCTGACCGTCGTCATGGCGCTCGCCGTTCACCGCGACCCAGGGTCCGCTCTCGGCATCGGCTCGCTCGAGCCGGGCATCACCGATGCCCGAGGGACCGCCGAAGATCCAGCGCAGCTCGATCCCCGCGCTCGTCCAGTTCCCCTGGAAGAGCCAGAGCAGCGTGGGGGTGAGAATGTAGCCGAACTTCTCGATGCGGTTGTTACCGCTGTCAGTGACGTAGACGTTTCCACTCCCGTCCACCGCCACGCCGTAGGGAAGCTTGAACTGCCCGTCGCCGGAGCCTTGGGATCCCCACTTGGAGAGAAACGTGCCGGTGCCCGTGAACTTCTGGATGCGGTTGTTCTGTTCATCCGCAACGTAGACGTTGGCGCTCGCGTCCACCGCGACGCCCGTGGGATAAGAGAACTGCCCGTCGCCGGAGCCCTCGGATCCCCACTTGGAGAGGAACGCTCCGCTCCCCGTGAATTTCTGGATGCGGTGGTTGTAGGTGTCCGCGACGTAGACGTCGCCGCTCGCGTCCACCGTCACGCCGTAGGGAAGGTTGAACTGCCCGTCGCCCGCGCCTCCGGACCCCCACTTGGAGAGGAACGTACCGCCGCTCGTGAATTTCTGTATACGGTAGTTGTAAGTATCCGCAACGTAGACGTTGCCGCTTCCGTCCACCGCCACACCGAAGGGAAAGTTGAACTCCCCGTTGCCCAAGCCTGGGTACCCCAATGTGGAGAGGAACGTACCGCTGCTTGTGAACTTCTGGATGTACTGGTTGCTTTCATCTGCGACGTAGACGTTGTCGCTCCCGTCCACCGCTACGCCGATGAGAGTGTTGAACTGCCCGGAGCCGGTGCCGTATGGACCCCACTTGGAGAGGAACGCGCCGCCGCCCGTGAACTTCTGGATGCGGTTGTTGTTGGCGTCCGCGACGTAGACGTTGCCGCTCCCGTCCACCGCCACACCGTACGGAAGATTGAGCTGACCGTCGCCGGAGCCTCCGGACCCCCACCTGGAGAGAAACGCACCGCTGCTCGAGAACTTCTGGATGCGCTGGTTGTCGGTATCCGCGACGTAAACGCTGCCGCTCGCGTCCACCGCCACGCCGGCGGGAAGGAATAGCTGCCCGTCGCCGGAGCCCTGGGACCCCCACTTGAGGAGGAACGTACCGCTGCTCGTGAATTTTTCGATGCGGTGGTTGTAGGTATCGGCGACGTAGACGTTGCCGCTCCCATCCACCGCCACGCCGGTGGGATAGTAGAACTGCCCGTTGCCGGAGCCTTGCGACCCCCATTTGGAGAGAAACGCACCGCTGCTCGCGAACTTCTGAATGTGGTTGTTGTTCTTGTCCGCGACGTAGACGCTGCCGCTCCCGTCCACCGCCACCCCGATGGGATAGTTGAACTGCCCGTCGCTGGAGCCGAATGAACCCCACTTGGAGAGGAACGTGCCGGTGCTCGTGAACTTCTGGATGCGGTAGTTGCCCGTGTCCGCGACATAGACGTTGCCGCTCCCGTCCACCGCCACACCATAGGGAGTATTGAACTGCCCATCGCCGGAGCCTCCGGACCCCCACTTGGAGAGGAACGTGCCGCTGCTCGTGAGTTTCTGGATGCGCCGGTTGCCGGCGTCCGCGACGTAGATGTTGCCGCTACCGTCCGCCGCCACGCCATGGGGCGTGTCGAACTGCCCGTCGCCGGAGCCGAATGAGCCCCACTGGGCGAGGAATGTACCGTTGCTCGTGAACTTCTGAATGCGGTTGTTGCCGGTGTCCGCGATGTAGACGTTGCCGCTCCCGTCCACCGCCACGCCGGCGGGAGCGTTGAAGATCGGCGGGGTTCCCCATTTCAAGAGAAATGCTGGAGGGTTCTCGGCCGAGGCAGCGGTGCAGAGCATGAGAGTGCCGCATGCCACGAGCAACGATCGCAATGCTCTCATCGAGACGGCCTTCCTGTGGCGGGACGCGCAGTGCGACTGCGCCAAGCAAGGGTACGCCTCCGGATGGACGGCCGACAGGCCGAAGATTGCCCACTTGAGTGCATGCCGGAGTACTCGGCCGCGGCTCGCGCCACTGCCCAAGGGCATTGCGGGCGGAAGCACGACGCACTTGTTCGAGGGCGCGCTGAGTGCGTGATCGGCCGCCCGCCCACGCCCGAGGCAGCCCCTATCGGATGATGGCAACCTTGCTGAATGCTCGGTGACTCCCCTGCGTGAGGCTCACGCAGTAGATCCCCGGAGGCAGAGCGGACACCCGCGTCCCCAGCGACGCGACGTGCGCTCCGGGGCCGAGGCTGCCGACCGAGAGTGACTCGATACGACGTCCGGTGAGGTCGTAGAGAACCAGCGTCGCCGGTGTGGCGTCCAACAATGAGAAGGACACACGCGGATTGCCGAAGCTGGGATTGGGCTGAATGCTTCGCAGGCAGAAGCTCGCCGCGACGGAGACAGGTGGGGCCGACAGGATGACTCCACCGAGCGTTCCGTCGGCATTGATGTTCTGGGCGTAAATGTCGTAGCTGGTGCCGCTGCGGTGGTCTTGCCAAGCGACGATCGCACCGCCCGCGCCGTCCGATGCGATCGTGGGGACGAACCGGTAGTCGACCGCAGTGCATAGCGCCACGCCGTCAGCGGCCCACTGGGGCAGACCCGCTGCGTTCATCCGCTGGGCGTAGATTTCGACATTGCTGCCGGAGGCGTGGTGAAACCACGCGACGATCGCACCGCCTGCACCGTCCGACACGATCATGGGGTTCTGCGATATCAAGATTAGCTGGTTGCCGGCGGTGCTGCAGAGCGCGCCATTGGAGGTCCACTGCGCCACGCCCGTCGCGTTCATCCGCTGGGCGTAGATATCGTAGTGAATACCGTCGCGTCGGTCCTGCCAAGTGACGATTGCCCCGCCCAAGCCGTCAGGTGTGATCGCAGGGGTAATTTGGAAATTCGCAGCGATGCAGAGCACCGCGCAGTCGGCGGTCCACTGCGGCACGCCGGCCGCGTTCACCCGCTGGGTATAGATGTCGATTTTCGTGACACTGTCGCGGTAGTCCTCCCAGGTGACGATCGCCCCGCTCGCACCGTCCGATGCGATCGCGGCGTTCTGCTGGTCGCCCTCGGCGGTGCAGAGCGGCACTCCGTCTTCGATCCACTGCGGCGCACCCGCCGCGTTCACGCGCTGGGCGTAGATATCGTTGCTCGTGCCGCTGCGATAGTCGTACCAGGCGACAATTGCCCCGCCCGCGCCGTCCGACGCGATCGTGGGGGTGAACTGGTTGTTCGGCGAAGTGCAGAGCGCCACGCCGTCGGCGGTCCACTGCGGCACCCCCGCCGCATTCACCCGCTGGGCATAGATCTCGTAGTCGGTGCCGCTGCGAAGGTCATCCCAGGTGACAATCGCGCCCCCCGCGCCGTCCGATACGATGGTGGGGTACAGTTGGTCATCCGCGGCGGCGCAAAGCGCCACACCGTCGGCGGTCCACTGCGGCACTCCGGCCGCGTTCACCCACTGAACGTAGATGTCGCTGTTCGTGCCGCTACGCAAGTCCTCCCAGGTGACGAGGGCCCCGCCCGCGCCATCCGATGCGATCGTGGGCCGATACTGTGTGCCGGGGGCTGCGCAGAGCGCCACGCCGTCGACAGCCCACTGCGGCACCCCCGCCGCGTTCACCCGCTGGGCGTAGATGTCGAAGCTGGCGCCGCGGCCATCGTGCCAGGTGATGATCGCTCCGCCCGCCCCGTCCGATATGATCTTGGGGACTTGCTGGTCGCTCGCGGCAGTGCAGAGTGGCACGTTGACCATGGGATCGCCCGGCCACGCCGCCCATGCCGCTTGAGCTACAGAGCCGAGAGTTGCGAGGGCAACGACAATCAGCGCCAACCATCTCGCGCCTGACATCGCAGGCCACCACCTTTCGGCCGCGAGGAGGGCGCCATGAACGGCGGGCAGTAGGGGATGCCCGAGGCACGTCTATCCCGATGCGGTCCGACAAGCGAGGAACCTGCGCCCTTGTCTTCGACTTGGCAAGGTGAGGGTGGGAACGGGCCGGCGCGATCTCCCCGGATCCAGTTGCTGGCCGTACTTGCCGAACGCAGCGACGGCGCCCTCAGCGCACCGCGCCCGTAACCCTCACCACCATCCCGCTAGACGTATTGTTCCCGCCCACCGGATTGATCGTCCCACGCACCAGGTAGTACACGCTTCCGTCCGGCCCCACGCGCAGGTCCACCGGGCCCAGGATCAGCGTGGGCCCGAGCACGCCGTGATGCGCTGGCGATGCCGGATCGATCCAGCGGATCTCGCTCCGGCAGTAGTCGGCGAACAGGTAGCGCCCGATCCATTCGCGCGGCAGAATCGCGGCGGGCGGGTCGTAGAACGCGCCGCCCGTGATCGCGCATCCGGCGGAGTGGTCGTAGCTGTACACCGGGAATCGGAATTTCGGATTGGCCCCCGGCCCCGCGTAGAGCGGCCAGCCGTAGTTCGCGCCCGCCACGCCCTCGTTGATCTCCTCGTAATTGCTCCCGCCGACGTCGTCGATGAAGATGCGTCCGGTGCGCGGCTCGACGTCGAACGTGAATGCGTTCGCGAAGCCGCGCGCCCAGATCGCGCGGTGGTGGCCGCTCGTCAGACGCAGGAACGGATTATCGCCGGGGATGCTGCCGTCGGGGTTGATGCGCAGCAGCTTGCCGAACGTGGAGCCGAGGCTTTGCGAGAGCGCGTCGTCGCCGTTGTCGCCGGTGCTGGTGTAGAGCTTGCCGTCGCGCCCGAAGTGGAGCGCGCCGCCCACGTGATGGTGCGCGTTGTCGTCGTCGAGATCGAAGAGCGTGGTCGCGCTTCCCGCGAGCGCGGTGTCGCCCGATGCGATCACGCGCACGATCCGGCTGTGGCGATGCGGCGGGGCGACCGTGTAGCACACGTAGACGAAATGATTGCTCGCGAAGCGGGGATCGAACGCCACGCTCAGCAGCCCTTCCTCGATGTCGGGCACGGTGGGCGCGATCAGGAACGGCTTGGCAAGCAGCGCGCCGCCTCGGATCACGCGCAGCCTCCCGCCCTGCTCGCACACGAACACGCGGCCATCGGGCGCGACCGCCATGCTCACCGGGCTGTTGAGCGAGTCGGCGATCACCGTCTCGACGAGGCCCTCGTGGATGCGCGAGACGACGCGCGTGCCGCGGGCGGGCGCGATCCCGGCGGGCGATTGGGCGGGCGCGGCGCCCGCGTGCACCGCCGCCCCAATCAAGAGGGCGAGCGCGACGAGCAGCTGCACCCGCCCCGGGCGTGCACGGCTCACGCGCGCGATGCGGCTATTCCTTCGGCGGGATCGCGGCCGCGCGCTCGGCGCTCGACATGGGCTTCTTCGCGCGAATGAGATCGCGCGCCCAGTCCACCAGGCCCCACCGGTTCCAGAGCAGCGCCCCGCACACGGTGTCCTCGCGCAGGTAGAAGATCACGCCCTCGCGGAATTCCTCGGTCCACACCGCCTCGACCGGGCGGCTCGGATCGAGGTCGCCCACCGCCTCCCAGCCGAGCTCGAAGAGGTCCGAGTAGAACATCGGGAGCGCCGTGTACGGCTGATTGGCCCCCGCCATGTTGGCGCCGGCGGCCTTGCCATGCTGGATCGCGTGATCCCAGTGCTCGACCCGCGTGCGCATCTCGAGCGCGATGTACGGAAACTCCGCCACGTCGCCGGCCGCGTAGATGTTCGGGTCGGAGGTGCGCGCGTACTCGTCCACCTCGATCCCGTGGCCGACCTCGAGATCGGCGGCCTCCGCGAGCTCGACGTTGGGCGAGATCCCGGCCCCGATCAGCACCAGCTCGGTGTTCACCGTGTTGCGGCTGTGGGTCGTGGCCGTGATCTCGCCGTGGCGGATCTCGAACCCGGCGACGCTCTCGCCCGAGACGGTCTCGACGCCCTTCTCGCGATAGTAGTCGGCGACGAACAACCCGAGATCGCGCGGCAGCACGCGGCGCAGCGGGTACTCGTCCTTGTAGAGCAGGGTGACTTCCTTGCCGGCGTGCCGCATCGCCGCGGCCAGCTCGCAGCCGATGAATCCCCCGCCCACCACGAGCGCGTGCCGCACGTGCTTGATCTGGCTCGCGAGGTACAGGTAGTCCTCGAGCGTGCGGAAGTAGTGGATGCCCTCGCCGGTCGCGTCCTCGGCTTCGAGCAGGCGCGGCCGCCCGCCGGTCGCGAGCAGCAGCTTGTCGTACGTGTACTGCGCGCCGCGATCGTCCCAGATGGTGCGGGTCGCGGGATCCAGCTCGACCACCTCGCGGCGCAGGATCAGCTCGACCTTCTGCCCGCGATAGAAATCGTCGGCATGCACCGGGAGCTCATCGAGCGTCTTCTTGCCGAACCAGAGATCCTTGGAGAGCGGCGGCCGGTGATAGGGCGGGTGGTTCTCGAGCGAGAGCATGAGGATCGCGCCGTCCGTGTCGCGCGATCTGATGCCCTCGATCGCGGACGCGCCGGTGAGCCCGCCGCCGACGATGATGTACGGATAGTGCACGGGGGGAGACTACCCCGTGGGCCGCCGGGATAATAGGGCGAGTGCGGGGGGCGCCTCAGCCGGTCGGCGCGCCCACTCCGCCCAGCTCGCGCGTGAGTCCGCGCTTCCAGGTGCCGCGCGCCGCCCACCCCACGATCAGCAGGCCGCGCACGAAGCAGGTCACGCTGATCACCCACGCGATCCCGACCACGCCGGTGCCCGTCCAGTCCGGCACCAGGAACGCGAGCGGGATGCGCAGCAGCGAGAACGAGCTGAAGATCCACGACACCGCGCGCGTGTGCCCGGAGCCCATGATCGCCTCGGCGGTCACGATCTCCATTCCGTTCACGACGATGCACAGCGAGAGCACGCGCAGGTACGGCACGCCGAGGCGCAGCACCTCCGGATCGGAGCTGAACATCGCGAGGAAGATGCGGGGCACTGCCATCAGCACCACGGTGAGCGCGCCAGACACCCATATGTTCCAGAGGAGGCCGGTGCGGATCACGCGCGCCGCGCGATCCGGCAGCCCCGCGCCCAGGTTCTGCCCCACCAACGCCGCGCCCGCCGTGCCGAGCGCGAACGAGGTCGCGAATTGGAGCGCCTCGATGCGGTTCACGATCCCCACGATCGCCATCGAGGCGGGCCCGAAGCGCGACGCCGAGCGCACGAACGCCACGTACACGACCGAGAACAGGATGCCGATCATCGCGGCCGGCACCCCGACGCGCGCCATGCCCGCGATGCGCACCGGCTCGCCCTCGGCGCGCCGCGCGAGCGGGAACGCGCGATGCCCGCGCGCCGCCATCAGCAGGTAGCCCGCCACCATCACGCCCTGCGCGATCACCGTGGACCACGCCGCGCCCGCCACGCCCATCTTCGGGAACGGGCCCAGGCCGTAGATGAGGAACGGATCGAGGATCGCGTTGAGCCCCACCGCGCACAGATCGATCAGGAGCGGCGTGCGCGTGTCGCCAGAGGCGCGCATGATGCTCTCGCAGGTGAACGCCATCATCGGCAGCGGCGCGCCCATGAGCACCACGCTCAGGAAGGCCACGCCGCTCGCGGCGGAGTGAGGGTCCGGATTCATCAGGGCGACGATGCGCCGCGCGAAGAAGATGCCGGCGACGGTGCCCGCGAGCCCGAGCAGCGCGGAGGCGCGCAACCCCTTGTACGCAGCGACGCCGGCGCGGCGGCGATCACCCGCGCCCAGCAGCTGGCTCGCGTAGGCGGTGACGCCGATCGCGAAGACGTCGTTGAGCGCGTACACCCACCACATCACGAACAGCGAGGTCGTGACGGCCGCGGTCGCCTGCACGCCGAGCCCGCGCACCCAGATCGCGTCCACCCACTGATAGGCGAGCCGCAGCATCTGCGAGGCCAGCACCGGCAGCGCGAGCGAAATCAGCGCGCGCGGAATGGGCTGCGTGACGCCGGCGGGAAGCGACGGCGCGGGAGTGGATGCGCTCAGGGCGGATCTCCGTGGAGGGCTGGGCGTTCGCGGCCGGCTCGGGCGGCGGCGGACGCAGAGAAGTGCGGAACGACGCGGCTCGCGGAGTAAGCGCGGGAGCCTAGGCGGGGTGTGGGGTGGGGTCAAACGTGGCGGGGCTCCCGTGCGGGTCTTTGCCCGCCAGGCCCGACACCGGGCCGATCGTTCCAGCCGGTCAACTCTCCCACCGCCGGTGCCGATAACTCACGAGCGCCGCCGCGGGCCGGTCCCAGCCGGAAGACCGCGTGGTCCTCGCATCCACCCACCACGATCGGGGCACCCGTGGCCAAGAAGAGCAAAGCGCGCCCCCGAGATCTGACCCGGTCCCTCGGGCCGGTCGCCCGGTTCCTGCTCAAGAGCCAGCTCCTGACGGTATTCCTGGTTCTGTGCGTGCTCGGTGTCGTCGTGGGCGCTCAGTCGCGCCCCGACCCCCACGCGGTCCCATACGCCGAACTGTTCAACCAGATGAGCGTGGTCTCGTACCGCGAGTCGCCATCGGATACCACCGCGCGCTTCCTGGTCGAGCTCTCGGCCGGCGGCAAGGTCTTCCGTCAGTATGACGTCGATGCGCGGAGCTTCATGCCCGCGGCGCGCGACCACGACTACAACCGCACCATCACGGGCACCTTCTATCGCCCGCTCCAGGTGCGCGGACACGTGGCCGAGGGTCTCTGGCTCGAGGTCCCGCGCTACTCCGGACGCTCGCTCCTGCCCGAGCAGTTCAACGAGCTGTACCGCGCCACGCTCGATTTCGTGAGGCCGGTCTCGCTGATGGCCAACGTGCTCGGCACACTCTCCGGCTACTCGGTGGGCTATCGCCTCGCCACCTGGAACAGCTCGCTGTGCAGCCGCAAGGTGCAGGAGCGCGTGCTCGCGACGCCGGACCTGGGGCGCGTGCTCGCGCGCGAGGCATGGCGACGCGTGCTGCTCGAGCCGGTGGTGATGGGCGACGAGGACGACGTGACGCGCTTTGCCGCGGTCCGCGGTGCGCAGCGCCTCTATACCAACTTCTTCCGCATCGCGCTGAACGACAGCGACGGTTTCATTCCGCGCGAGGCCGCGCGCCTGGCGCTGCTCGGCCACGTCGACGAGTCCCGCGCGATGCTCGCTTTCGCCGAGGCGGTACACCATGCGACGCTCGATACCGTGCAGGTCGCGAGCGCCGACTTCAGCGCCGTCGAGCGTTGGGCGAGCCTGCTCGTCCGGCGCGGGCACTGGGCGTACGACGCGATCCCGCCCGCGGGCGAGGAGCGTGCCCGGTACCTCGGCGTGCTGGCGTGGTACGGCGTCGCACCGCCGGCCCCCGAGGTGGACCGCGTCTGGGTGGGGCCGCGCATGCTCGTGCGGGACGGCGAGACCGAGGGCTTCGTGGCGGACGAGATCCCGGCGACCGGAGTGGGCTGTCCGATCGCCTGGCGCGCGCGGCTGCGGGAGGAGAAGACGGGCACCAACGCGATGGCGAGCGCATGGTTCTCCGATCGTCCAGAGTTCACGGCGCTCGCAGCACTCGGGGTGCGTGTGGCGAGCGGGGTCGCAAGCGTCGGGCGAGAAATCGCAGCACGGCGCTTGGCCGCGCCGAACGCGCCAGACGCGCCGGCTCGGGGGCTCGATCCGACTGCCACGATCGCCGCCGCGTTCACCAGCCGCATCACCGTCGTTGCCGCGAAGGCAGCGGCCGATACGGCGCTACTCCGCCAGGTGAGTTACCCGTCCCGCTCGGCGGATTACTGGGGCGTCGGGATCCGCGACCCTCGCGATCCGACTCCGTGCTTCGCGCAGCTCCACCTGGCGCAGGGGCAGGCCATCGCGACCACCGGCGAGTACGAGCAGTTCGACGTGGCCGGCGGCAAGACCTTCACGAGCGACCCGCGGACGCCCTCCGGACCTCAGGTCGCGGGACTGGCCTCGGTCACAGTGCTGGCGTCGAGCGCGATGACGGCGGACTCCGCGAGTGTCGCCCTGCTCGGGATGGGGCCAGCCGACGCGAAGCGGATGGCTCGCGAGCAGGCCGATCTCTCCGTAATCCTCGTCGAGCGCGGGGCCGACGGGATCGACACGCTCTGGGTCGAGTCGGACCTCAGAGGGCGGTTCGTGCTCCAGAGCGAATGCGGCGAGCGACTCCGGGTGGAGTACTACTGAGGTCGACGTTCAGCGCGAGTCGCCCGCGCGACGACGCGGTCGGGGCCGGAACTCCGGATGCCTGACGGTGCGCAACAAGGGTCGGGCGGCTACTCACCATTACAATCACCCCTAGGTAACTCCTCCCGCCGGCCATACAATTATTCATTGAGCGCCTCCGCGTCTTCCGGGGAAGGGACTCCTCAGGACGGGCGTCGATGCGGGCTCGCCCGGTGCCAATCATGGCGCGGGCCGCACCCTTGCCCCCGAGGAGTCGCCCATGTTTCGCGCCTCGAAGCTCCCATCCACGTTCGTGTTCCTGCTCCTCGCCGCGCCCCTCGCCGGCGCCTCCACCGCCCCGACCACTCCGACCTTCGTGCTGGCCTGGGGAAACGAGGGCTCGGCCAACGCGCAGTTCGAGAGTCCAATCGGGCTCGCGACGGACGCGCTCGGCAACATCTACGTTGCGGACATGTCGAACCACCGCATCCAGAAGTTCGACCGGCTCGGGAATTTCATTGCCAGGTGGGGATCGCTGGGAAGCGGCAATGGCCAGTTCAACAACCCGGGGGGCGTGGCCGTCGATCCCAGCGGCAACGTGTTCGTGTCGGATCAGGGCAACAACCGGATCCAGAAGTTCACGAGCGCCGGCACCTACCTCGGCCAATGGGGCACACCCGGAACCGGCAACAGCCAGTTCAGCACCCCGTTCGGCGTCGCCACCGACGCCGCGGGCAACGTCTACGTCGCGGATCGGTCCAATCAGCGGATCCAGAAGTTCAACGGTGCGGGCACCTATCTCACCCAGTGGGGCTCCCCCGGCACCGGCGACGGGGAGTTCAAGTACCCCACGTGTGTCGCACTCGACGCCGCCGGCAACGTCTACGTCGCGGATCAGTTCAACGACCGGATTCAGAAGTTCACAGGCACCGGCGCCTACCTCGCCCAGTGGGGTACGTCAGGGAGTGGCAACGGGGAGTTCGATGCGCCCACCGGGATCGCCACCGACGCGGTCGGAAACGTGTACGTGGCGGATCAGAACAACTTTCGCATTCAGAAGTTCAGCGGCACGGGCACGCAGCTCACCGCGTGGGGCTCGATCGGATCCGGCAACGGACAGTTCAGCTACCCGACCGGCATGGCGATCGATGCGGCCGGCAATGTTTACGTGGCGGACAACAACAATCACCGCATCCAGAAATTCAGCGGCGCCGGAGCGGCGCTCTCCGAGCCGGCAGGCAAGTTCCTGTTGACGTGGGGCTCGTTCGGCTCCGGCGACTCGCAGTTCTACTACCCCAACGGCCTGGGCACCGACGCCGCCGGCAACATCTACGTCGCGGATGCGTTCAACCACCGCATCCAGAAGTTCACGTCAGTGGGTTCCTACATCACCCAGTGGGGCTCGAACGGAACCGGCATCTCGCAGTTCGCCTACCCCCGCGCCGTGGCCGTCGACGGCGCCGGCAACGTCTTCGTCGTGGACCAGAACAACAGTCGCATCCAGAAGTTCACGGGAACGGGTACCTACATCAGCCAGTGGGGATCGTCGGGCAGCGGCAACTCCCAGTTCAGTCAGCCCAACAGCCTGGCCATCGACGCTGCCGGCAATGTCTACGTCGCGGATTCGAACAACAACCGCGTCCAGGAGTTCACGGGCGCGGGCGCCTTCGTGACCAAGTGGGGCACATTGGGGAGCGGCAACGGGCAGTTCATGAACACTTCCGGCATCGCGATTGACCCGGCAGGCAACGTCTACGTCTCGGATAATGGCAACAGTCGAATCCAGAAGTTCACCGCCGCGGGCGCCTACGTCACTCAGTGGGGCTCGTTGGGCAGTGGCAACGGTCAGTTCGCGACCCCTACGCACCTGGCCACCGACGCCGCCGGCAACCTCTACGTCTCGGACTACAGCAACAGCCGCATCCAGAAGTTCACCGGCGCGGGCACCTACCTCTCACAGTTCGGCTCGGGCGGATCCGGCAACGGCCAATTCAGCGGCACGGCCGGAGTTGCGCTCGACGCTGCCGGCAATGTCTACGTCGCAGATGTGTTCAACCATCGCGTCGAGAAGTTCGCCACTCCCCCGGCCATCGCGCTGACCTCGGACGTCCGCAACGACCAGGGCCGCCAGGCGCAGCTCCGGATCCTGCGCTCGTCGGCGGATTCACCCGGGTCCGGCGCCATCGTCACCGGCTACGAGGTCTATCGTCGCAACGATCCGCTGCCGGGGGCCACGAATGCGAGCGAGGTCTCGGATGCCTCATCCCTCGCGGCCTCGCCCTCGAGCATCGCGCTCGCCGGCTGGACCTATCTCATGACCGCGCCCGCCCACGGCGAGACCGAGTACAGCGTCGTGGTGCCGACGCTGGTGGACGCCACCGCCGCCGCGCTCGAGTACTCGGCCTTCATGGTGCGCGCCGCGACCGGCGACCCGTTCACGTTCTTCGACTCGGGCGTCGAGAACGGATTCTCCGTGGACAATCTTCCACCGCCCGCGCCCGCGCCATTCACGGCCGCGTACCTGGCGGGCGCGACGCACCTTCATTGGGGGGTGAGCCCCGCCGCCGACTTCGCGACGTTCAAGCTCTATCGCGGGACGAGCGCGGGATTCATTCCCGGCGCAGGCAATCTGGTGGCGGCGAGCGCGGACACGGGTGCGGCAGATGTGGGACCCGCCGGCGGTTACTACAAGCTCTCGGCGGTGGACCGGAACGGGAACGAGAGCGCGTTCGCGACGCTCGGTCCCAATGGCACCACGGACGTGTCCCCGCTGAAGGCGGTGGCGTTCGCACTCGAGAACGCGCGGCCGAATCCCTCGCACGGCACGAAGATTATCTTGTGGTTCGCGCTGCCGAGTTCCGAGCCCGCCACGCTGGAGCTGCTGGACGTCGCGGGCCGCCGCGTCATCGAGCGCGCGGTCGAATCGATGGGCGCCGGGCGTCACGAGGCCGACCTCACGCCCGCTCGCGGCCTGTCCGCGGGCGTGTATTTTGCGCGGCTCGTTCAGGGCCACAACACTCGTGTGGCGCGGTTCGCGGTGGTGAATTAGCTTCTCCCCCGCGCGTGCCGGCACATGCCGGCGGCCGACCCGTGGAAAGGAGACCGCGATGAAGCCGCTCGTTCCTGGCAAGTACCGCATCGTCCCGGGCAAGGACTTCGGCACTCCTAAGGAAGTCTGGGGATTCCGCACCGCGCCGCGCGCCGGCAAGCCGCCCGCGATCGCGCACGAGTTCGTCACGGCCAACGCGGGCCTCCTCGGCGTCGAAGGATTGATCGGCAAGCTCGGCAAGCCGCGCATCATCGAGAGCCTGAGCGCCACGCACGTCATCTTCGCCCAGTTGCATCATCGGCTGCGCATCCATCGCTCGTTCGTCACCGTGCACGTCGACCGGCGCGGCCGCGTGTACTTCGTGAAGAGCCGCGCGGTGCCGCGCGATCGGCTGCCCGGGGCGCCGGAGTTCCGCGTCTCCGAGACACGCGCCCGCGGGGTCGCGAAGCGCCACGTCTCGTCGCGGGCGCGGCTCGCCCCGTCGAAGATCGAGCGCGTGTGGTTCTGGACGAAGACCAGGCTCCATTCCGCGTGGAAGGTTCGCATCCACCGCGCGCACCCGCGCGCCGAGTGGATCGTGTTCGTTGACGCGGAGCGCGGCACGGTGCTCCACAGCTGGGACAACATCGCGTTCGCGGGCGCGGCGCGGCGGCGCAAGCAGCGCCCGATCACGCGCCGCGCCCGCATCTTCGATCCCAATCCGGTGGTCAAGGCGCGCGGGTGGCAGCCGCTCGACGACAACGGGAATCCGCGCAAGCCGCCCGCCGACGCGTATCGCACGGTCACGCTGCGGCGGCTCGCCAGCGCGCGGGTGCTCGATGGCGCGCGCGTCTCGACGCGGCTCACGTCGAGGCGCGTACGATCCGCCGGCGAGTTCGTGGACACGGTGAGCACGAAGCGCGGGTTCGACGAGGCGATGGCGTACTACCACGTGGACGCCGCGATCGGCCGGCTCGTGGAGCTGGGCTATCGCGGCGCTCGCGCGCTGTTCCGCGAGCCGCTCGAGGTGGACGCGCACGGCACGCGCGACGACAACTCGTGGTACAGCCCCGACCGGCGCAGCCTCACGTTCGGGACCGGCGGCGTGGACGACGCGGAGGACGCCGAGGTGATCGTCCACGAGTTCGGCCACGCGGTGCAGGACGCGATCTGCCCCGACTTCGGCCAGTCGCACCAGGCCGCCGCGATGGGCGAAGGATTCGCCGACTACTTCGCCGCGAGCCTGTTCGCAGCGAAGAAGCCGCCGCGCTTCCTCGACAGCGTCATGTCGTGGGATGGCATCACGAACACCGACTACGACCCGCCCTGCCAGCGCCCGATGGTGAGCGAGCTGACCTTCGAGAACTTCGACGTCGCAGACGATGCAGACGAGCACGAGAACGGCATGATCTGGTCGGCCACGCTGTGGGACATATGGAAGGCGCTCACCCGCAGGATCGCCGACCCCATCATCGTCGAGAGCCACTTCCAGCTCGACGGCTTCACCACGTTCGCGCGCGGGGCGCGCGCGATCCTCGATGCCGATCGCAATCTGTATCGCGGCGCGCACGTTCGCACGCTGCTCGGCATCTTCCACCGCCGTGGGATCGGGCCGGTGGAGTAGCGCGGGCGCGGGAGCGGCCTGCGGAATGCGGGCGGCGTCTCAGGGCCGGAGCGCTCGCCGCCCGCGGCTGGCCTCAGTCGCCGTCGGCGATCCCTCGCAGGTCCACGGTGTCGCGTCCGTCGAGATCGCGCAGCGTGGCGGCCAGCGGCTCCCACAGATCGGAGAGCGCGATGAACGCGAGGTCGCCCTCGGGCGGCAGGTCGTCGAGATACACGGGGTCGCTCGCGTGCACGAACTCCCCGCGGAAGCGCGACTCGTAGCGGGTGCGGCCCGAGCTTTTCGCCGCGCGGTCGAGGAACTTGGGCAGCGTCAGCGAGCCGAACTTCTCCTTCCACTCGCCCTCGACGCCCTTCGCGCGATCGGGGTCGGCGGCCTTCGCGTCAGGGGGCACCAGGCAGTAGTCGTCGCAGTTGCCGGACGGCTGGAAGCGCGTGTACACGGTGCGCGCGACCACGCTCCGGTCGTCGCCGCGATGCGCGAGCGGCGTCTCCTCGTCGATGTCGATCACCTCGAACTCGAAGCTCACCGTGATCGTGCGCTCGCGCCGCACCGCCTCGAAGCGTTGCTCCTCGAAGCGATCGCGCGTCGGGCCCTCCGCGTTCTTCACGCCCGGCACCTTGTGGAAGATGGTCTCGTGATAGGTGTCGTTGTTGGTCTCCGCGCGGAGCGCGTAGTAGCGGCCGATCACGATGCGCTGCGCGCCCAGCGCCCGGCCGACCTTGATGGCTGCGGCCCGGCTCATGTGGACCGCGTCGGCCATCGTGAGCTTGCCGTAGATCTGGTCGGGGCTGATCAGCCGCGTGAACGGCAGCGAGCGGATGTTGTTCAGCCGGACGACCTGGCTGTAGGTCTCCTCCATCATCTGCGGCGAGAGCGCGGAGATCGCGACCTCGTTGTTGAAGGGCAGGATCGCGACGCGCGTGACGGCCAGCGCGTAGGCGCGGTCCATGCGGGCGGCCACGTCGCGGTAGTCTGGCGAGAACTGCTGGCACTCGGTGAACTCACGGTAGGCCTGGCGCGGGCGGTGCCCGGCGAGGCTCCGCGCTCCCATGTTGTAGTACGCCCCCGCCGCGCCCGAGCGAATCTGCGCCTCGTTGGCCTCGAAGGCGCCGTCGTGCGGGAGGATGACGCGGTAGCGATTCAACTGCGCGCGGAAGGCGTCGAGCTCGATCGACTGCTTCGCCGCGCCGATGGTGTCCACCTCGGCCAGGTTCAGCATGCGGGCCTTCGCGTCCTCCATGAGCACTCTCCCCGCCCGCGTCATCGCGTCGCGCGCGTGCGCGTTGCCGGGCTCCTTGTCGAGCGCGCGGCGCGCCCAGTCGAACGCCTTCATGGCGTCGCCCTGCTGGAGCGACACTTCGCTGCGCCGCACCAGCTCGCTGGGCGCTGCGCACGAGAGGACCAGCAGCAGGGGAAGCCAGGCGAGCGGCTTGAAGTGCGTGCGCATCGTGCGGTCTCCTTCGGCGCGCGGCGACCGGCAACCGGCCTCCGTGGAATGTGCGCGAATCAAGGGAGCAGGCAGCGGGAAGCCGAATGCAGTATACATTCGGCTTCCCGCCGGCCGCTCGTGTGGGGACACTGCAAATTTCGGCCATTCGGGGGGCCTTCTTGAGCGCTCGTAGCGGGGCCCGTGCGGAGGAGCACATGCGACCCATTGTCGAACGGTGGCACTCGTGAACGGCCCGGACTCCGGCTCGCGCTACGTCCACGGCACCCATGCCGAGGAGCAGCAGCGCCTCTCCACGATGAACGACCTGCTGAACGACTCGTCGCTCGCGGCGCTGGCGCTGCGCGGCGGCGAGCGCGTGCTCGACCTGGGCGCGGGGCTCGGGCAGCTCACGCGCGGCATGGCCCGCGCCGCGGGTCCCTCCGGCCGCGTGATCGGGATCGAGCGGAGCGTCGAACAGATCGCCGAGGCGCGGCGCCAGGCGCGCGAAGCCGGCGAGGAGCGCCTGATCGAGCTGCGCGAGGGCGACGTGATGGCGCTCGAGCTGGCGCCCGGGGAGTGGGGCTCGTTCGACGTGGTGCACGCGCGCTTCGTCCTCGAGCACGTGCCCGATCCGCTCAGCGTGGTGCGAGCGATGGTGCGCGCCGCGAAGCCGGGCGGACGCATCGTGCTCGAGGACGACGACCACGAGGTCATGCGCCTCTGGCCAGAGCCGCCCGGCCTCGGCGCGATCTGGCACGCCTACATGCGCAGCTACGACCGCGTGGGGAACGATCCCTACATCGGGCGGCGGCTGGTCACGCTGCTCCACGATGCCGGCGCGGCGCCGCGGCGCAACCAGTGGCTGTTCTTCGGCGGCTGCTCGGGCGACGGAAGGCTCGAGCTGTTCGTGCGCAACCTCGCGAGCATTCTCGATGGAGCGCGCGAGGCGGTGGTGGGCGGCGCGCTGCTCGACGGCGCCTGCTACGACCAGACGCTCGCGTCGATCCGCGCGTGGGGCGCGCGTCCCGACGCAGGCTTCTGGTTCGCGCGCTGCTGGGCCGAGGGCGTGCGGACCGGCTAGGAGCCTGTCCGAGTATTCGTCAAAGTTCTGGCGTGGACTGGTGACGGTGTGGAAGATGCGGACATGAAGACCTTCCGCCCGTACCAGCCCGATCAGCAGTTGCTGTTGCCGCCCTCCATCGAGGAGTGGCTTCC